>NZ_CP086106.1:3585000-4185000 GCF_016765655.2 Skermanella mucosa
CGCCTCCGCATCCCGCATGGTCTGCTCGGCCGACGCAACCTCGCTCCGCGCGTTTTCGAGCCGCGTCGCGAGATCCTGGCGCCGCTCCAGATCCCCGCGCGCCTGCTGGAGCCGGGAGAGAAGAATGCCGGCAAGGTCGATGGCGTCGCCGCCGGCCTCCAGACCGAGCGCCGTGGCGAGCCGGACGGCTTCGGCCTCGAACCGGCCGACATTTTCGCCGATCCGCTCGACGCGGTGGGTCAGTTCCTTGATCGCGTCGAGGCGGCGGCCAAGCTCCCCCAGGGCGCCCAGGGTCTCCTCGATGCCGGCGGGGGTGGCGCTGGGATCCCGTCCGAGCCGTTCGACCAGCTTTCCCCAACTCCCTTGCCACGTGCCGAGAGCCTGGGCGCAGGCGTCGGCCTGGCGTTCTGCCTCCACGACCTTGACCCGCTGCTCGACCAGACGGTCCAGGCAGCCCTGGCGCTGGAGCGCCGCTTCGGTCAGGCGTTGGGCCAGTCCATCGGCCTGCCGCAGCAGGATGCCCAATGCGGTCTGCGATGACGCGAGCGAACCGTGGGCGGACAGCGCGGCCACCAGCTGGGCATGGGCGCCGGCAAGGTCCTGCTCCATGCGCCGGGTGCTCGTCTCCAGGTCGCGGGCCGAGTCGGCGTCGCGGACCAGGGCGGCGACGCGGGCGAGCCAGGCCGACATCTCCCGCGGCGACACCGGGATCAGCCCCGCCGGGCGCCACGCCGCCGCCCAGGCCGCCTCCAGCTCGCCACGGGCCCTGTCGCAGGCCGAGACCTCGTGGGCGGCGGAGGTAAGGCGCCGGATGGTATCCTGGTGGCGCGAGGTGAACTGGACATAGTTGGCGACCCGATGGGCCTCCGCCTCCTTGCGGTCGACCAGATCGTCGGCGGCACGGATGGTCTGCTCGAACAGCCCCGGCAGGTCGTGGGTCGAATCGAACAGCTCGGCCTCGTCGGTGGACAAGGGCGGCGGGTCACGGTCGATGAAGGTCCGGCGAACGACGCGCCAGCCGGTATCGCGACGGCGGCGGGCTTCCGCGATGGCCTCCGCCGTCGGGATCTCGCTGGTTCCCTTGAGTGCCGCCAGTTCCGCATCGAGCTGGCTGAGCTGCGTCCGCAACTCCTCGGCCTTCTCCCGCGCCCGCGTCGAGCGCGCTTCGAGGTCGGCGAATTCCTTCTCGAACCGGGTGACGGTGCTGTCGTCCGGCACCTTGGCCTGGAGCAGGCCGTCGAGCGAGCCCTGCCACAGGGGCAGGCTCGCGACCTGGGCGGCGATCCGCTCCTTGAGGCGGCCAAGCCGGGCCTGTCCCTCGGCGAGGGTCTGTTCCAGGGTTCCGCGCGCCTTCACCTCGGCGATGGCGGCATTCAGGACGGCGGCGTCGGCGGGCGTGCCGATGGCTTCCAGCTGGGCCTCCAGCCGGGCCGCCTCGACCCTGCTTTTGGCGAGCTGGTCGGCAGCCGCGTCGGACCGGGCGCGCAGCCTGCCCTCCTCCGCGATGAGGGCGCGGACATCGGCAAGGACGGACTTGGGAGGGATCGCTTCCGCCGCCCGTTCGACCGGCAGGGACGAGCCGAGCCGCCTCAGCAGGTCGGCCGCCTGGTCGCGCAGCTGGCGCAACTCGCTCTCGCGCTTGGGCAGGTCGGCGCGCTGGTCGCGGATCGCTCCCCGCTGCTCGTGCAGGGCCTCGATCCCGGGACCGCTCGCCAGGACGGCCTCTGGGACGGTGAGGCCGTCCAGCTCCTCTGCCAGCTTGGCGGCGACGGCGCCGCAGCGTTCCACGTCGCGGGACGCCTCGTCGCGCTGCCGCAACGCGGCCTGCCGCCGATCGGCCGCGTCCTCCGCCAGCACAAGGGCGTCGGCCAGGGCGCCGAGGCAGTCCTCCAGCTCCGCGATCTGGCTGACCAGATGGCGGGTGCGGCGGATGCGCTCCGCCTTGGCGCGGGCGGACTCCAAATGGTTGAGGCGTTCCCGGCAGTCGCGGATCCTGGCCTCGGCGGCCTCGGCATCGGCCTGGACCTGGCGCCACTCGTCGCCGCTGACAGCGGCCTCGCGCAGCCGCTTGCGCGCGTCAGCGTGGCGGTCCAGCGCCTGGTAGAACGGCTTCGACGCGACGCGGCGGGAGGAGAACAGGGCGTTCGCCTCGGCATCAAGCTCGGCAAGCACCTGGGAGATGCCCATCACGCCGGCGCCCGCCCCGAACAGGCTCTGCCCGACATCGCCGCGGGCGGCCAGGATATCCTCGCCGCCCCGGCGCAGCCGGTTATGGTCGAGCCCGAACATGCCCTCGAAGAAGTCGCGATCGATCGGCCCCAGGAACGCGGCCAGGGCGGTATCGGGAAGGCTGCCCGACCCGTCCGCGTCGAGCAGGGTGTTCTGCCGGCCCTTGCGCCGCTGGAAGGCCAGCCGCCGGCCGTCCGCCGCCTCGATCTCCGCGGTCAGGCGCAGGTCGGCGTAGTCATGCTTGAAGTTGTAGGGCGAGCGCGTCTCGATCCCGAAGAACAAGTCGCTCAGCGCCCGGAGCGTGGTGGTCTTTCCCGCCTCGTTGTTGCCGCAGACGATATGGAAGTCCGGCCGCGCGCCGAGATCGATCCCGCCGTCCGTGAAATGACCGAAGCGGTCGAGGCCCAGGCGGATCAGTCTCATCGGTCGAGCTCCCGGTCGAGCAGGCGTGACAATACGATGGCCCTGGCGTCCGCGATCAGGGCGGCGGGGTCCCTCAAGGCGGCAAGCTCTTCGCCCTGGTCGTGCTGGCGGTCCAGTTCGCGCGGCATCTTGCCCATCAGCTCGTCCAGCTCGGACCGGACGGTCGCCTGAAGCTCCGGATCGGCGGCGAGGCCGTCCAGGGAGCGCAACAGGCTGCCGACCGCGTCCTGGCGCAGGCTGAGGGTGACGAGGTCGCGCATCGGCCGGGTGGCGCCGATGATCTTCTCGATCCAGACCGCGTCGGCCCCCAGGTCGAGCGCCACGGCCCGCACTTCCGCCATGAAGGAATCCTGCCGGGACAGCAGCCCGCCATGGAGGGGGGTCGCACCGGTCAGCCGCAGACGGGCGGCCAGCGGCCGGCCCTCGCACCCGTCGGCTGCCGCTTCGAGCGCCCCTCGGACCCGGGCCAGCGCGTCGCCGGGCGATTCGCAGCCGGTCAGGTCCGCCTCGACCACACCCCAGCGGAGCACGTCGACCGGGCGGTGGTCGAGCCGGGTCACATGGCCGTCCTCGACCGTGACCATCATGCAGCCCTTGGCGCCGGTCTCCCGGATATTGCGTCCCTGGAGGTTGCCGGGGAAGACGATGTACGGGTGCTCGTTCAGCACCTCGCGGGTATGGACGTGGCCCAATGCCCAGTAGTCGTAGCCGTGGCGGGCGAGGTCGGTGGGATCGCACGGCGCGTAGCCGGCATGGCCTTCGCGCCCGTCCGCCGAGGTGTGCAGCAGGCCGATGTTGAAGTGCCCCGGCACCGGCGGCTTGTACCCAGCGGCCAGGTTGTCGACCACTTCCCGCTGCTTGAAGCTCTGGCCGTGCAGGGCGACCTTCAGGCCGGGAAGCAGGTGCGTTTCCGGCTTGCGGGAGGAGAAGACCGTGACGTTCTCCGGCAGCGGCAGCTTGCGGGTGATCTGGCTTTCGGCGTCGTGGTTGCCGTGGATCAGGAAGACGGGGATGCCGGCCTGGCGCAGGCGCGCCATCTGCTGGACGAAGAACAGGCCGGTGTTGAAGTCGCGCCAGTCGCCGTCATACAGGTCGCCGGCGATCACCACGAAATCGACCGCCTCCTCCTGCGCCAGATCGACCAGCGCCTGGAAGGCGCGGCGGGTGGCGCCCCGCAGCAGATCGACCGGCGCGCCGTCGTAGGCGGCCAGCCCGACCAGCGGGCTGTCGAGATGGATATCGGCGGCGTGGATGAATTTCATGGCTGCCTCGGACCCTGCTCAATACGACAGGTAGTATCCCGAACAGCCGAAAGACGCAAGAGGTTGGGGTTCTTTGGCCGCAGATGGACGGCGATGGAATCAGATATCGTTGCCCATCGCCGTCCATCTGCGGCCAGACCTTGACTTACGCCGCCTGTTCCCCGCGTTCGTCCACCAGACTGACGATGTCGTCCATGATGGCGGTCAGGTCGTAGTCCTTGGGGGTGTAGACGCGGGCCACGCCGGCGGCCTTCAGGGTCCGCTCGTCCTCCGGCGGAATGATGCCGCCGACGACGACGGGGATCTCGCCCAGGCCCAGGCGGCGCATGCGGTCGAGGACGTCGGTCACCAGCGCCACGTGGCTGCCGGACAGGATCGACAGGCCGACGACATGGACGCCCTCCTCCAGGGCGGCGTTGACGATCTGCGCGGGGGTCAGGCGGATGCCCTCGTACACCACTTCCATGCCGGCATCGCGGGCGCGCACCGCGATCTGCTCCGCCCCGTTGGAATGGCCGTCCAGCCCCGGCTTGCCGACCAGCATCTTGATCCGACGGCCGAGCCGCTCCGAGACCTCGGTCACGCGCTCGCGCACGGTAGCCAAGCTGTCGGCGCCGCCGGTGCTGGCGGCCTTGCCGACGCCGGTCGGGGCGCGGTACTCGCCGAACACGCCGCGCAGGACGGCGGACCATTCGCCGGTGGTGACACCGGCATGGGCGCAGCGGATGCTGGGCTCCATGATGTTGCGCCCGTCGCGGGCAGCTTCGCCCAGGTCGGCCAGGGCCGCTTCGACGTCGGCCGGGTTGCGGGCGGCGCGCCAAGCTTCGAGTCGAGCGAGCTGGTCCGCCTCCGCCTGGGGATCGACGGCCAAGAAGCCGCCGTCGTCACCCGCGGTCAGCGGCGACGGCGCCGACTCGGTGAACTTGTTGACGCCGACCACGATCTGCTCGCCGGCCTCGATCGCCGCGAGGCGCCGGGTGTTCGACTCGACCAGCCGCTGCTTCATGTAGGACGACTCGACGGCGGCGATGGCGCCGCCCATGGCGTCGATCCGGGCCAGCTCGTCCAGCGCCTCGGCCATCAGCTCCTCGACCTTGGAGTCGATGACGTGGCTGCCGTTGAACAGGTCGCCGTATTCCAGCAGGTCGGTCTCGAACGCGACGATCTGCTGGAGGCGCAGGCTCCACTGCTGGTCCCACGGGCGCGGCAGGCCCAGCGCCTCGTTCCAGGCGGGAAGCTGGACCGCGCGGGCGCGGGCGTCCTTGGACAGGACGACGGCCAGCATCTCGATCAGGATGCGGTAGACATTGTTTTCCGGCTGCGGTTCGGTCAGGCCCAGGCTGTTGACCTGGACGCCATAGCGGAACCGGCGGAACTGCTGGTCCTCGATGCCGTAGCGATCGCGGGTGATCTGGTCCCACAGATAGGTGAACGCCCGCATCTTGCACAGCTCGGTGACGAACCGGATGCCGGCGTTGACGAAGAAGCTGATCCGCCCGACCACCTGGGGGAAATCCTCGGCCGGGACCTGCCCCGACGCCTTCACGGCGTCGAGCACCGCGCAGGCGGTCGCCAGCGCGAAGGCCAGCTCCTGCACCGGAGTCGCCCCCGCCTCCTGCAGGTGGTAGGAGCAGACGTTCATGGGGTTCCACTTCGGCACTTCACGGTAGGTGAAGGCGATCATGTCCGTGGTCAGCCGCATCGACGGCTCAGGCGGGAAGATGTAGGTGCCGCGGCTGAGATATTCCTTGATGATGTCGTTCTGGGTCGTCCCGGCGAGCTGCGCCCGGTCGGCGCCCTGCTGCTCCGCGGCGGCGATGTAGAGCGCCAGCAGCCACGGCGCCGTCGCGTTGATCGTCATGGAGGTGTTCATCTCGCCCAGCGGGATGCCGTCGAACAGCGTCTTCATGTCGCCGAGATGGCAGACCGGAACGCCGACCTTGCCGACCTCACCCCTGGCCAGCGGATGGTCGCTGTCGTAGCCGGTCTGGGTCGGCAGGTCGAAGGCTACGGAAAGGCCGGTCTGTCCCCGCTTCAGGTTCGTCCGGTACAGCGCATTCGAGGCGGCTGCGGTCGAATGGCCGGAATAAGTCCGGATCAGCCAGGGCTTGTCGCGATGTCCACTCATTACGGCGCTTTCCCCTTCGCACGTTTTCCAAGAACCCGGTCACCTGCCGTCCGGCCGACCGCCGCCGGCACACCATGCCACGAGAGCGTCTTATGCTGCGACAGCGAACGCATTTGCTTCAACTGGCATTTTTCTCATCCGATAGTGCTTTCGACTGATTGTTTCAGTGACCGGGTGACCGGTGAAACAATTTACCGTATTGTGCGTTGCATCGGAAGGATCATCCTGTTTAGACTGCGGAAACTCTACGATCCATAGGGTTTTAAGCTTCAGGGCGTCTCGACATCGACGCATATGCAGCGAAGTTCGATACGGCCGTATCGGGGTATCCTGCGGCAGAAAAAGGTTTTGAGGAACAAGGCATGACCGAGGCAGCGAACGTCATCACCCGCCCGGCCGGTCCGGCGGTCAAGGACCTCTACGACGTGGGCGAGATCCCGCCGCTGGGCCATGTGCCGGCGAAGATGCACGCCTGGGCGATCCGGAGGGAGCGTCACGGCGAGCCCGAGAAGGCCATGCAGCTCGAAGTCGTCGCGACTCCGGAGATCGGACAGGACGAGGTCCTGGTCATGGTCATGGCGGCCGGCGTCAACTACAACGGTATCTGGGCCGGCCTGGGCAAGCCGATCTCGCCGTTCGACGTGCACAAGGCCGAGTACCACATCGCCGGCTCCGACGCGTCGGGGATCGTCTGGGCCGTCGGCAGCAAGGTCAAACGGTTCAAGGTCGGCGACGAGGTCGTGGTCCACTGCAACCAGGACGACGGCGACGACGAGGAGTGCAACGGCGGCGACCCGATGTTCTCGACCTCCCAGCGGATCTGGGGCTACGAGACGCCGGACGGCTCCTTCGCCCAGTTCTGCCGCGTGCAGGCCCGCCAGTTGATGGCCCGGCCGAAGCACCTGACCTGGGAAGAGAGCGCCTGCTACACCCTGACGCTGGCGACCGCTTACCGCATGCTGTTCGGCCACCGCCCGCACATTCTCCGGCCGGGTCACAACGTGCTGGTCTGGGGCGCCTCGGGCGGCCTGGGCTCCATGGCGATCCAGCTGATCGCGACGGCCGGCGCCAACGCGATCGGCGTGATCTCGGACGAGACCAAGCGGGACTTCGTGCTGTCGCTCGGCGCCAAGGGCGTGCTGAACCGCAAGGACTTTGACTGCTGGGGCCAGCTGCCGGACGTGGACGACAGCGCCGCCTATGCCGAGTACATGAAGCGGGTCCGCCCCTTCGGCAAGGCGATCTGGGACATCACCGGCAAGGGCAACGACGTCGACTTCGTGTTCGAGCATCCGGGCGAGCAGACCTTCCCGGTCTCCTGCTTCGTGGTCAAGCGCGGCGGCATGGTGGTGTTCTGCGCCGGCACGTCGGGCTTCAACCTGACCTTCGACGCGCGCTTCGTGTGGATGCGCCAGAAGCGCATCCAGGGCAGCCACTTCGCCAACCTGCTCCAGGCGAGCCAGGCCAACCAGCTGGTGATCGAGCGGCGCCTGGACCCCTGCATGTCGGAGGTCTTCTCGTGGGAGGACATCCCGCGCGCCCACACCAAGATGCTCCGCAACGAGCACAAGCCGGGCAACATGGCCGTGCTGGTGAACGCGCGGACGCCCGGCCTGCGGACGCTGGAAGACGTGGCGGAGGCGTAAGGCTCCGCCGGCCGATTCCGATGCCGCCGCGGATCATCTCCGCGGCGGCATGGTTTCAGAGAGGCACCGCGTTCGCCTTCGCCACGTCGCCGTACCAGTAGTAGCTGGCCTTCGGGCGGCGCTGCATCGTCTCCCGGTCGACCTGCACCAGGCCGAAATGCTGGGTGTAGCCGTAGCCCCATTCGAAGTTGTCGAGCAGGGTCCAGACGAAATAGCCCCGCAGGTCGGCGCCGTCCCGGATCGCGCGGTGGCAGGCCAGCAGGTGGTCGCGGATGAAGAAGATCCGCGCGCCGTCCTCGGCCTTGCCGCTGGGACCTACCCAGTCGCCATAGGACGCGCCGTTCTCCGTCACATAGACCGGCGGGTTGCCGTAGCGGTCGCGGAAGTCGATGAGTTGTTCATACAGCCCGTCCGGCTCGATCGGCCAGCCCATGTCGGTGTGCTTCGTCCCATCCGGCGACGGGCCGAAATTGGTGCCGAACAGGCCGCCGGGATCGACCACCTGATGCATGCGGCTGTAATAGTTGAGTCCGAGGAAATCGATCGGCTGGCGGATCGTCTCCATATCGCCCGGCTTGACCAGCGGCTTGAAGTCGGCGATCAGGCTGTCGGGATACTCGCCCTTGAACAGCGGGTCCAGGCAGGCGCGGTTCCAGACCGCGTCCCATTGCGCCGCCGCGTGACGGTTGGAGTCGGGTCCGGGGGCCGGCTTGACCGGCTGGACGCTGAGCACGGTGCCGAGCTGCCAGTCCTTGCCGCCAGCGGCGCGCAATGCCGCGAGCGCCCTGCCCTGCGCCAGATTCTGGTGGTGGATCGCGGCGCAATAGTTGTCCCGCCCGCGCAGATCTGGAGCGTGGCCTCCGAGGCCGTGGCCGAAGATCGCGACGACCGAGGGCTCGTTCAGCATGACCCAGTGTTTGGCCCGGTCGCCGATCCGGCCGGCGACGATCAAGGCATAGTCGGCGAACCAGGACGCGATGTCGCGGTTGCCCCAGCCGCCCCGGTCCTGGAGCGCCTGGGGGAGATCCCAATGATAGAGGCACGGCCAGGGCTCGATCCCGCGCCGGAGCAGCGCGTCGGTGAGGCGGTCGTAGAAGACCAGGCCCTTGGCGTTCGCCGGGCCGGTGCCGGTCGGCTGAACGCGCGGCCAGGCGACGGAGAAGCGGTAGGCTTTGAGCCCCGCGTCGGCCATCAGTGCTACGTCCTCCAGGTACCGGTTGTAATGGTCGGCCGCGACGTCGCCGGTGTCGCCGTTCAGCACCTTGCCCGGCGTGCGGCTGAAGGTGTCCCAGACGCTGAGGCCACGGCCGTCGGCGTCGGCGGCCCCCTCGATCTGGTAGGAAGAGGTCGAGGTTCCCCAGACGAAGCCGTCGGGGAATCTTACGAATTGCTGAGCCATGGCCGACCTCGTGAGGGGGGCCAGCGCGGCCCCCGCCGCAACCCCCAGGAACTCCCGGCGACCAAGAGTTACACCCGCACCCTCTTTCGCGAACATTGCTTGGCAGCCTCTCGGATCGTTCCATTGTTTCATTGACGCAGTGCACACCATCCCGCATTTTGCAGGATAACACGCAGCCCGGCCTGCATTTAGTACACGGAGCCCATTATGACCAGCGTCGCCGTCAAGCTCGATCCCGCCTCGTCCGCCGCCTTGCTGCTCGACGATCTGCTGCCGCTTTGCGCCGAGGCCCTGCCCGCCGCGGAACGGCTGGTGGAGAGTGCGCGGGCGTCGGTGCTGGGGATCGTGACCAGCCCCGGCGGCAAGATCGACGCCGACCTGCTGGAGGCGAACCAGACCGCGGCGCACGGCTATGCCTGGATGGCAACCTATGTCGAGGGCCTGCGCCAGATGCTCGGCTGGGCGACCCGCCTGGACGCCGCCGGCGAGCTGGGAGAACTGGAGGCACTGATGCTCCAGGCGGCCTTCGGCGAGTATCTGGCGCAGCTGGTCGGCGGCGTGCCGCTGAGCCAGGTGGAGATCGTCCGCCCCGGCGACCTGGGCGTGCCCGCCGGAGCGCTCGCCGAGTACCGGACCGACGCCGTCGCGACCCTGATCGACCACGGCGCCGCGGCGCCGGTGCGGCTGCGAATCGCGGAGCTGGTCGCCGACCACCATACCTTCGGCAAGCTGGCGCTGGAGGACGAGACGCTGGACATGGTGCGCGACCAGTTCAGCCGATTCGCGGCCGACATGGTCGTGCCCCACGCCCACGGCTGGCACGAGCGCGACGAGCTGATCCCGCTGGAAGTGGTCGAGCAGATGGCCGAGCTGGGCGTGTTCGGCCTGACCGTGCCGGAGGAGTTCGGCGGCCTGGGCATGGGCAAGACCGCCATGTGCGTGGTGTCCGAAGTGCTGAGCCAGGCCTATATCGGCGTCGGCTCGCTGGGCACCCGGTCGGAGATCGCGGCCGAGCTGATCCGCCTGGGCGGCACCCAGGAGCAGAAAGAGAAATGGCTGCCCAAGCTGGCGAGCGGCGAGATCCTGCCGACCGCCGTCTTCACGGAGCCGAACACCGGGTCGGACCTGGGATCGCTCCGCACCCGCGCGGTGCGCGAGGGCGACACCTATAAGGTGATGGGCAACAAGACCTGGATCACCCACGCCGCCCGCAGCGACCTTATGACGCTGCTGGTCCGCACCGACCCCAACACCACCGACTACCGCGGCCTGTCGATGCTGCTGGCGGAGAAGCCGCGCGGCACCGTCGAGGATCCGTTCCCAGCCGAGGGCATGACCGGCGGCGAGATCGAGGTGCTGGGCTACCGCGGCATGAAGGAGTACGAGATCGGCTTCGACGGCTTCGAGGTCCCGGCCGAGAACCTGCTGGGCGGCGTCGAGGGCCAGGGCTTCAAGCAGCTGATGGAAACCTTCGAGAGCGCCCGCATCCAGACCGCAGCGCGCGCCACCGGCGTCGCGCAGAACGCCATGGAGCTGGGGCTCCAGTACGCCACCGACCGGGTGCAGTTCGGCAAGCCGCTGATCAAGTTCCCCCGGGTCGCCGCCAAGATCGGCTGGATGGCGGTCGAGACCATGCTGGTCCGGCAGCTGACATACTTCGCCGCGCGCGAGAAGGACCAGGACCGCCGCTGCGACATCGAGGCCGGCATGGCGAAGCTGCTGGCCGCCCGCGTCGCCTGGTCCAACGCCGACAACGCCCTGCAGATCCACGGCGGCAACGGCTATGCGACCGAATACCAGATCAGCCGCGTGCTGTGCGACGCCCGCATCCTGAACATTTTCGAGGGTGCCGCGGAGATCCAGGCGCAGGTGATCGCGCGCGGCCTGCTCGGCCGGCGGAACTGACGGACGGAACGGCGGCACGGCCGAAACGGGGCTGTGCGGCGGGACGGCGGCACACTATATCCAGGGGATGAGCGGAATTCTGACATTTCTCCTGGTCGTGGCGATGCTCGCCGTCCTTGGCGCGCTGTTCGTCGGTCTGTTCGCCATGGTCCGTGGCGGCGAGTTCAACGACAAGTACGGCAACCGCATGATGCGGCTGCGCGTGATCCTCCAGGGGGTCGCCCTGGTGCTTTTCGTCCTCGCCGTCATTGCTTCCTCGGCCTGAGCCCGCGCGAAGCAAGACAAGAACAACCGATACCAGGAGGGCACCCCGCATGGTGCAGCTGACGCGGATCTATACCCGGGGCGGCGACAAGGGAGAAACCTCGCTCGGCGACGGCAAGCGCGTCGCCAAGCACGACCTGCGCGTCGCGTCCTACGGCACGGTCGATGAAGTGAACAGCGTGATCGGCCTGGCACGCCTGTCCACCGCGGCCGATCCCGGGATCGACGCCATGCTGTCGCGGATCCAGAACGACCTGTTCGACCTGGGCGCCGACCTGTGCACGCCCGAGCAGGACAACCCGCCCTACCCGCCGCTCCGCATCGCCGATGCGCAGGTGGAGCGCCTGGAGCGCGAAATCGACGCCATGAACGCGGAGCTCAGCCCGCTCAAGAGTTTCGTCCTGCCCGGCGGAACCCCCGCCGCGGCCCACCTGCATCTCGCCCGCACCGTGGCGCGGCGGGCCGAGCGGCTGATGACGGAACTGGCCGGGCACGAGCCCGTGGGCGGGCCGGCGCTGAGATTCATCAACCGGCTGTCGGATCATCTGTTCGTCCTCAGCCGTTATGTGAACGACAAAGGCGCGCTCGACGTGCTGTGGGTGCCCGGCGCCAACCGCTGATAGGCCCTGGAGGCCGGCGCCGCCGTGTCATGCTTCGGCCATGCCTTCAGATTGACACGGTTGATGCCAAATCCTATGGTTCGCCACCGCTCGCGGTGTATTTTGTGCACTGCGGTCATGCCGTCGCGCGGGCATGAGCCACTGTCGTGTACCGATAACTAAGGATTTGAAATGAAAGTCCTCGTCCCGGTTAAGCGGGTGGTCGACTACAACGTGAAGATCCGCGTCAAAGCGGACGGCTCGGGAGTCGAGACTGCCAACGTTAAGATGTCGATGAACCCGTTTGATGAAATCGCGGTTGAAGAAGCGGTTCGTCTCAAGGAATCGAAGGCGGCGACCGAAGTGATCGCCGTCAGCCTGGGTGTCCAAGCCTGCCAGGAAACCCTGCGCACCGCGCTCGCGATGGGGGCCGACCGGGCCGTCCATGTGCTGACCGATGCCGACCTGCAGCCGCTGGCCGTCGCCAAGGCGCTCAAGGCCGTGGTCGAGAAGGAACAGCCGCAGCTCGTCATCATGGGCAAGCAGGCGATCGACGACGACGCCAACCAGACCGGCCAGATGCTGGCCGCCCTGCTCGGCTGGGCCCAGGGGACCTTCGCGTCCAAGGTGGTGCCCGGCGGCGAGACCGTGACCGTGACCCGCGAAGTGGACGGCGGCCTGGAGACGGTCGAGCTGAAGCTGCCGGCCGTGGTGACGACCGACCTGCGCCTCAACGAGCCGCGCTACGCGTCGCTGCCGAACATCATGAAGGCGAAGAAGAAGCCGATCGAGACGGTTTCGCCGGCCGATCTCGGCGTCGATCCCGCACCCCGCCTGAAGACCCTGAAGGTCGTCGAGCCGCCCAAGCGCTCCGCCGGCATCAAGGTCAAGACGGTGCAGGAACTGGTCGACAAGCTGAAGAACGAAGCCAAGGTGATCTGATATGAGCGTCCTCGTCATCGCGGAAAACGCCGAAGGCGCGATCAAGCCCGCCACCCTGAACACCGTCACCGCCGCCGCCAAGCTGGGCGGCGACGTCCATGTCCTGGTCGCAGGCGCCAACGCCAAGGGCGCCGCCGAAGCGGCGGCCCGGATCGCGGGCGTGTCGAAGGTGCTGGTCGCCGACGCCGAGCCCTACGCCCACGGGCTGGCCGAGAACGTCGCCCCGCTGATCGTCGATCTGGCCAAGGGTTACAGCCACGTGCTGGCCCCGGCGACCAGCTTCGGCAAGAACGTCATGCCGCGGGTCGCAGCCCTGCTCGACGTGGCCCAGATCTCGGAGATCGTGGGCGTCCACGACGCCGACACGTTCGACCGGCCGATCTATGCCGGCAATGCCATCGCCACCGTCCAGTCGTCCGACCCGATCAAGATCATCACCGTGCGCGGCACGGCCTTCGACGCGGCGGCCGCCGAGGGCGGCAGCGCCACGGTCGAGGATGCGGCGACCGGTGCGGATGCCGGCCTGTCCAAGTTCGTCGGACAGGAGCTGTCCAAGTCGGAGCGGCCGGAGCTGACCAGCGCCAAGGCCATCGTGTCGGGCGGCCGGGGCATGCAGTCCGGCGAGAACTTCCATATGCTGGAGACACTGGCCGACAAGCTGGGCGCCGCGGTCGGCGCGAGCCGTGCGGCGGTGGACGCCGGCTATGTCCCCAACGACTACCAGGTCGGTCAGACCGGCAAGATCGTGGCACCCGAGCTCTACATTGCGGTCGGCATTTCCGGTGCGATCCAGCACCTGGCCGGGATGAAGGACTCCAAGGTCATCGTGGCCATAAATAAAGATGAGGAAGCGCCGATTTTCCAGGTCGCCGATTACGGCCTCGTGGGGGACCTGTTCAAGGTCGTTCCCGAGCTGACGGAGGAACTGGACAAGGTGCGATAACCCCTTCCTCCAACGTCGCCGCAAGGAACATAAATGATTCAGAAGATCGGTGTCATCGGGGCCGGGCAGATGGGTGCGGGTATCGCCCATGTCTGCGCAGTGTCAGGCTTCGACGTCAAGCTGTCCGATATCAGTGCCGATGCGCTGAACAAGGCGGTGAAAAATATCGACAGGAACCTGGAACGTCAGGTCGCCAAGGGCAAGGTGAGCGAGGCCGACCGGCACACGGCCATCGAGCGCATCACCACCGGCACCGATCTGGCGATGTTCGGGGACTGCGACCTCGTCATCGAGGCGGCGACGGAAGCCGAGGAAGTCAAACGGGAAATCTTCAAGCGTCTGGTCCCCAACCTGAAGGCCGACGCGCTGATCGCGAGCAACACATCGTCGATCTCGATCACGCGGCTGGCCGCGGTGACCGACCGGCCGGCCAAGTTCATGGGCATGCATTTCATGAACCCGGTGCCGGTGATGCAGCTCGTGGAGCTGATCCGCGGCATCGCGACCGACGAGGAGACGTTCCAGGCGGTCAGGGACCTGACGCTGAAGCTGGGCAAGAAGGCCGCCGTGGCGGAAGACTTCCCGGCCTTCATCGTCAACCGCATCCTGCTGCCGATGATCAACGAGGCCGTCTACACCCTCTACGAGGGCGTCGGCTCGGTCGAGGCGATCGACACCGCGCTGAAGCTGGGCGCCAACCACCCGATGGGTCCGCTGGAGCTGGCGGACTTCATCGGCCTGGATACCTGCCTGGCGATCATGCACGTGCTCTATGACGGCCTCGCCGACAGCAAGTACCGGCCCTGCCCGCTGCTGGTGAAGTATGTCGAGGCCGGCTGGGTCGGGCGCAAGGCTGGCCGCGGCTTCTACGACTACAGCAAGGAAGTGCCGGTTCCGACGCGCTGAGCGCCGATCTCTATTCACGGCAGACCGACAAGGGACCCGCTGACCGGCGGGTCCCTTGATTTTTGTCAGAGGTCGCCGGTCAGGATATCGATAGCGGTCCTGACGGCGAGCCTGTGATCGGCGAGGCTTGCCACGACAGGCCCGATTTCCGCGGTCGAGATGCCGGCGATCTACGGCGTCATCATGACGACCGGTTCATCCAGGATCTCGAACACGGGCATCAGACGGGCTATCACCGTCCCGACAGCGCCGACCCGGACCAGAGGCACGACGACCCCGGACCGTTGAACCTGGACGAAGTCGCTTTGACCGACCAACACGTCAGAAAAGCCGCCTTCCGGCGTTGAAATTTCCGTGCGCTTCGACGAACCTGTCATAGTCCCCGAAGGCTTGGCGGTTCTCCGCGATCCAGCATTTCCGTCGGGCCGCCGCGACCGCGTTCTCCAGCGCCTCTTCGAAGACTTCGGACAGGTCGATGCCGAGTGACTTGGCTTCCGCGACCAACTCGGCCCGAGCCGAGACATTGGTTGTCTTCCGCAATGCCGTTCCCCGCGCCATGTTCAACCTTACCAAGGTACTGCGCACAGATCATGCGCATGAAGCGCGTTCTGTCAAAGCACCTGCCTTTCCTTCCGGAAGCATGCCGCCATGTTCCTGTGACGGAAAGGCTTTCCATTCAGGGACCATCCCGTAACGGCGAGGGAGCATGAATGTCGTTCAGCGATGAAGAGAAGGCGAAGATCCGCACCGAGTACCGCGACGCCGTCAATATGACGCAGAAAGAACTGGAGCGCTGGCTGGAAACGGAGGAAAGCAAGGGTGTCGGCTTTACCCGCGACGGCGAGGACGAATCGGTCGGCCACCACTCCGGCCGCCGCATCGTGGAGATCGCCGGCACGAAGCAGGGCGACCTGACGGACGACGATCATGCCCACATGAGAAAGGTCGTGGCCTATGTCCATCGGCACTGCGCGCAGGGTCCGTCCCATGACGTGGAGACGTCCCGCTGGCGCTACAGCCTGATGAACTGGGGCCACGACCCCCTCAGGAAGAGCGGCTGAGAACCTTTAGGAATGCGCGGCCACACCGGGAGCCGCCTGGACGGCGACCCGGTTGCCGCGTGCCGTCTGCTCGATCGCGTCGGCGACCTCGTCGGGTACCGCATAGTGGACCATGTGGCCGGCCCCTGGAACAAGGTGGAGGTCGCTGCCGGGGATAGTCTCGTGCAGCCAGACCGCGTGGGTCTCGTGGTCGACCACCAGGTCCTCGGTACCGGCGAAGATCGTCACCGGAATGCGCAGGTCGCGGACGCGCTCCTCCATCCCGTACACGGCCGGCACCATGGTCACCGCATCCTGCGATTCGGCCCGGATCTGCCCCGGACGGACGGGAAAGACTCGGGGGAATTCGCGGTTGAAAAGCTCGGGCACCGGCAGCGGGGCGAACATTCCCTTCAAGGTCGGCGTCATCAGCGCCGATCCCACGAGAGGCGACAGGGTATAGCGCAGCACGTCGCCGAAAACGGGCACGGCGGGTGCGGCGACCAGCGGCACGTCGGCCCGGACGGTCGGCTGGTAGTAGCCCGCCAGCAGGACAAGACCGCTCACCATGTCCGGGTGGCTCAGCGCGAGTTCCAGGGCGACGAGCGTGCCCCAGGAATGGCCGACCACGACGGCATGGTCGATGCCGAGTTGGGCGAGGGCATCGCGCAGCAGGTCCGCCTGCTCCCGCGCCGTCCACATCGACCCGTGCGGCCGGTCGCTGTAGCCGAAGCCCGGACGGTCGATGGCGATGACCCGGTGACGCGCTGCCAATCGGTGGAACACGCCGCTCCAGACATAGTCCTCGGCGGTGACGACGTTGCCGTGGAGCAGGACGACCGGCGTGCCCTCGCCCCGCTCGATATAGTGGAGGCGCACACCGTCGACGTTCACGAAATGTCCGGAAGGGGGATGCTCGCGCTCCGCCTTGCGCGTCCGCCATGTGTTGTAGAGCGCCGCGGCGGCCAGGGCCGCCGCCGACGCGGCGAGGATCGTTCCGGTTCGCGAAGCCCGGGGTGGTCGATAGCCGTACACTGAATCCTCCGGAATGGTCCGTGGCCGCGGGGCATCGCATGCACCGCGGCATTCATGATTCAGGGAACCGGGTGGCCTGGGGAATGTTCCGGGGTCACCCGCCGGTCTTCATCATCCTGGGCGGCCGCACGCCCTCGTCGATGTAGTGACGGAGCAGCCCGACGGCCTCCTCGCTGTCCCACTCCGCATCGCCTTCAAGACGGCCGAGCTCGAAACCGTCCCGATCGATCACAAGGGTGGTCGGCAGGCCGCGGGGTTTCAGCGTGCCCATGGCGGCGCTCTGGGGGTCCAGGTACATGGACAGGTTCCGGATGCCGACGCGGTCGAAGAACGGCTGGACCATGTTCCTGCCGCCCCGGTCGAGGGACAGGGCCACCACCTCGAAATCCTCCCCGCCCAGCTTGCCTTGCAGGGCGTCCAGGGACGGCATCTCCCGCACGCAGGGGGCGCACCATGTCGCCCAGAGGTTCAGCAGGACGACCTTGCCCTTGAAGTCGGACAGATCGCCGCGGGCGCCGTCCGCAGTGATGAAGCTCAGCTCCGGCACCGGCCGGGGCTGGTCCGCCGGCTTGAACTTTTTCATGGTGCCTTCGAGCGGCGGACGGGCCGCGTTCGCCTGCCCCGCGTCGCTCGCGACCCACCATCCGGCGGCGCAGACGATGCCGAGCATTGCGGCGGCGATTAAATTACGCATACTGACCACCTTTTTCATATCCCGTCCCGTAGCTTCCCTGGCCCCGAACAAACCGCATCCCATGACCGACCAAGCAACACCCAAAAACGCCGGCAGCGCCGCCAACCAGCTTTGGGGCGGACGCTTCGCAAGCGGACCGTCCTCGATCATGGAACGCATCAACGTGTCGATCGGATTCGATCAGCGTCTGGCGGTCCAGGACATCGCGGGCTCCAAGGCCCATGCCGCCATGCTGGCCCGGCAGGGCATCATCGGCAAGGACGATGCGTCCAGGATCATCGAAGGCCTGGACCGCATCGCCAATGAGATTGCCGACGGCGGCTTCACGTTCAAGACCGAACTGGAAGACATCCACATGAACGTGGAGGCGCGGCTCGCCGAACTGATCGGCGAGCCGGCCGGCCGGCTGCACACCGCGCGGTCCCGCAACGACCAGGTGGCGACAGACTTCCGCCTGTGGGTGCGCGACGCGCTGGACCGGCTCGACGCCGGGCTGAAGGACCTGCAGTCGGCCATGATCGACCTTGCGGAACGGCACACCGACACGGTGATGCCAGGGTTCACCCACCTGCAGACGGCCCAGCCGGTGACCTTCGGGCACCATCTGCTGGCCTATGTGGAGATGCTGGGCCGCGACCGGGGCCGCATGCGCGATGCCCGCGCGCGGCTGAACGAGTGCCCGCTGGGATCGGCGGCGCTGGCCGGCACGTCCTTCCCGATCGACCGCCACGGCGTGGCGGAGGCGCTGGGCTTCGACCGGCCCACGGCCAATTCGCTGGACGCCGTGTCCGACCGGGATTTCGCGCTGGAATATCTCGGCGCCGCGGCGATCTGCGCGGTCCACCTCTCGCGCCTCGCGGAGGAGATCGTGGTCTGGTGCAGCGACGCCTTCCGCTTCGTCCGGCTGACCGACGCCTTCACCACCGGCAGCTCGATCATGCCGCAGAAGAAGAACCCGGACGCGGCGGAACTGGTCCGCGCCAAGTCGGGCCGCGTTATCGGCGCGCTGGGCGGGCTGCTGATCGTCATGAAGGGTCTGCCCCTGGCCTATTCCAAGGACATGCAGGAAGACAAGGAACCGGTGTTCGAGACCGACGACACGCTCGGGCTGTGCGTCGCCGCGATGGCCGGCATGGTCCGCGACATGACTCCGGACGCCGGCCGGATGCGGGCGGCGACCGAGGCCGGCTTCATCACCGCGACCGACCTCGCGGACTGGCTGGTGCGGGTGCTGGGGCTGCCGTTCCGCCAAGCCCACCACGTGACCGGACGGATCGTCAAGCTGGCGGAGGACAGGAATGCCAAGCTGGCCGATCTCAGCCTCGCCGACCTGCAATCGGTCGAGCCGCGCATCACCCAGGCCGTCTTCGACGTGCTGACCGTGGACGCCTCGGTCGCCAGCCGGACCAGCTTCGGCGGCACCGCGCCGGAGACCGTGCGCAAGGCGGTGACCGCGGCCCGGGAGCGCTTCCTGTGAGCCGGCCCGCGTTGCTCCGCCTGGCGGCGGCCGGCCTCGCCGTCCTGGCATTGGCCGGCTGCGGCAAGAAGCCCGGCTATGTCGAGCCGCCCCAGGGCCGCGCCGCCGACCGGTTTCCCGGCACCTATCCCAATCCCGCCCTCGATCCGCAGCCGCTGCCGCAGCCCCAGCGGCAGGCCCCGGCCCCGACGCCCACCCAGCCGACCACGCCATGAACCCTTATTTCACCTATCGCGACGGCGTGCTGCATGCCGAGGACGTGGCGCTGCCCGCCCTCGCGGCGGAAGTCGGCACGCCTTTCTACTGCTATTCCTCGGCGGCGCTCGAAGCGAACTACCGCGCCTTCGCCACGGCCTTCGAAGGCACCGACACCGGCATCTGCTACGCCCTGAAGGCGAACTCCAACCTCGCCGTGATCCGCACACTGGCCAGGATGGGCGCCGGCGCCGATGTGGTATCGGAAGGCGAGATGCGCAGGGCGCTGGCCGGCGGCGTGCCGGCGGACCGGATCGTCTTCTCCGGCGTCGGCAAGACGCGCGGCGAGATGCGGGCCGCCCTCGAGGCCGGCATCTTCCAGCTCAACGTCGAGTCCATTCCCGAGCTGGAGGCCCTGAGCGAGGTCGCGGCCTCGATGGGCCGGACCGCCTCGATCGCGATCCGGGTCAACCCAGACGTGGACGCCCGGACCCATGCCAAGATCGCGACAGGCAAGAAGGAGAACAAGTTCGGCATCGACATCGACCATGCGCGCGAGATCTATGCCCGCGCCGCCGCGCTGCCGGGAATTGCCCCCGTCGCCGTCGCGGTGCATATCGGGTCGCAGCTGACCAGCCTGGAGCCCTTCCGCGCCGCCTTCGAGCGGGTCGTGGAGCTGGTCCATGCGCTGCGCGCCGACGGGCACGACATCAAGCGCCTGGACCTTGGCGGAGGCTTGGGCATCCTGTACCGGGACGAGGAGGTTCCGGCCGTCGGCGCCTATGCCGGGATGGTCCGGAGCATCACCGGCAACCTGGGCTGCCACGTGACGCTGGAGCCCGGACGGGCGCTGGTCGGCAACGCCGGCATCCTGGTGACCCGGGTGATCTTCCGGAAGACCGGGCTGCACCGCGAGTTCCTGATCGTCGACGCGGCGATGAACGACCTGATCCGCCCCTCGCTTTACGATGCCTGGCACACCATCCTTCCTGTGGTCGAACCGTCATCCGACGCGCCGCGATCGCCGATCGACGTGGTCGGGCCGGTCTGCGAGTCGGGGGATACTTTCGCGGTGCAGCGGGTCCTGCCACATTTGGACCAAGAAGATCTGGTGGCATTCCTGTCGGCGGGAGCCTACGGCGCGGTGATGTCGTCGAGCTACAACACCCGCCCGCTGATCCCCGAGGTGCTGGTTTCGGGGGGCGACCAAGCGGTGGTCCGCCGGCGGCCGACCATCGATGAGATGCTGGCGGCGGAACAGGTGCCGGCTTGGCTTGATCCCTGACGGGACACCGGCAGGCAGCGCACTATTGGGGGGAAGCGGTATGAACGGGACCGACGATCGCACGCAGAGCCCCACCCGGCGCAAAAGCGCCGCGGGCGAACCGACGTTCCGGCTCGGACTGGCGCGGGGCGCCCTGGCCTGGGAGCAGCTTTGGCCGGCCCTTTGGCCGGCGGCGGGTGTCGCCGGGCTGTTCATCGCCGTCGCCCTTTTCAACGTGCTGCCCGCGCTGGGCGGCTGGCTGCACGCGCTGGTGCTCCTGCTGTTCGCCGCGGCCTTCGCCGCCGCCCTGTTCGTCGGCGCGAGACGGATCAGGCTGCCCGACGACTCCGCCGCGCTGCGCCGGCTGGAGCGGGACAGCGGCCTGACCCACCGGCCGCTGGCCGCCGTCCGCGACAACCTCGCCAGCGGCTCCGACCCGGCGAGCGTCGAACTGTGGCGGCTCTACCAGGAACGCGCCCGGCAGCGCATGAAGTCGCTGCGGGTCAGGCTGCCCCACCCCAACCTTGCGGCCCGCGACCCCTGGGCCCTGCGGGCGGCCGTCGGCCTGATCCTGTTCGTCGCGGCGTTCGGAACCTGGGGCGACTGGCGGCCGCGCCTCGCCGCCGCGCTGACCCCCCATCTGGACGGATCGGCCGGAACCGCGCAGGCCATGCTGGACGTCTGGGTGACCCCGCCGGACTATACCGGCCTGCCGCCGATCTTCCTGCGGCCCGCCCCGCCCGCACCGGCGGCGCAGCAGGCTTCGGGAAACGCCGGGGAACCCGCCCCGCAGGCCGGGCCGGTCCAGGTACCGACCGGCAGCGTAGTCCTGGCCCGGGTGACCGGCGGCACCGGCGTCCCGGCGCTCAACGCCAACGGGACCAGTTCGGCATTCGAGCAGATCGACCAGTCCAGCTATCAGGCCAGCCAGCCTGTCACCACCGGCGGCACGATCGAGGTCCAGCAGGACGGCAGGTCGTTGGGGTCATGGCCGATCGCCGTCATTCCCGACACCGCCCCGATCGTGGCGCTGCCCGCGCCGCCGGCCGCGGGCGAGCGCGGCGCGATGCGTCTGGAATACGAGGCGCGCGACGATTACGGCATCGCCGCCGTCCAGGGCACCGTCCGGCTGAACGGCGACGGCGCCGAGCCGGGACTGGACCGGACGCCCATCGAGCTTCAGCTTCCACTGCCCGGCGTGCGGCCCAAGGTGGCCCGCAGCACCAGCTTCCACGACCTGACGCCCCATCCCTGGGCCGGCCTGCCGGTCACCCTGCGCGTCTCCGCGACCGACGGGGCGGGACAGACCGGCACGACCGAGGACGTGGCCCTGGTACTGCCTGAGCGGGAGTTCCTCAACCCGGTCGCCCGGGCGATCATCGAGGAGCGCAAGAAGCTGACCCTGCGGCCCGAATCCAGCCGCGAGGAAGTGGCGCGCGGCCTCGGCATCATCTCGGCCCGGCCTTTCCAGTTCCGCGACGACGTCGTCGTGTTCCTGTCGCTCCGCTCGGCCGTGGCCCGCCTGTACCTGGACGAGACCCCTGACGCCGTTCCAGCCATCCAGAAGCTGCTGTGGGACACCGCGTTGCGGGTCGAGGACGGCATGCTGTCGATCGCCGAGCGCAACCTGCGCGATGCAGAGCAGCGGCTGATGGACGCCCTGGACAGGGAAGCTCCCGACGAGGAGCTTCAGCGCCTGATGGACGAGTTGCAGCAGGCGATGAACGAATTCCTGGATGCCATGGAGGAGCAGATGCGTCAGGCGATGGAACGGGGCGAACAGCCGCCCCAGATCCCGCCGGAGATGCAGGCCCAGACCATGGACCGCCAGGATCTCCAGCAGATGCTGGACCAGATGCGCCAGATGGCCGAGACCGGCTCCCGCGAGGCCGCGCGCGAGATGCTCTCCCAGCTCCAGCAGATGCTGGAGAACCTGCGCAACGGCACCATGGCCCAGATGCAGCAGAACCAGCAGAACCAGGCCGGGCAGATGATGCAGCAGCTTCAGGACCTCGCCCAGCGCCAGCGGGAGCTGCTCGACCAGAGCTTCCGCGAATCCCAGCAGGGGCAGGAAGGACAGGAAGGACAGGAGGGCCAACAGGGTCAGCAGGGACAACAAGGGCAGCAGGGCCAGATGCCCAGCCGGCAGCAGCGCCCCGGCCAGCGCGGCCAGCAGGGGCAGCAGGGACAACAGGGTCAGCAGGGCCAGGGCTCGGCCAGCGCCGCCCAGCAGGAGGCGTTGCGGCGCGAACTGGGCGAGCTGATGCGCCAGCTGGGCGAGATGGGCGGGGAGATCCCGCGGCCCCTCGGCCGGGCCGAGCGCGCCATGCGGGAAGCCGGACAGGCGCTTGAGCAGGGCATGCCCGGCGCCGCCGTCCCGCCGCAGACCCAGGCGCTGGACGAGCTTCAGCAGGGGCTGCAGTCCATGGCGGAGCAGATGGCCCAGCAGATGATGATGGGCCAGCAGCCGGGCCAGATGCCCGGCCAGCAGCAGATGCAGCAGTCGAACCGCGGCCGCGACCCGCTCGGTCGTCCCCTGCCCGGCTTCGGCCGCGCGGACACCAACGACGTGCGGATCCCCGAGCAGTCCGACCTGCAGCGCGCCCGGGAGATCCTGGACGAACTCCGCCGCCGCGCCGGCGAGTTCAACCGCCCGCAGCTGGAGCTTGACTATATCGACCGCCTGCTTCGGCGTTTCTAAAGTGGTGCCCGGTCAGGTTAATCCGGCCGGGACAGCCCAACGCATCGCGGCACGTTGAACGGCCGGCTCAGCCCCTGCCGCCGAGCCCAAGCGCGGCGCGGGCGGCGGCGCAGATCTCCTGAAGGCTGAAGGGCTTGGGAAGCACCGCGTGTATCAGGGCTTCCAGGTTGCGGGCGCGGGTGTGCTCCGCCGGATAGCCCGTGATCAGGAGGATCCTTATCCCCGGCCGGCGCTTCGCGGCGCTGAGCGCCAGCGAGATGCCGTCCACGACCGGCATGACGATGTCGGCGACCAGCAGGTCGTAAGGCTCGGTGTTCAGCGCCTGGAGGGCTTGCTGGCCGTCCTCCACATCCGTCACGGCGAAGCCCGCATGGCGGAGCGCGCGGGTGACGAAGGCGCGCACGGCGGGATCGTCCTCGGCGACAATGACCCGGTAGGCTGGGTTTCCCGGAACTTCACTCATCGACTGCTGAACCCGCCGCTGCCCTGAACGATTCAGCCTCCAGTTAGCCACGGGGACAGGTGCCGGTCCACGACGCCGGCGAAGGACAGGGTTCCGCGCCCGGAGTAGTTCAGCCGCCGGCGCCCTGTTGGAAGGTGATGGCGATTTCGGCGATCACGCCGGGCGGCTCGCGCATCTCGCTCTGGAAGGTCGCGATTTCGCCGGGAAGCAGCGTCTCGTGCGAGGCGGTGAAGCTCCAGTCGCCGACCGGCGTCTTGTCCGGCCCCAGCGTCACCGCGCGGAGCGGCGGCACCGGTCGCTCCCGGTCGGAAATGTTGGCGATCTGCCCTTCGATCACGAGGATCGTAATGCCGTCCTCGACCCGCTTCTCCGACCGGACGTTCTGGAGCTGGAGGCCGGCACCCAGCGCCTCGACCGGCAGGCCGATGGTCTCGAACAGCAGCGCGGAGGGAGGCCAGACCTCCGCGATCTCCTGCCGCATGAACAATCCGCCGGCCAGCAGCAACACGACCGCCGCCGCAGCGGAGACGATCAGCGGGGTTTTCGACCTGGGTTTCTGCGGCACGGGCTTGCGGATCGCCGGCAGGTTGGACCCGGCCGGGATCGGCTTGACCTCGATCTCCTCCGGCGGGGGCGCCAGATCGACGGGCTTGGGCATGTCCACCGGCGGACGCTGCATCCAGCTGTGGCCGCACTTGGCGCAACGCACCATGCGCCCATCCCTGCCCAGGGTGGCGGGATCGACCAGGTAACGGGTAGAACAGGCCGGGCAGGTGAGAATCATAAAAGCTATGAAGAAATCGTGGAATCGCAGGATGTCTTATAGAAACTAAGGAGGTATTAAGCAAGTCGGGGGCTTGCTTCATATGCCGAAGCGCCGCTGGTATAGACGCCTCCGGGCGCGCCGTGCGATGCTGCCCGCCGTCCAGGGTTGCGAAGGTGAGAGGATTTGATTCGTTTTGAGAATGTCGGCATGCGCTACGGCAATGGGCCGGAAGTGCTGCGGGACGTCAGCTTCACGTTGGAACCCGGGACGTTCCATTTCCTGACCGGCGCCAGCGGCGCCGGCAAGTCCTCGCTGCTGCGCCTGATGTATCTGGCGCACCGGCCTTCGCGCGGGCTGATCACCATGTTCGGCCACGATATCGCGTCGCTGAAGCGGGGAGAGCTGCCGCCGCTGCGCCGCCGCATCGGCGTGGTCTTCCAGAATTTCCGGCTGCTCGACCACCTCTCGGCGCTCGACAACGTGGCATTGCCACTGCGGGTCGCCGGGGCGCGCGAGTCCCAGGTGCGGGAGCATGTGGCGGAGCTTCTGAGCTGGGTCGGCCTGGGCGACCACCTGAACGACAAGCCGGCCACCCTGTCGGGCGGCCAGCAGCAACGGGTCGCCATCGCGCGGGCGGTCATCACGCGGCCCAGCCTGTTGCTCGCCGACGAGCCGACCGGCAACGTCGACGACAGGATCGGCATGCGCCTGCTCCATCTGTTCGAGGAACTGAACAAGCTCGGCACGACCATCGTGATCGCCACGCATAACGAGATGATGATAGAACGGTTCGGCTACGCCCGCATGGTGCTCGACAAGGGCATGCTCCAGCATCTGCCGCGGGGCGGCGGCGCAACCCGGATCGCCTGATGTTCCGCACCCACTACGATCTGCCGCTTCAACGCGACGTGACGGGAAGATTCCTGCCCTGGATCATCGCCCTGATGGTCTATCTGGCGATCCTGGCCATGGCGGGGTCCATGGTGCTGTCCGACATGGCGCAACGCTGGGACCGCGGCCTCGCCGGAACCCTGACCGTCCAGGTCCCGCCGCTGCCCGAGGGAACGCCGACCCTGGATGAACGCGTCCAATCCGCGTTGGGAGTGCTTCGCGCCACCCCGGGGATCGCGAGGGCCGAGGCCCTGCCCCGCCAGGACCTCCAGGGCCTGCTGGAGCCGTGGCTGGGCACCGGCGCGCTGAACGCCGACCTGCCGGTACCCGCCATGATCGACGTGGCCCTGGCCGGCGGCAGGATCGACATGAACGGCCTCGCCCAGCGGCTCCGCGCGGCGGTACCCGGATCCCAGCTGGACGACCATGCGGCATGGCTCAAGGACCTGCTGGCGATCGCCCGGGCGGTCGAGGCGTTGGCCCTGGGTATCCTGGCGCTGGTCGGCGGCGCCGCGGTCGCGACGGTGATCTTCGTCTCCCGCGCGGGGCTCGCGATCCATGGGCAGGTGGTCGAGCTGCTGCATGTCATGGGAGCGCCGGACCGCTATGTCGCCCGGCAGTTCCAGAGCCACGTGCTGGGGCTCGCGATACGCGGCGGCGTCATCGGGACGGTGCTGGCGGCGGCGACCCTGATCGCCCTGAAGCGCGCCGGAGGGGAGTATGCGGCCGGCCTGATGCCCGACATGGCGCTGGACCAGCTTCAGCTGGCGTCGCTGGCCGCCGTCCCGGCGATCGCGGCCGTCCTGGCGGCGGTGACGGCCCGCATCACCGTCATGCGCGCCCTGGCGCGAATGCCGTGATCCTGGCGCAGCGCGTCGCGCGCGTGCTGCTGCCGCCGGCCGCGTTGCTGGGTCTGGCCCTGGCCTGCTGGTTCGGCGGGCTTGTCTGGTTCGCCCAGACCATCCCGAGGGAAGACGGCTGGGCCGACCGGGCGACCGACGCCATCGTCGTGCTGACCGGCGGCAGCGAGCGGATCAGCACGGGGGTCCAGCTCCTGTCACGCGGCCTGGGGCGGACCCTGTTCGTGTCCGGGGTTCACCAGGGCGTCGACCTGAGGGAGATGCTGCGGGCAGCCAAGGTGGAGCCGAGCACCCTGGAATGCTGCATCGTGCTGGGGTACGAGGCCGGGGATACGGTCGGCAACGCGGCTGAGACGGCGGCCTGGATGCAGAGCCGGCATTACGACTCACTGCGCTTGGTGACCTCGAACTACCATATGCGGCGCAGCCTCCTGGAGTTCGGCATAGCGATGCCGCAGGTCGATGTGGTACCGCACCCCGTCGCCCCCGATGCGGTCAAGCTGGCCGATTGGTGGCGCTGGCCGGGAACGCTGGCGCTGATCGTCAACGAATACAACAAATACCTTTACGCCCTGGCGCGCTACTCGCTGCTGGCCTGACGCCGCGCCCTGGGCAGGAAATGATCGGATCCATGCCAAAACCACCCCGCCCCCATCCCCGGCCCGGCAAGCCCGCGGGCGCTCCCCGGTTCAAACCGGCGGGCCGCCGTGCTCCCGGCAGGCCCGCTCCCGAGCTGACCGACCGGCCCGAGCGGCCCGAGGCGCCCCAGGAGAAGCTGCTCCGGATCACCGGACTGCCGGCGGTCTCCGCGCTTTTCCAGCGCAACGGCCGGCTGGTCGAGCGCCTGTTCTTCGACGAGCGGAACGCCGCAGCCGTCGCCGGCTTCTGCCGGGACCTGGCGAAGGCGCGCAAGCCCTACCGTCAGGTCGATGCCGACGAGCTGGCGCGGGTCGCGGGAACCGTCCTGCACGGCGGGGTCGTGGCGGTGACCCGACCCCGTCCCCTCCCCGCGTTCGATCCGGCCGAAGCCTCCCGTTGGGCCGCGGAGGGCAAGCCGCTGCTGATCCTGGACGGCATCGGCAATCCGCACAACCTGGGTGCCATCGTGCGGACGGCGGCGTTCTTCGGGCTGGAGCGGATCGTCATATCCGACCATCCGGCGCAGGCCGGTCCGTCGGAAGCGAGCTACCGGGTCGCCGAGGGCGGCATGGAGCATGTTCGGCTCTACCGCGCGACCGGATTCGCGCGGGTGCTGAAGCAGCTGGCGTCGAGCTACCGGGTGCTGGGAACCGCGCTGGGGCGCGGCGAATCGCTGGATCAGCCCGCCGACCGCCGGCCCACCGCCATCGTGCTCGGCAACGAGGAGGACGGCCTGGGGCGCGAAACCCTGGATGCCTGCGAGGGAGTCGTGACCCTGTCGGGGTCCGGCCGCGTCCAGTCGCTCAACGTCGCCGCCACCGCGGCCATCCTGATCCACGATCTGACGAGGGCGCGACCCTCCGGCCGCCAAGCCGGACTGGCGTCCGGAGCCCGGGCGCGCTAGAAGAGACGCCGCGCCGGATCGCCGGCGCTTTCGACCGCGCCCGATTTCTCCATTCAGCAGGCCCCTTCCAAAACGCCCATGACCGTCGCCCGTTCGCTCCTGTTCAATATCGCGTTCTTCACCTGGACGACGGTGTGCTGCTTCGGCCTGCTGTGGATGCTGCTGCTTCCGCGCCGGCAGATGGTGCATGTGGTGGAGTGGTACCTGCGAACCGTCCATTTCCTGGAACGCTCGATCCTGGGGCTCGACTACGAGGTGCGCGGGCTGGAGAACGTCCCTCGGCACGGTTCGTATATCCTGGCGGCCAAGCATCAGTCGGCCTGGGAGACCATGAAGCTCCACCTGCTGATCGACGACCCGGCGATCATCCTGAAGCGCGAGCTTCTGTTCCTGCCGATCTGGGGCTGGTACGCCGCCAAGGCCCGGATGATCGCGGTGGACCGGAGTGCCCGCGGCCGGGCCATCGCATCGATGGTCGAGGGTGCCGCCCGGATTAAGTCCGAAGGACGGCCGATCGTGATCTTTCCCCAGGGAACCAGGACGGCGGTGGGACGTTACCTGCCCTACCGGATCGGCGTGGCCGTGCTCTACAAGGACCTGGAACTGCCGATCGTGCCGATGGCGCTGAATTCCGGCGTCTATTGGGGCAGGCGCAGTTTCCGGAAGCACAGCGGCCGGGTGGTGGTCGAGTTCCTGCCGCCGATCGAGCCGGGGCTTAGCCGCGAGGCGGCGCTGGCGGAACTGGAAAGCCGGCTCGAGGCGGCGACCGACCGGTTGGTGATGGAGGCGGGCGGCCCTCCTACGGAGAAGCCGGCCAAGCAGGTGCCCCAAGGAGCGCCGGCCCCTGCCCCTTGAACATTTTCGGCCTGTGGAAAACTCTGTGGATGTGCGCGTTGGCGTTGCACCGCGAAGGGCCTCGCGTGCAAGACGGGACGACCTGTCCAAAGCCTAGGCCACAAAACGAACAAAACATGAACGCGCTAGACTTGACCAGAGGGCGCGAAGGCACCAATTTTCGGGACAAGTTCTGATAGATCCGCGAAAATCCTTGTTGACCAAGGAGTTTGGCGCTTTGATCGCGGCCAGGATCCATGGCGGACGGAGATCGGGATGACTTCGGTGGCAGCCATATCCCAGCAGATCTGGGATATGAAATACCGACTGAAAATGCTTGACGGGCAGCCTGTGGACAAAACGGTCAGCGACACTTGGACTCGCGTGGCCAAAGCCCTGGCCGAGCCCGAAAAAGACCCCGCCGCCTGGGTCTCCCGATTCGCCGAAGCGCTCGCCGATTTCCAGTCCCTGCCCGCGGGCCGCATCCTCGCGGGCGCGGGCACCGGACGCAACGTGACGCTGTTCAACTGCTTCGTCATGGGCCAAATCCCCGACGACATGGGCGGTATCTTCGCCCACCTGCGCGAGGCCGCCCTGACCATGCAGCAGGGCGGCGGCATCGGATATGACTTTTCCACCCTGCGCCCCAAGGGCGCCGCGGTGCTGGGCGTGGGAGCCGACGCCTCCGGTCCGTTGTCCTTCATGGACGTCTGGGACGCCATGTGCCGCACCATCATGAGCGCCGGCCACCGCCGAGGCGCCATGATGGCGACGCTGCGCTGCGACCATCCCGACATCGAAGCCTTCATCGAGGCGAAGCGCGAATCGGGACGGCTCAGGATGTTCAACCTGTCGGTGCTGGTGACCGACTCCTTCATGACCGCCGTCCGCCAGGACGACGCTTGGCCGCTGACCTTCAATGGCACCGTGTTCAAGACCGTGCAGGCCCGCGACCTGTGGGACCGCATCATGCGGGCGACCTACGCCTATGCCGAGCCGGGCGTCATCTTCATCGACCGGATCAATCAGTTCAACAATCTATGGTATGTTGAGGATATTTCCGCAACCAACCCCTGCGGGGAGCAGCCGCTGCCTCCTTATGGCGCCTGCCTGCTCGGATCGATAAACCTCGCGGCGCTGGTGCGGCAGCCGTTCACCGAACAGGCGCACCTGGACATGGACCGGTTGGCGGAACTGGTGCCGCTGGCGGTACGCATGATGGACAACGTGGTCGATGCCTCCCGCTTCCCGCTGCCCGAGCAACTGGCGGAGGCGAAGGCGAAGCGGCGGATCGGGCTGGGCGTCACGGGGCTGGCCGACGCCCTGATCCTGTGCCGGGCGCGCTACGGCAGCGAGCAGGCGGTCGCCCTGACGGAGGAATGGCTGGCGGCCCTGCGACGGCACGCCTATCTGGCATCGACCCGGCTTGCCGCCGAGAAGGGCAGCTTCCCGCTGTTCCACGCGGAGAAGTTCCTGGCTGGCGCCAATGCGCTGACGCTCGACGCGGACATACGCGATGCCATCGCGGCCCATGGCCTGCGGAACGCGCTGCTGACCTCGATCGCGCCGACCGGCACGATCTCGGTGTTCGCCGACAACATCTCCTCCGGGATCGAGCCGGTGTTCGCCTACAGCTACGACCGGAACGTGCTGATGCCCGACGGGTCGCGCCGGCAGGAGGAGGTCTCGGACCATGCCTACCGGCTGTTCCGCCAGACTTTCGGGGATCAGGCTCCCCTGCCCGACTACTTCGTCGACGTGCAGTCGCTCAGCCCGGCAGACCATGTGGTGATGCAGGCGGTCGCCCAGAAATATATCGACAGCAGCATCTCCAAGACGATCAACTGCCCCGAGGACCTGTCGTTCGAGGCGTTCAAGGATGTCTATGTCCACGCCTTCGAACTCGGCTGCAAGGGATGCACGACCTACCGCCCGAACGAGGTGACCGGGTCGGTGCTGTCGGTGAAGAAGGCGGAGGTGAAACCGGAGGAGAAAGCCAAGGCTCCGCCGCCTCCCGCCACTCCGCCGATGCAGGACGCGGGCGCGGTGGTCTACATGACCCAGCCGCTCGACCGCCCGGACGTGCTTCCCGGCCAGACATACAAGGTCCGCTGGCCGGAGAGCGACCACGCCCTCTACATCACCCTGAACGACATCATCCAGGACGGCCGGCGGCGGCCGTTCGAGGTGTTCATAAACTCCAAGAACATGGAGCATTACGCCTGGACCGTGGCGCTGACCCGCATGATCAGCGCGGTGTTCCGGCGCGGCGGCGACATCGCCTTCGTGGTTGAGGAGTTGAAGGCGGTGTTCGACCCGCGCGGCGGCCAGTGGATGAACGGCCGCTACGTCCCCTCCCTCCTGGCCGCCATCGGCGAGGTGATCGAGCGGCACATGATCGGGATCGGCTTCCTGCCCGAACATGGCGACGGCGAGGTGCCGGAACCGGCGCGCCGGGCGGTCGGGGCTCCGGGGGTGCGTCTTCGCCAGTGTCCGCAATGCGGGCAGCCCGGGCTGGTCCGCCAGGAAGGCTGCGACCAGTGCCCCAACTGCGGCTATTCGAAATGCTCCTGACGGAGGCTGGTTCCGGCCGGAGCACTAGTTTCCCGTCGCGACGCCCCGCGTCTCGACGAAGGACTGCATCGCGCGGATCAGATGGTCGCCGTAGCGGATCGGTTCGGAATGAGGTGAATTTCCCTCCGCTGTAATCGGATGCATCACCGCATCGACCGCGGGTTCGAAGAAGAACGGCGCGGAAAAGCGCTCACGGCCGTCGCCCAGCACGCGATGGGCGGTCGCGACGAACCGCTGGTCCGTCCAATGCTGGAGCGCCCCTCCCAGGTTCACCACGAACGAGTTCGGCAGCGGCGGAACGTCGATCCACCGGCCCTGGCCGTTGCGGACCTGGAGTCCGCCGGTATCGTCCTGGTAAAGCAGCGTCAGCAGGCCGGAATCCACATGGTTCTCGGCCATCACCGGCCGCAGTACGCCGCCGTGGAGGACATACCCGTCGGCCACGCCCACCAGCGACGCTTCGGTCCGCGGCGGATAGTGCAGCAACCTCAGCGTCGAGTTGGTCGCCTCGAAGTACGGATCGAACCAGTTCTCCTCCAGGCCCAGGTAGCGGGCCATCGAGCGCATGATGATGATGCCAAGATCCGTCATCGCCGCGTAGTGGGCGGCGATCTCGGCCCGCCAGCCCGGCAGGTCGGCCTCGGCGGGCCAGACGTTGCGTTCGATCAGCGGGTGATCCAGGGGGTAGCGCGGGTCGTCGGCGGCGAAGTCCGGCCCGATGTCGATCCCCTCCTTGAACGACAGGTCGCCGTCCACAGTCGGGAAGTAGCCCCGGTAGCTGTTGTCGTTGGTCGGAACGAAACGCCGACGCGCCAGCGGCCGCCTCCTCTCCTCCGGCAGGTCGAAGAACCGGAACAGGCGGGCGAGCCGGTCCTTCGACGCGAAATCCCCAAGCGCCGCGCCCGATATCACGAGAAAGCCGATCTCCTCGCAGGCCTTGCCGATCGCCTCGTCCACGCCGGCGCGGTCGACCTTTCCCGCTCCTTCCCCGCCGCCGAGAAGGGGCGAGGCGTCGATCACCGGGATTTCGTGGAATGTATGCCGCATCTCCGCCTCCCTGGAACGATGGATCATTTCTGCGCCGACGCCTGCGACTCCAGCCAGCCGTCCACCAGCGGCCGGTTGGCGGCGATCCAGGTCCTGGCGCCTTCCTCCGGGGAGCTGGCTTCGTTAACCTCGGCCATCAAGGAACCCAGGCTGTCGTCGCCCATGTCCCAGGCGTTCAACCAGTCGAGGACTTCCGGGTACTCCTCGCCGAAACCCTTGCGCGACATGAAATGGATGTCGTCGGCCGCGCCATATGCGTTCCTGGGATCCTCCAGGTATTTCAGGTCATACTTGGCGAAGACCCAATGGGGGCTCCACAGCGTCACGACCACCGGCTTCTCCTGTCGGTACGCCCGGTCGAGGGCGCTGATCATCGCCACTTCCGACGAGATCATGAGGTTGTAGTCAAGCCCGTAGGCCTTGATCGCCTGCTCGGTCATCTCCATCAGGGAGGAGCCGGCCTCGATGCCGACGATCCCGTCGGAGGAGCGGCCGTCGCCGAAGGTCGCCGCCTTGTCCTTGAGATCCTCGATGCTGCCGATGCCCATATAGGCCGGCACGACGAGGCCGAGGCGCGCCCCGTGGTACCAGGACTCGTGAAGATCGATATCTTCCTTGAACCGGTCGTAGTAGGCGGCATCGGTGGTCGGCATCCAGATTTCCAGCGCCAGGTCGATGGCATCGGTGGAAAGCCCGGTATAGAGGATCGCCTTCTCGACCGTCTTCAACTCGACCTCGTAGCCCTTCTCCTCAAGCACCTGCTGCCACATGTGACTGACGGCGATCGCCTCCGCCCAGTTGTTCAGGCCGATCCGGATCGGGTCCTTCGCGAATGCGCTCGGCGCCCCCAAAGACGTGATGAGAAAGGCTCCCAGGATCGGGAAAAGATTGAGGCGCCTCATGATGCTGTTCTCCTCGCGTGATGGCTTCCGTGGTCCCGCTTAGGTATTTCGGAACTCCTCTCCTTGTTCCCGTATCTTTTCCCCGAGGTGAGCTTTTCCTTGAGCTTCCCGCAACCGGTCAGCCGAATGCCATCTATCGGAAATGTCTGTGGAACGGACTTCCCGGATCAGCGTCCGATGGATCCGAAGGCCTGTTCGGCGATGATGCCGGCGACCCTGGCCTGATCGTCGAACAGCGGGAGTTCCCCCGGCGCGCTGTCGAAGCCGTCGGCCCAGACATAGCGCGCCGTCCGGGTCTCCATCATGCGGGCGTTGACTCGGACCCGCCCGTCCACGACGCGCACGCTGCCCTCCAGGATGAAGTCGGGGGGCGGCGCGTCGGGGGCGTGCCGGCTGTCCACGACCAGAAGGTGCGGATTTCCCATCAAGGCGCGCTTCAACTCGTCCTGGAGCCCCGACGCCATACCGGTTCCGAGATCGTCGAGCGGAACGAAGGCATCGACTTGGACTGTCGGCACCGGACTGCCCATGCCCCCGGTGTCTCCGGCAAGCGTGACCAGCAAGGTCATGGCCACGACGGCCCCGCCGAGCGCCACCCAGGGCCTCCGGTCGGCCGACCATCGCTTCCGGTCGGGCGCAGTCTCCGCAGCGTCCGCCTCGGACGACGGCACGCGGGTGAAGACCGGGACGTAGGAGCCCTTCGGCAGCTCGATCCGGAGGGTGCTGGCGCTGCCGTCGGTCAGGTAATAGCGTTCCAGACGCCGGCGCAATTGCCCGGCCTCGATGCGGACGACGGGATCGGCCTGGGGGTCGAAACTCTCGTCCCGCCCCAGGACGGACACCGCGATCGCATAGGCCTTGATGCGGTCGGTCCGTCCGGCCAGCGTCTCCTCCACCACGTAGCGCAGGAAGTTCCTGCACCGGGTCGCCCGCCGGAACTCCTCCGTGGCGCAGATGGCGTCGAGATGATCGAGGATTTCCTTGTCGGTGGGTTCCCCTCCCGGCGCCATGGCAGCCACGCTACGTGACCCGCCGGAACAGATCCGGGTATTCGGTGACGAGGCCGTCGCAGTCCACCTCGACGTCGCGCACGAAGTCGCCATCCACCGACTCGTACCGGTAGCGCCGGCCGGGCTCCAGGCAGGTATAGCGCTGGCGGTTGGGCGTCACGGTCAGGTCGGGAGGCGACACATAGGCGGCCAGTATCTCGGCGCTCTCGCCGGCGCGCAGCCCGAGCCGCCGGATCGGCAACGTGTTGGTGAACGGCGTGACGGCGAGATCGACGTCGATCGCCCCCTGGAGCGCCCCGAGCGGCGTCCCGGTGCCGGTGGTCCAGGACCCGGCCCCGTCGCCCGCCACGTGCAGCGACCGGGCGGAGCCGACCAGCCTCACCTCCAGGGTCCTGACCCGCCAGGCCGGATCGCAGGAGATGCGGTAGGTCAGCGCCAGAGGGTCTCCGCCGTCCGGCGTCGCGATGACGGTCGCCTCCGCAACGATGCCCCGGGGCGCCTCCTGGAGCACGAGATGCTCCAGCCCCGTCCCCGCCCAGTCGCGCCAGCGCGCGACGAGGGTTCGCCCGTCGCTCATGCCTGCTCCTTCGTTTGCTTTCCGCCGTCGAACGGGTCCCGGATCGCCTCGACCGCGGCGAACCCGACCGCGCGGCTTGCGGCGTTCGGATCGTCGACCCGGACGACCACGCCCCGGCCGACAAGGTCGATGCCGTTCTCGTTGAACGCCTTGATGATCCGCTGATAGGCCTCGCGCCGGATGGTGAACTGCTCTCCGGGCTTGGCGATGTACTTTACCCCGATGATCACGGCATCGTCCTCCACCCGGCGCACCCCCTGGGACTTCAGCGGCTCGATGAAGCTGGGTCCCATCTCCGGGTCGTCGGACAGTTCGGCGCTGATACGCTTCACCAGCTTCTTGACGAGGTTCAGGTCGGTTTCCGGCGGCACGCGGAACTCCAGCCGCATCAGCGCCCAGTCGCGGGTGTAGTTGGTCAGGGCCTTGATCTGGCCGAAGGGAAGCGTGTGGACCGCGCCGCGGTGGTGGCGCAGCTTGAGCGAGCGGAGCGAGATGTTCTCCACGGTGCCCCGGAGCTGGCCGACCTCGACATAGTCCCCGATATGGAAGGCGTCCTCCAGCAGGAAGAAGATGCCGGACAGGATGTCGGCGATGGTCGACTGGGCACCCAGCCCGATCGCGATGCCGACCACGCCGGCGCCCGCCAGCAGCGGCCCGATGGCTATTCCCAGGGAGGACAGCACGATCATCACGACGACGGCCACCAATGCCACCTGGAGAAACTTGCGGAGCAGCGGCAGCAGGGTCGCCATCCGCTGGGCGGTCCGGCGGTCACGGTCGTTCTGGGACGCGATCAGGCGGTCGAAGCTCCGGATCAGCAGCGCCCAGCCGACATAGCCGAGCAGCAGGATCACGCCGGCGTCGAACAGCAGCCGCAGCGCGATGCCGAACGGGCCCGGCTGCCGCGCGGCGTCGAATCCCCAGAGGAAGGCCGTGGCGACTACCGCCAGAACCAGCAGCGAGACCCAGACTGCCCGCATCAGCCGCACGGTGGTGGCGGACGCCTCGCCGTCGACGGCACCCGCCGATTCGTGGAATCGGGCGACCGGACGGTGCAGCAGCAGGGCGGTCACCGGAACCGCGGCCGCCAGGACGAAGCTGGCCAGCAGGCGGAGGCCCGTGCCCGGCTCCAGCCGCAGCGCCGCGGCGGCGAGCGTCAGCCAAAGGCCGGCGAGGTAGATCGTCGCCAGCACCAGGCCGGTGCCGATCCCGTGGCTGGCGGAAAGGTCGAGATTGAGATACCCGCCGATCAGCGCGGCGATGTCCCGGCGCCGGCTCCAAAGCTGGACCGCCAGGTACAGGAAAGGCAGCGTGCTGATCGGCAGGATCAGGGCGATAAGCGGATCGTATGCCATGCCCAGCGCGTTCAGCAGGTCGAACAGGCCGAGCAGCGCCGCGCTGAGGACGGCGACCCATATGCCGGAGCGGTGGATCGCCGCCGCCGCCTGGTCGCCCACCGGCAGAAGCCTCAGGTCCGGCCGCCCGGGCGCGCACAGGACCCTGAAGATCAGATCGGCGATCAGTACCGTCAGGGCCGCCTGGAGCGCCGCGACGAAGATCGCGGGTGCCGCGGGATGGGTCGGGCGCAGGATCGCATAGGCCAGCAGCAGGCCCGCGACGAACCCGCCGATCCGCAGCAGGTCACGTGCGGCACTCCGCAGCACGCTGCCCGGTGCCGCGGGCGGCAGCCGTGTCAGGGCCACCCAGACCAGGACGCCGGCCGCGAACAGGAACAGGAGCGATACCGCCAGCCGCCATGGCCGGATGGCGGCATCCCGCCCGTTCGGCCGTTCGAACGCATCGGCCAGCGCCGCCGGAATCCGGGGATAGGCCTTGACCACGGCATCCAGGCGCCCGGCGTAGAACGCGAGGGGATTGGATTGCCGGGGAGCCGCGGCCCGGGTCCGCGCCTCCGTCAGCATCCTGTCCCGCAAGGCGGCGCGGACCTGCTCGCCGTCCATGACCGACAACAGGGCGTCCGTCTGCTCGGGCGTCAGCCCTCCGGGAAACGCCTGGATGACCGCATCGACGCCGGCGCCGGACGCCTGGACGGCCGGCTGGGCGGACGCGAGACCGGGGCAGAACCAGGCAGCCAGGAAGAGCGCCAGGAGGATCAGTCTGACGACCACCATCATGACCTTACTGCGGGGCGAACTTCCATGTCCCGTCCGCGATGCGGCAGACCGGCAATATGTAGACCACGTTGCGCCGGCCCACCTCGCTGCTCATCCGGGCATCACGGCAGGGCATCCCGTTACGCTCGTAGCTCCTGACCATGGTGATGGTCCCGCCGTGTCCCGTCTGGGGGTTGGACCAGGGCCTGGACTCACCGTCCGGCGCATTGCGGAGCATGTCCGCTCCGACCTGCATGATGATCTTGGTATCGTCTCCCGAATAATGGGCTTCGCCCAGGCGGCTGCCGAACAGCAACTGCGCTTCCACCGCATCCAAGGGAAGAAGCATCGCCGCGGCCAGCATCAGCAAACCCGATCTTCTCAAAGCCAACCCTCCCTGAAATGCTGTATTCGCCAAAGACGGAAAGCGATGCGCTGCACTGCCGTGAGAGATCAGGTCCATATTCGGCGCTGATCTATAAGGATCCACATGGGAAGGTTATTTCAAGCTCAAGTTAATGGCCAAAGGTATTATAACCATCGGCGATAGAGAGCCGGGATGAATGAAAGTTTATCGTGCGACGGATCGCGGCAAGCTGTCCCGTAGACGGGGGACGATCATGGGAACCGGCCAGAACAAATGCCTTCCGGAAACGGGGGAGTTGTCCGCCTTCTCCGATCCCGTGCCCCCGTCCCAGGTCCGCGAGCAGTTGGACCGCATCTGCGCTTCCGAGGAGTTCCGACGCTGCCACCGGAGCCGGCGTTTCCTCGGCTACATCGTCGAGGAGACGCTGGAAGGCCGAGAGGCCCGCATCAAGGCCTATTGCGTGGCGATATCGGTTCTGGACCGGGACGAGACGTTCGATCCCCAATCCGATCCGCTGGTCCGCATCGAGGCCGCCCAACTCCGCCGCCGGCTGGAGCGATATTATCTCACCCGGGGGTCCGGGGACCCGGTGCTGATCGACCTGCCGAAGGGTGGCTATATCCCGGTCTTCAGCCGGAGGACGCCGGTCGTCCCGGAGGGCGTCACGATGCCGAAGCGCCCTCCGGGCGGACTTGCGGGAGCGTCCATGCTGGCGGCGCTATCGGTCGCCGGCGTCCTGGGCGTGGCATACGCGATCCATGACCCGGATATGGTCGCAGCAGCCCTCGGCGGCCCTATGATCCCTGCGGTCCGGGTCCTGCCCTTCTCACCCGCCGAGGATTCCCGAAGCGCCGAGATGGCTTCCGGAATCGCCGACGAGATCACGCAGGAACTGACGCGCCGCAGGGTGCTCGCCGTGCTTGGAGCCGAGGGTTCCTCGGTCGGGACTTCGCACCGCGCGGACGCGATCCTGACCGGTACGGTACGTACCGGATCAGGCATGGTGCGCGTGACCGCCAGCCTGGTGAGCGCCAGGAACGGGACATACATCTGGACGAAGGCGTACGACAGGCCGGTGGAGGAGCCGGCGCTCGAAGCTCAGGCCCGGGTCGCCGCGGAAATCGGTGCCGACCTGGAGTTGCCGATGAACGGCCAACAAGATCGAGCGCCCGCCCAAACCGTCAATCCCGTCAAGCACATGAACTGGTAAACTACGGTAAACTACGTTCCAGCGGCGCCCACCCTCCGTAGTGTCGCGCGACAAAAACAAGCGCTGGTCAGCCGCGCTCCAAGGTCAGCCCAATCGACGACCCGCTGGACGACCAGCCCGCTCCGATCGTGTTCAGGAGAGTTTCAATGTCGCAGTTTCGGCGCACTTCCGCAGAGTTCCTCGGCACATTCTGGCTGGTCTTCGGTGGGTGCGGAAGCGCCGTGCTGGCCGCCGCGTTCCCGGAGGTCGGAATCGGGCTGGTCGGCGTATCGCTGGCCTTCGGCCTGACGGTGCTGACCATGGCCTACTCGATCGGCCATATCAGCGGCTGCCACCTCAACCCGGCCGTGACCATCGGCCTGTGGGCGGCCAAGCGCTTCCCTACGAAGGATATCCTGCCCTACATCGTCGCGCAGATCGCCGGCGCGATCGTGGCGGCCATCGCCCTGTACGTGGTCGCCAGCGGCAAGGCCGACTACAGCCTCGCGGTCAACGGACTGGCCGCGAATGGCTTCGGCGCGGCTTCGCCCGGCGGCTATACCATGGCGTCGGGAATGCTGATCGAGATCATCCTGACGTTCGGCTTCCTGATCGTGATCCTCGGTTCGACCGACACCAGGGCTCCGGCCGGCTTCGCCCCTCTCGCGATCGGACTGGCGCTTACCCTGATCCACCTGATCAGCATCCCGGTCACCAACACCAGCGTCAATCCGGCACGCAGCACCGGCCCGGCGCTGATCATGGGCGGCGTGGCGCTGCAACAGCTTTGGTTCTTCTGGGTGGCGCCGTTGATCGGCGGCGTGCTTGGCGGCATCGCCTACCGCATGCTGTCGGCTGAGGAGACGGTCGTGAAGCCCGCGATCACGGGCGAGCCGGCACGCTGAGGCGATGGATCAGGAGGGGGCGGCGAGCCGCCTCCTCCGGCCAGGGCGCTCAAGGGGTTGAAACCAGTTTCAATCCGACGATGCCGGTGACGATCAGGGCGACGCAGCCCAGCCGCAGGGCGCCCGCAGGTTCGCCGTGGATCGCGATACCGGCGATGACGGTTCCCACGGTGCCGATGCCGGTCCAGATCGCATAGGCCGTCCCGAGGGGAAGGGTGCGCAGCGCAAGGCCGAGCAGGCCGAGGCTGATCACCATGCTGCCAGCAGTCAGCAGCGACGGGACGAGGCGCGTGAAACCGGCCGTCTGCTTCAGGCCGAGGGCCCAACCGATTTCGAAGATGCCGGCGAGGAACAACAGAACCCAAGCCATCACAGACCTCCCGAGTCCGTGGCTGGGTCGTCCCGGCCTTTAAGAATGGAAAACGCGGGGTCGTCCCCGCGTAGAAGTTATTTATACTGTCCAGGCAGGAAGTCAAGCTTAAGTGAAGTAGACGTGATCGATGAATGTAGGTCGGGTAGAGCGAAGCGGCACCCGACAAAAGCCGGAGTGTTGATGTCGGGTGCCGCTTCGCTCTACCCGACCTACATTCTTTGGCAGTGCATCAATCCCTACACATCAATCCCTGCACATCGGTCAGGAGCCTTTCCAGCCCCCGGTCCGCCATGCCCAGTTCGCGCAGGTGGCCCACGGTGTTCGCCAGATAGTCCAGGTTCGGGCCGCGCTCGCCGACTCCCTGCCGGATATGCCGGACCACGTCGGAGACGCACATATCGCCGCAATATTGCCGGTGGTTCCGATCGGCGACGAAGGTGCAGGCGCTGACGTTGCCGCCCTTGGTCCGGACCCGGAGCAGCTTCGGGTGATAGACGCCGCTGACCATCTCCCGGTCCCACAGGTAATCGAGCGTCCTGTCCACCTGGGCCGCCTCGACCCTGAAGACCATGCCGCGGCAGGACCCGCCGCGATCAAGTCCCAGCACGAGGCCGGGCCGGTCGGGCGTACCGCGGTAGCGGTGGGAATAGACGCAGAACCTGCGGTGATAACCCCGCAGCAGCGCCATACGGCGCTCCGCGAATGGAAATTCCGGGTTCCACATCAGCGAGCCGTAGCCGAACACCCACAGGTCCGTATCGGGCGGAACCATGATCTTGGGAAACGACCGCGCCGCCGGGGAAGCGAAGACCATGAGCGGTTCGCCGGTACAGGCGGCGGGCTCCGGCAAGGAGGGGACGTGGGTCTCGGAGGCGTCCTCCGCGACCGTATCGCGGAATGAATCTTCGGCAGACATGGTCGTCAGATAGTGTCTCCTCGGCGTCGATGCCACGATATCACACATCAAGGCGCCCCTCGACCTTCAACGGCACAACCGGCTATAAGTCAGCCGCCCAACCGTTCAAGGCTTTCCCCATGCGCGCCAAGCCGCTCATCTTCTCGGTCATCCTGCTTGGCCTCGTAGCCGCGGGCTACACGGCGTGGTGGTTCTACCTCGCCGGGCGGGTTCGCGACGGCATCGCCGACTGGGTCGCGCAGCAGCGCGCCGAAGCGGCGCTGATCGAATATCGCGACCTGGAAATCTCCGGGTTTCCCCTGTCCCTGACGGCGAGCGCCGCCGACGTGTCGATCCGCCGGGCGGACGGGCTTCAATGGCGGGGGCCGGCGGTGATCGCCCGCGCGCGCCCCTGGTACCCGCTCGCCATCGGCGTCGAGTTGCCGGGCAGCCATCAGGCCGGATTGGTCCAGGAGGGCAGCGAGCCGGCACTCGCCATCGACGCTCCCGCCGGGGCGAAGGGGACCGTGGACCTGGAGCTTTCCGGGGCCGTGCGCCGGATGACGGTCGATCTCGGCCGGTCGACGGTGACGCTGCCCGACGGGCAGCAGGCGAGCCTGGGCCGGGCGGAACTGGCCGCGGCGTTCCCGGAAACGCCGCCCGCCGACCATGCCGCGACGGCGCTGTCGATCGACGCCCGACTGACAGGCGTCCGGCCGCCGCCGTCGGTCAAGACCCCGCTGGAGGGAGACATCGAGACGGCGGCCGTCAGCGCCCGCATCAAGGGCGCTCTTCCCGATCGCCTCGGCCGGCCGGCCATCGCCGCCTGGAGCGAGAGCGGCGGCACGATCGACGTGGATTCGCTGACGCTGGACTGGGGCCCGCTCCGCATCGCCGGCCAGGGAACGCTGGCGTTCGACGGCGACCTCCAGCCGATCGGGGCGATCAGCGCGACGGTGGAGGGCGTCAACCCGACCATGGACAGCCTCGCCACGGCCGGCATGGTGCGGCCCGGCGACGCCGCCATGGCGAAGATGGCGCTGACCCTGCTCTCCCGCCGGTCGACGCCCGACAACCAGCCGATCGTCGAGGCGTCGCTGACGGCGCAGGACGGCTGGCTCTATTTTGGCCCGATCCGCCTGCTGAGGATTCCCCGGGTCGCGTGGGAGTGAGACTCAGGCCTGCTTGGCGTCGATAACGCCGCGGCGGATCGCCCGGGTGCGGGTGAACAACTCTTCCAGCTTGTCGCCCTCGCCCCAGCGGATCGCGCGCTGGAGCGCCGTCAGATCCTCGTTGAAGCGCTGGATGATCTCCAGCACGGCTTCGCGGTTGTTGAGGAACACGTCCCGCCACATCACCGGATCGCTGGCGGCGATTCGGGTGAAGTCGCGGAAGCCGCCGGCCGAGAACTTGATCACCTCGGACTTGGTGTCCTCCTCCAGGTCGGTCGCGGTGCCGACGATGGTATAGGCGATCAGGTGTGGAAGGTGCGACGTGATGGCCAGCACCTTGTCATGGTGCGAGGCCTCCATGAACTCCAGGTTGGAACCGAAGCGGCGCCACATCTCCGCGACCTTGGCGACCGCCTGCTCGTTGGCTCCGGGCGGCGGCGTCAGGATGCACCAGCGGTTCTCGAACAATTCGGCGAAGCCCGCTTCCGGACCGGAATGCTCGGTGCCCGCCACGGGATGGCCGGGGACGAGATGGACGCCTTCCGGCAGATGGGGGGCCACGTCGCGGATCACCGCCTGCTTGACGGAGCCCACGTCGGTCACGATCGCTCCGGGCCGGCAATGCGGGCCGATCACCGGCGCTATGTCGGCATAGGCGCCGACGGGGGCGCACAGCACCACCAAGTCGGCGTCCTTCACGACCGCGACGGCGTCGGTGCTCGCGTGGGAAACCAGCCCCAGTTCCAGCGCCTTGTCGCAGGTGGCCTGGCTGCGGGCACTGCAGACGATCTCGCGCGCCATGCCGTCCCGGGCCAGCGCCCGCGCCATGGACGAGCCGATCAGGCCGATGCCGATGAAGGCGACCCGGTCGAACAGCGGCGCGCCGGTCCCGGCCCGCACTTCGGCGATGTCGGTCGCGTTCATGCCTCCCCCTTCAGGAAAGCGGCGACGGCATCGACCACGGCCCGCATTTCCTCCTCCGTGCCGATCGACATGCGCAGGCAGTGCGGCAGCCCGTATCCCCCCATCTGGCGCACCAGGATGCCGCGCGCCTTCAGGAACTGCCGGGCGGCTTCGGCCGCCTGGTTGCCGTCCGCCCGATCGCCGTCCAGGGACCGGTTGGCGAAGGAGACCAGGACGAAGTTCGCGATGCTGGGATGGACCTCTAGCCCCAGCTCGGTCAGCCGGGCTCCCAGCCACTCGCGCCAGATCTCGTTGTGACGGCGCGACTCCTCGATGAAGGCCGTATCCTCGACCGCGGCGACGCCGGCGATCTGGGCGGCGGAGTTCACGTTGAAGGGCCCGCGCACCCGGTTCAGCACGTCGGCGATGGCCGGCGGGCAGTAGGCCCAGCCCAGGCGCAGGCCGCCCAGCGCGTAGATCTTCGAGAAGGTCCGGGTCATCACGACATTGCCGAACTCCTCCACCAGCTCGACCCCAGCGGTGTAGTCGGGGCGGTCGACATACTCGGCGTACGCCGCGTCGATCACCAGCACCACATGCTCGGGCAGGCCCGCGTGCAGGCGACGCATCTCGTCAGCGGTCAGGAAGCTGCCGGTCGGGTTGTTCGGGTTGGCGATGAACAGGATCTTCGTGCGCTCGGTCACGTGGGCCAGCAGCGCGTCCACGTCGGCTTTCAACCCCTTCTCGGGCGCCGCGACAGGCGCGGCGCCGACCGACCTGGCGGAGATCGGGTACATCAGGAAGCCATGCGCGCTGTACAGCACCTCGTCGCCCGGACCGGCATAGGCGCGGGTCAGCAGCCCCAGCAGCTCGTCCGAGCCGGTGCCGCAGACGATCCGAGCGGCATCGAGCCCGTAGAGCCGGGCCAGCCCGTCGCGCAGCGCCGTCGATCCACCGTCGGGATACCGGTGCAGTTCCTCAGCCGCCGCCCGGTAAGCCTCCATCGCGCGCGGGCTCGGGCCGAGCGCACCTTCGTTGGACGCGAGGCGGATCAGCCGGTCGACACCGGGAGCATGGGCCTCGCCGCCGACATAGGGGGAAATGTCGAGGATTCCGGGACGGGGAGCCGGAGCAGACATGGCAACGCTACTTTCCTGATGAAATCAGACAGAGGGGAGCGACGGTCCAGAAGCCGAAGCTTCTCGGGAATCAGAGCTTCTTGGGGTCGGCGGAACTTCCGAGCGGCACCGCATAGCCGCCGATCGGCGTCGTCCGCAGCAGGATATCGCCCATGTTGGCCGCGAAGGCGGCCAGCCGCTTGTCCTGAAGATCCACATAGTCGGCGACCTCGACCAGATGGAGCGGGCCGCCGCCGGTTTCCCGGCCGGTCCAGCTCCGGAAGCTGACGGTGGTCAGGCCGGCGGCCTCCAGCGCCTCCTTCAGGCGCCCGCGGCTGCGGTCCTCGGTCAGCTCGATGCCCAGCAGCGTTCGGTCGTCGCCGGTGCGCTCGTGCTGGATCAAGGCTATGGCGAGCGCGTCCCGGTCGTCGCCGCGGGCATTGCCGCGGCCGCAGAACGGCAGGCTGGCGACCACCCGCGGGGTCTTGGAGTCCTGGTTCATCAGGTAACGCCACCAGGGATCGTGGTCGTCCTCCTCCGGCATGGGCACCACGCCGACCGTCGCGGTACCGTCGGCGACGGCGCGGATCGCCGCGGCCGGCGTGTTGACCGCCGTCATCGGGATCGAGCTGCCGTAGTGGTCGCGGGCGACGTCCCAGAATCCGCGCCGGTCCTCCGGCGCGTAGACCGCGATGGCGAACGGGCCCTGGATGCGGGAGAAGGTCGCGATCATCTCCCGCCACAGCCGGGCCACCACCTGCATCGGGAAGGGTCCGGTATGGCGTGCGGCGAGTCGGCGCAGGATCGTGGCTTCGCGCCCGGGCCGGACGATCTGGTTGTCCGGCCGCTTGGCGATGCCGACCAGTTCCACCACCTGGGCGCGACGCATGATCAGATCATGGATCTTGTCATCGATTTCATCGATCTCGCGACGCAGTTCATCAAGCGATGGCGTTGGTGAGGACATGGACTTCAGATCTTGCCGGTCAGGGAGTGGACGGAGCGGTCAACGCAGCCGGATAGTAGTAGTCTCGACCCTTGGCAAAATCAAAGAAAACGTTGACACCCCCATGGCTTGCTCCGTAGCTATGCGGCTTCCTGGCCAGCAGCTTTGCCCCTACCCTTTCGAAGCAGGTTCGCCCGACCGATGAACGCGTCCATTCCGTTTCGCCAGCCGCCGGGCGTCGCCGAGGCTGCCGGTTCCGTTTCGGAGGGGACGAACCGGCGGGTCGTGCTGGGGGCCGACCGGCCGATGCGGCTGGACTGCGGCGTCGAGCTGGCGAACTTCACCGTTGCCTACAGCACCTTCGGGACGCTGAACGCGGACAGGTCGAACGCGGTGATGGTCTGCCATGCGCTGACCGGCGACCATTTCGTGACCGACTACCATCCAGTCTCGGGCAAGCCCGGGTGGTGGAGCATGCTGGTCGGCCCCGGGCGGCCGATCGACACCAACCGATATTTCGTCATCTGCTCCAACGTGATCGGCGGCTGCATGGGCAGCATCGGCCCGGCCGAGACCGATCCCGCGACCGGCAAGCCTTATGGCCTGGGCTTCCCGGTCATCACGATCGCCGACATGGTGCGGGCGCAGAAGCTGCTGGTCGACCATCTCGGCATCGACAAGCTGTTCTGCGTGGTCGGCGGGTCCATGGGCGGCATGCAGGTGCTGCAATGGGCGGTCAGCTATCCGGACCATGTCTTCGCGGCGCTTCCGATCGCGACCGCCGCCCGCCATTCGGCCCAGAACATCGCCTTCCACGAGGTCGGGCGGCAGGCGATCATGGCCGATCCGGACTGGTGCGGCGGCGACTACCTGAACCAGGGGATGCGGCCGCACCGCGGGCTCGCGGTGGCGCGCATGGCCGCGCACATCACCTACCTGTCGGAGGCGGCGCTTCACCGCAAGTTCGGCCGCAACCTGCAGAACCGGCAGGCGGTGACCTACGGTTTCGACGCCGACTTCCAGGTGGAGAGCTATCTGAGGCACCAGGGCATCACCTTCGTCGACCGGTTCGACGCCAACTCGTACCTGTATATCACCCGGGCGATGGATTATTTCGACCTGGCGGCGGAGCATGGCGGCGTCCTTGCCAACGCCTTCCGGTACAAGGACGGCCCGACGCCGGTACGGTTCTGCCTGACCTCGTTCTCCAGCGACTGGCTGTTCCCGACCACAGAATCCCGGGCCGTCGTCCACGCGCTGAACGCGGTGGCAGCCAACGTCAGCTTCGTCGAGGTCGCTACCGACAAGGGGCACGACGCCTTCCTGCTGGACGAGCCGGAATTCCACCAAGTGGTGCGGGGCTTCCTGGACGGCTGCGCCGAGCACAGGGGCCTGACCAGGCGGCGGGCGGCCACGGCATGAGCCCGCTCGACGACACCTCCTCCCGGAACCGCCGTTCCGGAACGATCCGCCTCGACCTCAAGCTGATCGCCGACATGGTCGAGCCGGGCAGCCGGGTGCTGGACATCGGCTGCGGCGACGGCGCGCTGCTCGATTTCCTGGTCCACGAAAAGGGCGTGGACGGCCGGGGGATCGAGCTGAGCATGGACGGGGTGCATACCTGCGTCAGCCACGGCCTGTCGGTGATCCAGGGCGACGCCGAGACGGACCTGAAGGACTATCCGAGCGGCGCCTTCGACTATGTCATCCTCAGCCAGACCCTGCAGGCAATGCGGGCGCCCCGCACCGTGCTGGAGGAACTGGTTCGGATCGGCGACCGGGCCATCGTCTCGTTCCCGAATTTCGGCTACTGGCGGATCCGCATGGCGCTGCTGTGGCTCGGCCGCATGCCGGTGACGGAGCGGCTGGGCTATGAATGGTACGAGACGCCGAACATCCATTTCTGCACGATCAAGGACTTCACCAGCCTGTGCGACCGGCTGGACATCACGATCGACCGCAGCGTGATCCTCGGTCGCGACAACCGCCCTACGCGCCTGGCATCGGCCGACGGCATCGCCAACTTCTTCGGCGAGCAGGGCGTCTTCATGCTGCGCCGGAACGGCAGGCAGGGTTGATTCGGGCGGACGCCCTGATCAGAAGCTGACGCAGGCCGGGCGTGTCATGGTCAGCACGGACTGTTGGTCGAAGCGCCGCTTGTAGGCGTCGGCGACCTCCGCGACACGGGGACGGTCCCGGGCCGCATCGGACAGGACGACCACCAGAACCTTGCTCGGCTCCCGCACGATGGTGCCGTTGCCGGTGTCCCGCCACTGGCCTCCGGCATCCAGGACCGTAAGGCCGTCGGGGAAGCGCGGCGTCACCTCCTCGTCCAGAAAGCGGCTCCAGTCGGCGTCGGTCACGCCCAGGCTGTCCCCGATGTTGCGCCCGAACACGACTTCCGCCACGAGGCCGGGATTCGCGCCGGGGCCGCAGCCGGTCGCCATAGGGCCGGCGCAGCCGCCGAGCAGGGCACCCGCCAGCGCCACCGACATCACCCGGTTCCGCATCGCCTGTCCTCCGTCACGTGACCTCCAGGGAATGTACGCGGACATCGGCTGTTGTTCATACGGAATCTGCCGGAGGAAAGCCCTTATGCGCATGTACGTCTTCGCCGCCATCCTGTCACTCGCTTTCGCGTCTCCGGCCGCCTTGGCCCAGACCACGGCCCAGGCACCGGCCAACCCGAGCAACGATCCGGCCGAACGGCCCCTGATGACGGCTCCGCAGCCCGGCGACCAGACGACGACCGATCCGGTCACCCCGACTCCAGGCATTTCCGGCGAGGCGCCGAGCCGGGAATTGACTGGCCAGGGCAATACCGGCGTGCCGGGAGGCACCCCCCAGGCGGAGGATGCGCCCGCCGAAATGACCGGACCCGGAGAGGCCCAGAGCGAAGGGGCCAACCCTCCCCCGTCCACCGGCACGCCACCAACGGCGCAGCCCCCTCAACGGTGATGCGGCTCAGGCGCCGACGCGGCGCCTGAGCTCGGCCAGCCATGCCTCGACCCGCCGACGGTTGACCCCCATGTCGGAATAGCCGAACCGCGAGCGGCTATAGATGGCGACAGTCGACCCGCCGTCTCCCGCGGGCAGGATCGCGACGTCGATATAGTCGGGAAAGCGCAGCACGGCGCTGCGCTGGACCAGCAGCATCCGCATTCCGTCGGGCGATCGTTCCAGCAGGGCCGTGCGCGGTGCCTCCCCGGCCAGCGCGAGCATGGCGTCGCGCAGCCGTTCCGCCGGGACCGGGAACACGGGACTCTCGGCGTCCGGCGCGGCCTTCGGAGTCGTTCCCGGAGGCGCGACCAGGAACTGGTTCGGGGTGGATGCGCGCTCGATAGCCGCGAAATCGGCCAGGGCACGCTCACCCGGCGCCCCGTCGGCCCAGGGTCCGAGCTGCCAGCCATACCAGCCGACGGCCGCGAGGAGGATCACGGCCAGCAAGGCTCTGGCGACGGACTTCAACATGTCGGCTCCCGAGGAAATGGAAAAGCGCGGTCCGGACCCGGAACGGCCCCGGCGACGGGTGTAACTTCGCGGAGGGCGCCGGGCAAGGCCGATCCGGCCCCTTGCCAATCCGCATCGGATGCGCCATTTGCGCAGTTTGGTCCATGAAGGCAAGCACCATACAGATGAGCACGTCGCAGCAGCACCTCCCCCGCCCCGTCCATGTCATCGGCGGCGGCCTCGCCGGCAGCGAAGCAGCCTGGCAGATCGCCTCGGCCGGCGTCCCGGTCGTGCTGCACGAGATGCGCCCCGTGCGCAAGACCGACGCCCACCAGACGGACGGTCTGGCGGAAATGGTATGCTCCAACTCATTCCGCTCCGACGATGCCGAATACAACGCGGTCGGCCTCCTGCACGAGGAAATGCGGCGCTGCGGATCGCTGATCCTGCGTTGCGCCGATGCCCACAAGGTGCCGGCGGGCGGCGCGCTGGCGGTAGACCGCGATGGTTTCTCGGCCGCCGTCTCCGAAGCGCTGGCGAACCATCCGCTGGTCACCATCGTCCGGGAGGAGGTCGCCGGCCTGCCGCCTGCCGATTGGGACAGCGTGATCGTCGCGACCGGTCCCCTGACCTCTCCGGCGCTGGCCGAGGCGGTCCGGGAACTGACCGGCGAGGAGAGCCTGGCCTTCTTCGATGCGATCGCGCCGATCGTCTACAAGGAGAGCATCGACCTGTCCAAGGCGTGGTTCCAGTCGCGCTACGACAAGCCCGGCCCCGGCGGCACCGGCCAGGACTATATCAACTGCGCGATGGACAGGGAGCAGTACGAGGCCTTCATCCAGGCCCTGCTCGACGCGCCCAAGACCGACTTCAAGGAGTGGGAGAAGAACACCCCCTATTTCGAGGGTTGCCTGCCAATCGAGGTGATGGCGTCCCGCGGCATCGACACCCTGCGCTACGGCCCGATGAAGCCGGTCGGCCTGACCAATCCCCACACCGGCGGCCGCTCCCACGCGATCGTCCAGCTTCGGCAGGACAATGCGCTGGGCACGCTCTACAATCTGGTCGGCTTCCAGACCAAGATGAAATATGCCGACCAGACCCGGGTGTTCCGCATGATCCCCGGGCTCGAGAATGCCGAGTTCGCGCGCCTGGGAGGTCTGCACCGCAATACCTTCCTGAACAGCCCCAAGCTGCTAGACCGCGAAATGCGCCTGAAGGCGATGCCGAACCTGCGTTTCGCCGGTCAGGTGACCGGCGTGGAAGGTTACGTCGAGTCCGCCGCCATCGGGCTGCTGACCGGCCGCTTCGCCGGGGCCGAGCGGCTGGGCAGAACCTGTGCCGCTCCGCCGGCGACGACCGCGCTCGGCGCACTGCTGAACCACATCACCGGCGGTGCCGACGCAGAGACCTTCCAGCCGATGAACGTCAATTTCGGCCTGTTCCCGGACCTGGAAGGCAAGGTCAAGGGCCGGGACCGCAAATTGGCCTATACTAGGCGAGCGCTGAACGACCTGGATGGCTGGCTGGGAACGAGGCAGGCGGCAGAGTAATTTCCCAGGGTATTATCTGTGGAGCGGCTCACAACCGTCCGATCCGAAACGGGTACGCGTCGAGGAACATTCCGGGAAGATGGACAAGCCTGAAGAACGGCAGATGATCGCGGCCGACCTTTCGGCGATCGGAAGGATCGGCGCCGTGCCATCGATCCTGGAAGTGGTTGCGGAGACCACCGGCATGGGCTTCGTGACGGTCGCCCGTGTCACGGAGGGCACCTGGACGGCCTGCGCTGTCCTGGACAGGATCAGCTTCGGGCTGCGGGTCGGGGGCGAACTCGACGTGAGCACGACGCTGTGCAGCGAAGTGCGGGACAGCCGCCTTCCCATCATCATCGACGATGCGGAGGAAGACCCCCGCTACTGCGATCATCACACGCCGAAGCTTTTCAACATCAGGAGCTACATCTCTTATCCGATCTTCAGGGTGAACGGCGATTATTTCGGGACCCTGTGCGCCGTAGACCGCCGGCCGACAAAGGTTTCCGATCCCCGGATCACCGCAATGATGGAATCCTTCTCCAGGCTTATCGGGATGCAGCTGGAAACCGAGGAAAGGCACCTCAGGGCCCAGGCGGACCTGCTGGACGAGCAGCAGACTTCGGAATTGCGCGAGCAGTTCATCGCGGTGCTCGGCCATGATCTGCGCAACCCGCTGTTCGCCATCGAGTCGGGCGCCAACCTGCTCCTGCGCAGGCCGCTCGATCCGACCTCGCTCTCGATCGTCGAGCATATGCGGGCGAGCAGCCTGCGCGCTTCCCGGCTGGTCGGCGACGTGCTCGATTTCGCCCGCGGGCGGCTGGGCGGCGGCATTCCCCTGGATATCGAGGAGGCGCCAAACCTTGAGCAAACCCTGCGGCACGTGATCGCGGAGCTGCAGGCGATCCATCCGGACCGCAGCATCCGCAACACCTTCGACATCTCCGAGACCGTGTCCTGCGACCCGGACCGGATCGCCCAGCTGCTGTCGAACCTGCTGACCAACGCCGTGACCCACGGCGCATCGGACCAGCCGGTGGATGTCTCGGCGGACACGGGCGGCGGAAGCTTCGTCCTCTCGGTCACCAACCAGGGACCGCCCATCCCCGCCGACATGCTGCCGAAGCTGTTCCGGCCGTTCCAGCGCTCGGTCGCCGCCGCCCCGCGGGACGGGCTGGGAATCGGCCTTTACATCGCCTCCCAGATCGCGGAGTCCCATGGCGGCCGGATGGACGCGTTCTCCTCGGCGGAATGCGGCACGACCTTCAGGTTCTCCATGCCGCTGCGGGGCGGCCGGACCGGTTAATACCTGCCCGTCATCGCCCGCCACGCCAGCCGGGCCTGCCGGAACGGGTTGGGCATTTGGACGCGGGGGGCGAAGACGTCGTTACCGGCCTTAGCGATGACGCCCAGGTAAATGTCGGCAAGGGTCGCGGTCAGCAGCGCCGGATATCCGGCGCGCGGCACCTGTCCGCGCAACGCCCGAGCCTCCTCCAGATGGGTCCGCGCCATCCCGGCGACCTCGGACACGACGCCCTTCAACCCTTCCGGCGGTTTCAGGTCGAACAGGCTGCGCTCCGACACGCCATGGCGCTCCAGCACGTCCCTGGGCAGGTAGAGCCGGTGACCACGGGCATGGAAGGGCACCGCGCGCAGCAGGCCGGTGAGCGCCCAGGCGATGCCGACATGGCGGGCCGCTATGGCGGCCGGAGCGTCCCGGACTCCCAGGATCTCCAGCGCGAGCTTGGCCAGCGGAGCCGAAGTCACTTCCGCGTAGCTGGCCAGGCAGGTCTTGTCGGCCGGCGGCTCGTCGGACAGGTCGGCTTCCCGGCCATCGATCAGAGTCTCGAAATGGGCGCGGGTCAAATCGAAGCGGCGGATCGCGTCGGCCAGCGGTGCCAGCACCTCGTGACGGCGTCCGGCCCCGGCATAGACCTCGCCGATGCTGTCATGCCACCACTGGAGCCGGATCTGGCCGAGGACGGGTTCGGTCACCACCTCCCTGGTCTTGGCGATCTCCAGGTTGAAGGCGTAGAGCGCGAACAGCGCCTCGCGCCGGTCGGGCGGGGCGAACAGGCAGGTCAGGAACCGGTCGTTGTCGTACTTCCGGACCTCCTGACCGCAATAGGAAAGGGCCGCGTCGGAGTTAGCCATGAAATTTCGAGGGAAGCCGCATCGTGACGAAGGAAACCAGTGCCAACATGCTCTATAGTGGACCTCTGGCGCCATGACATATTGGCCTCGCGCGGCTGATCGGCCAGACCCTGTAGCCCGACCTCGCTCAACGCGGACACCCATGGCCGAGTTCAACATCGCACCGCCCGCCACAGGAAGCACCGAACCGTCGGCGAAAAAGGACGCGAGCGGGGAGAATTTCCCGGTCGCGTCGCGGCTGCTGCCGAAACGCCTCCGCCCGCACGTCATGGCCTTCTATCATTTCGTGCGCCTGGGCGACGACATCGCGGACGATCCCGACCTCGAGCCGGAACTGAAGCTGAGCCACCTGGACGCGCTGGAGCGCGCGCTGGTCAAGGGCGAGGCCCACAGCGCCTATCTCCAGCCCGCGCTGGACCTGCACGCCAGCCTGAAGCTGACGCGCATCCCCGACACCCACGCTCGGCAGGTGCTCCAGGCCTTCCGGCGCGACGCCAAGAACACGCCGTGCCGGACCTGGAGCGACCTGATGCTCTATTGCCGCTATTCGGCGGCGCCGGTCGGCCGCTATCTTCTTGATCTCCATGGCGAGGGGGCCAAGGCGGTCGGGCCGTCGGACGCGCTGTGCGCGGCGCTCCAGATCCTCAACCATCTCCAGGACTGCCGGGAGGACTGGGTCGACCTGGGCCGCTGCTATATCCCCCGGATCTGGTTCGAGCAGTCGAAGGTCAGCCCGGAACGGCTGGTCGAGCGCAGCTCGAACGACCAGTTGCGAGCGATCCTGGACCGCACCCTGGACGAGGTGGACAAGCTTCTGGAGCGCGCGGCGCCGCTTCCCGGCCTGGTCGTCCATCGCGGGCTCCGTCTGGAAAGCGCCGTGATCCTCAGCCTCGCGCGGGCGCTGTCGCGGCAGCTCCGCCGGCAGGACCCGCTGGCCCGCCGGGTCAAGCTGACCACGCCCGCCAGGGTGGTCGCGACGTTCCAGGGCATCGTGGCCGGACTGAGCACCAGATGACTGCACAGATGGCCGATTCCGCCGCCCCGGGAGAGATCGCGGGGAAGTCCGGCACGACCTTCTTCTGGCCCATGCTGCTGCTGCCCCGGCGCAAGCGCGCCGCCATGTTCGCGATCTATGCCTTTTGCCGGCAGGTCGACGACATCGTCGACGAGCCGGGGCCGGTGGAGGAGAAGCGCGCGGCGCTGGCCGCGTGGCGGGAACAGATCCGCTCCCTCTATCTGGGCGGGGCGCCGGTCGGGCCGGTCGCCGCCGGCCTCGCCGACGCCATCGCCCGCTACCATCTGCCTCGCGGCGAGCTGGAAGCGGTGATCGACGGCATGGCGATGGACCTGGGCACTCCCCTGCGGGCGCCGCCGCTCGATACGCTCCGCGTCTATTGCCGGCGGGTCGCCGGCGCGGTCGGGCTGCTGACGATCCGGGTGTTCGACCGGGCCGACGCCGAGACCGAGGCCTTCGCGCTGGCCGTCGGCGACGCGCTCCAGATGACCAACATCCTGCGCGACCTGGAGGAGGACGCATCGATCGGACGCCTCTATCTCCCGCGCGAGCTTCTGGTCCGCGCCGGCATCACCGCGACCGATCCGGCGGAGGTGCTGCGCCACCCCAACCTGGGCAAGGCATGCGACGCGCTGGCGGACATGGCGGAAGCCCGGTTCGCCGAGGCCGACCGCCTGATGGCAGGCTGGCCGAGGCGCCGGCTGTGGGCGGCCCGGGCCATGATGATGCTGTACCGGCGCATGCTGGAGCGGCTGCGGGCGAGGGGCTGGCACGACGTGGGAAGACGGCCGCACCTGCCCCGGACGGAGAAGGCCTGGGTGACGCTGCGCTGCATGGTCGGACGGCCACCCCGGAGTTGACGCCGCCATGAGCACCGTCCATGTCGTCGGCGCCGGCATGGCCGGCCTCGCCGCCGCCGTAGCCCTGGCCGGCAGCGGACGCCACGTGATCCTCCACGAGGCTGCCGGACAGGCGGGAGGCCGCTGCCGGTCCCTGCACGACGGCGTGCTGGATCGGACGATCGACAACGGCAACCACCTGCTGCTGGGCGGCAACCGCGCCGTGTTCGCGCTGCTCGACCGGATCGGCGCCCGCGATCGGCTGGTCGCCGCTGCGGACCCGGCGGAGTTCCCCTTCCTGGACCTTGGCACGGGGGAACGGTGGGCGCTGCGGCCCAACGCCGGTCCCCTGCCCTGGTGGATGCTGGTACCCGGCCGCCGGGTACCCGGCACGCGCCTGCGCGACTACCTGGCGCTGGCCAAGCTGCTTCGGGCGCCCGGGCACGCGACGGTGGCGGACTGCCTGGACCCGCGATCGGTGCTCTACCGTCGCCTGTGGGAGCCGCTGGCGGTCGCGGCGCTGAACATCGCGCCGGACCGCGGGTCGGCACGCCTGATGGGCGCCGTCGTGGCCGAGACCTTTCTGCGCGGCGGGGCCGCCTGCAGGCCCTTCGTCGCCGCGCGGGGCCTGACCGACACCTTCGTCGATCCGGCGCTGGCCTTTCTGGCGGCGCGGGGCTGCGACCTGAGGCTGAAGGCGCGGCTGCGGCGACTCGTGACCGAAAATGGGCGGGTCACGGCCCTGGAATTCGCCGGCGAAACGGTCGAACTGCTGCCGGGCGACGCGGTGGTGCTCGCCCTGCCGCCGGCCGGCGCCGCCGAACTGCTGCCCGGATTGACGGTACCGGAGGCGCACACGGCCATCCTGAACGCCCACTACCGGCTCGACCGCCCGGCAGCGCTTCCGGGCGGAAAGCTCTTCCTGGGGCTGATCGGCGGGACGGCGGAATGGCTGTTCTCCCGGGACGACGTCGTGTCGGTCACCGTGAGCGCCGCCGACCGGCTGATGGACCGGCCGGCCGAGGAGCTGGCAGCCTTGCTGTGGCGCGACGTCGCGACCGCTTGCGGCCTGGGTCCGGCGATGCCGCCCGCCCGCATCATCAAGGAGAAACGGGCCACCTTCCGCCAGACCCCAGCCGACTCGGAGCGCCGCCCCGGCCCCGCGACAGACCTGTCGAACATGTCACTGGCCGGGGACTGGACCGCGACCGGGCTTCCGGCGACCATCGAAGGGGCGATACGGTCAGGAAACAAGGCCGCCGCACGGGTGTTAGACTCTTCATCGGCCGAAAGGCCGGCGCGGACCGCGATGCAGGCTTCACAACGGCGCCCGCTCGACATATCTCAACGGGCGTAGCCTCAAGCAAATTTGCCCCGGCGACCCTTCGCCGCGGCATGTGTCCCGAAAAAACGAAATGAGGAACCGATGGCCTTTGAACTTCCCCCGCTGCCGTACGCGTACGATGCGCTCGATCCCTACATGTCGGCGCAGACGCTGCAGTTCCACCACGACAAGCATCATCAGGCCTACGTCACCACCCTCAACAACCTGATCAAGGACACCCCCCTGGCGGACAAGTCGCTTGAGGAGATCTGCAAGGCGTCCTACGGCGACTCGTCCAAGCAGACCATCTTCAACAATGCCGGGCAGCACTGGAACCACACGCTGTTCTGGCAGATGATGAAGAAGGGTGGCGGCGGCGCCATTCCGGGCGAACTGGAAGCCAAGATCAAGGAAGATCTGGGCGGTATCGACCAGTTCAAGGAAGCCTTCACCCAGGCCGGCATGACGCAGTTCGGCAGCGGCTGGGCTTGGCTGGTGGTCGACGGCGGCAAGCTGAAGGTTACCAAGACCCCCAACGGCGAGAACCCGCTGGTCCACGGCCAGACCGCCCTGCTCGGCTGCGACGTGTGGGAGCACTCCTACTACCTGGACTACCAGAACCGGCGCGCCGATTACCTCAAGGCGTACCTGGACAACATGGTGAACTGGGAATTCGTCGCCGAACTGTACAGCAAGGCCTGACCGGTCCTGCCGACGGAAGAAGGGGCCCGGCGGGCCCCTTTTTTCATGCGTGGAAGGCCGGTATCGTCAGACCGGCAGGAGGGCCGCGGCGACGCGGCGTTCCTCTGACAGGAGCACGTTGTAGGTGCGGCAGGCGGCACCCGTCTCCATCACGTCCACGACGATGCCGGCCTCGCGCAGTTCGCGGCGGAGCTTCGACGGCAGCAGGCCCATCTTGGGGCCGGAGCCGAGCAGAAGGATCTCGACCGCCGGCTGCGCGCCGCGGATGACGCTGAAGCTCTCGACCGTCAGTTCGGCGAAGCTTCCGGTTTCCCATCCCTGGGTACGGTCGGGAAACACCAGCACCGGCCCCTCGTACAGGGTCCCGCTGACCCGGAAGATGCCCGGGCCATAGGAGTCGATGACCTGACGGTCTGCTGGAATCAGCGGCGTCACATCCATGGTCGTCTCTTTCGGTTCCGTTCGCCCGTGCTCAGGCGTTGCCCGCGGCGGCCGGCTGGTCCTTCCTGCCGGCGCCGCCGGACCGGCCGCGGCGGACATTGAGGTACAGCAGCAGCGGGACGGCGACGCAGATCGACGAGTAAGTCCCGATACCGATGCCCCAGATCAGGGCGAGGCTGAAGCCGCGGATCACTTCGCCGCCGAACAGCACCAGCGCCAGCACCGCCAGCAGCGTGGTGCCGCTGGTGATCAGCGTGCGGGCGAGAGTCTGGTTGATCGCGGTGTTCAGCAATACCGGGAGAGCGGTGGACTTGTGCCGCCGCAGATCCTCACGCACCCGGTCGAACACGACGACCGTGTCGTTGATCGAATAGCCGGCGACCGTCAGCACCGCGGCGACGGTGCTCAGGCTGAATTCCATCTGGGTCAGCGCGAACAGGCCGACGGTGGCGATCACGTCATGGGTCAGCGCCGCGACCGCGGCCACGCCGAACTGCCATTCGAACCGGAACGACACATAGGCGAGGATGCCGCCGATCGCCAGCACCACGGCAAGGATGCCGGCCCGGATCAGTTCGTCGCCGACCTGCGGCCCGACGAACTCGGTCCTGCGGTACTCCACGCCCGGCCCCAGGGCGCCGCGCACCTGCTCGATCGCCGCCATCTGGGCCGCCTCGCCGCCCTCCTGGTGCGGAATGCGGATCATGACGTCGCGCGGGCCGCCGAACTCCTGCAGGGTCGCCTGCCCTATGCCGAGGCCGGACAGGGTATTCCGCATGGAAGCGATGTCCGCCGGCCCCTCCGTGCGCACCTCGATCAGGATGCCGCCGCGGAAATCGATGCCGAAATTCAGCCCCTGGGTGGCGATCATGACGATCGAGCCCAGCACCAGCAGCCCGGAAAGGGCGAAGGCGATCAGCCGGCGGCCGATGAAATCGATCTGGGTATTGTCGGGAACGAGACGTATCGGGCGCATCGGAATTCCGCCTTAAATCGGGATGGCGCGCGGCCGGGTGCGGCGCAGCCAGGTGACCACCATCAGGCGGGTGACCATGATCGCGGTGAACATGGAGGTCAGGATGCCGATCGCGAGGGTCACCGCGAACCCCTTGACCGGGCCGGAGCCCAGGCTGAACAGCAGCAGCGCCGCGATCAGGGTGGTCAGGTTGCTGTCGATGATCGTGGTCAGCGCACGGCTGTAGCCGGCATCGATCGCCGCGACCGGGCTTCGGCCATTCTGCATCTCCTCGCGGATCCGCTCGAAGATCAGCACGTTCGCATCGACCGCCATGCCGATGGTCAGCACGATGCCGGCGATGCCGGGAAGCGTCAGCGTCGCCTGGAGGATCGACAGGGCCGCCAGGATCAGGGCGATGTTGAACAGGAGCGCCACGTTGGCCATCAGACCGAACAGCCCATAGGCCGCGCCCATGAAGATCACGACCAGCAGCAGCCCCAGCAGGCTGGCGATCTTGCCGGCCTCGATGCTGTCGGCGCCGAGGCCCGGGCCGACGGTCCGCTCCTCCAGGATCGTGAGCGGAGCGGGCAGCGCGCCGGCGCGCAGCAGCAGCGCCAGATCCTGGGCGGCCTGGACCGTGAAATTGCCGGAGATCACGCCGCTTCCGCCCAGGATCGGTTCCCGGATGACCGGCGCGCTGATCACTCTCTCGTCCAGCACGATCGCGAAGGGGCGGCCGACATTGTCGCGCGTGGCGTCGCCGAACCGGCGGGCGCCGACCGAATCGAACTTGAAGCTGACGACCGGCTCGCCGTTCTGGAAGGACGGCTGGGCGTCGACCAGCGTGTCGCCGCCGACGATCACCCGGCGATTGACGACATAGGTCTGCCCCGGCACCTCCGCCGACGGCAGAAGCTCGGTCCCCGCCGGGAGTCGGCGGGCGGCCGCGTCGGAGGCGCTGACCGACTGGTCGACGAAACGGAAATTCAGCTTGGCGGTCTGGCCGATCAGGCGCTTGACCCGCTCGGGATCCTGCAGGCCGGGAAGCTGGACCAGGATGCGGTCCTCGCCCTGGCGCTGGATGGTCGGCTCGCGGGTGCCGGTCTCGTCGATGCGGCGGCGGATGATCTCGATCGACTGGTCGACCGCCGACCGCTTGCGCGCCTCCACCGCTACCTCAGTCAGGCGGGCGTTGATCCGGCCCGCCTCGCCGGTTTCCACCGCGAGGTCGCTGTCGAGCCCCCGGGCCAGCTGGTAAGCCCGTTCCCGATCCGCCGCATCGCGCACGGTGAAGGTCACGGCCCCGTCCTGGACGCCCAGGTCGGTGTAGCCGATCCGGGCTTCCCGCAGGGCCGTGCGGGCGCTGTCCACCAGGCCGTTGAGACGTTCGGTGATGACGGTGTCGACCTCCACCTCGAGCAGCAGGTGGGAGCCGCCCTGGAGGTCGAGGCCCAGATTGATGGTCCGGGTGGGCAGCCAGCTCGGCAGGCCCTGGCCCATTTCCTCCACGGTCGATCGTGCGAGCAGGTTTGGAGCTGCGTAGATCACCCCCAGGACACACACGAGGATGACCAGGACGATCTTCCACTTGGCGAAATGAACCATGGCTTGCCGATACCTGCCTCTTCGTCTGATTACTTGCGGCCGAACATCTTGCCGAAACCGCGGGACGGCCCGGTTGTGTTGTCCTGCACCGGCTCGACGGTCGTCTCGGCGGATGCGACATCGTTATCGTCGCCCGTCGCGGCGGTCGCGGTCCGGCCGCCCTTGGCGGGTTCGGTCTTCGCGAGCACCAGGTTGATCGTGGAGCGAAGCACGCGGACGCGGACGCCCTCGGCGATCTCGACCACCAGTTCGTCGTCGGTGCCGACCTTCGTGATGGTGCCGATGATGCCGCCGCCGGTGACGACACGGTCGCCGCGGCGCAGCGCCTCGAGCATGCTCTTATGCTCCTTCAGCTTCTTTTGCTGCGGACGGATCAGCAGGAAATAGAAGACGACGAAGATCAGGATCAGCGGCAGAAACGACATCAGGCCAGCCGCTCCCGCCCCATCCGCGGCCTGTGCATAGGCCGTTGATACGAACATCCGGTGCTCCTCTCGTTATATTCTTGGCGGACCGCGGGACTATAACGGCCCGCGCCCGGGTTGCAATCGAAACCGGCCAAGACTGGCGATCCGTCCGGAAGTCCTTTCAGGATGACCGACCCGTCTTGTGCTGTGCCCGAGCTATGCTAGGGTTTGCCGCCCATGCGGCCCGATCGGGCCGGCCGGGCTCCACATTCCTACCGCATATGTAGTCAGGTTCCCGGTCAGTGCAAACAGCTTCAGACAAAGACGATACATCCCTGCCCGTCCTTCTCGCCCGAATCGCGGACGCGCTCGATCGCCTCGCCCCGCCGCCGGCGCCGTCGCCGGACCTGTCCGGGGCCGACGCCTTCACCTGGCACGCCGAGGGCCGACGCCTCGTCCCGGTGCCCCAGGTCAACCGGGTGGAACTGCCGCTCCTCCAGGGCGTCATGCGCCAGCGCGACACCTTGCTGGAGAACACCCGCCGCTTCGCGGGCGGGCTGCCGGCCAACAACGCGCTGCTGTGGGGCGCGCGCGGCATGGGCAAGAGCTCGCTGGTGAAGGCCGTCCATGCGACGGTATCCGAGGAGATGCCGGGCGTCCTGGCCCTGGTGGAGATCCACCGGGAGGACATCCCGTCCCTGCCCGAACTGCTGAACCTGCTGCGCGCCTCGAAGCGCCGCTTCGTGCTGTTCTGCGACGACCTGTCGTTCGACCATGACGACGCCGCCTACAAGTCGCTGAAGGCGGTGCTGGACGGCGGGATCGAGGGCCGGCCGGCGAACGTCGTGTTCTACGCCACGTCCAACCGGCGCCACCTGATGTCGCGGGACATGATCGAGAACGAGCGCTCGACCGCGATCAATCCCCACGAATCGGTGGAGGAGAAGGTGTCGCTGTCGGATCGCTTCGGCCTGTGGCTTGGCTTCCACAACTGCGACCAGCAGACCTTCTTCGCGATGGTCGAGGGCTACGCCGATCGTTTCGGGCTCGACATGGCCCGGGACCAGCTTCGGGCGGAGGCGATCGAATGGTCGATGACCCGCGGCAGCCGGTCGGGCCGCGTCGCCTGGCAGTTCATCCAGGACCTGGCCGGCCGTCTGGAGAAGCATCTCGACTGACGCGCCGCTCGCCGGAGAGGTGGTCGCGAGGGTCCATCGCCCGGTTGGACTTGCGCAGTTCGAAATGGAGCTGCGGGGAGGAGACGTTGCCGGTGCTGCCGACGGTGCCGATCTTCTGCCCGCGCTTCACCGTGGCGCCGCGATCCACCAGCATCTCGTCCAGGTGGGCGTAGGCGCTCATCCAGCCGTCGGCGTGCCGGATCAGCAGCAGGTTGCCGAAGCCGCGCAGCTCGTTGCCGGCATAGGCCACCACGCCGTTCTCCGCCGCCACGACGGCGGAACCCTTCGGCGCGCTGATGTTCAACCCGTCATTGTGTAGGCCGCCCGGCTTGGGTCCGAATTCCGACAGGATGGTCCCCCGGACCGGCCATTGGAAGCGGCCGGAACTGCGCGGTTCCGGCGTTTCGATGGCGGGCGGGCGGGCCGCCGCCACGGGGGGAGTAACCGCCGCGGGCGGCGGGGGAGCGGGAGCGGCCTGGGCCGGCTTGACCGGGACCCGCGGCACCGGCCTGGCCGCCGGCGCGGGCGGGGGTTCCGAGGCGGCGACCTGGCTGCCCGGCGCCGGTTCCGGAACTGGGCGGACCGGAACGGGCTCGGCCGGAACGGTCTCGGCCGGAACGGGGGCTGCCAGGACCGGCGGGGCGGGAACCGATTCCGGGGCCGGCGTCGGCAAAGGACCGGACTGGACGGCGCCGTATCCGGGACGCGGCGTATAGGGTGGATACTGCGGCTGGGGCGCCGGTTGCGGCACCGGCTCGACCACCGGAGGCGGCAGCGCCCGTGCCGAGACGGTCGGGCGCGGCGCCGCTTCCGGCGGCCGGTCCGCACCCATCGGGGCCGGTTGCCCCGCATCCCCGGCCGGCGCCCTGGCGACCATGGTGGATGACGGCCCCCCCGGCAGCTGGAGCTGCTGGCCCACCTTGATGGCGAAGGGCTCCTTCAGCCCGTTGGTGCGCGCCAGTTCGGACATGCCGACCTGATGCATGCGCGAGATGCTGGAAATCGTATCGCCACGCTTCACGGTGTAGAACCGGGCTGTAGGCAGGCGCAGCCGCTGGCCGACGGCCAAGCCGTATGGCGGCTTCAGGCCGTTGAGCTCGATCACCTCGCGCATCGGCACATTGTACCGGCGCGCGATCGCGTAGACGTTCTCGCCCCGCGCGACCGTGATCATGCCCGGCGCCGAAGGCACCGGCTGTTCCTGGTAGATCGACACGGGAGCAGGCGCATCGGTGCGCGTACAGCCAGCGATGGCGAGGGCGGCGACCAGGGCCAGACGTTTTCCCGGTCCCATGGCGGTCAGGACGTGCGGGCGCGGGCGACCGGAACCGGAACCGGCTCGGGAAGCAGGGGCACGAATCGTACGGGCCACAGTTCCTCCCTGTGCAGGCCGGCTTCGGTGCGGCGGATGCGATAGACCCGCTGGTCCCGCCGGTCGGTCCCCAGCGGGACGACCATGACGCCGCCGATCGCGAGCTGATCGGTCAGGTCCTTCGGGACGGTGCCGTCGGCGGCGGCGGTGACCAGGATCCGGTCGAATGGAGCCTGCTCGGGCCAGCCCTTGGTACCGTCGCCCGCGCGGGTGGTGATGTTGTGCAGCCCGAGCTGGTGGAACCGGGCCTCGGCGTCGCGCAGGAGCGGACGGTGCCGCTCGATCGTGTAAACCCGCCGGGTCAGCCGCGACAGGACCGCCGCCTGATAACCGGACCCGGTGCCGATCTCCAGCACCTTCAGCCGGTTATGCAGCTCCAGCGCCTGGGTCATCATGGCGACCACCAGCGGCTGGCTGATCGTCTGGCCGGAGCCGATCGGCAGGGCCATGTCCTCGTATGCCTGGTCCAGGAACGAGGGCGGGACGAAGGCTTCGCGCGGCAGTCGCTCGATCACGGCCAGTACCGCCGTGTCGGTCACGCCCGACCGGCGAAGCTGCATGATCAGGCGGATCTTTCGCGCGTCGATGCTCAAGCGAACACCGTCCTCAGCGTATCCAGGGTGGGGGTATGGGTCAGGTCCAGGAACAGGGGCGTGATCGCGATACCCTTGTCCATCACCACCCCGATGTCGGTGTCCGGCAGCGTGTCGGCGTCGCCGCGAAGCGTGCCGATCCAGAAATAGGCCCGGCCGCGCGGATCGACCCGCTCGGTCAGGTCGTCGCCGACCTTGCGCTGGCCGTGCCGGACGACATGGATGCCCTTGGCCTCGCCGGGCTCGACGCTGGGGAAATTGACGTTCATCAGCACGTTGCGCGGCCACGCGACCGACACCGCCTTGCGCACCACCTCCGGCCCCCAGTGGAGCGCGGTCTGCCACAGCGCCGGCTGCGCAGGGTCCAGATGCTGGCTCATGGCGATGGCCGGCACGCCCAGCAGGGTCGCCTCCATCGCCGCGGCGATCGTGCCGGAGTAGGTGACGTCCTCGCCCAGGTTGCTGCCGTGGTTGACGCCTGACAGCACCAGGTCGGGCTTGCGGTCCTTGAGGATATGGTTGATCGCCAGAAGGACGCAGTCGGTCGGGGTGCCGTCGACCGCGAATCGGCGCTCGGCCATCTGCCGCATCCGCAGCGGCCGGTGCAGAGTCAGCGAGTGGCTGGCGCCGGACTGCTCGGTCTCCGGCGCCACCACCCAGACATCGTCGGACAGGGTGCGGGCGATCTTCTCCAGCACCTCCAGGCCGGGGGCGTGGATACCGTCGTCGTTGGAAAGCAGGATCCGGGCCTTTGAGACGTCCAGGGGAGCCTTAAGCATCCGCCGCGATCCTATCCAGTCCACCCATGTAGGGCCGCAAGGCCTCCGGCACGATTATGGACCCATCCGGTTGCTGAAAGTTTTCCATGATGGCGATCAGGCACCGGCCGACCGCGACGCCGGAGCCGTTGAGCGTATGGACGAACTGGGTGTTCTTGTCGCCCCGGGGCCGGCAGCGGGCCTTCATGCGGCGCGCCTGGAAATCGCCGCAGGTCGAGCAGCTGGAGATTTCCCGGTAGGCGTCCTGGCCCGGCAGCCAGACCTCGATGTCATAGGTCCTGGCGGCGGAGAATCCCATGTCGCCGGTGCACAGCGCGATGGTGCGGAACGGCAGTTCCAGCCGCTTCAGGACGGTCTCGGCGCATTGGGTCATGCGCTCGTGCTCGGCGTTGGACTGGTCCGGACCGGTCACGCTGACCATCTCGACCTTCCAGAACTGGTGCTGGCGGATCATGCCGCGGGTATCCTTGCCGGCCGCCCCCGCTTCGGAACGGAAGCACGGAGTGAGCGCGGCCATGCGGAGCGGCAGGTCCTCCAGGTCGAGGATTCGGTCGGCCACCAAGTTGGTCAGCGGTACCTCGGCGGTCGGGATCAGCCAGTGTCCCGTCGTGGTGCGGAACAGGTCCTCGGCGAACTTGGGCAGCTGCCCGGTGCCGAAGGCGGCCTCGTCGCGCACCATCAGGGGCGGCATGACCTCGGTATAGCCGTGCTCGTTGACATGGAGGTCGAGCATGAACTGGCCGATCGCCCGCTCCAGCCGGGCCAGCTTGCCGCGCAGCACGGTGAACCGCGCGCCCGACAGCTTGGCGCCGGCGGCGAAATCCATAAGCCCCAGCTTCTCGCCCAGTTCGAAATGCTCGAGCGCATGGTCCAGGCGGGGCGGCTCGCCGACCCGGCGCAGTTCCACGTTGCCGCTCTCATCGGGACCGTCGGGAACGTCGTCGGCCGGAATGTTGGGCAGGCTGGCGAGCAGGGTTTCGAGGGCGGCGCCGGTCTCCCGCTCCTGCTCCTCGGTCTGCTGGATGCCTTCCTTCAGGCCGGCGACTTCAGCCATCAGGTCCTGGGCACCGCGGCCCTCTCGCTTGGCCTTGCCGATTTCCTTGGAAGCCTCGTTGCGGCGGGCCTGCATCTCCTGCAGCGCGGTCTGGGCGGCACGGCGGCTGGCGTCGAGGTCCAGGATTTCACCCGACATGGGCGACAGACCCCGTCTCGCCAGACCACGGTCGAAAGCTTCGGGATTGTCACGAATCAGGCGTAAGTCGTGCATGAGACCACTGGATCGAAGACGTTACGGGAAGTTGTTTATAAAGCTCCTCATGTCCCCGGTCCAGCCGTGCGGAACAGAGCGCGGCGGACTGTGTTCATTCCGCCGCACACTGTGCCCCTTTTCACCCGGAACCTTCACTCGGCCGCTTCGGCTTCCTCTTCGCGCTTCGCCCGCTGCTTCTCCATGACGCGCGCGATCTGCACCGAGATCTCATAGAGCGCATAGAGCGGCACGGCGAGGCCGAGCTGGCTGATCACGTCGGGGGGCGTCATGATCGCGGCGGCGATAAGGATGATGACGATGGCGTATTTCCGCTTGGACGCCAGCGCCTCCGACGAGACGATACCGGCCCGGGCCAGCAGGGTCAGCAGCACCGGAAGCTGGAACGCGATTCCGAAGGCGAAGATCAGGGTCATCACCAGCGACAGGTACTCGCCGACGCGTGCCTCGAACTGGATCGGCAGCCCCTCGGGACCGGGCGCCAGCTGCTCGAAGCTCAGGAAGAAGCTCCAGGCGAGCGGGAAGATCGCGTAATAGACCAACGCGCCGCCCATGAAGAACATGATCGGGGTGGCGACCAGGAACGGCAGGAAGGCGTTGCGCTCGTGCTTGTAGAGGCCGGGCGCGATGAACATCCAGAGCTGGCTGGCGATGACCGGGAAAGCGAGGAACATCGCCGCCCAGAACGCGACCTTGACGTAGGTGAAGAAGGCTTCCGTCAGGCCGGTGTAGATCATCCGCCTGCCTTCGTTGCCGAGCAGGTCGGCCAGCGGACGGACGAGGAAGGCGTAGATGTCGGGGCTGAAATAGTAGCAGATCAGGAAGGCGGCGAAGATCGCCGCTATCGAGTACATCAGCCGATTGCGCAGCTCGATCAGGTGATCGAGCAGCGGCATCTTGCTGTCGTCGAGGCCGTCGTCGCTCACGGTGGTCATGCCCGCTTGTCAGGGGTATCGCCCGGCACCACGGCCGGTTCGGGGATCTTCTGGTCGGCCGGCACGGCTGGGAGCTGCGGCTCGGCGGCCGTCGCGGGGAGTTGGGCCGCCTGGACCGTCCCGGTTCCGCGGACCTCCCCATGGGCCGCCCTGTCCGCCTCGGCTTCCGGGTCGGAGTCATCCTCCGCGCGCGGACGGGCCGTGACCGAGGGACTCGACGTGATGTTGGGATCGAACGCGTTGCGCAGGGAACCCGAGGGATCGATGGTATTCTCCACCTCCTTCGTCAGGTTCAGGTTGCGCAACTCGGTCGCCTGTCGGCGCACGTCCTCCAGATCGGCCTCGCGGATCATCTCGTCCACGCTGTTCTGGAAGTCGCGGGTCAGCATGCGCGCCTTGCGCACCCAGATGCCCACGGTCTTCAGGACCTTGGGCAAGTCCTTGGGTCCAATGACGAGCAGCGCCACCACCATGATGACGAGCAGTTCGGACCAGCCAATATCAAGCATTACGGATCGTCCAGGGACGGCGGAAGGGACCCACTACCATAGGCGGGACGGCGGGCGACATGGAACTTGCCAAGCGCTTTGCGGACGCGGTGCCGGGTCTGCTCAGGTCTTGGCCGTCTCGTCCTTCCTGACCGTGGTGGTGTGATCCACCGTCGGCGTCCCGGCCGCCGGAACGGGAGACGCGGGCTGTCCCGGCGCGGCGTGGACGGAAGTCTGGACCGGCTGGGTCGTGGCGTGGCTGTCGATCACCCGGGGCTGGTCGGCGACGCCGTCATCGTCGTCTTCCTTCAGGCCCGACTTGAAGTTCTTGACCCCCTTGGCGACGTCGCCCATCACCTTCGGCAACTTGCCGGCTCCGAAAATGATCAGGACGATCACGAGGATCAGGACCACCTGCCAAATACCGATACTCATTGAGAATTCTCCAAAGTCCGCTCGTGGGTGCGCGCTGCGGCGGGATATTGGCAGAAAGCCAAACCGACCGCAACGACCCGGGGGGCCAAACCACCCCGGGATATCACAACTGTTTATGTCGGATCTTTGGCGGGAAATACGAAGGCCTGCCGCATGTCCAGCGTGATCGCCACGTGGGTGTCCTCGGGCGGAAGGAACTGGCCGGGCATACGGGAGTGCAGGTGACGGCCCTGGGCGCCGTCCGGCACGTCGAGATGGATCAGGCTCGTCCGGCCGAGCAGCCGGGCCGCCATGACGCGGCCGAGGTTGGGAACGCGGGCACCGGCGGCGGTATCCGGCGCGGAAAGCTGAAGCGCCTCGGGACGGATCAGCACCTCGGCCGCGGCCCCTTCAGGCAGGTCGCAGGGCACGCGGCCGAGCGGGGTCTCGACCGCACCGCCGCGCACCCGCCCGCCGATCCGGTTGACCTCCCCGAAGAACTGCGCGGCGAAGGCATCGGCCGGGCGGGTATAGAGATCGACCGGGCTGCCCAACTGGATCAGCTTGCCGTCCCGCATCAGGGCGATCCGGTCGGCCAGGAACATCGCCTCCTCCGGATCGTGGGTGACCAGCATCGTGGCCGCCCCCGTCTTCTTCAGCACATGCAGCGTCTCGTCGCGCACCTGCTCGCGCAGGCGAGCGTCCAGGCCGGAGAACGGCTCGTCCAGCAGAAGCACCGCCGGATTGGGAGCCAGCGCGCGCGCCAGCGCCACGCGCTGCTGCTGCCCGCCCGACAAGGCATGGGGAAAATGGTCTGCGTAGGCCGCCATGCCGACCTGTTCCAGCGTCTCCATGGCGCGGCGGCGCCGGATTTCGACCGGGATGCCGGACAGGCCGAATCGGACGTTGTCGATCACCGACAGGTGCGGGAACAGCGCGTAGTCCTGGAACACCAGCCCGACCCCGCGCCGCTCCGGCGGAATGCAGCCGCCGTTATCGGCGACCACCTTGCCGTTGATCCGCACCGTGCCGTGCTGAAGAGCCTCCAGCCCCGCCGCGACCCGCAGAAGCGTTGACTTGCCGCACCCGCTGGGGCCGACCAGGCACATGATCTCGCCGCGCGCGATACCGAGGCTGACGTCATCCACGGCCGTCATGCCGCCGTAGCGATGCCGCACATGATCGAGGCCGAGCGCCTCCTCTGCCGATGCGGCGTGCTTCGGCGCCGGGCCAGCCACGTCGTGCGGAGCGGCCGGCGCGTTGCCGGGTCCGTCCGGAGCGGGGGAAACGGAACCGGATCCCGCCGGCGGCTTTCCGACCCAGGTCGCCGAACGGCCGCGCAGGGCAGCCCGCAGTGCCGAACGCAGGCTCAAGGGGCGGGAAGCAACGGTACGGTCGTCGAAATAGGAATGATCCATCGGTCCCGGTCGCTGCTCTGGGGGCGGGCGCAAGCGGCTATTAAGGCACGTCGAACAAGGATTGCAATTGGTTCTTAAAACCAGTCGCAAGGTGGAGGCCGTTTGTCGCAGGCCTCCCCGGGCTGGAGGAACCGATCCCTGCGATCCGGCGGCAAGCCGGAAACCGATCCCGCCGATGGGTGTGTTTGCGTCTCTCAGGCCGACAGGGGAAAATCCGATTGGCGAAGCACATGCCGGTTGCGATACCTTGACTCCAAACCCTCCAAAGCTCCATAAATTTTGCCGTAAATTCTCATGTTCAAGGTTCAGTGATGTCGTTTGATGACTTCGTTCAACGATTGACGCAGTGTCTTGAAGCGGCATTCGGGCCCGGAACGGTGAAGGTCCAACCGGTTGGCGGCTTCGGGAATCACGGTAGGCAGTTCACCGTAGGTAGCTGCCACGTGATCCTCAATCCTGGAATCGGAGGTCTGGACGTCAATGATGCACTCAAGGCGAAGTTCGTCGCGAAGTTCGACCGCCTGATGAGGCCGATCCCCCAAGGGAACAGGTTCTTGTTGGATTGCGCGCGCCGATCTTGATAGCTTATCGGAGTTGGTATACCCTAAACCTTCACGTTGTTGTTGTATGACGTTAGGCAGGCAACCCAATGGCTACTTACCCGGCGACGGTCAAGAGCGATCCTGATGAAGGAATATTCGTAATTGAGTTTCCTGATTTTGAGGAAGCGATCGCTGCGGGAAGATTGGAAAAGGATGATCCTTTAGACGTTGGACGAAGATGCCTGATGGACACCATCTGGTTCCGGCTGGAGGGAGGGCGCGGAATACCGGCGCCATCCCAGCTGGGTTCCGATCAGCTCCCGATCTCCATTGCCAACTTCACCGTCAACGACAATGCGGCGATCGAAAACGCCGTACTTGATTCTTTCGTGAAGGCGGTGGACGAGTCCGCGAAGGAGTTCATGCGGCGCGGCAGGCATCAGATTGCCGAGGCCGTCCACTCGAAGCAGTGGCGTCCCAGGAACAGCAGGATCTCCAACATCCAGGAGGCCCACATGGCTAAGGTGTGGGAAATCGTCGCTTCGCTCGTACGCCACCGCGAAGAGGCGCGATCCGAAGGCCGAAACGCTGCCCGGCCGCATTTCTGAACGGCCTAATCCGGCTCCGGGCAGGATCGCCCCGCTTGGTCGGAACACGGCAACGATGCGAGCGCGAAGCCGCCGACAGCCAGCAGCATCGGCAGGATGGAGAAGATGAAGCGCCCCTCCTCGCCCCTTTCACCGACCGATACCAGGATCACGACGAGCAGCGTCGAGGCGGCCAGCCACCAGCGTTGGTCGAGCCACGGCCAGGACCTGCGGCGGATCAGCACGGCGCCCCCGACGGCGACATAACCGGCCAGCGTCAGGAGCAAGACCGTCACGACGACCCGGTATGCCAGGATTCCGACCCCTTGAGGGTCCCGGTCGTACATCCGCGTCGGCGCGCTGGCGAAAACGGCAAGGCGTTCCAGCATGTGGCCTGCCGCCCGGACCGGTTCTTCCAGGATCCTGGCGACGATCAGCGACTTGAGCGCCTCGCTCTCCCAGTAAACCTCGGAGGTGTTAAGGTCGGCCCACAGTTCGCCGGAACCCTCCCGAAGGCGCGGCAGTTCCTCCAGGCGGCGGGCGGACCGTATGTCGGGATGGAAATCTTCCCAGGCACGCTGGAGGTTGAAGCCGGATACGTTGGTCCAGGTGATCTGATGGTCATGGGCGAGCCATACATGCAGGTGCCACCCGCCCGAGAGAATCGCGACGGGCAGGAGGAAGGCAGCCAGCGCCCCCGCCCTTCCCGATGCCGATGGTGATGGCGGAGCCGTCGTGACGATGCGGTGGACCTCCACCGCCAGGAACAGCGGCAGCAGGAAGACCATGAAAGGCCGGGTCAGGTCCAGCAGCGAGAGGCACAGCCCTGCCGCCGCCAGCGTGCCGGGCCGTCGGCTGCCCAGCCATGCCCGGACCAGCAGGAAATAGCCCAGCGTCAGCAGGGCGAAGAGGGGATCGTAGTTCGCCGGATTGCCGGCATGGACCGCCACCCCCCGGTGCGCCAGGAACAGCCCGAGGATCAGCACGGCGGTCCGCAACCAAGGCCGCTCCGGTTGGATCAGCACGGCCAGCGCGAAGGCAGATGCCACGCTGAGCGGATACAGTAGCTTCGAAAACAGCGCCAGATCGCGGAAATTGACCCACCACAGCAGTTCCAGCGCCGATAGCACGGGAGGAATTCCGGTGCGCAGCCCCGCCAGATAATTCCAGATGTCGCCGGTGGTCCGGAAAGTCTCCAGGTCCAGCATCCGCATCCAGGAGACCGCTGATGTGGCCGTGTAGCCCCAGACCGGTACGAGGAAGATGCCGCAGACCAGCAGGAACCGTACGACGCGCCTGCACCTATCGATACCCATTCCTGCGATCCGCGTTCCCAGCCTCTGTCAGGGCATCCGAACACGGGGTCAGGGCACAGGTTCCGGCAAGGCGGCGATCTCCCTCAGGAGTTTCGCGAGGATCGCGTCGGCGAAGCTCGATGGGCCCCTGGCGACGACGACGAAGGAGCCGGGACCGCCGATCACGTTCTCCTGGAAATAGGTATCCAGGTGGCGCCGCCGGTCGCGATCCTCGGCCCAGGGCAGCAAGCCCGCGCGGAGGATCGGCAGCCCGTTGATGATGACTCCCGCCTTGACGGCATCATCTCGGGCCAGCGTCACCGGGCGGCCGACATTGTTCTCGCCGTCGCCCGAGATGTCGATCACCTGCCGCGTTCCTTCGAACCCGTTCGTCGCGAACAGGTTGACGCAGTGGTCGATCAGGGCGCTGATCGAGGTCCGCGCCTCCGTCACCGTCGGCCCGCCCGCCAGTTCCCGGCTGAAAGACTTTGCGCTCGCCGGACCGTCGATCATTTGCCATCCGGCCACCGTGCGCTGCAGCTTGTCATCGGCCCATTCCACATAGGTCACCGCGATGCGGCCCAGCGCGCCGCCCTGGATCGCCTCCACCACCCGCCTGTCGGTGATCGCGCGGGCATAGCCGCTGCGCTGGAGATGGGCGTCCTCCTCGTTGACCGAGCCGGAGACATCCACGGCAAGCACCAGTTCCAGGTCGACCGGAATTTCCGCCCGGGCCGTCAGGGCGGAAACCGCCAGCACCAGCCCGGCGCATCCGCTGAGCACCGCACGCACCCACATCCTGCTTCCCCCCAGGCCAGCCCTGCGATTGCAACGCTTTCTCCGGCATCGGGTTAGATAGTTTGAGTCTGATGCCCGAAAAGGAAAGCCGAATGGTCAGCTTGGGACCGGAGAATGTGCGGATAGGCGCCCATGCCGTGGACAAGGCGGACGCCATACGCCAGGCGGGCGCCATCCTGGTCGAAGGCGGCTATATCCAGCCCGGTTACATAGACAGCATGATGCGCCGGGAGACGGTCACCGCAACATATCTGGGCAACGGCATCGCCATTCCCCATGGACTGCCGCAGGACCGCGATCTGATCCAGCATACCGGACTTTCCGTTCTACAGCTGCCCTACGGCGTCGAATGGAATCCCGGCGAGTTCGTGCATCTCGTCGTCGGCATCGCCGCCCGCTCCGACGAACATATCGGCGTGCTGCAGAAGCTGACCGACGTGCTGGAGGACGAGGCGACCGTGATGCGGCTCGCCCGCACCCACGACGTCACCGAGATCTCGGCGGCGCTCGACCCCGCCCGGTCGACGGAAGTGCCTCCCGCGCCCGCTCCGGCCGCGCCGATCCTGGGCGGCGGGCAGCGGGTCGATGTCGAAGTCACCGGCGGCGCCGGCCTCCACGCCCGGCCGGCCTCCGTCTTCGTGACGCTGGCCAAGCAGTTCAATTCCGACATCCGGGTCAGCCACGCGGGCAAGACCGCCAACGGCAAGAGCATGGTGTCGATGCTTCGGCTCGGCGTCGAGCGCGGCGGCATCATCAGCATCACCGCCGACGGTCCGGATGCGGCCAGGGCCCTGCAGACCCTTCGGGAAGCCGTGGAGACGGGCCTGGGCGAGGAGGACGAGGCGGCACACGCGGCACCGGAACCGGCGGTACAGGTCGGCCGCCACGAGACATTCCCGGCCGAGACGGCGCCGGACGAGCCGGGACTGATCCGCGGCGTCGCGGCGGCCCCCGGCATCGCGATCGCCCCGCTCCACCAGCTGCGCAAGCAGGCGGAAGTGGTCCTTGAGCAGCATGCCGCGAACCCGGACGCCGAACACTCGGACTTCGACCATGCGGTCGACCGGGCCGGCGCAGAACTGGAAGAGCTTCACCGCACCGTCGGACGCCGGGCCGGCGAGATGGAGGCGCGGATCTTCGCCGCCCACCGCGAGTTCCTGGAGGACCCCGATCTGCTCGATGCGGTCCACCACCGCATAGACCAGGGAGAGAGCGCGGCCTTCGCGTGGCGGGAAACGGTCGAAGAACGGGCGAACGAACTGGCCGCCCTCAGCGACCCGCTGCTGGCAGGCCGGGCCAACGATCTTCGCGATGTCGGCGCCCGAGTCATGCGTCTCCTGGTCCGGCGCGACGAGGCGGAGGCACCCGCCCTGCCTGATCATGAGATCATCCTGGTCGCCGAGGACCTGACGCCGTCCGATACGGCGTCGCTGGACCCCGACCTGGTCAAGGGCATCCTGACCGCGCTGGGCGGCCCCAACTCCCACACCGCGATCCTGGCGCGTTCCCTGGACATCCCGGCGGTGGTCGGGGCCGGACCCCAGGTGCTGGACCTGGCCGGCGGCGTGACCGCCGTCCTGGACGGCACGCGCGGCACCCTGCTGCCCGATCCCGACGCCGACCGGCTGGAACTGGCGCGGCAGGCCCGGCAAGGCGCCGGGCAGCGTCGCGCCGTGGTGCTGGAGGCGGCATACCGCCCGGCGATCACCGTGGACGGCCATCGGGTCGAGATCGCCGCCAATATCGGCGCGGTGCACGAGGCGGAGCGCGCGGTCCAGGCCGGCGGCGAGGCGGTCGGGTTGCTGCGGACCGAGTTCCTGTTCCAGGACCGCACCGATCCGCCCGGCGAGGAGGAGCAGTACGAGGCCTACCGCGCGATGGCCGAGGCACTCGGCGGGCTGCCCCTGATCGTCCGCACGCTGGATGCGGGCGGGGACAAGCCGCTGCCCTACATCTCCATGGCTCACGAGGAGAACCCGTTCCTGGGCCAGCGCGGCATCCGGCTGTCGTTTTCCATGCCCGACCTGTTCCGCAGCCAGCTCCGCGCGATCCTGCGCGCCGCGTCGCATGGGGAGATCAAGATCATGTTCCCCATGATCACCTCGCTCCACGAGTTCCGCCGGGGCCGCAGCCTGGTCGAGGAGGTCCGGCGCGAGGTGGACGGGCCGCACGTCGATGTCGGGATCATGGTTGAGGTGCCGTCGTCGGCCGTGATGGCCGACCTGCTGGCCCGCGAGGTGGATTTCTTCTCCATCGGGACCAACGACCTGACCCAGTACACCCTCGCCATGGACCGCGGCCATCCGGCCCTGGCCCGCGAAGCCGACGGCCTGCACCCCGCCGTGCTGCGGATGGTCGACCAGACCGTGCGCGCCGCCCATGGCGAGGGGAAATGGGTCGGAGTCTGCGGCAACCTGGCGGCCGACCCCGCCGCGGCACCCATCCTGATCGGCCTCGACGTGGACGAGTTGAGCGTCGGCGTTCCCAACATTCCCGCCCTGAAGGCTCAGGTCCGCGAAATGGCCTACGAGGACGCCAAGGACCTGGCGCGCCGGGCGCTGGCGTGCAGCGCCGCCGCAGAAGTCAGGGCCCTGACCGGCGAGGCGGCCTGAACCATGGACAACAGGGAAAACATGGACACCGAAACCGCCGAGATCACCCGGGCGACGGGAGCCGCGGATGCCGACACGACGGTCCGCGTCGCCACCGTCACCCTCAATCCGGCGATCGACCAGACGATCTCCATCCCGAACTTCGCCGCGGGACAGGTCAACCGCGTCGAGTGGGAACAGGCCGATCCCGGGGGCAAAGGCGTCAACGTCGCGGCCTTCCTGGCCGACTTCGGCTGCGCGGTCAGCGTCACCGGGATCCTCGGCACGGACAACATCGAGATCTTCCGAAGCTTCTTCGCCGACAAGGGGATTGCCGACCGCTTCGTGACCGTGCCCGGCCGCACGCGGGCCAACGTGAAGATCCTGGACACGCCCAACAAGCGCATCACCGACATCAACCTGCCCGGACTGCCCTTCTCGGCGGAAAACCTGACCTGGCTCCGGGGCGCCATCGACACGCTGGCGGTCGACCACGACTGGTTCGTGCTGTGCGGCAGCACGCCGTCTGGCACGCCGGAAACGGTCTATGCCGAGATGGTCGCCGACCTGCGCGGACGCGGCAAGAACGTCGTGCTGGACGCCAGCGGCCCAGCCTTCGCGCGCGGCGTCGCGGCGCTGCCCTACGCGATCAAGCCGAACCTGGAGGAGTTGGAGGAGCTGGTCGGCCGCAAGCTTCCCGACGAGACGGCGATCCTGACCGCGGTCCAGGAACTGATCGACCGCGGCGTCGGCTGCGTCGTCGTCTCGCTGGGGGCCGACGGCGCGATCTTCGCCGAAGGCACGGCCCGCCTCGCGGTCAGGCCGCCGGCGGTCATCGTGCGCAGCACGGTGGGAGCCGGGGACGCCATGGTCGCCGGGTTCATCCTGGGCAAGCTGCGGGGCCTTGACCTGGAAGGCTGCGCCCGTCTGGCGACCGCCTTCTCGCTCGGCACGCTGACGACCGTCGGACCCCACCTGCCGCCGCCGGAAACGATCGAGAATTCCATGGGCGAGATCGATATCCGCGTCCTTGCCCGCTAGACGCATTTCCGCTGCCGCCTGGAGAAGAGAACCATGAAGAAAGTCGTCGCCGTGACGGGTTCCAGGGCCTCCGCCGCCCATACCGCGATGGCGGCCGAAGCGCTGGAAGCCACGGCCGACATGCTGGGATACGACATCCGCGTCGAGCGCATCGGTCCCGACGGCACTTCCGACCGGCTTTCCGACGTGGAGATCCGCAACGCCGACGTCGTGATCCTGGCGACCGACCAGCCCGACGACCAGGATCGCTTCCAGGGCAAGAACATCCGCCGCTCCACCCCCGGCGAGGCGATCCGCCACACCGCGCGCCTGCTGCGCGAGGCCGCCGGGGACCGGGAGTTGCCGCAGGTCGCCGAACTGGCGTCTCCCGGAACGGTGCCGCTGGAGCCGATGCCCGTCGCTCCCCCGGCGCCTTCTCCCGTTCCGGCGCCGCAGCCTTCCAGGGCGGCTCCGCCTCCGGTCGCGGAGACGCCGAAGCGGATCGTCGCGATCACGTCATGCCCCACCGGCATCGCCCACACCTTCATGGCGGCGGAAGCGCTGAACAAGGCCGCCCGCGCCCTGGGGCACCAGATCAAGGTGGAGACCCAGGGTTCGGTCGGCGCCGGCAATCCCCTGACGCCGGAGGAGATCGAGGCCGCCGACGTGGTGATCATCGCGGCCGACACGAACGTGGCGCTGGACCGCTTCAGCAACAAGCGGGTCTATTCCACGTCTACCGGCAGGGCGCTGAAGGGCGGGAAGGAAGTCATCGCGACCGCCTTCGAGAAAGCCCAGATGCCGGGGGACGGCGGAGATGCGGCGACCGGCTCCAAGCCCGCCGCCGGCAGGAACCTGGCGGGCGAGGTCGAGCGGCTGAAGGCCGAGCGGTCGGCCCAGCGGACCGGGCCCTACAAGCACCTGATGACCGGCGTGTCCTACACGATCCCGGTGGTCGTCGCGGGCGGTCTCGCCATCGCGCTGTCCTTCATGTTCGGCATCGACGCGGCCAACGAGGAAGGCTCGCTCGCCGCGGCGCTGATGCAGATCGGCGGGCAGGCCGCTTTCGCCCTCATGGTGCCGGTCCTGTCCGGCTACATCGCCTTCTCCATCGCCGACCGCCCCGGCCTCGCACCGGGCCTGATCGGCGGCATGCTCGCCAGCCAGATCGGCGCAGGTTTCCTGGGGGGGTTGGCATCGGGGTTCCTGGCGGGATACATCGCCTATTATCTCAAGAACTGGATCAGGCTGCCGCAGAACCTGGAAGGGCTGAAACCGGTGCTGATCATCCCGCTGCTCGCCAGCGTCGCGGTCGGCCTGCTGATGATCTACGTGGTCGGCGCGCCGATCGCCGCGATCCTCTCCGGTCTGACCGCATGGCTCAGCGGCATGACCTCGGCCAACGCGGTGTTCCTGGGCCTGCTGCTGGGCGGCATGATGGCGGTGGACATGGGCGGTCCGGTCAACAAGTCTGCCTACACCTTCGCGGTCGGGTTGCTGGCCTCCCAGACCTACCTGCCGATGGCAGCGGTCATGGCGGCCGGCATGACCCCGCCGCTGGGGCTGGCGCTCGCCACCATGATCGCGAAGAACCGCTTCACGCCCGACGAGCGGGACGCCGGCAAGGCGGCCGCCGTGCTGGGCATCTCGTTCATCACCGAGGGCGCGATCCCGTTCGCCGCCAAGGACCCCTTGCGGGTGATCCCGCCGGCCATCGTCGGCTCCGCCCTGACCGGCGCCTTGTCCATGCTGTTCGGCTGCATGCTGCGGGCGCCCCACGGCGGAATCTTCGTGCTGGGCATTCCCAACGCGGTCACCAATGTCGGTCTCTACGCGCTGGCGATCGTGGTCGGGACGGTGGTCACCGCCGGCTTGGTGATCGTCTTCAAGAAGCCGGGAACGGAAGCAACGCTGGGAGCCGAGGCGGCGTAACCCGTTTCGACGGCCGGGAAGGCAAGCCCGAAGACGCTGTTCCCGTCGTACCGGAATATGGGAATGGGGCGAACAGGGCCAGTGGGTGACCAGCCTTCGGGAAACCGAAGACCGAGGGCTTCGGCAATGCGGAAGGGTTCATCCTCTCTCGGTTGGGGATGCCCGGCGATCTTCCGATTTATGGTAAACGGCTGAAACGCAGCGATGCCGGACAGGTGTCGCTGTCCGGCATCGCTGGCTGCTCAATCCGCCGTCTTCATGACCCTCTGACCAAAGATTGGGCGAACACCCCCGTCCTCAGCCCTGCGGCCCGGGGGATTTCGGCACCGTGGTCGCCGGAGGGGTCAAGTCGGGATCGTCCCGGCTCGCATCGTCGCTGTCGGGCGCGATATCGGCGATGGCATCATGGTCCAGCCGCTTCGCCTCTTCCACCAGTTCGATCCCCTCGCCTTTGTTGCCGGCCTTCGCCTTCCGCATGCCTTCGACGGCCATCTCTCGGGCTTGGTCCTGATTGTCCTCGGCCATGTGCCGTCTCCATGTTGATGATGCTGATGTTGCCGGTGAAAAATCCGGGTGAGGCATCTGGAACGGAGCTGCGGTCGCGCTCGTTCCCACCAATTGCGACGCGATGCCGGCCATCGAACAAGATGCTGCGCCGCACCAGCATGTTCGCTACAGTATCGTTGATGAAAATCGGGGAAAGTCGTCGAGTATGCAGGAGCATCCGTTCGCCGAATATACCAGGGCCTTGGGCAAGGGACCGAAGCTGTTCCGGGACCTGGAAGAGCACGAGGCCGAGGCGGCCATGGCGATGGTCCTGCGCGGCGAGGTCGACCCCATCCAGCTCGGCGCCTTCCTGCTGCTGTTGAGACGCAAGGGGGAGACGGGCGCGGAGCTTGCCGGCTTCGTCCGGGCGGCGAAGTCGGTGCTCGCCCGGCCGGACGATCAGATCGTTCCCGACCTCGACTGGCCCTCCTACGCGGACAGGCACCGGCAGCAGCCCTGGTTCGTCCTGTCGGCGCTGCTGCTGGCATCGGAAGGCATCAAGGTGCTGATGCACGGCATCGACGGCGGGTCGGAAGGCTATGCCCCGACGCCGGCGGCACTCGCCCGGCTGGGCATCCGGCCCTGCGGATCGCTGACCGAAGCCGCGGCCAACCTGCGGAGCGGCAATTTCGCCTATATCAGGCTGCAGGATTTCTGTCCCGACCTGGAGCGGCTGTTCCAGCTCCGCCCGCTGCTCGGCGTGCGGACCGCGGTCAACACCTTCGCCCGAGACATCAACCCGCTGGACGCACCGGCCCAGATCCAGAGCGTGTTCCACCCGCCCTACCGCCCGCTGCATCAGGAGATCGCGATCCGCCTGGGCCAGCCCCGCGCCGCCATCTTCAAGGGCATCGGCGGCGAGGCGCAGCGTTCCCCCCTGAAGGAGTGCGTGGTCGCGACCGTCGAAGGCGGCCAGGCGGCAGAGGAATTCTGGGCGCCCCGGCTCGCGGAACGGATGGAGACGACCTATCAGTGGCGCGCCGAGGACCTGGACCCGCGGCACCCCGCCCTGCTGTGGGCGGGGGAGCTGGACAACCCGGTCGCCGAGCAGGCGGTCATCGCGACCGCAGCCGTGGGCCTGAAGGCCGTGGGCCGCGCCGCGTCGATCGAGGAGGCCGAGGATATGGCGGAGCGGCTGTGGCGGTCGCGCTTCCCGGGCCGTTTCCGCACCTGACGGAGCGCAGTTTCCATCGGCATGGATGAGGGTCGCTCCGAGTACATCCGGGCCCGGTTCGGCATCGCTTCCGAACAGGGCCGCCGACACCACCGGCGGTAACCGCACGGCCGTCATTACGCTTGCCTCGGTGCCGGAGTGCGGTGCGGCGCGCAACGACTCCCTGCGCCTGCGGAAGCCGCCACCCCAAGACCGCGACCCCGTGCGATTCTGGCAGGTCGTCTCCCTGATCCTGGGTCTGGCGCTGCTGCTTTCCTCCGTCCAGGCAGGATAGCCACGGAAAATCGGCGATCCGACGCGGGACCGGTGGGAAGCTCGGTCAGACCGTGAGCAGCGGTCCCGACTTCTCCTCCGTCCGCTCCTGATCAGGGGCTCCGGCCTCCCCGTTCTTCAGGACGAATCGCCAGGGCTGGCCGGGAGGCTGGGTGACCATCATCTCGGGGTGGAGATCGATGATCCTCTCGACCAGGATCCGCAGGTTGCCGCAGCCGAACCAGGAGCGGTCGCCCCAGGTATTGACCTGCCTGACGATGCTGACCAAGTCGAGCCCCGCCAGGGTCCCCTTCCCCGTCACCTCCTCGAGCACCCGGTCCGCGACCTCCCGGATCAGCACCGAAAATTCGATGCCGGCGGGGGAGGATGCGGAAACCGAGCTCCCCACGCCCCTTCTCCCCGGCTGCAAATCGCTCCATGTCGCCCCGGTCAGCCATATCGCGAAGAGGACATGGTCACGGTCGCTCAGCGTCAGCTGCGCGTTGGCACAGGTCTCGATGGCGTTCCGCATGAAGAAACGGGCGATCGCGCCGGGATCCGCCTCGTCCTCCGTGAAGTTGAAATCCGACATGGCGAGGCCGGTGACCACGTAGGAGATCGCCGCCTTGTCCACGTCTACGCCACTCTCCGCGCAGATCGCGGAGACCTGCCCTTCGAGGGCCAGCTGATCCTGATAGGGCTCCCGCTCCAGGGCCTCGCCGATGGCGCGGAACAGCTTGCCATATGTCGCTGCCGGCAAGGGCGGCATATCGGTGATGGAGGCGATGCGCCCGATGAAGTCCTGGAGTTCCTCGGCCTCGGTCTCCGTCGGCTGAGCGGCGGCGTCGGGCACCGCAAGCCGCCTGTGCCGCGTGCGGTCGAAGGCAAAGCCCGTGCCGGTGGTATCGATACCGATGTCCGGACCGCCATTGGCGAGGATCAAGGCCTTCAAGGTGCCATGTCCCGCCCATTGGCGCTGCTCCTTGACCCAGTGGCCCATGGTGCGGGTGACGGTCTGCCCGAGGGCGGCAAGGGCTACGGGCTTGTCCGACGCGCCAAGCTCGGCGCGTACGGCCGCCATGATACGGCTCTTCAAGGCTGCGTCGTCCAGTGCCGACAAATCCGATCCGGCGATGGGCGATCCAACGGAGAGCGGTCCGGCGCCTTTCCATTCCACCCGCCAGTCCGCCTCGCCGGTCGACCTCAGTTCCAGGCCGGGGAGCAGGGTACAGAGCTGCTCAACCAGCGAGCGCAGATTGCCGAAACCGAACCACGAACTGTTGGTGAACTGCGGGAACCTGCGCAGCACCTCATGCACGTCGCGGCTGGCGACCGGCCCGCTGGAGCGCGCCTGATCGGCCAGCGCCCCGGCGACGCTGGGAAGGAGTGCCGCGTAGCCGTCGCCGCGTCCGCCGGAGGTCGGGATCGGTGCCGCCGGGGACCCGAAGGCGGAACGCGCCTCTATCCCCAGGGCCTCCTCGACGAAGACGTTCTGGTCGATCACGGAGTCGCAGGCGGCCCGGTACGCCGCGGCGGAGAAACGGCTGCTCCAGATGGCGGTGCGCCGGTCATGGGCGCGCAGCCTCAGCAGGACCGGAGTGAAGTCGGCGTCCGCGGACAGGATGATGAATTCGTCGATCCGGGTCGTGTGGGTCAGGGTATCCAGGATATCCATCACCATCACGATGTCCGCGCTGTTCTTGCCGCGCGACGTGACGGGCGGACAGTCGATGACCGAGAAAGCATTGCGGCTGAAATAGGCCCGGTAGTTGCCGAATCCGGTGGCGGTCGGATTGAGGTAGCAGCGGCGGATGAGGATCGCGCGACGGGCCGCGTGAGGATTGCCCTCGTAAGCACCGCTTTCGAGCCACCTGAGCCAGCGAAGCGGATCGGTTGCGAAACGCTCGGCCGACTGTGGGTTCACATTCAGAAGGTTGATGTAGACGTTATCGAAATCGACGAAAACAGCTGTCTTTATACGACCGGAATCCTGCAACGCGCCTGCTCCCCACTTTGCCGCCGCCCCTGTTTCGCGATGGCGTCGGCCTTCCCGGTCCCTGATGGGAATCGGCCGGCCCGCATTTTCGGAGGATTTCGTTTAATAATCCGTAATCGGCGCGACCTTGACCGAGGAGCAGGCTAACAGGACGGTTTTCGCTTCGAGGGCAAAGGATATTATGGTTAACGATTAATCAACCAATCCGGAGCCATAGTGTGCGGGCGCCATACTCGGTGCGGTTCTTCCTTGTAGACTTGGGCCCCGCGCGTCGTCCGCTGCGGGGCTCTTTTTCTGCCGGGCGTCACGCGATGCCGTTCCAGGATCGCTCGCGCGGGGGGACCTGCCAGATATCCAGGAAGCTCCAGACCATATTGACCGTCTCGCCGTCGTCCGACAGCGGGAACAGGCTGTCCGTCAGCCGGACGACAAGCTTGCTCTGCCCGACATAGGGGCGGTCGGTCAGAAGGGGCCGGCCGGTGGTCGCGACATATTCATAGTCGTCCCATCCCTTGTTGCCCGGGACGAGAAACGTCAAATCGGAGAAACGGATCCCGCGGAGGTTCTTGGACGTGATCTTGTCGATCGCGGTGCCCAGCAGCCTGAAGCGGAAATCCAGCGGATCGCGCAGCACGTCGACCAGCGCGGTAGACGACAGGAGGCGCGGGATCTCGACGGGATCGATGTCGACCCGTGACGGCATGCGGCGATCGCCGCGCTTCGTCATCCAGTAGGTCCAGGCTTCCGCGACGAGCGGTGACGAGACCGCTGGAAAATCCTCGATACTGCTTCTGGCATACTCCGCCCAGACACCGATCAAACGCCACCTCAGCTTCACGCGCATTGGTTCAGTATTTTACCTTGAAGCATTGCAAATAAACTTACTTGAGGCACAAAATACTGTCCGACCTAAACACGATGTTGACGAGTCAAAATCCTCGCATGCTCCTCAATCGGTACTATGACCGCAATCACAGCCATCGCCCCTTGCCGGTGAAATGATTCGCTCCACTGTCTCGACTCGCCACGAATTGGGAATTGGATTGTTGAGTCAGGACCGGATCAAGCGGGAGACGATACATGTGCGGTCAAACGACTGAAACGGCAGTACTCCGGACAATAAGGACATTGACTGTCGTATTGGCGTGCTCGGCCGGCTATGCAGCCGGCGCCGTGGAGCAGGCGGCGATCGGAAGCCCTTGGCCGACGGCGGTCCGGGCCGACGCCGCCGAAGCGACGGAACCGCGCGGAACCTATATGCCGGCCACCGCCCCAATACCCCTGACCAGCCCGCCGAAACGGATCGAAAGACTTCTCTGAGCCGCAGACCGGCCCTCCGGTCAACTCAGATCGTACCATACTCCATGTTCCCGGCATATTGTGCCGACGCCGCCGCGCGAGACGGCGCCGTGAAAATATTCGCGGATGACGGTACGGCATGTGACCGCGGCGCTCCGTCCATCGTCGCCCTTCGACGTCTCGGCGGCCCCGATCGAAACGATACCGCCGGCGCCCGTCGCCCGGTTGCTCCACGCCAGTTTCGACCCAGCCGGTTCGTCCACCAGCTTCAACAGGGCGGCGGCTTCATGGGGCCGATCCTCGTCGGGAACCAGTGCGGTCTCCGCACGCGTGGCCTCGCTCGCGGCGTAGGCGGCGTCGACCTGGGCCTGCGCTTCCTGCGCGGCCACCAGCTTGTCATGGGCCGACATGGCACCATCGGCCATAGCCGGCAGGCCGGTGACCATCATGGTGCCGCCGGTCGCCATCGCGATCATCATCCGCCGGGCGACGGCAGGGCCGTTTTCGGCGGCGATCTCGGTCAGGGCTTCATGCACGAGATCGGGCGGCCGCGGCCCCATGACGATGCCGGAGGCCAGGGTGGACAGGGGGACGCCAACGGTGTCCAGCGACCTTTCGTCGGTCGCCATGGCTTCAGCATATTGCGCGGCAGCCTCGTCGAACAGCGCATTGATGCCCGTCCGCTCCGCCACCCGGTCGAACACGCCTGTCTTCTGGACGGTTGAATAGGCCTGATCGGTCACCTGTTCGACGGCACAGCCGGACACCAGCAGTGCACCCGCAAGCGCAGCCCCGGCCAGCGGCCGGAGCGGCGATTTGAACGGGACATATCTGATAATCGAAAACTCTCGGCCGGTACCGATCTTCACGGTCGCATCCTGTAGCATTCACCTGTCGGAAGGGCCGTGATGTGTCTCACATAACTGGTTAACGGATGGTTCCGCTTACCCTCCACCCGCCTTGTCTAAGCGATCGATCGACGCGCGATCAAGTGTCAGCCGGGCGGCCGCGGCCAAGTCACTCAATTGTTCCAGGCTGGTCGCGCTGACGATCGGGGCCGTCAGGCCGGGACGGGCGATCAGCCAAGCCAGCGCCACCTGGGAAGGATTGGCGTCGAGCTTAGCCGCGACCTCGTCCAGTGCCGCCAGGATCGCCCGGCCCCGGTCGTTCAGGTACTTCCCGACGACGCCCTCGCCCCGCGGGCTCTTGCCGGCATCCTCGGGCGAGCGGTACTTGCCCGACAGGAAGCCGCTGGCCAGCGAATAATAGGAGATCACGCCGAGCTGGTTCTCGCGGCAGATGCCCTCCAGCTCGGTCTCGTATCCGGAGCGATCGAACAGATTGTATTCCGGCTGAAGGGTTTCATAGCGGGCGAGCCCCGGCTTGCCGCCGACCTCAAGCGCCTCGCGCAGCCGCGCCGGGCTGAGGTTGGAGGCGCCGACCGCCCTCACCTTGCCCTGGTCGATCAGTTGCTGGTAGGCGGCCAGGGTATCCTCGAAAGGCGTCTCCGGATCGTCCCAGTGGGATTGGTACAGGTCGATATGGTCGGTCCGCAGCCGGCGCAGGGAATCCTCGACGGCGGTCCGGATATAGGCCGGCGCCAGCCCCTTCCTCCCCGGTCCCATTTCCGAACCGACCTTGGTCGCGATCACCAGCCTGTCGCGGTCGGTGCGGCCCTTGAGCCAGTTCCCGATGATGGTCTCGGACTCTCCGCCCTGGTTGCCCGGAACCCAGGTCGAATAGGAATCGGCGGTGTCGATGAAGTTGAAGCCCTGCTCGACGAAAGCGTCGAGCAGCCGGTGGGAGGTCGCCTCGTCGATCGTCCAGCCGAACACGTTGCCGCCGAAGCAGAGCGGAACGACGGTCAGGCCGGACCGGCCAAGCTGCCGCTTTTCCATGTCGTCAATCCCCGGTACCGGTGAAGGGAGCGCGGGACGCGCGCGGCAGCCCCGAAGACCTCCGCGCGCGCTCCGCCATCATATCCAGCGAACACCAGGCCGGGAGAGACGTTCCGTTGCCGGAACATCCGGTCGGATCAGGCGTCGGCCGCCGAGAAGATGGATTTCTTGATGATCGCATGGACGCCCCAGTTGCCGTCCACCACCTGGGTTATGCCGAAATCGACGCCGAGCGACATCAGCGAGATCGCCTCGTCCTCCGTCAGTCCCTTCGCGTTCATCAGGAACTGACGCATCTTGCGGAAGGCGTCCCGCATGGCGAGGTCCACCGACGACTTCTCGTAGATCACCGACTGGGCATTGGACCCCAGCTGCTCCAGGTAGTTCGGATAGCTGAACCCATGCATGACCCAGTCCTCCGCCGTTTCCAGCATGGGATAGTCCAGGCCTTCCAGGGCGGTGCCGGCGAGGTCGGCGGCCTTGTGCAGGATGAACTGGAACGTTCCGGTGAAGGAACATTCGATCGCCGTACCGCACAGTTCCGAATCGCCCTGGGAGGCGTGCGGGTCCCCGGCGGAGAACAGGGCGCCCGGCACCGCGACCGGGTAGTACATGGTGGCACCCTTGCCGAGCCGCCAATTGTCCATGTTGCCGCCGAAATAGCCGGGCGGCACGGAGTCCACCATCTCGACCTCCTTCGGGGCGACCGCGAGCACGCCGAAATGCGGCCGCACCGGAATGCGGATGCCCTTCAGCACGTCGAAGTTCTTCTCGATGGTGGAATGGTCGACCGGAACGCCGGGATAGTCGATCTTGGCATGGACGACGCCGAACGGATCGGTCTGCGGCGTCCAGCGGAAATTATAGACGGCCTTGGCCCAGTTCCGCTCGCCGCGCGCGTCGATCTCGTAGATCGTCACGACCTCGCGCTCCTTGGGTTCGGTCAGCAGGTCCTTGTAGTGATAGCCCCACCATGCCGCGGCATTGACGCCGAAAGCACGGCCGGCGAACTCCGGGTTCGCGCTGGGCCGCGGCTTCATGTCCACGATGCGGACCTCCAGCACGTCGCCGGGCTCGGCGCCGCGGATCGCCACCGGGCCGGTGCAGATATGGACGCCGAACCCTTCGCCGGCACCGCGTCCGTGGATCGACGCATCCATCGGACCGGCGCCCCGCCGATCGATGTTCTTCTTCTCCCGGGTCCAATGGAAGACGCTTTCGGCGCCCGGATCGCCCGTCACCATGCGCTCGGCATCGTCGTTGGCATGGTGGGTCAGGGTCTCGATCGTGACGTAGTCGCCGGGCGAGATCTCGACGCGCGGCTTCAGGCTCTTGCTGAAATAACCCCAGTGGACCGTATCGGCCGTGGCCGGCAGGTAGTGGTGGCTGATACGCCCCGGCTGCTGGGCCTGCGCCGCCGCGGCCATCGCGGGCGTGACGAGGGACAGGCCGCCGGCTCCTAAGACGCCGGCACCGCCCGCGGCGGCGAAGGCGCTCTTCAGGAAAGTCCGGCGCTCATGGTCCATGGTCTTCAGGAAGTCCCGGCGATGCTCCTCGAAGTTGGGGCAGTTGCGGTCGTCACCTTGGCACATTTTCTTGTTTCTCCGCTTTGGTCCAGGCCCCCGACGCACAGGGGCCTGCGATGCGCTGGTGCGCATAATGCAGTATGCAAGTCGCGGGCCTGCGGCGGAGACGGTGCGCGCCCGTTCCCGGCATGATCGGTTCTGCCCGGCAAAGCGGCGGGGAGCCCAACATAGATGCAGCCCGTCGTCCCGCCGGGATCCCGGTTGACGTCGAAACGCGGCGTGCCAAGTAAGCCCTATGCTGTCATTCCCCCGCTCCGCCCGGAAGTTCCTCGCCCCGGCGCTTCTCGCCCTCGGCCTGCTCGCGGCCGCTTCCCCTGCATCCGCACAGGCGGCCCGTTCGCTGGACCGGGCCATGCTCGACCAGGCACTCGAACAGGCCGCCGACCTGCCGACCCTCCGCTCGCTGATCGTTGCCCGCGACGGCGTCCCGATCGTGGAGCATGTCTTCGGCGGGCCGGGCCTGGACCGCCCGGTGAACGTGAAATCACTGTCCAAGACCGTGATCGCCGCGCTGACCGGGATCGCGATCGACCGCGGCGTTTTCGAGGGGGTCGACCAGCCGATCGTCGAGATCCTGGGAAATCGCGTCCCCGCCGGCGCCGACCCGCGGCTGGCACGGGTGACCGTAGACCACCTGCTGGCGATGCGCTCCGGACTGGAGCGGACATCCGGCCCCTTCTACGGCCGCTGGGTAAGCAGCCGCGACTGGGTGAGCTTTGCCCTGGCGCGCCCTTTCGTCGACGAACCCGGCGGCGGAATGCTCTATTCGACCGGCAACTCGCATATCTTGTCCGCCGCCCTGACCCGCGCGGCCGGGCGAAGCACCCTTGCGCTGGCGCGGGACTGGCTCGGCGAGCCGCTGGGGATCGAGGTACCGGCGTGGCAGCGCGATCCGCAGGGCATCTATTTCGGCGGAAACAACATGCTGCTGTCGCCCCGCGCCTTGCTCCGCCTGGGCGAGCTTTACCGGAACGCCGGCGTGGTGGACGGCCGCCGCGTCCTGTCGGAGGAGTGGATCCGCGCCTCCTGGACACCTCAGGCCCGTTCGGTCCATACCGGCGACAGCTACGGCTATGGCTGGTTCATCCGGGAGATGCGGGAGCACACCGTCTATTACGCCTGGGGCTATGGCGGGCAGATGCTTTATGTCGTGCCCGATCTCGGGATCACCGTCGTCATGACATCCGACCCGGACTCCCCCTCGGGTCGGACCGGTTATGTCCGGGACCTGCATTTCCTGATGGCCGACGGCATCATTCCGGCTGCGCGATAGTCCCGGCGGACCCGCCGCCCGAACGCTCGGATGTCGCCTCCCCGGCTTTTTTCGGCAAATGGCCGCTTCCGGTCCAGTTGCACTGGTCTGTCTACTCGACAATGATACATTTCGTAGCCAGGGACACGGCCGGCGGCGCCCGGCAGGGATGACCGCTCGGTCCGGCCCACAGGTCGACGGCCGATGAATCGTGCCACCTGCGAAACGATCGCAGCTTGACCGCTTCTGACGGCCGCTCTCAATGGGAGGCAGGAAGATGGCGAACAGAACCGCGACAAGCTGACCCTCGGTCCGGGAAGTGGCGTACGGCGAAGCCTATCCCGTCGTGCGCAAGATCGGGTTGAACGACATCAGGGACGCCCTGGGAAAGGGCGTCGAGGATTTCCTCGCGACGCCGACGCAGTTGATCTTCCTCGGCGTTATCTACCCCTTGGTCGGATTGGTCGCGGCCCGCTGGGCCTATGGCGCCGACCTGCGGCCGCTGCTGTACCCGCTGATCGCCGGATTGACGCTGATGGGTCCGGTCGCCGCGATCGGAATCTATGAACTGAGCCGACGCCGCGAACAGGGCAAATCCGCCTCCTGGCTGCATGCCTTCGACGTGCTGAAATCCCCGGCGATCGGGTCGATCATGGTGCTGGCCCTCGGACTGGCTGCGCTCTTCGTCGCTTGGCTGGCCGCCGCCTCCGCAATCTACGAGGCGACCTTGGGCACGTCGATGGCGGCGCCCGAGGACGGCTTCCTGTACAGGGTCTTCAACACGGCGGAGGGATGGCAGATGATCTTCCTCGGCAACCTGGTGGGGTTCCTCTTCGCGGTGGTGGTGCTGGCGACCTCCGTCGTGTCCTTCCCCCTGCTGCTGGACCGGGACGTCGGACCGGTCGCCGCCGTCAAGACCTCGCTCCGGGCGGTCGCCGCCAACCCGGTACCGATGGCCGCCTGGGGCCTCGTGGTCGCGCTGTCGATCGCCGTCGGATCCCTGCCGTTCTTCGTCGGCCTGGCAGTCGTGATGCCGATCCTGGGCCATGCGACATGGCACCTGTACCGCAGGGTTGTGGAGAACTGACCCATTCACCGCGATTGGAAAAGGGCTGGGCGGAACAGCTTTCGGGGTTTCGTGTTGTTCCAGGAGACACCTATAGATTTCAGGAACACTGCGAAATGCGCACGCTTCCCACAGCCACGCTGCTTCTCACCGCGGCTGGCCTCACCCTGGCCGGTTGCGGCGAGAACGCGTCACTTCCGGTTTCGGCCGGCACGGGGCCGAACCCTGAATTGCCGGCTCCCGACGACGAGTCGCCGATCCCGACGGTCAACATCGCCCCGGCGAAAGGCTGGTCGGATGATCAGAAGCCGACCGCGGCCCAGGGCCTCGGCGTGACCGAGTTCTCCGCCGGCCTGGACCATCCCCGCTGGCTCCACGTGCTGCCCAACGGCGACGTGCTGGTGGCGGAGTCCAACGCGCCGCCCAAGGAGGGCAGCGGCGGGATCAGGGGCTGGGTCATGGGCCTGGTGATGAGCAGGGCCGGTGCCCGCGTGCCCAGCGCCGACCGCATCAGCCTGCTTCGCGACGGCGACGGCGACGGTGTGGCCGAGACCAAGACCGCTTTCCTGGAGAACCTGCATTCGCCGTTCGGCATGTATCTGGTCGGCAACGACCTGTACGTCGCCAATGCCGACGCGATCGTCCGCTTCCCGTACGAGGAAGGGCAGACCAAGATCACGGCCCCGGGTACCAAGGTGGTCGACCTGCCGGCCGGCATCAATCACCACTGGACCAAGAACGTCATCGCCAGCCCTGACGGCAGCCTGCTTTACGCGACCGTCGGCTCCAACAGCAATGTCGGCGAGAACGGCATGGAGATCGAGGAAGGCCGCGCCGCGATCTGGGAGATCAACCCGCAGACCGGCGAGCACCGCATCTTCGCTTCCGGCCTGCGCAATCCCAACGGCCTGGATTGGGAGCCGACGACCGGCGCCCTGTGGACCGCGGTCAACGAGCGCGACGAGATCGGCGGCGACCTGGTGCCGGACTACATGACGTCGGTCCAGGACGGCGGCTTCTACGGCTGGCCCTACAGCTATTATGGCCAGAACGTGGATGTCCGGGTCGAGCCCCAGCGGCCCGACCTGGTCGAGAAGGCGATCGCCCCGGATTACGCGCTCGGGCCCCACACCGCTTCCCTCGGCCTCGCCTTTTCCGACGAGAACACGCTGACCGACCAGTTCTCCAACGGCGTCTTCATCGGCCAGCACGGGTCCTGGAACCGCACGCCGCGCAGCGGCTACAAGGTGATCTTCGTACCCTTCACCGAGGGCAAGCCGTCGGGCGACCCGGTGGACGTGCTGACCGGCTTCGTCGACGAGCAGGGCGACGCGCTGGGCCGGCCGGTCGACGTGGCGCCCGACGGCAAGGGCGGTTTGCTGGTGACCGACGATGTCGGCAACCGAGTGTGGCGGGTCAGCGCCGATACGACCGTTGGTCAGGCGGCGCCGCAGTAAGCCCGTCTAACCGACGATCCCGGCCATGCGGGCGAGGGTCAGGCGCCAGCCGCGCAGGCTCCGGACCCGCTGGCCGATTTCCGCGGCGCTGCGCAGTTCCTGGCTTTCCAAGCGGTTGCGCAGCTTAGCCATCTGGTGCTGGTCGCGCTGGCGGGCCATGTCGTCGTCGGACAGCGCCTCGCCCCGGCTGGGCGGCGGCGCTGAAGCGTCGAAGCTACCCCCGGCGCGGCGCAACGCCGCGGCCGGGTCGGTGCCGTCCCGCATCATCTCCGCCGCCTTCTCGATGAAGGGCCTTGCCGCTTCGGGCACGCGAACGGTGACGCTGGTCAGCCCATCGGCGCTCTCGGCCTGAACCGGTGCCGGGATCCGGGTCGCCCGGGGTTTCTGTCGTGCCGCACCGCGGTTGCTGTTTCTCGCCATTATTCACCGAATGCTGGACATTCCGCCGAGTAGATGGCGGGAATATCAGATTAACGCGTCAATGGCCACCCAGATAGGCGGCGGCCACCTGCGGGTTGTCGGCGATCTCCGGCCCGGGTCCGTGGAGCGTTATGGCGCCGCTCTCAAGCACATAGGCATAGTCGGCGATCTCCAGCGCCGCCTGCGCGTTCTGCTCGACCAGGAGGATGGTCGTTCCTTCGCGCTTCAGGTCGGCGATGATCCGGAAGATCTCCTCCACGAACAGGGGGGCGAGCCCCATGCTCGGCTCATCCAGCAACAGCAGGCGGGGTGCGCCCATCAGCGCCCGGCCCATGGCAAGCATCTGCTGCTCGCCGCCCGACAGCAGGCCGGCCTGCTGGGCCAGGCGTTCGCGCAGGCGGGGAAAACGCTCCAGCACGCGGTCGCGGCGCCTGGCGTACTCCGCCGCGCCCGGCGCCTGGAGCCCGCCGAGCTGGAGATTCTCGTCCACCGTCATCTCGGCGAAGACCTGCCGTCCCTCCGGCACCTGCCGGATGCCCAGCCGGGCGATGCGGTGCGCCGCAGTGCCGGTGATGTCGGCGCCATCGAAGCGGACGGTTCCCGCCGACGGCTTCAACAGGCCGGCCAAGCCGCGCATGGTGGTGGTCTTGCCGGCCCCATTGGCGCCGATCAGGCAGACCACGCCGCCGACCGGGACAGACAGGTCGATCCCCTTGACCGCCGTGGTCCTGCCATAGCCCAGGTGAAGTCCGGATACTTCGAGAAGAGTGCTCATGCGCCGTGCGCCTTCGCCAGACGTTCGGCAACCTTGGTGCCGAGATAGGCCTCGATCACGGCCGGATCGTCGCGCACCTCGCGGGCGGTGCCCTCGGCGATCTTGCGGCCGAAGTTCAGCACGGTGATGCGGTCGCACAGGTCCATGACAAAGCCCATGTTGTGCTCGACCAGCAGCAGCGTGATGTCGCGCCGGGCGACCTCCCGGAGCAGCGCAGCGAGGTCGCGGGTCTCCGTCGGGTTCATGCCGGCGGCGGGCTCGTCCAGCAGCAGCAGGCGCGGATTGCCGGCCAGGGCGCGGGCGATCTCCAGCCGGCGCTGGTCGCCATAGGACAAATCGCCGGACCGCACCCCCGCCTTGTCGGCGAGCCTCACGAACTCCAGCAATTCCATGGCTTTCGCCTTGGCCGCCCGCTCCTCCCGCCGGAACGCGGGCAGGCGCAGCAGCGCCGCGAGGCCGGACGCCTCCAGGCGCGTGTGCATCCCGGTCATGACGTTCTCGACCACCGTCATGTCGGAGAACATGCGGATGTTCTGGAACGTCCGGGCGACGCCCAGCCGGGTCCGCTCGTAGGGCGCCGCCCCGGTGATGTCGCGCCCGTCGAGCGTCAGGGTGCCGGAGGTCGGCGGCAGCAGACCGGAGATCAGGTTGAAGAACGTCGTCTTGCCGGCCCCGTTGGGGCCGATGATGCCGTGGACGGAACCCGTCGCCACATCGACGTCGACCTCGTTGACGGCCAGCAGCCCGGTGAACTGCTTGGAGATCTGCCGGGCGGAAAGCAGGATGGTCATGGTGCCCGCCTCAGCCTGAAGGGAATGACGCCGCGCGGCAGGAACAGCACCGCGACGACGATGATCAGCCCGTTGATCACCAGCCGGAAGTCCTGGAGCGGACGCAGCACCTCCGGCAGCGCCGTCAGGATCATGGCGCCGATCACCGGGGCGACGGGAGTGCCGATGCCACCCAGCAGCGCGAAGCTGAGGATCGTCACGGCCATTTCGAATCCGAATTCATTGGGGCCGATGAAGCTGTTGCTGTGCGCGGTCAGGCAGCCGGCCAGCCCCGCCAGCATGGAGGAGACGATCAGCGCCCCCAGCTTGTAGCGCGGCAGGTTGACGCCCATGACGCCGGCCACCGCCTCGTCCTCGCGCATCGCCTCCATGGCGCGGCCGATCTTGGATCGCCCGACCATCCAGAAGCCGACGACACCGAGCAGGAGCAGCAGATAGATCAGCCACAGGTCAGCCTTGCGCGGGATGCCGGACAGGCCGAGCGCGCCGCCGGTCAGTCCTTCGGCGTTGATGTAGAGGACGCGCAGAACCTCGCCCAGCGCGATGGTCGAGATCGCGAGGTAGACCCCGCTCAGCCGCAGCGTCGGGCCGCCGATCACCAGCGCCACCAGGGCCGGCGCGAGCGCCGACAGCGGCAGGACCAGCCAGAACGGCAGCCCCAGCTTCAGCGTCAGCAGCGCCCCGGTATAGGCGCCGATCCCCATGAAGGCGGCCTGCCCCAGGGAGAGCTGCCCCACGGCCATCACGCAATACATCGACAGGGCCAGCAGCCCATGGACCCCGAGAGCGTGGATCAGCGTCTCGTAGGTGAACAGGAAATCGTCAAGCCAGATGGGCATGGCGTCAGGCCCTCTTCGCCTGGGCGCGGCCGAACAGGCCGACCGGGCGGAACCACAGGGTCAGCACCAGGATGGTGAAGGCGACCGCCTCCCTGGCGTTGGACGAGATGTAGCCTGCCGTCAGCACTTCCAGCAGGCCCAGCAGCACGCCGGCGATCAACGCGCCGCGGATGTCGCCCAGGCCGCCGATGATGATGACGGCGAAGCCCCGGAGCATCATGTGCTCGCCCATGAAGGGCTGGATCGCGTTGAAGTTCAGGCCGATAAGGACGCCGGCCGCCCCGCCGAGCATGCCGGACAGGAAGGAGACGGCGGCGACGGTCAGGCCGACATTGATGCCCATCAGGCGGGCCGCGTCCTCGTTCTCCGCAAGGGCGCGGATCATCAGGCCGAGCTTGGTGCGTTGGAGCAGCACGAACAGCAGGGCCACTAGCACCAGCGTGGTGCCGATGATCAGGATCTGCACCGTGGAGATCCGGACATCACCGAATTCCAGGGCGGAGTTGTCGACGAAGCCGAAGGGGAAGCGCTGGATGTCGGTGCCGATGAAGACGGCCATCAGCGAATAGAGCGCCAGCACGGCGCCCAGGGTCACCATCAGCGACGCAAGCTCACCGGCCTTGGCCCGGCGAAGCCGCGTCAGCAGGAGCCAGTCCGCGACGACGGCCACCAGCCCGGCCGCGACCGCGCCCAGCGGCAGCGCCACCCAGATGTTGGCGCCAAGCTCGCGCGCGGCGGTCAGGGCCACGAAGGCGCCGACCGAGAAATAGAAGCCATAGGTCAGGTTGATGACCCGGAGCACGCCGAAGATCAGCGTGAACCCCAGCGCGAAAAGCGCATAGGTCGACCCCAGCACCAGGCCGTTGACCAATTGTTGGGACAGCATGGAAAGAATGCGCCAATTCGTGGATCTGGAAACGCCCCGCAAAGCGGAAGCCCGCCGCGAGGCGGGCCTCCCTTAGCACGGTGCGTCGGCCGGAACTACTCCAGGATTTCGAACCGGCCGTTTTTCATGGACAGCACGACGACGCCCTCGTTCGAGGCGGGATCGCGGCCTTCGGTGAAGGTGAACGGCCCCATGACGCCGTTGAAGTCGGTCTTGTAGAGCGCCTGGCGGATCTTGTCGCTTTCGGCCGCACCCGCCCGGTCGATCGCCTGGGCCACGATGTACATCGTGTCATAGGCCTGGGCCGCGAACTGGTCGGGGTCCTTGCCGTTCCGCTTCTTGTACTCGGCCACGAACTTCCGGTTCGCCTCGTCCGGCTTGGCGATGAACCATGGGCTGCCGACCAGCAGGCCGTCGGCCGCGGCGCCCGCGATCTCACCCAGCTTCGGCGAGTTGGCGCCGTTGCCGCCGATGAAGCGGACGCTGCTGGGAATGCCGAGCTGGCGCGCCTGGAGGACGACGCCGGAGATCGGCTCGACCAGCGCCGAGATGGTGATGGCGTCGACGCCAAGACCCTTGATCTTGGTCAGCTGGGCCGAGAAGTCGGTATCCTTGCTGCCGAAGGTCTCGATCGTCGCGATCTCCAGCCCCAGTTCCTCGGCCGCGGCCTTCATGCTGTCGAAGCCCGACTTGCTGAAGGCATCGTCGTTCGCGTACATCATCGCGATCTTCTTGATGCCGAACTTCTCCTGCGCCGTCTTCAGCGTGACCGGAACGACGTCGGATTCCGGCAGCGACGTGCGGAAGATGAACGGCCCGATCTCGGTGATGCCCTTGGCGGTGGTCGAGGTGCCGACCGTGACCACCTCGCGCCCGTTGGTGACCGGGCCGACGGCGAACATCTCGTTGGACAGCGTCGGGCCGATCACGACCGGCACCTTGTCGCGGCCGACCAGCTTGCGCGCGGCGTTGACCGCCTGGTCCTTGTTGCCGGCCGAGTCCTCGACGATCAGCGCCAGCTTCTTCCCGCCGAGCACGCCGCCCTTGGCGTTGATCTCGTCCATCGCCAGTTCGAGGCCGCCCTTGATGGCGGTGCCGTAGGCGGCACTCGGCCCGGACAGGATCTCGATGGCGCCGATGGTCACCGTCTCCTGCGCCATGACAGGCGTCGCCAGGAGCGAACCGAGCGCGATCGCCCCTACCGTCGCAAGCATCCTGGACATGTTGTTTCTCCCTGAGTTTTCCCGCTGGCCCGGAACTTGTCCGGCCTGCTCCTAAAATGCAAGCTCCGACCCGTGAACCGGTCAGTCCCGTAGGTCGGCTGGAGCGAAGATGCTGCCGACAAAGCCGGCGCGTTGCCGTCGGCTGCCGCTTCGCTCTAGCCGACCTACATTTCTTGCAACCAAAGGTAGGGTTGAGGTTGGGGTGCAGTTTCAGCCCTATGGCGTCGAGGTCTCCGCGAAGCCGATCAGTTCGGCGCCGTCCTCGACTTGGTCGCCGACGGCGTAGCGGACCTTCTCGACGGTGCCGTCGGCGGGCGCCTTGATGGTGTGCTCCATCTTCATCGCTTCCATCACCACCAGCGGCTGTCCCTTTGTCACCACCGCTCCCGGCTCGGTCAGCACGGCGATGATCTTGCCCGGCATCGGGGCGATCAGGCGGCTGCCCGGCGCTTCCGCCGCATCGGCGCCGGCCAGCGGCTCGATCAGGGTCAGGCGATGGCTGCCGCGCTCGCGGAAGACGGCGATGTCGGCGCCCCGGCGCACGACGGTGCCCTCCAGCCGCCGGCCGCCCAGGTCGGCGGACAGCGTGCCGTCGGGGGCGAGCCGGCCCGACGCTTCGACGGTGCCGCCGGGAAGGTCGAGCCGGTAGCTGCCCCGACGGTAGATCAGATGGACCGGCCGGTCCGTCCCGCCGTCGCGGAACGTCAGCGTGTCGTGGGCGTCATCGTTCAGCCGCCAGCCGTCGCTGCCCGCCCACGGGCTGTACGGGTCGGCCGATGCCGCCGCGACCGCCCGCGCCTTGGCGGAGCGTTCCAGCAGCACCGCGAGCGACGCCAGCGCCAGCACCTCGTCGTCGGCCGGGGCCGGTTCGGGCAGCAGGTCGTCCTGGTAACGCTCGATGAACTTGGTATCGAGATCGGCCGCGAGGAACGCCGGATGGGAGGCGATGGCCAGCAGGAAGTCCGTGTTCGCCGCCAGCCCGACCACCTGGGTCGCGGCCAGGGCGCCGCGCAGCTTGCGCACCGCGGCCGCCCGGTCCTCCCCTTTGACGATCAGCTTGGCGATCATCGGGTCGTAATGGATCGAGATGGTATCGCCCGCGCGTACCCCGGTATCGGTCCGAATGCCGAAATCGAGCGGCGGAAAGACCAGATGGTCGAGGCGGCCGGTCTGCGGCAGGAAGCCCTTCTGCGGGTCCTCGGCGTACAGGCGCACCTCGATGGCGTGCCCGTGGATAAACAGCCGGTCCTGGGTCAACGGCAGCGGCTGGCCGGAGGCGACACGGAGTTGCCATTCCACCAGGTCCTGGCCGGTGATGTACTCCGTCACCGGATGCTCGACCTGGAGGCGGGTGTTCATTTCCATGAAGAAGAACGAACCGTCCTCGTCCAGCAGGAACTCCACCGTCCCCGCCCCGACATAGCCGATCGCCCGGGCGGCGGCCACGGCGGCCTCGCCCATGCGGCGGCGGGTGTCCGGATCCAGGTTGGGGGCAGGCGCCTCCTCCACCACCTTCTGATGGCGGCGCTGGATCGAGCAGTCGCGCTCGAACAGGTAGACGCAGCCGCCGTGGGTGTCGGCGAAGACCTGGATCTCCACGTGGCGCGGCCGGGTGACGTAGCGCTCGATCAGCACGCGGTCGTCGCCGAAAGCGTTGATCGCCTCCCGCTTGGCGCCGTTCAGCTGGTCGTCGAACTCCTCCGGTCCGGCGACCACCCGCATGCCCTTGCCGCCGCCGCCGGCCGACGCCTTGATCAGCACCGGATAACCGATGCGGCCGGCTTCGGCGCGCAGCAGGTCCGGATCCTGGTCCTCCCCGTGATAGCCCGGCACCAGCGGCACGCCGGCTTTCTCCATCAGCGCCTTGGCCTCGGACTTGCCGCCCATGGCGCGGATCGCAGACGCCGGCGGGCCGATGAAGACGACGCCGGCCCGTTCGCAGGCCTCGGCGAAGCCGGCGTTCTCCGACAGGAAACCGTAGCCGGGATGGATTGCTTCGGCGCCGGAACGCTTCGCCACGTCCAGGATGGCGTCGCCGCGCAGATAGCTTTCGCGGGCCGGCGCCGGCCCGATGTGCCAGGCCTCGTCGGCCATCTCCACATGCAGGGCGCCGGCATCGGCGTCGGAATAGACCGCGACGGTGCGGATGCCGAGTTGCCTGGCGGTACGGATGACCCGGCAGGCGATCTCGCCCCGGTTGGCGATCAGGATCTTGGAAAACATGGTGTCTACCTCGCCGTCCAGGCCGGCTTGCGCTTTTCGAGGAACGCCGCCAGACCCTCGCGCCCTTCGGAGGAGGCGCGGATGGTGGCGATGCGTTCGGCGGTGTCACGGATAACGGCGGCGTTCACGGGCCGGTGCGCCACGGCGAAGATCAGGTCCTTGGCCGCCTTCTGCGCGGCGGGGCCGCCTTCCGCCAAGCGCGCCAGGACGCTGTCCAGCGTCTCGTCCAGCTTGTCCGCCGGGACTACCTGATGGACCAGCCCGACGCGCAGCGCCTCGTCCGCGGCGAACCGCTCCGCCGTCAGGAAATAACGGCGCGACGCCCGCTCGCCGATCGCCGCCACCACGTAGGGCGAGATGACGGCCGGGATCAGGCCCAACTTCACTTCAGACAGGCTGAAGGAGGCTCCTTCGGCCGCGATCGCGATGTCGCAGCAGGCGACCAGCCCGACCCCGCCGCCGAAAGCGGCGCCCTGCACCACCGCGACCGTGGGCCGGGGCAGGAAGTTGAGGGTCCGCATCAGTTCTGCAAGCCCTTCGGCGTCGCGCAGGTTCTCGTCGGGGCCGTAGCCGGCCATGCGCTGCATCCAGCCCAGGTCGGCCCCGGCCGAGAAGCTTTTCCCCGCGGCCCGAAGCACGACCGCACGCACCCGGTCGTCCTCGCCCAGGCGCCGCAGGGTCGCGGTCATCTCGGCGATGACCTGATCGTTGAAGGCGTTGTGGACCTCCGCCCGGTTCATGGTGACGGTTGCGATGCCGTCGTCCCGGATGTCGGTCAGGATGCTGGTGCTGTCCATCGGCGTTTCCTCCCTGCCTTTTGCCCTGCCTTTTCCCATCACATCCGGAACACGCCGAACTTCGGCGGCGGGATCGGGGCGTTGAGGGCGGCGGAGATGCCGAGGCCAAGGGTCATGCGGGTATCGGCCGGGTCGATGATGCCGTCGTCCCACAGCCGGGCGCTGGCGTAATAGGGATGGCCCTGATGCTCGTACTGCTCGCGGATGGGCGCCTTGAACGCTTCCTCGTCCTCGGCGCTCCAGCTCTTGCCCTGGGATTCCATGCCGTCTCGGCGGACCTGGGCCAGCACGCCGGCGGCCTGCTCCCCGCCCATCACCGAGATGCGGGAATTGGGCCACATCCAGAGGAAGCGGGGGCCGAACGCCCGGCCGCACATGCCGTAATTGCCCGCGCCGAAGCTGCCGCCGATCACGACCGTGAACTTGGGCACCTGAGCGCAGGCGACCGCCATGACCAGCTTGGCGCCATCCTTGGCGATGCCGCCGGCTTCGTACTTCTTGCCGACCATGAAGCCGGTGATGTTCTGGAGGAACACCAGCGGAATGCCGCGCTGGCAGCACAGTTCGATGAAATGCGCGCCCTTGAGGGCCGATTCAGAGAACAGGATGCCGTTGTTGGCGATGATGCCGACGGGATAGCCGAAGATGTGGGCGAATCCGCAGACCAGCGTGGTGCCGTAGAGCTGCTTGAACTCGTCGAACTCGGAACCGTCCACGATCCGGGCGATCACCTCGCGCACGTCGAAGGGCTTCCGCGTATCGCTGGGAATGATGCCGTACATTTCCTCGGCGGCGTAGAGCGGCTCGGCCGGGGCGCGCAACTCCACCTGGGGCCGCTTCGGCCGGTTCAGGTTGCCGACGATCCGCCGGGCGATGCTCAGCGCATGGGGATCGTTCAGCGCGTAATGGTCGGTCACGCCGGAGGTCCGGCTATGGACGTCGGCTCCGCCCAGATCCTCCGCCGAGACGACCTCGCCGGTCGCGGCCTTCACCAGCGGCGGGCCGCCGAGGAAGATGGTGCCTTGTTTCCGCACGATGATCGACTCGTCGCTCATGGCCGGGACATAGGCGCCGCCCGCCGTGCAGCTTCCCATCACCACCGCGATCTGCGGGATGCCCTGGGCCGACATGGTGGCCTGGTTGTAGAAGATGCGGCCGAAATGGTCCCGGTCGGGGAACACCTCGTCCTGGTTCGGCAGGTTGGCGCCGCCGCTGTCCACCAGATAGATGCAAGGGAGGTTGTTCTCCCGGGCGATCTCCTGGGCGCGCAGGTGCTTCTTGACGGTCAGCGGGAAATAGGTCCCGCCCTTGACCGTCGCGTCGTTGGCGATCACCACGCATTCCCGCCCCGACACCCGGCCGATTCCGGTCAGGATGCCGGCGGCATGGATCGGCTCCTCGTAGACGCCGTGGGCCGCCAGCTGGGAGAATTCCAGGTAGGGCGTTCCGGGGTCGAGCAGCGTGCGCACCCGGTCGCGCGGCAGCAGCTTGCCCCGCGACAGGTGGCGGTCGCGGGCCTTGGCCCCTCCCCCCTGCTTGACCTCGTGGACCTTGTCGCGCAGGTCGGCGACCAGCCCGCGCATTGCCTCGGCATTGTCGGCGAAGGCGGAGTCGCGGGTGTCGATGGCGGATTTCAGGATGGTCATGGCAGGTCTCAGGCCGTCTCTTTGAACAGCTCGCGGCCGATCAGCATGCGCCGGATCTCGCTAGTGCCGGCACCGATCTCGTAGAGCTTGGCGTCGCGCAGCAGGCGGCCGGTCGGGTACTCGTTGATATAGCCGTTGCCGCCCAGCAGCTGGATGGCGTCCAGCGCCACCTGGGTCGCCGCCTCGGCCGCGTACAGGATGGCCCCGGCCGCGTCCTTGCGGGTGGTCTTGCCGGCGTCGCAGGCGCGGGCCACGGCATAGACATAGGCCCGGCAGGCGTTCAGCCGGGTATAGATGTCGGCAAGCTTGCCCTGGACCAGCTGGAACTCGCCGATCGGGGTGTCGAACTGCTTGCGCTCGTGGACGTACGGAACGACCACGTCGAGGGCCGCCTGCATGATGCCGACCGGGCCGGCGGCCAGGACGGCGCGCTCATAGTCGAGGCCCGACATCAGCACGTTGACGCCCTTGCCAACGGGGCCGAGCACGTTCTCCTCAGGCACCTCGCAGTCCTCGAACACCAACTCGGAGGTGGGCGAGCCCCGCATCCCCAGCTTGTCCAGCTTCTGCGCCGGGCGGAATCCCTTGAAGCCCTTCTCGATCAGGAAGGCGGTGATGCCGCGCGGGCCGGCGGACGGATCGGTCTTGGCGTAGACCACCAGCGTCTCCGCATAGTGGCCGTTGGTGATCCACATCTTGGAGCCGTTCAGCACGTAGCGGTCGCCGCGCCGGTCGGCGCGCAGCCGCATGGAGACCACGTCGGAGCCGGCGCCCGGCTCGGACATGGCGAGCGCCCCGACATGCTCGCCGGACAGCAGCTTGGGCAGGTAGCGGTTCTTCTGTTCCGGCGTGCCCCAGCGGTTGATCTGGTTGACGCACAGGTTGGAGTGGGCGCCGTAGCTGAGCCCGACCGAGGCGGAGGCGCGGCTGATTTCCTCCATCGCGACGACGTGGGCGAGATAGCCCATGTCCACGCCGCCGAACTCCTCCGACACCGTGATGCCGTGCAGGCCCAGTTCGCCCATGGCCGGCCACAGGTCGATCGGGAAGTCGTCCTTGGCGTCGATCTCCGCCGCGCGGGGGGCGATCTTCTCCTGCGCGAAGGTGCGCACGGTGTCGCGCAGCATCTCCAGGTCCGAACCGAGGCCGAAATCGAGTTCGCTATGGGTGGGTATCGCCATTGTGTCCGCTCCTCCCGCTGGGCATCGCCCGGGCAGCGCCGCCGGGCTCGTTTAAATACGAACATACGTTTTTATTTTACTTCGCGCAACGGCGTATCGGCGGCATAATAGGACATGACGCCCAGGATTGCGCCGGCTTTCGGCCCTGATATGGAACGGGCAGCATCGAACCAGGAAAACCCACCATGGCACGCACTGCGGGATCCAACGGGACCAGGACGCTGGAAGCGATCCGCAAGGCCGGGCTGCGCCTGATCTACCGGCAGGGCTACGAGGCGATGAGCTTGCGACAACTGGCGTCGGAGGTCGGCCTCCAGGTCGGATCCCTCTACAACCATATCTCCACCAAGCAGGACCTGCTGTTCGACCTGATCCGGGTCCACATGGAGGAGCTGATCGCGCGGCTGGACCGGACGCTGGCGGGCGTCGACGCCCCGGCCGACCGGCTGGACGCCTTCATCCGGTTCCATGTCGAGTACCACATCGCCCGCAAGCGGGAGGTCTTCATCAGCTATTCGGAGCTGCGCAGCCTGGAGCCAAAGAACTACGAGGTGATCGTGGATCTGCGCGGCCGCTACGAGCGCCGGCTGATCGATATCCTGGACGACGGTGCCGCGCGCGGCGACTTCACCACCGCCGACACCACCGTCGCCGCCTTCGGCATCCTCGCCATGCTGACCGGGGTCTGCACCTGGTTCAAGCCGGGCGGGCGGCTGACCAAGGAGGAGGTGATCGAGGTCTATGCCGGAATGGTCCGGAACGGGCTGGTCCGCCCCGGCGCCGGCCTCAATCCCGGCAACCCGCCTCCCCGGCCGCCTGCCGGCGCAGCACGCGGCGCATGACCTTGCCGGTCACCGTCATCGGCAGTTCGGGGACGAAGGCGACCTCGCGCGGGTACTCGTGGGCGGCAAGCCTGGTCTTGACGAACTCCTGGATCTCGCGGGCCAGATCGTCCGACGCTTCCCGCCCCGGGCGCAGCACGACATAGGCCTTAACGCGCTCGGTACGGATCGGGTCGGGCACGCCGATCACGGCGGCCAGGGCCACCGCCGGGTGGCCGAGCAGGCATTCCTCGACCTCGCCCGGCCCGATCCGGTACCCGGCGCTGGTGATCACGTCGTCGTCGCGCCCGACATACCAGAAGAAGCCGTCCTCGTCGCGGCGGCCCAGATCGCCGGTGACCAGCCAGTCGCCGACGAACTTGTCGGCGGTGGCCTCCGGCTTGTTCCAGTATCCCAGGAACATTACCGGATCCGGGCGGCGGATCGCGATCGAGCCGACGGCGCCGGCCGGCAGTTCGTTGCCCTCGGAGTCGATCACGGCGACACGGTGGCCGGGGACGGCCCGCCCCATGGACCCCGTCCTGAACCCGAGCGGAGCCGCGTTGCCGACCACGACGTTGCACTCGGTCTGGCCGTAGAACTCGTTGATGGTGACGCCGAACACCGAGCGTCCCCAGTCCAGCAGTTCGCCGCCCAGCGTCTCGCCGCCGCTGGCGACGGTGCGGAGCGACAGCCCCTCCCCAGTCACGCCGGCCTGCCGCATCAGCTTGATCGCGGTCGGCGGCAGGAAGACGTTGCGGACGCCATGCCGCTTCATCAGGTCGATCGCCTGCTGCGGATCGAACTTCCGGAACCGATGGGTCAGCACGGGAACGCCGTGGTGCAGGGACGGCATCAGCACGTCGAACAGCCCGCCGATCCAGGCCCAGTCGGCCGGCGTCCAGAACAGGTCGCCGGGTTGCGGAAAGAACTCGTGCGGAAGCTCGACGCCGGGCAGGTGGCCGAGCAGCACCCGGTGCCCGTGCAGCGCGCCCTTGGGGCTGCCGGTGGTGCCGGAGGTGTAGATGATCACGGCGGGATCGTCCGGCCCGGTATCGACCGGCGTGAAGCTGTCCGACGCACGGGCGAGCGCCTCGTGGAAGCCGAGCGTGCCTTCCGGAGCCCCGTCGATGCACAGCACCAGCATCAGGCCAGGCAGCCGGTCGCGCAGGGGCGCCAGCTTGGCATAGCCTGCCATGTCGGTGACCAGCACGCGGGCGCAGCTGTCTGAAAGACGGTATTCCAGGGCCTCCTCGCCGAACAGGGCGAACAGCGGGATGGTGATCAGCCCGGCCTTAAAGCCTGCGATATGGGCGACGGCGGTCTCCGGCGACTGGGGCAGCAGCACGGCAAGCCGGTCGCCCCGGACCGCCCCGTGCGCCGCCAGCACGTTGGCCAGCCGGTTGGACTGGTGGAACAGGTCGCGGAAGGTGTGGCGCCGGACGGTGCCGTCCTCCTCCTCGACGATCAGGGCGACGCGGGCCGGATCGCCGGCGTGGCGGTCGCAGACATCGACGCCGATATTGTAGCGCTCCGGAACCGTCCAGGCGAACGACCGGTACAGGTCGGCGTAGTCGTCATGGCGCGTCAGCATGATTTGCCCCTACCGCATCAGCCGCCCGACCGGCCGGCTCTTGGCGATACGGTCGAACTCGACCATGTCACCCAGCACCTCCGCCATGCGGGACAGCGGCACCATGTTGGGGCCGTCGCTCGGCGCGTTGTCCGGGTCCTGGTGCGTTTCCATGAACACCGCGGCGACGCCGATCGCGACGGCGGCGCGCGCCAGGACGGGCACGAATTCCCGCTGGCCGCCGGAGGTGCCGCCCTGCCCGCCCGGCTGCTGGACGGAGTGGGTCGCGTCGAACACCACGGGATAGCCGGTCTCGGCCATGATCGGCAGCGACCGCATGTCGGACACCAGCGTATTGTAGCCAAAGCTGACGCCGCGCTCGCACAGCAGGATATTCTCGTTGCCGGTGCTGGCGATCTTCGCCGCGACGTTCTTCATGTCCCAGGGAGCCAGGAACTGGCCCTTCTTGACGTTGATCGCCCGGCCCGTGGCGCCCGCCGCCAGCAGCAGGTCGGTCTGGCGGCACAGGAAGGCGGGGATCTGGAGGATATCCACCGCCTCCGCCACCGCCGCGCACTGGTCCGGCGCATGGATGTCGGTCAGCACGGGGATGCCGTGGGTCTCGCGCACTTCGGCCAGGATCGGCAGGCTCTTCTCCAGGCCGAGGCCGCGGGCGGTGTTGACCGAGGTCCGGTTGGCCTTGTCGAAAGACGACTTGTAGATCAGCCCCAGCCCGAGCTTGCGGGTGATCTCCAGCAGCGCCTGGGAGGTTTCCAGCGCGTGGGCGCGGCTCTCCAGCTGGCAGGGACCGGCGATCAGCACGAACGGCTTGTCGTTGGCGAAGGTGAGGGATCCCACCTGTACGGACTTGTTCATCATCGGTGTTCCCGGCGTTGCCCGGTCAGGGCGTGAGATCAGGTCGTTTGGCCCCAACCATACTCCACCGGAAACGGCGATCCAGTCAAAGTGCGGCGGTACGCGCCTTGATCGTCTCGATTCGGCCGACGATCTCGTAGTCGATCTCGCCGGTCCGCCAGTCCTGGAGCTGCTGGACGATCCGGTGACGTATGCCGGCCAGGTTGTCCATGGTCACGCGGACCGTGTTCTCGCACTCGCTTTTCGGGACCAGCGGGATCACGCGCATGATCTCCGCGATGCGGCGGTGGTCGATATTCTGCCGGTCGGCCATCGCGGCCTGCCATAGTTCGCAGACGTCCAGCCAGCCATCGAGCAGCCAGGCGAGCCGGTCGATGCCCTGGCGCAGGCGGAGGATGTTGGCGTCCCAGCCGGCGAAGAAGGCCGGCAGGTTCTGAAGCTCGCAGTCGATCTCCGCGATCATCCGCTCGGCCATGCGGGCGGTCACGCCGGCAGTCTCGCCGGCGAGATGGCCGGTCGCGCCGATATTGGCGGCCGAGATCGAGTTGCGCAGATCGCCGACCCGGCGCAGGATCCGGCGCAGGTAGCCGGCATCCTCGTCGCCGGCGAAGCCCAGCGGACCGACCGCGTCGCTCAGTTCGAGGATGCGCGCCCGGCACTGCCCCGGCGGCTGCCCGACGAGGCGCGCGAAGGCATCGGCGACCTGGATGATCAGCGTTTCGCCGACCCGGCCGCGGACGCGGCGCATCAGGTCGTCCGTCGTCTTGTCCAGCACGCCGGTCAGCCGGACGACCCGGCGCAGCATGGCCTCCTGGTTGATCTTCTCCTCCCGCGCTATCCGGGCCATGGCGGCGCCCGCCGCCTCCGCCGCCTCGACTCCGGCCAGCCCGGTCTTGGCGACCCGATGGGCGGCGAGCCGCATGCGCATCGGCGTGATCGCGTCGGCCAGGCTGATCTCCGCCTGGAGCGCCCGGTCGTGCAGGGTCAGTCGCATCACCGAGGCCAGCCCGTCCCAGGGGAAGACATAGATCGAGCGGCATCCGGAAAAGCCGGTGACCAGTACCTCCAGGTGGTTGGTCCTGGTGTCGCGACGGACCCGCGAGAACGCCAGCTCCGGCGTGGTGAAGGGAACCGTCGTGCCGCGTTCGTCGAAGGTCGAGGGCGCATAGTCGTAAGCGAGGCGGAGCGTCTGGACGTCGCCGCCGGACGACGGCCGGCCGGCTTCCGCACCCCTGGCCATGGTTCTATTCATGGTTGGCGTTCATGGCATGGATGATCTTCAGCAGGAACTGCGCCGGGTCGGCGCTCTGGGCGAAGCCGAGACGGACGGCGCAGTCCTCCAGCATTCCCAGCACGGCTTCCTCGCTGCTGATCGGTTCAAGCGAGCGGGCGACCTGGACAGCCACGGACAGTGTGGCCTGCTTTTCGCGGTTTCCGGCGGCGGCCCGGTCGGAGGCGATCCGTTCCAGGCGGCCGGCCACGCCCGAGATGGTCTCCGCCGCCAGGGCCTTCAATTCGCCGGGAACTTCGAACTGCTGCTTGACGGCGTTATGCACCTTCGCGATCGCCAGCACCGTCCGCGTCAGGACGGTGATCTCCTCGGCGGTCGGCAGACAGCCGCCCGGGGAAGAAACGAAGGACCCGACGCTGTCTTCCGCGGCCTTGGCGAAGCGGTCGCCAAGGAAGTCGTGGATACGTTCCTCGACCTTTTCGATCCTCTGGCCGACCTGCCGGGTCAGGTGCGGTGCCGCGACGCGCAGGACGCCGAGGCTTTCGATCGCCGCCCGGACCTTTTCGGCAGCGTCGTCGAGATCGCCGGCCGTCTCCAGCGGCATGGCGAACCCCGCTTTCAGGATCTCGCCCTCCTTCGAGACCAGCGCCTCGCACAGGTCGGAGGCGACCGAGGACCCGCCGCGGCTGCCGTTGTTCTCCGCCAGCGCCTCGATCAGCGGGGCGGTATGGTCCGACAGGTCCGAATCCATCAGGAGAACGAGGAAGAACAGCTTGAGCCAGCGCTGGTCGCCTTTGCGGGACGCGGCCTCCCGGCCCAGGGCTATCACGGACTGGACATACTGGTCGCCGATGCCGATCAGCTGTTCGGATGCCATGATCTGGCGCCGGGCGGTCATGATGGCGTCGCGCATCTGATAGAGCGCATGCACTTCCTGGATGACGTCGGGCAGGTCCGGATGCCGTTGCGCCAGGGCTTTCGGCAGGGAGCGGTCGGTCGCCAGCCTGGAATGGATCTCCTCCACCGCGCGGGCGAAGGACGCGAAGAGCTGCCGATGGACGGACAGCGGGCACGGGTCGTCCATCAGGTATTCGCCGGAGGCATCGACCTGCCGCGCCGCCTCGGCATCGTCCAGATGTTCCAGCACCAGCGTCCACATCGGGTCGACGCTGCCGCGCGGGATGCTTCCCAAGGGCCGCGGACGTGCCGGCTCGTTGCACAGCAGGCTTTCGAAGGGCAGGCAGAACAGCCGTTCCGCGGTCATCCTGCGCAACGGCCGGATCTTCTTCAGCCGATGGCGCAACTGGTCCTTGAACATCCCGCGCAACGCACCGTCGGGCATCTTGTCGGCCAGGGCATATACCATCCTGACCTTGTCCTCCGACAACTCGTCTAACGCCCTTCTTTCCGGCAACTGAAGCATGTCACTGTCCTTCGCCCACTCCAGGCATCATAGCCGGCAAACATAAAAATCTATATACTATCGATAGGAATAGTTCTTGGAATTGGAACGGCATCCGTGGATTAACTGGATTTTTAACCATCCAGTGCTATTCTAGAGCGCTGAAATGATTACCACTATAGGGTTATACCTCTTTATATAGTTGGATATCTCCCAAGATCGTCTAAAATGGTAGATATCGAAGAATGGGCGGCGATCTTGCCGGACGGTTGCATTTTGAGGGTTGGAATGACTGGTACCTCGGCCATCAGCCAAGTCGCGGATGTCGTCCAGGACATGGTGCCGTCCACGTTCGAGGAACGCGGCACGACGATTCCTTTCACGACCCCCGAACTGGCCTATTCCCGCCTGCGCCGCGGTGCCCGCGGGAGCCTGGAGGTGCTGGTGAACGGGTTCTCGGGCGGGCGCTGCACCTACGTCTTCCCGTGGGCCAGCATCCCCCAGGTCGTCCGGCTCACCCTGCACGACAAGGCGCTTCATGCCGAGATCTCCTATTCCGACGCCACCACCCCGGACAAGATCCGGCTGGCCGCCTACCGGGTTGCGAGGACGGGCCTGGGCGGCCCGGAACTGATCGACATGGCCTCCCGCTCGATCGAGCAGGAGGTGACCGAGAAGCTGGCCAGCAGCTTTTTCCTGATGCTCAAGGTCATCGAGGCGACCGGGGTCAACACCGATCGGGCGACGCTGGCCCTGATCAACATCAACTCGCCCGAAGGCAAGGCCATGGTCCGCCAGGCTTTCCGCCGGCTGGGCGACGGCATCGGCACCACCCCCGAGGTCTGCCATCAGCGCATCACCGAGCTGGGCGACGTGATCCAGCCCATCGGGTTCGAGATCGAGGGGCAGCGCGGACGGCTGCGCCAGCTCCTGCACCGCCTGAACCAGTTCCGGGACGAGGTCGTCCGGGGCGAGTCGGGCGGCACCGCGCGGACGCTGGCCGACGTGGCCCAGCTTACGCTGCGGATCGGCAACGGGATCATCGCGGACATCGACCGGGACATCGCCGGCATCGTCCGTTACGTCACCGACTGGGACGCCCGCCTGCCGGCCACCCGCCAGAGCATGGAGCGGCTGTCCTGGCTTCTGGACGGCTGGACCTATGTCTGCGACCTCTGGGAGGACACCAATTCCGACCGGTCTATCCCCAAACGCCAGCGCATCAACGAGATCATGCGGATCATCCCCGTGGTTCCCAGAAGCGAGGCCAATTCCGGCGCCCGGGCCGAGACGAGCGATCCCCAGCGCCGGCAAGCCCGCATCGTCCAGCAGAACGAGGATTGGCGAACCGGGCAGATCGACCATGAGATGGCGGCGAGGCTGGGCAGGCTCAATGCCCGCAACCCGTCCTGAACCGGCCGGCAAGAGGCAGCGCCATGGCTGACGCGAACGCCAGGACCGGGAACGGCGGCGGCGAGTTCTACCGGGTCGTCGACAATACGGGCGAACTGATGGGGGAGTTCCCCTCGTCCAGGATCGCCCGCGAATTCGCCCGCCGCATGATCGAGGCGGGCAAGGCCAGCACGCTGGTCGTGGAATGGTCCAACAACGGCCGGCGCGGCGAACTCTCGATCACCCGGAGGATGGTCAACGCGGCCGAGATGCGCGCGACCGAAGCCAGGCGCCGGGCCCACCTGGAGGCACGACGCAGGGCCAACCTGATCAGCGGCATCGCCGCGGCGACCGTGGCCTTCCTGGCGCTGATCCAGATCGCCGCGACCTACATGGAAGCCAGGGGAAACCTCTGGCCCTAGTTTCCGGCCGGCCGGCTCATGCCGATCTCCAGGCTCGCGAACTCGGCGGCAAGCCGGTCGCGTGCCTGTTCCATCGCGTCGATGTCCTCAAGCAGCAGGGCGTCCTGGCAGTCGGCGCAGAACTGCCTGACCACGAGGGCTTCCTCCAGGGCGTCTCCGAGGTCGTCGGAAAAGCTGGCGAGTTCCGCCGCCATGCGCCCGGCAACCTCGCCGATCATCTCGGCCTGCGTCTCGAGATTGCGGAACAGTTCGACGGCGGTCACCGCGTAGGGGACGCCCCGGGAAACGTCGGCGCGGCTGCGCGCGGCGCGGACTTCAGCCAGATCGATGACGCCTGCACCCTGGACCGGATTGGAAATCATTTACCCACCTCGCGAGTGATCTTGAAAGGTTCAACTCATGAGGAGACAATCTGCACAACCGGTGCCAAGTATTTATCTGACTTTCCGCCTACGCCAAAGCATCGGCGCGGCCTGATATGCAACGGATAGACTGGGAATCAGCGAGTTTGGCTTTGCAAAAAGCGAATCCGCTGCACCGATGAATGCATTATGCGGCGGATCGGATCGGACGTCTGCTCAGTCCGTGAATTCCGCCCTGATCTTCAGCACTGCGGGCAGGTTGGCGAAGAAGGCATCGATGCAGGCCGGATCGAAATGCGTTCCGGAGTTCGTCCGCAGGAATGCCAGCGCCTCCTCCAGGGACCATGCCGCCTTGTACGGACGCTGGGTGGTCAGCGCGTCGAAGACGTCGGCGATCGCGATGATGCGACCCGCCAAGGGAATCTCCTCCCCCTTCAGGCCCCTGGGATAGCCGGTGCCGTCGAATTTCTCGTGATGGGTCAGCGCGATCGACGCCGCCAGCCGGATCAGGGGAGAGGAGCTGTCGTCCAGGATGCGGTAGCCGTGGATCGTATGCAGCTTCATGACCTCGTATTCGTCCGCCGTGTATCGGCCCGGCTTGAACAGGATCTCGTCGGTCACCGCCACCTTGCCGACATCGTGCATGGGAGCCGCCAGCTGGATACGCTCCTGAACCGAGTCCGGCAGGCCGACCCCGGCCGCGATGACCCGCGCATAGCGCGCCATGCGGTCCAGATGGGCGCCGGTCTCGCTGTCGCGGGACTCGATCGAGCGCGACAGGCGCATGATGAGTTCGCTGGCCGCCTGCTCCTTCAGCCGCCGGTGGCTGGCCCGGAGTTCCAGCAGGTTGCGGCACCGCGCGGTGAACTCGATGCGGTCGATCGGCTTGCTCAGGAAGTCGGTGACACCGCGGACCAGCGCTTCGCGCCGGAACTCCTTCGCCCCCTGCCCGGTCACCATGATGACCGGAACCTCGGCCGTGCTCCCGATCCCCCGCAGGCGGTGCAGGAACTCCAGGCCGTCCATGCTCGGCATCATGAAATCCGTGACGACCAGGTCGACGTCGTGGCCGTCGCACCAGTCCAGGGCCTCTGACGCGCACCCCACGCCGTGGATGCAGACGCCGGCGATCGCCTGGGCGTACCGGCTCATCAGCATCAGGTTCGCCGGATTGTCGTCGACGATCAGCATATCCATGGCGGTCACAGCAAACCTCTCTGTTCAATTTTTGGTTCAGGCCGCGAGTTCACGGGACAGCAAGGCACGGCGCACGTCGGCCAATGCCGTGTCGAGCCGATCCACCATCCGGCCGAGGGAACGCTGCCCGTCGGCCGCATCATCCTGCCCGGCGAGGGCGGCGCGCAGGTGTTCGGTGGCAGCCACGAGCGCCGGCAGCCCGAGTGTTCCCGCGGCCCCCGACAGGCTGTGCAGTTCGACTTCGACCGCCTTGAAGTCCCCCGCCGCCAGCCGGTCGCGGACCTTTCCGATGCGGCAGGAGGAATCCTTGATGAACGTGTCGAACAGCTTTCCCGCGTCCGGCCCCATGGTTTCCAGCAGATCCTCCAGCGCGTCCGGATCGACGGTCGGCGTCGCGGTCCCGGCTTCCTCCGGCGGGACCCTGTCCCGGCCCCAGGTCCGCACGGCCTCGTCGAGCCGGGCGCGGCTGATCGGCTTGGGCATGTAGTCGCTCATGCCGGCGTCGATGCAGCGCGCCTCGTCGCCGCGCATGGCGTGTGCCGTCAGGGCGATGATCGGGACGGTGGCGGCCTCGCCGCCGAGCGCGCGGATGCAGCGGGTCGCCTCGAACCCGTCCATCTCGGGCATCTCGATGTCCATGAGCACCAGGTCGTAGCCGCCCTGCCCGACGCGGCCGACCGCCTCGATGCCGTTGCCGACCACGTCCACCGCATGTCCGCGGCGCCTGAGCATGCCCGCGGCCACCTGCTGGTTCACGGGGTTGTCGTCCGCGACCAGGACCCGCAGCGGCGGGACGTCCCTGGCGACGGAAATCCGGGCGGCTGTCTGACCTGCGGGGTCTTCCGCCGGCGCGGGCAGCCCGGCGTCCGGCGTCTCCGACCGGGCCGGCACCGCAGGGACAGGCCCGAGAGCCGGCCTTATCGGCAGGGTGAACCAGAAAGTGCTGCCGCTGCCCTGGACGCTCTCGACACCGATGCGCCCGCCCATCATCTCGACCAAGCGCCGGCTGATGGCGAGGCCGAGGCCGGTGCCGCCGGACTTCCCGCGCTCCTGGCCATCGACCTGGTTGAACATCTGGAACAGCTCCGCCCGACCCTGCTCGGATATCCCGATGCCGCTGTCAGTGACGGACAGCTTCAGTTCGCCCGGAGCCGCGATTTCGACCCGCACGCGGACGCCGCCCCGCACCGTGAACTTGACCGCGTTGCCGACCAGGTTCATGAGGACCTGGCGGACCCTTCCGGCATCGCCCCGAAGCGCCACCCGCGCCGCCGGATCGATCGCCGCCTCCATGTCGATGCCCTTCTCGGCCGCCCCCGGCGCCAGCAGGTCGACCACGCCCCGGACCAGCGGCTCCAGCTCGTAGTCGGCATCGTCGAGTTCAAGCCGCCCGGCTTCCATCTTGGAAAAATCCAGGATGTCGTTGAGCACCGTCAGCAGAGCCTCGGCCGATGTCAGGATCACCTGGGCCTGACGCCGCTGCTCGGGGGCCAGCGGCGTTTCGAGCAACAGGTCGGCCATGCCGATCACGCCGTTCATCGGCGTGCGGATCTCGTGGCTCATGGTCGCCAGGAACACGGATTTGGCGCGGTTCGCCGCCTCGGCCGCGGACAGGGCCCGCTCCAGGTCGGATGCGAGCGCCGTTTGCCGGATGCGGGCGCGGTGGAGGTCGCGAAGCTGCCGGAACAGCAGCAACGCCAGCCCGGTCATGCTGGCCGCCAGCGCCACGACGCAGATCGCGAGCAGGGTCGAAAGGCGATGGGTGCGTTCCCGGTAATTCACCATGTCCATCGACCGGCGGGCATTGATCCTGACAAGCTGCTGCTCCGTCAGTTGCCGCAACCGCCGGACCGCCTCGCGGAACCGCTCCACCGCGGTCAGCTCGACATAGGGCGCCAGTGCCTCGATCTCGGCGACGATCCGATGCGCAAGGTCGCTGTCCGCCGGATTGATCGCGATGATGGCGGCCAACTGGCCGCCGCGGAGGAGTTGGGTTCGGCTGAACAGGATATCGTATCTCAGCGACACCTCCCCGGCGCGCGCCGGGGTCGGGCCGGCGGCATAGTCCGCGAGCGCCGACTCCAACTTCACCGTCTCACGGTCGAGCTGATAGACCGCCCAGACAGCGTCTTCACGTACGCTACTGTCAACTTCCGCCTGCCGATCGATCAGGAGGGCAAGCAGCACGACACAGGAGCCGAACAGCAAGCCGCTGAGCGCGAGCAAAAGCCGCGCGCGCAGGGATTGGATCACGATCGGCCACCTCCTGGTTGATGGCATGGACGGAAGGACCGCTGCATCGCGGCCACGCTGAGGGAGCGCCGCTTCACTGGACCTCGATACTCTTTACCTGCCAGACCGAGCGGCCGAAATAAACTTCGTTGTAGAGGTCGGGATTGATGTCGAAGGGGTAGATCACGAAGATCGGTCCTTGATGGCGTACCGGCAGATAGGCGTCGTTCTTCTTCAGGGCGAGAATGACGTCGAACTTCAGGAAGTCTTCGAGCGGGACTTCAGCGGAGTAGTCGTTGAGCGCCGTGATCCGAAGCTTGGAACCCTGGGCACCGGCCGCCTGCAACACTGCCCGGGCAAGCGGTCCCTCGAAGGCGTTCACTCCCTCCGCCCAAGGGGTCGTCACCTTGGCCACCCGGCCGGGCAAGGCTTCCAGCATCGCCAGATCGAATTCCGCCCCGGCGGCCCCGTTGGTCTGAGTGATCTTGCCGCTGACGGTCAGCACGACCGGCCCGCTCGGCACCGCCAGGGTACCGGCGGCCGCAGGACCCGGCTGGAAAATGGAGAACCAGAGGATCAGCGAGAAAGCGGCCAGGGAAAGAACGGCACGATAGATTGCGGACATGGCGACACCTCCGACGCGTATGGATAAGTGATACCTCTTAGGATATTTCCGGACTAGCTGGCAATTTGGCATAAATCCGCATGGTATCGAAGCGATCGGTAATTCATCGCCTCCTCCCTCGTAGCCGCAAATGTCAGCATTCGACATGACCCGCCGATCGAGACGGGCTGGAGTGAACTGGAGTGAACCCCTAGACTGAGACAGGGGAAATGATGACAGGTGGTTTACGGGTGGCCGCCCCGGGTGGAGACGCAAATGTCATCATTCATCGACACCGGGTCATCGCTGCCCAGTGAAGCCCGCGCCCGGATGGATTTCCGCCGGTACCCGTAAAAGGTCCGAAATGTCAGCATTCGTCATCAAGGACCGCGTCGGCTTCGCTTGCCGCCGAGCGCCGTCGGGGGCGTGTGAGAGCATGCGGCGGCGCTCGAGGAACGGCATGAATTCTCCCGGGAGTTCTGGGCATGATCTAGGATTATTATCTTAGTTCCGCGCGGGGCGCAATGGTTTGCCCTCGGAAAGCCCCCGCCGACCTGACGGGAGCGATCCGGGGATGCACAGCCCGCTCCACTCGTCGGTCCGACGGACTCAGCGCCGGAGCAAGCACCGGCTCGGCACCGGGATGCCGTTGTCGCGCCGGATCTTTTCGCGTCAAAATTTAATGGTTTGTTTACTTTTGCCGTTATAACTTAGCTAATCTAGCGATTCTGGCGAATGATGGCAGGTTACAAAAACCATGTGGAAAACTTTATTGATGCCAGGACGCGGAAAATTTTCCTTTAGCCCTGCCTGTTCCGGAATGCGACTCGAGCTTTGACAAATATACCTTTGGCGGCGACTTGCCGAAGCGCTGGAACGCTCGAAACTGCCTCCCTCTCTCGTGTTGATCTGGCATATTTTGTTGTGCCAACTATTGTCATTTTTCCAGTCATTTGCAAGTAAGCCGACTTGCCCCTCCAACAGGCTGCTCTTCTTCTGGGATGTACTGTCCCGGATGGCGGAGCGGTACCGATGTCCATTTACCAAACTGAACGGGTTTCGGTACATCGAACATTCCTGACAGGAAATCGGTGTGCCGCCGCTTGCTATACCAAGCAACGGTAACGGCGGAGTGAAGACGAATGAAGATAATCACCGCGACCACGGTTCAAAACAGGTTCGGACAGTACCTCGACGAATGCGACCGGGAGGCAGTCGGGATCTCACGAAATGGCCGTATCAAAGGAATCCTCATGGGAATCCACGAGTACGATGCGCTGAAGGCCATCGAAGCCGCTTATCTGGCGGATCTGGCGAACTCAGCGACAGACGCCGATTTCCTGGGACCTGGGGAATCCGAGGCGATACTGGGGTCGCTGCCTGAATCCGGAGTCGAGACAGATGACGATCAGGCTGAACTTCCACAAAGACGTAAAAAAGTTTCTTGAGTCCCTGGATACGGAAAGCCGAGCGAAGATCAGGCGCAGGCTGGAAATGCTGCGGCCCGATGAGGAGGTCCCCGCCGCTCAGGGGAAGTATCTGCAAACCATGATCAGAGACACTTCCCCTGGTATTACGGTCTTATACCAGTATCGAGAACGGCAATTGATGATCTACAAGATCATCATTCATCCGCATGCTGGTTCCCGGTAAGCCTCGCCCATAGCGTCTCCTCTCACTCCGCCGGCATGCCCGGCGGATGCGGGTCGTGGCGGGTGGATACCTTGCTCGGGCCGTCGCGGGTGTCGGTGGAGATGCCCTGGGTCTTCAGCCAGCCGGCATGGTGCTCGCGGGCCCAGTTGAGGTCCACTTCGCCGTTGCCCATGGCGTCGAAGGCGCCTTCCATGCCGATCGTGCCGATGTAGATGTGGCCGAAGATGACCGCCATCAGGACCGCCGTGCCCAGCGTATGGACGACATGGGCGATCTGCATGCCGTTGACGCCCGTCAGGTAGAACGGGAACATCAGCATGTAGCCGCTGAGCGCCATGGCGAGGCCGCCCAGCACGATTGTCCAGAAGATCATCTTCTGGCCGGCGTTGAAGCGCCCGGCCTCGGGATGCATCCCGTTGTTCAGGAATCCGCCGCCCTGCTTGATCCAGGTCAGGTCGGCCTTTTCCGGGATGTTGTCCTTGATCCATAGCACCAGCATCATCAGGATGCCGAGGACGAAGGGGAAGCTCAGGAAATTGTGGGCGTACTTCCCCAAAGTGGCCATGGCCGTGAAGGCCTCGTGGCCGAACAGCGGGATCATCACCGGCTTGCCGAAGATCAGCATGAGCCCGGTCAGCGCCAGAACGATGAAGCTGGAGGCCGTCAGCCAGTGGGCGAAGCGGTCGATCGGCATGAAGCGGGTGATCGTCCGCCCCGCCCGGCCGGCGGCGATGCGGATCTTGCCGCGGAACAGGTAGAACCCCACCAGCCCCAGCAACATCCCGCCCATGACGACGAGGGAGATGATGCGGCCGTAGTAGTTGCGGAATTCCCGCCAGTCGCGCCCTTGGGGCTGGACCAGGGTGGCCAACTTGCCGTCCGGGATGCTGACGTAGCCTTGCACCTTGCCCTGGAGCTGCTGGTAAAGTTCGACCTCCTCCTTCTCGGAAGGAGAGTTGGGCGTCACGACCTGGTCGAGCTGGGCATGGGCCGCGGGCGCCGCGGCCAGCAGGAAGACGGCGATCAGCAGTCCGGGGAGCAGTCCGGTCAGCAGCCTGAGGATCGTTCCGGGCATCATCGGCATTGCGTGTTCTCCTTCGCCATCAGACACCCCGGTCCGTCTGGCCGTAGGCGGTGGTCCAACCCCAGGCGCCGGAGCCGTAGCCCCGGCGGACGACGCGCTCCTTGTAGATGTCGGCGATGATGTCGCCGTCGCCGGCCATCAGGGCGCGGGTCGAGCACATCTCGGCACACAGCGGCAGCTTGCCTTCCGCAAGCCGGTTGGTGCCGTAGCCGTGGTATTCGATCAGCGTCATGTCCTCTTCCGGCCCGCCGGCGCAGAAGGTGCATTTGTCCATCTTGCCCCGGCCGCCGAAATTGGTCGTCTGCGGGTACTGCGGCGCCCCGAAGGGGCAGGCGTAGAAGCAGTAGCCGCAGCCGATGCACAGCTCCTTGGAATGCAGCACCACGCCGTCGGCCGTGGTGTAGAAGCAGTCCACCGGGCACACCGCCGCGCAGGGCGCGTCGGTGCAGTGCATGCAGGCCATGGAGATCGACTTCTCGCCCGGCTGACCGTCCTTCAGCGTGATGACCCGGCGGCGGTTGATGCCCCAGGGGACGTCATGCTCGTTCTTGCAGGCGGTGACGCAGGCGTTGCACTCGATGCAACGGTCGCTGTCGCAGAGGAATTTCATTCTTGCCATGGTCGGTACTCTCGCCCTCCTCCGCTCAAGCCGGCTCGATGCGGCACAGGGTCACTTTGGTTTCCTGCATGAAGGTCACAGGGTCGTAGCCATAGGTCATGACGGCGTTGACCGGGGCTCCCAGCACGATCGGATCGGTCCCCGGCGGATACTTGTCCCGCTGGTCCACGCCCTCCCAGAAGCCCGAGAAGTGGAACGGCATGAAGGCGACACCCTGCCCCACCCGGTCCGTGACGAAAGCCATGACCCGGGCCTTGCTGTCGTATTCCGGGCCGTAGACCCAGACGTCGGACTGGTGGCGGATGCCCAGCCGCTCGGCGTCACGGGTGTTGACCTCGACGAACATGGTCTGCTGCAGCTCGGCCAGCCACGGATTGGACCGGGTCTCCTCGCCGCCGCCCTCGTACTCGACCAGACGGCCCGAGGTCAGGATGATCGGGAACTCCTTCGACACGTCGCGCGCCTGGATCGACTTGCCCAGATGGGTCATGCGGAAGTCGCGGCGGTCGTCCAGGGCCGGGTATTCGTCGACCAGGTCGCGGCGCGGGGTGTAGAGCGGTTCGCGGTGGATCGGAACGGGGTCCGGCAGGTTCCAGGCCACCGCCCGCGCCTTGGCGTTGCCGTGGGGCACGCAACCATGCTTCAGGGCGACCCGGATGATGCCCATGGACAGGTCGGTCATCCAGCTGACTTGATCGATGTTGTCGCCGCCGATCGCGTTGATCACCGCCATCTCGTCGGACGTCAGCTCGGTGTCCCAGCCCAGCTTCCGCAGCACGGCCATGGTGAATTCGGGATAGCCGTCGGTGATCTCCGACCCCTTGGAGTAGGAGCCGTCGGCCAGCAGGCTGACGCCGTTCCGCTCGATCCCGAAGCGCGCGCGGAACGTGCCGCCACCTTCCATGACGTGCTTGGAGGTGTCGTAGAGCACGGCGGAACCGGGATGATTCATCTCCGGGGTGCCCCAGCACGGCCAGGGCAGGCCGTAATACTCGCCCTTCAACGGTCCCGTGGTCGCCCGCATGCTGATCTTGTCGAAGTCGGCCTGGTGCTCCATGTGCATCTTCAGCCGCTCGGGGGACTGGCCCGTATAGCCGGTCGCCAGAGAGCCGCGGTTGATCTCCCGCAGGATGTCCTCGGCCCTCGGCTTGGTGCCGTCCACCGTGATGTGCTTGAAGAGCTGGTCCGCGAAGCCGAGCTTGCGGGCCAGGAGGTACATGGTCTCGTAGTCGTCCTTGGATTCGAAGATCGGGTCGACGACCGGATCGGACCACTGGAGCGACCGGTTGGACGCGGCGCGGCAGCCCGCCAGCTCGAACTGGGTGCAGGCCGGCAGGATATAGGTGCCGTTCTTGCGGTCGCTGATCGACGCGAAGGTGGTCGGGTGCGGGTCGACCACCACCATCAGTTCCAGCGCCTCCAGGCCGCGGCGCATCTCGGGCATCCGGGTGACCGTGTTGCCGCCATGGCCGAAGGTGATGAAGGCCTTGATGTTGTTGGGCTGGTCCAGCTCGCCCGGCTTCGCCAGCACGGCGTCGAACCAGCGGGTGGTCGGGATGCCCTTGGTCTCCATCAGTTCCTTGGAGGCGAAGCGACCCTTGATCCACTCGTAGTCGACGTCCCAGACGCGCGCCCAGTGCCGCCAGGCGCCTTCGGCGAGCCCGTAGTAGGACGGCAGCGAGGTCACGTCGAGGCCCATGTCGGTGGCGCCCTGGACGTTGCTGTGGCCGCGGTAGATGTTGGCCCCGCCGCCCTCGACGCCGATATTGCCGAGCGCCAGCTGGAAGATGCTGAAAGCGCGGACATTGGCGGTCCCGACGGTCTTCTGGGTGGCGCCCATGCACCAGATCAGGGTCGACGGCTTGTTCTTCGCCATCATCTCGGTGACCTTGCGGAGCTGGTCGCCGGGAACGCCGGTCACCCTCTCGACCTCCGCCGGGTGCCACTTCTTCACCTCGGCCCGGATCTCGTCCATGCCGTAGACGCGCTGGCGGATGTATTCCTTGTCCTCCCAGCCGTTCTCGAAGATGTGCCAGAGCATGCCCCAGATCACCGGGATGTCCGTGCCGGGGCGGATGCGGATGAAGTCGGTCGCGTGGGCGGCGGTCCGGGTGAAGCGGGGATCGATGACGATGAACGGCGCCCGATTATGTTCCTTGGCGCGCAGCATGTGCTGCATCGACACGGGATGCGCCTCGGCCGGGTTGCCGCCGATGATCATCAGCGCCTTGGCGTTCTGGATGTCGTTGTAGCTGTTGGTCATGGCGCCGTAGCCCCACGTGTTCGCGACGCCGGCGACCGTCGTGGAGTGGCAGATGCGCGCCTGGTGGTCCACCGTGTTGGTGCCCCACAGGGCCGCGAACTTGCGGTAGAGATAGGCGCCCTCGTTGGAGAACTTGGCGGAGCCCAGCCAGAACACGCTGTCCGGACCCGACTTCTCGCGGATCTCCAGCAGCTTGTCGCCGATCTCGTCGATCGCCTGGTCCCAGGAGATGCGTTGCCACTCGCCGTTGACCAGCTTGACCGGATACTTGTTGCGGCGTTCGCCTTTGGTCAGCTCGCGGACCGACGCGCCCTTGGCGCAGTGCGTGCCCTGGCTGATCGGACTGTCCCAGCCGGGCTCCTGGCCGACCCAGACACCGTTCTGCACCTCGGCGATGACGGTGCAGCCGACCGAACAGTGGGTGCAGATGCTCTTGCGCCGGGTGACCTCCAGGTCCGGATCGATCGGCCCGGCTTCCGCCTTGCGGACGGTGGCCAGCGGCAGCGCCCCCAGCGCCGCCATCCCTCCGGCGGCCAGGCCGGAGTTGCGAAGGAAGGTGCGGCGGTCCAGCGGGCCGCCGGCGTTGGCCGCGGCGGCCAGGGTGGATGCGAGCGGCGAGCGTTGGGCGGTTCCCGAGCGTCTCTTGACCAGCATTGACGTCTTTCCTCCTGGATCCGCCCTAGAGGCGGTTCAGCGCGTAGAACTGCTGCACATGGGCGGTTTCCTGGTAACGCGGCTTGACGCGCTCTTCCGGCGACTCCTCCGCCGCGGCGCTCGTCGCGGCCAGCGGAATCGCGGCCGCGGCAGCCGTGCCGGCGAGGCCGATCACCTTCAGGAAATCCCGGCGTTCGACCGGTGAACCGCCGACCCCGCCCTTCCGCTCAACCCCGATGTTTTTTTCCGATGACATTGTCCGGTCGTCCTCATTCTTCCGATCCCGATTCCCGGCGCGGGGAACGGTCTGGCGCTTACGTGCTGGACAACACGCACGCACGTAAAAAGTCGCAGTCTCGAAAGCTCAAGAAACCAACCGGCGGCATGGCTGTTGAGCGCCCGACGATGACTCCGTCCGGCCGCGGCCGCGATGGGGCCGGGAAAGTTGGAAGGATCACCATTTTGCACGTGAAGCCGATCATCCTGGGGGCGGCCCTGCTGGCCGTGGCCGCCGCCTCGGCCGGGGCCCAGGGCATCAAGAAGGAAACGTTGACGGAGGACCCGAGCGTCACGCGCAGCCTTGAGCCCGACTCGACGCCCCAGGGAACGCGATCGCCGGGCGTCAACGAGAAGCGGAACGAGAACCCGGCCGACATCCGGGGGACGGTCGATCGGCTGAGGGAGAATCCGACCGACGTCCAGGGCAACCATGTGACGCGCGAGACGCGCGACGGCGGCCAGCCCCAGGCCGAGGAGACGGCCCAGGACAAGGAGAACCGCGCCGGCGTGCCGGACGCGAACCAGCCGGAGGACCAGCCGAAGTAGGACGGCTTCCCGACGGAAAAGCGCTCCGGGACGGCTCCGGTTCCGGTCAGCCGTGCCGGATCCGCCCGTCCCGCCTACAGCACCATGTGGCGGGCGCGGGCGCCGCGCTCGATCGCGGCGGCGTTGAGCCGGTCGATCTCCAGGCTGTCGCGCAGCAATTCCAGCAGGCGCAATTCCTCCTGGGTCGTATAGCCGTCGGCAGCGGCGACGTCGCAGGCGACTGCGTATGCGGTTTCCCGCAGCTTCGGCGGCACACCCTGCTTGATTTCGGCCAGCGCCGCGTCCAATCCGTCGCGCTGGCCGAGCAGTTCCGTGCAGTCCGCGGCGATTTCGGACAAGCGGCCGGTGTCGAAGTCGCGGAAGACCGGCAGATACCGGACCGTCTCGCTGATGGTGTTCAGTTCCGCATCCGTCATGTCCGCATCGGAAGCGGACACCATGACCATGGTGTAGATCAGCGCGGCATGGTGGTCGATCATGATAAGCCTTCTCGCGATTGTCCTGCGCACATGTGCCCGCGCGCCCGATGAACTTCAAGGGTGACGCATGACCTCATGCATAGCCGTTTTTTCCGGGGGAGGGCTGCCTCGACACGGCAGCGCCTTAACCTTATCTTGCTGCTTACCGAGTGACGGCGGTTCCGTCCGATGGGGAATGCTTTGATGACGACGGCTTTGCCGAACGCCGTGCCGGGCAGCAAGTCCGCGGAACAAATGCCGGCTGTCCGGCATTCCGCGCAGGTGATGATCATGGAGGACGAGCCGCTGGTGGCCCTGGAACTCCGGATTCTGGTCGAGGACATGGGGCATCGTGTGTGCGCCGTGGTGGATACCGAGGCCGATGCGGTGCGCCAGGCCGACGCGACGGCGCCCGACCTGGTGATCGCCGATATCCAGCTCCGGCAAGGCAACGGTGTCGATGCCATGGAGCGGATCGCACAATGCCGCGACGTTCCGGTGATCTTCGTCTCCGGCAACCATACGTTCACCCCCAACCCGCAGATCCGGACTGCCCGCTTCATTGCCAAACCCTTCCGCGTCGAGAGCCTCAGGCAAGCCGTCGCCGACCTTTTCGGCGGCGTGGCCTGAAACCGCGCGTCGCTGGCGGCTGATCCGTCGGGGCAGTACGGCGAGCACCATCCATCTCAGCATCTTCGCCCTGCTGGTGATCGTGACGGCGGCGTCATGGCTGATCTACGACGCCCGGCGCAACCTGGTGCTGGAGGCCCAGCGGACGGCGGGCACCGCGGCCTTCTTCCTGGCCGACCACGCGGCGCGGCTATTCGAGGCGTCCGACCTGGCGCTGCTGGAAGCGACCAACGCCGTCGAGGCGATGGACTGGGACCGGGTCGCCGACGACAAGGGACTTTGGGAACGGCTGCGGGGCCTCAGCGACCGGCTTCCCTACATCGACCATATCTGGCTGAACGACAGCAGCGGCCAGCTGCGCATGAGCACCATAGCCCTGCCGACGCCGCCGAGCACGGCGGGAGACCGCGACTTCTTCCGGGCTCACCAGGAGCCCGACAACGGGCTGTTCATCGGCGAGCTGATCATCGGCCGGGTCACGGGGGAACCGACCTTCCTGCTGAGCCGCCGGCTGTCGGCCGAGGACGGGACCCTTCGCGGCGTGGTCTCCCTGACCATCGACCTGACCTATTTCTCGACCCTCTACGGCTCCCTCGACCTGCGGCTCGATCCGGTGATCAGCCTGGTGCGGGCGCTGGACGGCTCGATCCTGACCCGCGTCCCGCTGGGTGAGCCGCAGCCCCTGCCCGACCTGCCGATACCGGCGGGCGCCGGATCGGGGTTGAGCGGCCCGTCCTCCTTCATCGACTGGCATACGCCCGTCCATGCTTTCCACAAGGCCGAGCGCCTGCCGCTCCATGTCAGCGTGGCGGTGCCGAACCGGAACATCACCCGGGAATGGGCGTCGCAGATCTGGATCTACTGGGTGGTCGCCGGCGTCGCGGGCATGGCGTTGTGGCCGCTGTCGGTCATGGCGGTGCGGCAGGCCCAGGCGGACCGGATCGCCAAGGAAACCCTTGAGCGGCGGGTGGAGGAGCGCACGCGCCAGCTCACCGCCGCCAACGCGCAGCTCGAGACGCTGTTCCAGGAAGTCCACCACCGGGTCAAGAACAACCTTCAGGTCATCACGTCGCTGCTCCGGCTCCAGGCGGCGCGCTCCACCGATGCCGAGACCCGCTCGTCCCTCCAGCAGAGCGTGGACCGCGTCCACGCCATGAGCCTGGTCCACCACCTGCTCTACAGTTCGAATGAACTGACCGACGTCGATTTCGCGGCTTATATGGGCGAGCTGGCGGCGAACCTTCAGAGCGCCTACGGGACCGAGAACCAGGTCCGCCTGGACATCGACGTGGGCAAGGCCTGGTTCCCGCTGAACCGGGCGATACCCCTGTGCCTGACCGTCAACGAAGTCATGTCCAACGCGTTCAAGCACGCGTTTCCGCAGGGCCGGTCCGGGACCCTGCGCATCCGGCTGCGCGAGACGGACGGCTCCTGCGAACTGCTGATCGAGGACGACGGCGCCGGCTTGCCGGATGGATTCGACCCGGCGCGCGGCAAGGGCCTGGGAATGCAGATCATCCGTTCGCTGGCGGCCCAGCTGGAGGGAACCGCGACGTTCGCACCGTCCGAGGGCGGCGGGTCAGCCTTCAGGCTCGCCTTCCGAGGGAGCAGGGGCGAGGAATTCCCGCGTCACCCGGACCGCCTCGGCGAGGCCGACCCGGCGCAGCTCGACGCCGTCCGGAAAAGCCCCGGCCAGCCTTGAGGGCATCATCGGGTCGAGCAGGACGAAGACCCCGGTGTCGTCGGCACGGCGGACCAGCCGGCCGAACGCCTGCTTCAGCCGGAGGCGGGTGATCATGTCGTCGTAGCGCTTGGCGCCGAACGCCTCGCGCCGGGCCCGGTGCAGGATGTCGGGACGCGGCCAGGGAACGCGGTCGAACACGATCAGGCGGAGCGAGCGGCCGGGGACGTCGACGCCGTCGCGCACCGCGTCGGTGCCCAGCAGGCAGGCCTGCTCCTCGCCCCGGAAGATGTCGATCAGGGTGGAGACGTCGAGCCCGTCCACATGCTGGCCGTAAAGCGGCAGCCCGGCCAGTTCCAGCGGCTCGGCGATGCGCTGATGGACGGCGCGAAGCCGGCTGATCGCGGTGAAAAGCCCGAGCGCCCCGCCGCCGGCCGCCAGGAACAGCTCGCGGTAGGCGGCGGCGACCTGGACCAGGTCGTCCTTGCGGACGTCGTTGACCACCATGACCCGGGTGCGCGCCGGATAGTCGAAGGGCGACGGCACGCTGGCCCGCAGCGCCGGCCAAGCCATGTGGACCGCGCCGGTACGGACCGACGCCGCCAGCCAGTCCTGCTCCACGTCTCCCGTTCCGTCGGTCAGGGTGGCCGAGGTCACCACCATGCCGTGGGCCTGGGCGCCGACGGTCGCGACGAACGGGACGGTGGGATCGACATAGTGCCGGTACATGCCGACATCCAGGTCGCGGCCGTCCTGCCGCTCGATCCCGAACCAGTCGACGAAGCCGGGCGGGGTCGGCCTGCCGATGCTCCCGAGCATGTCGCGCCAGCCCTTGAGGGTGACGCTGCCGCGTCGCTGGAGGCTGCGGCAGACCGCCTCAATCCGCCGGCGGGTGTCGCTGTCCAGTTCGGCCGCCTCGGTGTCGAGCCGGGCCGCCAGGCGCTTGGCCAATTCCTCCAGCGGCTCCTGCAGGCGGCCGAGGGCCTTCTCCAGCTCGACGGCGGCGGCTTCAAGGCCGTCCACCGGGTCGGCGGTCTCCGTCTCCAGGCTGTAGAAGCCGTCGCGGCCATGGGCCCGGGCATGGACCTGGCGGCGGACCATCAGCAGGAACGCCTCGGCGGCGCCGGTCCCCATCCCGTCGGTCAGGCGGTTGGACCAGCCCTCGCCGGGAAGCGCCCGGGCGGCCATGACCACATCGTCCACCAGGGCGGCGCTGTCCTCGTCGGCGGCGACGAGATCCTCGACCCGCCGCTTGAGGCCGCGCGCCCGGCTGCTCCGCCCGCCCTCGGCACCCAGCAGCCAGCGGCGAAGCTCGGCGGTCTCCTGCGCGGTCAGGTGGCCGGCGAAGGCGCTGTCGGCGGCGTCGAAGACATGGTGCCCCTCGTCGAAGACGTAGCGGGTCGGGGCCGTCGTGTCCTCCCCTCCCAGCGCCGCCTGGATCATCACCAGCGCGTGGTTCGCGATCACGATGTCGGCCTTGCGGGCGCGGCGGATCGTGTTCTCGATGAAGCATTTGCGGTAGTGCTGGCAGGCCGAGTAGATGCATTCCCCGCGGCGGTCGGCCAGCGTGACGGTGCGCGCACGGCCGACCAGGTCGGGCAGCCAGCCGGGAAAGTCCCCGCCCTGCATGTCGCCGTCGCGGGTGGCGGCGGCCCAGCGGACCATCAGGCCCAGGGCGGTGGCGTAGGCCGGCAGCGACGGCAGGGTGGCGACCGCCTCCTCCAGGTTCAGCAGGCAAAGGTAGTTCTCCCGGCCCTTGCGGAGCACGACCTTGCGCGCCTTCACGTCCGGGTCCGCGTGCAGCCGGTCCAGCTCGCCGTCGATCTGGTGCTGCAGGTTGCGGGTATAGGTCGAGATCCAGACGGTGCCGCGGTTGATCTCCGCCCAGAGGCTGGCGGGCGCCAGGTAGCCCAAGGTCTTGCCGACACCCGTGCCGGCTTCGGCCAGGACAAGGTTCGGCGTTCCGGGATAGTTGCGCGGCGTGAAGGCGGTGCTGACCGCGCTGGCATAGTCGGACTGCTGCGGCCGCGGCTCGGCCGCCTTGCCTCGGATGCCGGCCTGGAGCAGGTCGGCGAGGCGGCGGCGCGCATCGTTGGCGTGGACGGCGATCTGGCCGGGCGGCGGTTCGGGAGCGCCCTCCTCCCATTCCGGCAGGCGCTTCCAGACCTGGAACGCGCCGAGCGCGCGGCGGCCCGGCGGGCCGTTGGGGGCGCCCAGCGCGGACAGCACGAAGGGCGCCCAGCCCCAGGCATAGCCCTGGGCACCCGCCCCCATGTACCAGGCGATGGCGACCGGGTCGGACTTCTCCTCCCGCCCGGGGTCGGTAAGGTCGGTCAGGAGCTGGCGGGTTGCGCGGATCAGGGTCAGCGCGTCCTCCTCCGCGCCGTCGGGCTTCGGCAGGCCCAGCGCCTCGGCGAGGCCGCGCGGGGTCGGCACGACGAAGCGGGCGGGATGGACGAAGGCGAACAGTTCCAGCAGGTCGAGCGCCGCGAAGCGGTCGGCGTTCAGCCGGCGCCCCAGCGCCCGGGCGTGGCAGACCAGCAGCGTCTCGCGCTGCAGCCTGCGCCGGGCCTCGTCGAGATCGATGCTGTCGACCTCACCGTCGGCGGTCAGCCAGACGGCCCGCCGCGCCCCGGCGACCAGGGCGGGCACGTCGGGCAACAGCAGGCGCCGCGGCGGCGCGGGGGATTGAACGATGTCCATTACGGCCGCAGTATAGAAGCCCCGACGCCGCGGCGCGAGGGGAACAGGCCGAGGTTGCCTCCCCCTTCAGGGTGGTTATGATGGCCGGCCCGTCCCCAGGCCGCAGGTCCCATGCCCGTCCTCCAGCGAGTTTCCTCCGCCTTGCCCCGGCGGCGCCTCCTTCCGGCCCTCCTGGCGATCGGGCTGGGCGTCGCGTCGGTCACCGTCGGCTGGGTCGTGCTGTACAGGGTGGTGCCGCCGCCCGGCACGCCCCTGATGCTGATCCGGGCGATCGGCGGGGCCGGCATCGAGAAGGACTGGGTCGGCCTTGAGGACCTGTCGGGCACCCTGCCCCAGGCGGTGATCGCGTCGGAGGACAGCCTGTTCTGCAGCCATGCCGGGTTCGACTGGGAGTCTCTGCGCCAGGCATGGCAGGGAAACCTGGCTGGGCGATCTCTCAGGGGCGGCAGCACGATCACCATGCAGACCGCCAAGAACGCCTATCTCTGGCAGGACCGGACCTACCTGCGGAAGGGGCTGGAAGCCTGGTTCACGCTGTTGATCGAGCTGGTCTGGCCGAAGGCGCGGATCATGGAGGTCTACCTGAACATCATCGAGTGGGGCGACGGCATCTACGGCGCCGAGGCGGCCGCGCGCGCCTTTTTCGACAAGCCGGCATCGGCCCTGACCCGTCGGGAAGCGGCGCTGATGGCGGCGGTGCTGCCCAACCCGCTGCGCTGGTCGCCCGCCAAGCCGACCCGCTACATCGCCGGCCGCGCCAACGTGATCCAGCAGCGCATGGCGATCGTGGAACGGGACGGGCTAAACGATTGCATCGGCTGACCGGCGGGACGAGGGAAACCCTTCCGCGTTCCTTCTGTTGAGGTACCAGATCCATCAACGGAAGGACCAGACCATGTCGGAAACGACTACCGACCACGACAAGATCCGCAAATGGGCCGAGCAGCACGGCGGCAAGCCGGCGGTGGTGAAATCGACCCACGGCCAGGGCGGCGTCGGGATCATCCGGATCGAATTCCCCGACGCCCCCAACTCGAAGAACGACAGCCTGGAGGAGATCTCCTGGGAGGAATTCTTCAAGCAGTTCGAGGACCACAAGCTGGCCGTGGTGTTCGAGCCGAAGAGCAACTTCAACAAGATCATCGGCCGGGATTCGGCGAAGTAACGGGACGGGCGGCTTGGGAAGGGGCAAGTCTCCTCTGGATAACGTACCATCGGACGCTTTGAGGGTGGCGGGCATTCGAGACAAAATCGACGCCCTGTCACCGATGGGTGGACCCTATGGAGCGCTTGGCTTCCGAGGACCTCGTTCGGACCGTGGTCGGTGCCTTTGCCCGCGCGAGGAGCGAACGGCCGCATCCCGAAGCCGCCGGATACCGTGCCGCCCTGGCGATCCTGCTGAAACACAATCCCCGATTGACGCCTGAGGAAGCCGCCGACCGCTTGATCGCGATGCTGTGCTACGCGGCATCCGAACGCCCCGAATGGCTCCAGGTCGAGCAACCTGTGGCCGGCGCGTTCCTGGAGCGGTGCCGCCGCTGAGGGCCGGACGGCTGCATTGCCGACCCCGTTTCGCTTACTCCCGTCTGGGCGGCCGGCGTCACTCGGATGCCGGCGCGGAAATGCGGCAGCTGAACTCGCGGCCGTGCAGCGTACGGTACAAAGTCCGCAGTTTCTGCCGGTCGGCTTCGCGCAGGCATCCGCGCATCAGGTCGTCGTGCAGCTGTACCGCCTGGGTGCGGTTCAGGCCGTGCCCCTTGGACAGCAGGACGGCGAGAAGAAGGGAAGCGTCGGCGTCGGTCCGGGCCTGACGCTGGTCCGCGGCGGCCATGGCGCGCCGCAGGTCGCCGATGGCGTCCTCCTTCCCGTTGATCCTGACGGAAGGATCGGCCTTGCGGGTCTGGAGCGGAGAAGGCCGCCCGCTGATGCCGAGGCGCTCGGCGGCGACCAACGCCGTTTCATGCTTCGCGGCGCCGCCGGTGCGGTTCCGGCGGCGGGACAGCAGGTTGGACAGGTGGTCAAACAGGCCAGCCATCCAAACTCGTCACCCTCCCACCGGCCGCGGTCCGCGCACCCGAAGGAGTGCGCCGAAAATGGTTACGCCATCTTCATTTATTTATAGTTAAGGGACGGCGCGCGGGCGGGTCCATTGCCGGTGGTTTGTCGTGGGCACCACCTTCGCGACCCCGCCGACCACCGACTTGAAGAAGAAGGAGCCTGATCATGCGCATGCTCGACGACCTGGCGGTCGGCGACCGTTTCGCCGGCGGCCCGCTGGACGTGACCGAAGCCGACATCTTCGATTTCGCCGGCCGGTTCGATCCCCAGCCCTTCCATCTCGACCCCGCCGCCGCGAAGGAGAGCGTTTTCGGCGGTCTTGCGGCGAGCGGCTGGCATACGGCCGCGCTTACCATGCGGATGATCGTCGACGGCGAGGGGCAACTCGCCGGCGGTTTCGTCGGGCTTGCCGTCGAGGAACTTGCATGGCCGAAACCGGTCCGCCCGGGCGACGTCCTGCGGACCGAGAGCGAAGTGCTGGAGATCCGCCCCTCGGGCTCGCGGCCGGACCGGGGCACCGTGCGGATGCGCACCTTGACCTATAATCAGAACGACGAGATGGTCCAACGCTTCACCGCGGTGCTCCTGGTGCAGCGGAGCACCGGGTTGCCAGGGGAACGGCAGGTTGGTAATGGTTAATGAACCGACATGAGGACCGGCCGGGCACGGCGCCCGGCCCCTGGAGGAGCTTGGCCATGGATATCGAACGGGTCGTCGCGGAACCGGCAAAGCTGGGCGAGAGCCCGATCTGGTCGGTGGGCGAACAGAAGCTCTACTGGGTCGACATCGACGGCCGGGCCCTGCACCGCTTCGATCCCTCCGACGGCCGGGACGAGAGCTGGCCGATGCCGGAGGAGATCGGCTGCATCGCGACCCGCCGGGACCACCGCATGCTGCTGGCCCTGCGCAACGGGTTCGCCAACTTCGACCCTCGGACCGGGGACCTGGTCCGCCTGCTGGACCCGGAAGCCGACAAGCCCGACAACCGCTTCAACGACGGGACCACCGACAGCAGGGGCCGCTTCTGGGCCGGCACCATGCGCATGGGAATTCCGGGAGAAAGTCCTGAAGGCGCCTTCTATCGTCTCGATGCGGATCTCGGATGCCATAGGATGATCGACGGATTCTGGACGACGAACGGCCTCGCCTTCAGCCCCGACGGGCGGACGCTGTACATGTCGGACAGCAACGCCAAGGTCCGGACCATCTGGGCCTTCGACTATGATCCGGACGCGGGCGTTCCCTCGAACCGCCGCGTCTTCGTCGATACCAGGGACATGGCCGGCCGGCCCGACGGCGGCGCCTGCGATGCCGACGGCTGCTACTGGATGGCCGGGATCGGGGGCGGCGAACTGGTCCGCTTTACACCCGCGGGCGCGATCGACCGCACCATAAAGGTACCCTGCCGCACGCCGACCAAGATCGCGTTCGGCGGGCGCGGACTGGACGTCATCTACATGACGTCGCTTCAGAAAGCCGGTGAGGAGCCCGACCCTCTCGCCGGGTGCCTTTTCGCGATCACCGGGACGGGTGTCAGCGGCGTGGAAGTTCCGCCGTTTGCCGGTTGAAAGTGATTTTCGGATAATTCAAAAATAGAATCAAAATAGGATCACTACGACAATCGTCAGGAACTACGCCTACGCTAAACAGAACAGATCGGATACAATAACAGCAAAAACTGAATTTGTTATAAGCCTAATATAGCCTTTCAACCATTTCGTGGATTATCTGTAGCAATAGGACCCAACCCAAAGGAGATAAGGGATGTCCATTGCTACGTTCGAACGCAATTTTTCCGTCAAAAATGCTTCATCGGAAGGCCTCGCGGAAACCCTTCCCGCCACGGCGACCGACGTACGCGCCGGCATGTACAGGCGGTTGCCGGCCTTCCTGCAGCCCTTCCTGACATGGCTGACCGCCCGCCCCGCGTCGGGCGAGGTCGCGCGGCCGCGTACGGCCATGTTCCACGTGGTGACCGCCTTCGGCACCCTGGGTGCCGGCGTGACGCTCAGCTTCCTGGCACTGCATCTCTCCGGCTTCTGGCTGGCGGCCCTGCCCTTCCTCCTGATCCTGTCGGCTTCCGGGATGGGCAAGCTGCAGGCCGTCGTCTTCCATCACTGCGCCCATGGCACGGTGTTCAGGAAACGGGAAACGAACCGTCTGGTCGGGGAAACCATCTCCATCCTGCTGCTGATGAAGCATTTCGACGTGTACCAGCACGAACACATGCTGCATCACAGCCCCAACAAGCTGCTGACCCACGAGGACGAATTCACCCAGTTCGTCATGAACCTGGCAGGACTGAGGCCCGGCCTGCCGAAGCCGGTGCTGTGGCGCCGGGTGATCATCAGCTTCGTCTCGCCGTTCTTCCATCTGCGGTTCCTGCTGGCGCGGATCTCGTCCTGCCTGCTCTCCCACTCGACGGCCCATAACCTGATCGGCTGGGCAGCCTGGGGCGGCCTGTTCTATCTTGTCTGGCTGACCGGGACCTGGACCGAGGTGGCTGTCGCCTGGCTGCTCCCGGTGACCGTCCTGCTGCAGATAGGCACCGCGCTCCGGACCCTGTGCGAGCATCGTTTCCCGGAACAGGAAGTGATCGATGCCCGCGGCAAGACCTTCGTCTGCCTCGCCACCGCGGGCGTCTTTCCCGGAACCCCGGTTCCTGAGCAGTCCGCGGCCACTCCGGGCGGCCTGCTGGCCTGGATCGGGTGGTGGACGTCCATGCTGACGGTCCACCTGTTCTCCCGCGTGTTCGTGCTCGTCGGCGATGCCCCGTGCCATGACTTCCATCATCGCCGCCCGGCGTCGCGCCGCTGGACTGACTATATCCACGCCCGCCAGAAAGACGCCGATACCGGCTGCCAGAGCTTTCCGCTCGGCTACATAGAGACCTGGGGGCTGATCGAGGCGATCGACGAGAACCTCGCCTCCCTGAGCACCGCCGGAAAGATCTGAGAAAAACCAAAGGTGGCGCCGAAGCCGCGGCCAGCCCGAGAAGCGGGTAACGCGGTGGAATTTTCCGGAAAGAGATCGGTTCGACGGAGTTCGTTTCGAAGGGTCAGGCGCGGTAGAAGACCGACGCCGACCCGTCGGCGACGCGCTGGCGGGGAAGCTGGACGGTCACGGTGGTGCCCCGTCCCGGTTCGCTGTCGATGGCAAGGGAGCCGCCGTGGCGCTCCGCGAGCGTCCTGCATAGCGGCAACCCGAGCCCGGTCCCGCCGAACCGGCGTGTATAGGTATTCTCAAGCTGGCAGAACGGCTCCATGGCGCGGGGGATATCCTCCGGCGCGATGCCGATGCCGGTGTCGATCACCTGGAGCACCGCTCCGCCGTCCTCGGTCAGGTCGGCCCGGATCTCGACACGGCCGCCTGCGGGGGTGAACTTGACCGCGTTCCCGACGAGATTGATCAGGATCTGCCGGATGCGGGTCGGATCGGCGAGAATGGCCGGCATTCCGCTGCGGATACCGACCGCCAGCACGACGCCCCGGCTCCGCGCCAGAGGCGCGACGGTGCCCAGGGCGGCGGCCGCGGCCTGGTTGAGATCCACATGCTCCTCCCGCAGGGTGGCCTTGCCGGACTGCAGGCGTGAGAAATCGAGGATGTCCTGGATCAGGCTCAGGAGGTGCCGGCCGTTCTCGTGGATATCGGAGGCATATTCCCGGTACTTCTCCTGCGGGGCCGATCCGTAGAACTCGTCCCGGATGATCTCCGCAAAGCCGATGATCGCATTCAGGGGCGTACGCAGCTCATGGCTGAGATTGGCCAGGAAGGCCGCCTTGATCGAATTGGCCTCCTCGGCGGCGATCTTCGCGATGCGCAGTTCCTCCTCGGCCCGCCGGCGCTGCATGATGTCGGCGAAGACCCCGAGTGCCGCCTCGACGATCTCCCGGTCGTCGGCACCGAAGGGTCGCGAAACATTCGCCTCCATCCGGTTGCCGAGCAGCAGCGCTATGCCGGACGCCGGATCATAGGCCCAGATCACGAACGGCAGGCCGAGCGCCTCCGTCAGGACGGCGCCGATCCCGTCGGAGGCTTCCCGCGACGAGGTGAAGTAGAATTCCGGCGGCTCCGCCAGCGCCACGTCCTCCACGGGGCGCGGGCGGCCGAAGCCCAGCCGGTTGACGATGGTGAACAATCCCCGGTGCGGGTCGCGACGAAGGATGGCGGCCCGATCACAGACCAGGTTGTCCAGCACGATCTCCAGCATTCGGTTGCCGACCGCCTCCTCCGAGGCATCGACGTTGACGAGGCCGAAGGCGGTCCGCAGCAGCCGGGCGGCCGTGCGCGACCTGCGCGCCTCCCGGTGGGCGCGACTCTGGTCCTCCTGCAGGCGCAGGACGCGGGCACCCAGGTCGTTGCACTGCCGACGGTAGAAGGCGAGTTCGCGTTCCAGATCCTCGGCCCTGCGCTCCGTCATTCGCGTTCCTGTCCCACCCTCATGGACTGCGGTCGCCGTGCAGGATCGTCAGTACCGCGGTCCAGTCCAGCGAGCGGCTCTGCTCCTCCCCGACGGGCGCGATCTCGACCCCCGAATACAAGCCCAGCAAGGGGGCCGGTATGGCAATCTCGTCCAACAGGACTTCCGCCTCTTCGATCTCGGATCCGCTCCGCGCACTCGCCCTTCCGGCGCAGTCTATGTAGAGCGCCAGGATAGGCTGCCGGTTGGAAAACCGCTCGTTCATCAGGCGCACGCCGTCACGAACACTTTGTACCATCAAACCGTTGTCCCGCGACATAATCTGAACGACGGATCCCAGATGAAAGTCCGGTTCGAACAAAGTGATGGACCGACGCTCCGGAGAGGCTCGCAGGATCAGGCGATTTACATAGCGGTTCTCGTCGTACTCGGCAAACGGATCGCCGTGCTTCTCGCCGAGGGTAACCATAAGGGACAAGGCCCTGCCGTGGCTTTCGCCGATCTCGATCCCGAGCATGCCCTCGAGCACCGAAAGCGCCGGGCGACCGTCCAGTTCCAGGACCTCGGCGCCATCGACCGCAGTGATCGTCATGAACGCGCTGACCGGCACGCAGCCGTGGAGAATCGTAGTCTCCGCGCCGACGGAGGGCGGCAGGACGACGGCGACGGCGGCGTGCTTGCGCGGGCGCGTGCCGTCGAAGACGTAGCCGTCGGACAGGTTCATGTCGGTCAAGGTGCCGGCGCCGACCAGATGGGGACGGCGGCCGTCGAGCCCCTGGTAGATGCCTTCGACCAGCGGGCTGGCCGGGTGCAGGCGCGGCGGGACGGTCGATGCGACGCTGTCATAGAACAGCAGGACGACACGGCCGTCTTCGACTATCCCGCTCAACCGGTCGCCGAGCCGGCGGCCGGCCGGGCCTTCGCCGTCGAGCAGCCCGTCATCGACCAGGATGACCGGCTTGCCGAGGTTTGCGGGGAACAGGCCCACGGCGACCTCGAACCCGCTGTAGCCGAAACCGGCTCCCGTTATCCCGCCCGCGGCGGACCCGCCGACCACCGCGATGGCGCCGACCACTCCGCGCAAGCCCGCCAGGACCAGGGCAGGATCATGCTTACCCCCGCAGAAAAGCAATGCCCAGGCCGGAGACTCGGCGGCGTTCAGCAACGCCACCGCCCGACGCGCCGCTTCGGTGCCGGCTTCCCTCGGATCGGGATTGTTGCTGCGGCCGACGCCGATCAAGACCCCTCCCCTCCTCCCTCTTGCCCGATGAGCCGGAAGTTGGCATGCCGGCGGACCAGTTTCAGCAGTTCGGGCGCGGAGATCGGCTTCGCCACGTACTCGTCGCACCCGGCGAGACGGATCACGGCCTCGTCCTCCGGCGTCGCATAGGCGGTCACCGCGATCACGGGGATCTTGTGGAGCCGATCGCTGTTCCGGATCGCCCTTGCGACGTCGACGCCGGACATGTCGGGCAGGCCGATATCCAGCAGGATGACGTTGGGCATGAACTGCATCGCCTGATCGAGCGCCTGCTCGCCGTCGACCGCGGTCAGGGTCCTGTAGCCGGCCGCCTGAAGCAGGTCATCGAGCAACTTCAAATTGAACGGATTATCCTCAACGATCAGCACGGTCCTTATGTGAAGCGGAGGCTTGCCTTCACCTCCACTTCGACGGTTGGGCTCCGGTGCCGCCGGGGGAGACGCACCTTCGCCGGAAACTAGAGACAATCGCCGCGGCATGCGAACCTGTTATTGAAATGGAGCTTCAATATCTCCCACCTGAATGGGGATATCCAGAAGAAAAATCATGCGAACGATCGGCGAACATGCTTAACAGAGTTCAACTCGTATAGCGAAGCATATGCCTATGGAGTTTTATTAAACTTGCGCCGCCTTGTTGCAATAGCGCGATCAACAAGCAGCTAAAATAGAAACGTTTTCGAATCGATTGACGCCGTGTACGGGACGGCTGAAACTGTCCGGGAGGGAGAGGCCAGAGTGACGACGGCGGAGATGCTCCGTCGCCCACCGTCGGCAGCTACCTGCGAGGTAAACCCGCCCCTCAGCGGTTCTCGATAGCCCAGCCGCGATAGAACAGCGCGAAGCCGACGAACGCCATCGCCAGCGCGATGACCATTCCGAAACCGCCGATTTCCGTCTCGATCCAGAATGCGTTCAACAGCACGCTGAAGAAGATCACGACGAAGCCTGCCAATGCCTGCGGCGTCTGCGAACACTTCTGTATGCGGTGGAGACGTGTCCAGTACATTCCCGGTTCTTCCTTCCCGCCGACGATCACCCCGATCCGGATAAAATTCCGGATCGCGACCATTGCGCAGCCATGGAGTTGCGCATTATTGCTTATCTGTCAGTTAGACGGATTTTTTGGAACGCTTCAACGGTTCGGAAGGAGGATGGCGGGCGATCAAACGTCGCAGGTGCGGATCTTCATCCCTACCTTCCGCGTCTTGCGTCTTCGTCACTTCGGACTAATGGCAAGACGCCGAAAGCAGCATATGATCTCTTCCAAGCCGTCGAAAGACATGACAGGGCGGCATCTTTACGGGAGAGAGACGATGTGCAGAGTATTCGCCATGCAGGACCCTGCTTCCTACGCATGCGAAACGCGGGCCGTCCGGCTGCACGGCCATACGACGAGCATTCGCCTGGAGGCCGAGTTCTGGGCGGTCCTGGAGGAGATCGCCGGCCGCGAAGGGCTGACGTTGTCGCGGTTCCTCTGCACCCTTCATGACGAGGTGCTGCAGCAGCAGGGCGACGTGCCGAACTTCGCCTCCATGCTCCGGGTCACCTGCGCGCTGTACCTGCGCGACCCTGCCGCCCATGCCGCTGCGCTCGCGGGCCGGCGGATGCGGAAAATCGATGCTGTAGTAGCATGATACTACCTCCCGCCTGAATCGCCGCCCTAGGATTTCGCTTGAAGGAGTGAAAGACCGGGGAGGCGGAACCACCATGGCAAAAGTCATCCACGCGATGATCCGCGTGCTGGATGAAGACAGGTCGCGCGATTTCTACGGCCGGGCATTCGGCCTGGAGGTGGCGGACCGTTACGAGTTCGAGGGCTTCACCCTCGTTTACCTGCGCAATCGGGAGGCCGACTTCGAGGTCGAGCTGACCGTCAATCACGGCCGGACCGAACCTTACGTCCATGGGGACGGATACGGGCACATCGCGGTCGCCGTGGACGACCTGGACGTCGAGCACGGCCGGTTCACCCGACTGGGCTTCAATCCAGGTCCGACCAAGGAATTCATGCGCGACGGCGCCCTCATGGCGCGCTTCTTCTTCGTGCAGGACCCCGACGGCTACAAGGTGGAGGTGTTGCAGCGCCACGGCCGATACCGCTGAGCCGATCCGATCAGGGTCGGACCGATGCCATCCATGAAGAAAAGCCATCGAAAACCGTCTCCGAGGGAGGAGCACAATGAGGACCATCGATAAACGGGTAAAGGTGACCCGGCGCAGCTTCCTGAAATCGGGCGCGGCGGCCGCCGGCGTCACGGCCCTGGCAAGCGGGACCGCAGCGATCTCCCCGTCCGGCGCCTGGGCGATGACCGCGAAGCATCTCAAGCCGGACACCATGGTGACCCTGGTCCGTATGGCGCGGGACCTGTACCCGCACGATCGGCTGGGCGAGGTCCATTATGCGCGCGCGGTCGAGCCCTATGACGGCAAGGCCGGCGAGAACGCCGACCTGAAGCGGCTGATCGAGGACGGCGTGGCCGGCCTCGACACCGCGGCACGGGCCAAGTACGCACGCCCCTATGCCGATGTCGGCGAGGAAGACGACCGGGTCGCCGTCCTGAAATCCATCGAGGCCACCCCGTTCTTCCAGAAGGTGCGCGGCGACATGGTCGTGGCGCTCTACAACCAGCCGGAGGTGTGGGTGAAGTTTGGCTATGAGGGGTCTTCCGCCGAACATGGCGGCTACCTGGAGCGGGGCTTCGACGACATCGATTGGCTGAAGAACGCCTGAGCGGGAGGGATCGGGATCATGGCTGCGAAATTCGACATCAACGACGACGGCGTCGTGGTGATCGTGGGCTCGGGCGCCGGCGGCGGCACGCTCGGCAACGAACTGGCCCAGAAGGGCGTCAAGGTGGTGGTGCTGGAGGCGGGTCCCCGCGTGGAGATGGAGGAGTTCGTCAACGACGAATGGGAATCCTTCTCGCAGATCAGCTGGCTCGACAAGCGGACGACGTCGGGAAGCTGGCGAGTCGCCAAGGATTTCGCCGGACTGCCGGCGTGGATCGTCAAGGCGGTCGGCGGCTCGACCGTCCATTGGGCGGGCGCCAGCCTACGGTTCCAGGAGCACGAGTTCAAGACGAGGACCCATTACGGCGAGCTGGCCGGGGCCAACCTGCTGGACTGGCCGATCACGCTGGCCGAGCTGGAGCCCTACTACGGCAAGGCGGAGCACAAGATGGGCGTGACCGGGACCAACGGCATCCCCCGCCTGCCCGGCAACAACAATTACAAGGTTCTGGCGGCGGGCGCCAAGGCGCTGGGCTACAAGGAATTCCACACCGGCAACATGGCGATCAACCCGAAGGAGCGCGACGGCCGGGCGGCATGCCGGCAGATCGGCTTCTGCTTCCAAGGCTGCAAGACCGGGGCGAAATGGTCCACCCTGATGGCGGAGATCCCCAAGGGCGAGGCGACCGGCAACCTTGAGGTCAGGTCCGACGCCCAGGTGCTGAAGATCGAGCATGACGCCTCGGGCAAGGTGACCGGCGTGCTCTATGGCGACAAGGCCGGCAACGTCATGCGCCAGAAGGCCCGGGTCGTCGCGGTGGCCGGCAACTCGATCGAGAGTCCCCGGCTGCTGCTGAATTCAGCATCCGGCATGTTCCCGGACGGCCTCGCCAACAGTTCCGGCCAGGTCGGGCGCAACTACATGCGCCACACCACCGGATCGGTCTACGCCGTGTTCGAGAAGCCGGTCCACATGTTTCGCGGCACGACCATGGCCGGTATCATCCGGGACGAGTCGCGATTCGACCCGTCGCGGGGCTTTGCCGGCGGATATGAGCTGGAAACGCTGTCGCTCGGCCTGCCGTTCATGGCGGCGTTCCTCAATCCTGGCGCCTGGGGCCGCGGTTTCACGTCGGCCCTGGACGGCTACGACCACATGGCCGGCATGTGGATCGTGGGCGAGGACATGCCCCAGGAAAGCAACCGCATCACCCTGCACGCGACCGAGAAGGACGGGTTCGGCCAGCCGATCCCGAACGTGCATTTCGACGACCATCCCAACGATATCGCGATGCGCAATCACGCCTTCCGGCAGGGATCGGCCGTCTACGACGCGGTGGGGGCCACGCGGACGATCCATACCCCGCCCTACCCATCGACCCACAATCTCGGGACCAACCGGATGAGCGAGAGGGCGCGGGACGGCGTGGTCAACAAGCATGGTCAGGCCCATGACGTGAAGAACCTCTTCGTGTCCGACGGCAGCCAGTTCACCACCGGGGCTGCCTGCAACCCCACCCTGACCATCGTCTCGCTCGCCATCCGCCAAGCCGATTTCATCGCGGACCAGATGGGCAAGCGCGAGATCTGACGCCATTACGGCGGATGGTCCGGCGGGCGCGCGGCCGGGAAAGCCGCGCGCCCTTCCTTTCGTTTTCACCTACCAACGACGGCGATCGCCGGAGCGGCGATTCGCAGGTCGGCCCCGACCCGCAGGGCCGGTGCCGGCATCATGGGAACGCTGGAGTCCGACATAGGCGTCGCCGCACATGGGGCGGCGGCGCAATTCGACTGTGGGTAAGTGGTCGCGCGCGCGATATATATGTTGATGCGCATTTGGCGCGAAAAGTGTATAAACCCAGTCGCCGCGTCACCGGCGAATGGAAACTTCGATATTCGAGCGGTTTCCTCTCGTTCCGGACTCGCAAATTGTTAATAAGGGCTTAATTTGCCCACAATCGAGGTCCATATACGCGGTGCGACACTTGTTGATGCTTGTCGTGGTTGGAGCCCCCCGTTCTCCCTCTTCAGGAATACCCTATGCCGCCCGATGACACCGGGGTGCAGCCAATGTGCGCCTCGACCCCCACGCCTGCGACCTTTCAGGACAGAAAGCAGGCAGCTCGCCGCTGGGCCCAACAGCTCGCGGTCTTCAAGCAGCCCGTCCTTGGGCGCAGCGTCGGACAGATCGGAACGACCCTGCTTCCGCTCGCCGGGTTGACCATACTGATGGGCTTCAGCCTGCAGGTGGGATACTGGCTGACACTGCTGCTCGCCGTCCCCGCAGCCTTTTTCCTGGTGCGGGCCTTCATCCTTCAGCATGACTGCGGCCACGGCAGCCTGTTCAAGTCCGGCTGGGCCAACGACGCGCTCGGACGCTGCCTCTCCGTGCTGACCATGACCCCCTATGGCTACTGGAAGCGCGAGCACGCGATCCACCATGCCACGTCGGGCAATCTGGAAAAGCGCGGCATCGGCGATATCACCACCCTGACCGTCCGCGAATACCTGGCCCTCTCCCGCTGGGGCCGGCTGCGCTACCGGCTGTACCGGCACCCGATCGTGCTGTTCGGCATCGGCCCCGCCTTCATGTTCCTGATCCGTCACCGGATCGCGATCGGCGACGGCACGAACGACCGCGCCGCCTGGACCAGCGTGCTGGGCACCAACGTCGCGATCCTGGCGGCATTCGGGGCGGCCTCGCTGGCGTTCGGCTGGGTTCCGGTCCTGATGGTCTGGGGTCCGGTCATCCTGCTGGCGGCGACGATCGGCATCTGGATGTTCTACGTCCAGCACCAGTTCGAAGGGGTCCAGTGGCACCATGAGGATGAGTGGGATTTCCATGCCTCGGCACTGGACGGCTGCTCCTTCTACGACCTGCCGCGGTGGCTGCACTGGCTGACCGGCTATATCGGCTATCACCACGTCCACCACCTGTCGTCCAAGATCCCGAACTACCGGCTGCGGGATTGCCATCTCTCGATACCCGACCTTCAGCGGGTCCGCTCCCTCGGCCTGATCGAGAGCTTGAAAACCGTAAGCCTCGCCCTGTGGGACGAAGACAGCCGCAGGATGATCCGTTTCGGGGACCTGCGCGAGCGTATGGCCTGACGCCGCCCGAGCGGCTGCGGGGGAGCGCCGGGCCGGCGCTCCCCGATGATGGGCCGTCAGCCGATCAGGCCAGCAGCCACGCCGCCTTGCCCGGCTGCATCGAGCCGATATCGTTGGACCCGACGCCCATCAGGGTCACCAGTTCGTCCACCTTGCCGTCGTGATGGACCCAGACGGCCACGGCGCCCGTCCCCTTGGCGACCACCTCGACATCATAGTCCGATCCATGGCCCGACATCAGGGGCCGAAGGTCGAGGATGTCCTGGCCGACCTTGAAGTCCATGATGACGTCGCCCTTGTCGCCAAGGTCCTTGAACACGAAGCTGTCGCTTCCGCCGCCGCCGTACAGCTTGTCGGCGCCGCCGCCTCCGATGATGGTGTCCTTGCCGGCACCACCCTTGATGATATTGGACAGGCCGTTGCCGGTCAGGGCCACGCCGCCCGCCCTGAGCCCGATCAGGTTCTCGACATTGTCCGGCGCCGTGAAGGAGACGTCCCAGACCTTGACGGTGTCCACGCCCTCGCCCGGCTTCTCGACCACCTTGTCGTAGATGCTTCCAGCCACGTAGGTGTCGTCGCCCTTGCCGCCCTTCATGACGTCATGGCCGGAGCCGCCGTCGAGCTGTTCGTTCTTGTCGGTTCCGGTCAGGGTATCGGCTTTCGACGTGCCCTTGAGCGAAGCGGTGAAGCCGGCGCTCTCCCGCCATTGGGCCACGGTGGGCAGCGGTGTCGGTGACGGTCCGGAACCGGCCGGGCTGAACCCGAAATCGTCGGCCGCGAAGGCGGCGAGCTTGATGTTCAGGAACTTCAGCGTCTGCCCGCCGCCCAGGTCCAGCACGACATCGGCGCCCGACTGCTTCATGGCCGCCTTGACCGCGGCGAAGCTGCTGAAGGAACTCCCCTCCAGGCGCACGGTGTCGCCGGCGCCGGATCCGGCCTTGAAGTCGGTGATGACGTCGTTGCCCTTGCCCTTGGCGATGACGAAGACGTCGTTGCCGCCGCCGCCCGTCAGGCGGTCGTTGCCCGCGCCGCCGTCGAGCGCGTCGTTGCCAGCACCTCCCTTGATCACGTTGTCCTTGGCGTTGCCGGTGACCTTGGAGCCGCCGGCACGCGTCACGTTGGCGTTCTCGACCGACGACGGCATCGTGTAGGAGGCGTCGACCGCGGTCACGGTGTCTACCGGATCGGACGGCTTGGGCACCGTGCCGGAGCCGCCCGTGTTGGGACCGGCCTTGCCGTTCCACACGCCGTCGAAGCGGTTGCCGGAAACCTCCAGGCCCTTGCCCTGGCCGGACTCGACGGTGAGCCACTTGGTCGACCGGTTGATGGTGTTGTCGGTGATCGTGATGTCCGAAGACGGGGTCGCCTTGCCGCCCGTCTTGCCGGCCGCGACGTTGACGACGGTATAGTATTTGGGATTGCCGGCCAGCAGGTTGCCGGTCGCCGTGCTGTCGACCGCGCCCAGGAAATTGAGCGGGCGCTTGCCCACGTCGAAGACCTCGTTGCCGATCGCCACGACGTTCTTCGCTTCGTAATCGCGCATGCCCGGCCGCATCCACTTGGGCGTCGTCCAGCCGCCGATGGAGATGCCGTCGACATCGACGTCATGGACCCTGTTGTACTCGATCCGGACATTCGTCGAACCGCCCTTGGCGAACAGGCCGGCGACACCGGTGACCTTGGAGATATCGTTGCGGGCGATGACGCTGTCGTTGACCGCCACGAAATCGATGCCCTGGTCGCCGGCCCCGATGATGGTGTTGTCCAGGATGTGGATGTTGTCGCCCTGTGAGATCTTGATGCCGTCCATGCCGGCGCCGCGGATGATGTTGTCCTCGACGACGATGTTCTTGACCATGTCCTTGAAGTCGGTGCCGGCCATGCCGAACTGGATGCCGTTCTGCTTGGACTGCGCGGTCACGTCGAAGCCACGCACGACGATGTTCTCCTCGCCGAAACCGGCGATCGTCGCGGTCCCCGCGCTGGCCGGCTTGATCTTCGCCGCTCCGTTGCCGTCGGCCGAGATCAACCAGATCGGCGCCTTTTCCGTACCGCTGTGCTTGAAGTTGACGTTCTCAACATAGGTACCGGCCTTCACCATGACGGCCGTTCCGGGGGTCGCCTTGTCCAGTGCGGCCTGGATCGTTTTGAATGGAGAGCCTTCGGATCCGCTGTTGCTGTTGCTGCCCTTGTTGGAAACCCAAATGGTGCGCTGCGGTGAGATGCTGGAAAACGGCGTCAATTTACAGGTCCTCTCGAATTACTGCGACGGCTGGGCAGCGGGCATGTCCGCGCCATTCCAGCCCTGGTTTCAATCCCGTCCCATCTGATCGGGTTACTTCTTTCGAGAGAATGTCCTGGACGATTTAATAGACCGTTACCGTCAAGCCCATCACGCCAATGAAATTGGACGATAGATCGTTACGCAGGAAATACTGTGAATTCAGAACCAATTCCGATGCATGCGAAATCCCTTGCTGTAACTGGGATTACGGGCATTTTCCTGCGGCTTTCTGCCAGTGGCGGGCATCTCTATTAAGAAATACTCAAGCCCCTGAACCTGAAAACGATCACAGCCGGGTCAGATCCATGTCACAACTTCGTACCGGGTTTTGTCGAAACAGCAGACGCCTTTTTTGCTCCCCCGCTTCGGTCAATTGGATGTAATTTCCGACCCGTTCGCTGTACGGACAAGTACAAATCACCAATTCGCTGCACCAGATCCGCAATAAATCCGCATCTTCAGAGTAAAAATCTGTATTTACTCAAGCGGAACACGGACTGTAACGCACAATCAAAGAGTGGCATGATAATGGGCGATCGTCAGATCTGGGTTTCCAAGTCCGGAAGCAACTCGAATTCCGGCAGTTCTTCTTCACCACTGAAGACTATTCAGGCCGCAATCGACCGCGCTTCGGGCGGTGACGACATCATGGTCAAGGCCGGCACCTATGTTGAGAATGTCCGGATCCGAAAGGATGACATTTCGCTGATTTCGGCTGATGGAAACCACGACGCGACGATCAAGGCTGCCTCGCAGGGCCGTGCGGCGATCAGCGGCTTCGGGGTCGAAGGGATCAAGATCAAGGGCTTCGAGATCGACGGGCCGTCCGGTTCCAATGCAGTCCATTTCGGCATGTCCGGTCGCGGGTTCAAAGATCCGATCCGTGACCTGACCATCCAGGACAACAAGATCCACAGTTCCGGCCTGGACGGCATCAAGGTTTCGCAGGCATACAACGTCAAGGTACTGAACAACGATGTGTCCGGCTCCGGCGAAGAGGGTATAGACTTCGTCGCGGTCAACAATTCGCGCATCGCGGGCAACGACGTGTTCGGCAGCGACGGACCGTCCGCACTCGGAGTCAAGGGCGGGTCGTCCAACGTCAAGATCGAGAACAACACGGTCTGGGATGCCAAGGGTGCGGGCATCAGCGTGGGCGGCTGGACGACGGACAAGTGGATGTGGCCGAACGCGCGCAGCTATGAAGCCAAGGACCTGACGGTCGTCGGTAACGAGGTCCGGGACGTGGGCAAGGCCGCCATCCTCGTCTCCGGCGCGCGGGAGAGCCATATCGGCGACAACTATCTCGACCCCGATAACGGCCAGAAGGCCGCGATCTGGGTGGATCGCAGCAAGGCGGCCCACCCGAGCCCCATCTACTCCAAGGACATCTCCATCGAGGACAACTTCTTCGAAAGCTCCAAACTGGTGCAGGTGAACAAGGGCAACGGTGGCGGCCTGGATGTCAGCGGCAACTCCGCGGCCGCCTCAGGGCAGAAGGGCGTCTGGGCGTCCGCAAGGAGTGCCGGCGACGTGGCCGGGGCCTCGAACGATGCGGCCCCCGACATGATCGCAGTCGCGCGGGACGACCTGCCGGAGGGCTACGACCTCCAGCACGGCGGAGACCTGCCGGACGTCCGGATCGTCCTGGGCGACGAGTCCGTGATCTACACCCCGATCCGCGATGGCGACTTCGACGTGACGGACCTGCCGGACGGCGCTGTTTCTGCGGACGACTACCTGTTCTTCGAACCGGTTGACGACACCGCCGATAGTGCTGCGCTCGACGATGCGGCGGCGATCCTCACCGGATGGCACGCGCTCGACGAGGCGGCGCAGCCGGAACTGGCTGGCGTCGATCAGGCTAGCTCCTCCGCCTCCGGGTGGGTGCTCTAGAAAGCACATTTTCTCCTCTCTTTCAGAGAAATCCATTCCCTCTTCCGGCCACACCTATCCGGAAGAGGGAAATCCAGGAATTGTGCCAAAATGGTCCCCGGCATGGTTAATTATCGGTAAATTTTTTGGGTTGACGTCGAAACGAAATCCAGTCATGGGCTTTCTTCGCGTGACGAAATTAACCATAATGGGGCTGGTTTTATGCATTTTCGCGGTAAATCAGGGGCGGTGTCGAGGCGATCGCTGCTGGCGGGCGGGATTTCCGCAGCATTCCTCTCAGCGATCAAGCCAGCCGCTGCCGCGGTCGCTCCCTTGAAAGACAGGAAGCTTCACCTTTACCATCGCCAGACCGGCGAATTCTTCAAGGAAACTTACTTCGAGGACGGGTTCTATCGTGTCGATGCGCTGGACCAGATCAACTGGGTACTGCGCGACTGGCGCACCGATGCGACCACACCGATCGATCCCGCCCTGCTCGACATCCTGTACAATGTCGCGAACAGTGTCGATGCCGGCAAGCCTTTCGAGATCCTGTCGGGATACCGCACGCCCGCGACCAACGCGGCCCTTCGCCGGCACGGCATCCGGACGGCCTCGCAGAGCTACCACATGGTCGGCCAGGCGGTCGACATCACGCTTCCCGGCGTGAGCCTGCGCAACATGCGGAAAGCGGCGCTCGCGCTCGGAAAGGGCGGTGTCGGCTATTATCCCCGTTCAGGATTCATCCACGTCGATACCGGCGACGTCCGGCAGTGGAACGGTCGCTGACCAACTGCGGCGCCTGCCGGATGGAAACAGGGAGCGCCGGCCCCCGGCCGACCAGCGCTCCGCGTCCGTATGCCGACGGATCGATCAGGGAATGCGGAGCATCTGACCGGGATAGATCTTGTCCGGATGCTCCAGCATCGGCCGGTTGGCCTCGAAGATCGCCTGGTACTTGTTGGGATCTCCGTAGAATTCCTTCGAGACCTTCGAAAGCGTGTCGCCCTTCTTGACCGTGTAGAAACACGATTCAGGCGCCGCGTTGGCAGCGGCGGGAGTGGCTGCGGCAGCGGGAGCGGCGTCTTCGGCGACGGACAGGCGATCCTCCACCTTCGCGACGCCGTGTACGTTGCCGAGCGCCAGGACGATCTTCTCGCGCTGCTCCTGCGACGGGGCGCTGCCGGAAACGGTGACGGTGTCGTCCTTCACGTCGACGGTGAAATCCTTGGCCTCGAGGCCGAGCTTGGTGACTTCGGCGCGAAGTTCGTCCGGCGTCGGGGCGTCGCTGCCGATACCCAGCTTGCGGCCCGCATCCTTGACAAAATCGAAGAAGCCCATGGTGTTCTCCTCAAAAAGGGTGGACCGGATTTGAAAGGCGGGACGGGCCGCGAGAGCGGCCCGTCACTGAACCGGACAACAAACACCCGGGCGGGTCTGCGGTTGCGTGGAGGGCCGGGCTTCGGGAGCCTAGAAGCCGGCCAGGACGATCTTGCCGATCGACCGTCCGCTCTCCAGGGCTTCATGGGCCTTGCGCAGGTTCGCGGCATTGATCGTGCCGAATTCCCGGCCGAGGGTGGTCCGTATCAGTCCTTCGTCCACCAGGGCGGAAACCTCGTCGAGCAGCTTGTGCTGCTGGATCATGTCGGGCGTTTCGTGCATGGCTCGGACGAACATCAGCTCGATGTGAAGCGTGCCGGCCTTGCCCTTGATCTGCATGACGTCCAGGGACGCAGGATCGTCGATCAGGGTGATCTCGCCCTGCGGGGCCAGTACCTTGACGATCTCCGCCCAATGCTTGTCGGTGTGCGTGAGGGACAGGACGTAACGCACGGTCGGGTGCCCGATCCGCGCCAGTTCCTCCGACAGCGGCTTCGAATGATCGATCACATGGTGCGCGCCCGAGGCCGTTACCCAGTCCCGGGTTTCCGGCCGGGAAGCCGTGCCGATGATGGTCAGGTTGGTCAGCCGGCGGGCGAGCTGCACCGCGATCGACCCGACGCCTCCGGCCGCCCCGATGATCAGGATGGCGTCGTCGGTCGGCGCCTTGCCGACGGGGATACGGAACCGATCGAACAGGCACTCCCACGCCGTGATGGCGGTCAGCGGCAATGCGGCGGCCTGGGTGAAGGAGAGGCTTCGCGGCTTGTGACCGGCGATCCGCTCGTCCACCAGCCCATACTCCGCATTGCTGCCCGGCCTGGTGATGCTGCCGGCGTAGAAGACCTCGTCCCCGGGGCTGAAGAGGGTGACGTCGCGCCCGACCGCCTCGACCACGCCGGCGGCGTCCCAGCCCAGGATCACCGGCTGTTCCGGCGTTCCGGCGCGGCGCATGCGGACCTTGGTATCGACCGGGTTGACCGACACCGCCTCGATCCGCACCAGCAGGTCGCGCGGTCCCGGCGCCGGCCTGGGCGTCTCGAAGTCGAACAGGGAGCGCTCTTCCGAAATGGGCAGGCTTTCGACGTAGCCGATGGCTTTCATATGCTTTTCCTCGTTCATGAACCTGTCGCCAAGATGGATCATCACCGTTGACCATATAATTGGCTTGAAGCCGAAATGACTATTCGGTTTCATCGAAGAATGAACCTCAGCCTGTCCGACCTGACGCTTTTCGTCCGTACCGCGGCTCTCGGCAACATCAGCGCGGCCGGGCGGGAGATCGGTCTTGCTCCGGCGTCGGCGAGCCAGCGTCTCCAGGCGATCGAGCGGGAGATCGGAGCCCGGCTGCTCCACCGGACCACGCGCCAGGTTGCCTTGAACGAGGACGGCCGCGTCTTCCTGGCTTATGCCCAGAAGATCCTGGCGGATGCGGAAGAAGCCCGGGATGCGGTGACCGGGGCGCAGTCGCCCGCCGGGATGCTGTCGGTCACCGCTCCCGCCTCCTTCGGGCGCCAGTACATCTCGCCGGTCCTGCCCGAGTTCCTGAAGGCCCACCCCAGGCTGCGCGTGCGGATGCACCTGATGGACCATGTGGTCGACATCGTGGCACAGGGAATCGACGTCGCCATCCGCATCGGCACGCTGCCCGACAGCACGCTGGTGGCGAAGCGGCTGGTGTCGAACCGCCGGGTCGTCTGCGCCGCCCCGGCCTATCTGGCTGAGCACGGCATCCCCGCCGTGCCGGCGGATCTGGAAAGGCATGCGTGCCTCATCCTCGGCGACCAGCGCCTGTGGCGCTTCGAGGGTGCGGGCGGATCGGGAAGCGAGATCGCGGTCCGTGTCGCCGGCCCGCTGGAGAGCAACCATGGCGAGGTGATCAAGGACGCGGCCGCGGCCGGCGTCGGCATCGCCATCAAATCCACCTGGGATGTCGCCGACCTCCTGCGCGACGGGCGGCTGGTGCCGATCCTCGAAGAGTACCCGCTGGCGGGCGACAGCGCGATCTGGGCAGTCTATCCCAATGTGCGGCTGCTGCCGGTGCGGGTCAGGCTGTTCATCGATTTTCTGAAGCTCCGCTTCGGGCAGCCGACTCCCTATTGGGATGATGCGGACACCGCCGAAGGGCGGTGGTGATCCTTACTAAAAGGTTAATTCTTATTCCTCTCTCTAACGTGTTATTAACCATCCCTATCGACGCGGGTGCTGCGCACCCCTCCATCTTCAAGGGATCCTACGATGACGACCCGCATGGGCGGCCCGGTACGCGATGTCCTTTACGGAACCCGGTGGGCGGACACGCTCCGCGGTGAAGCCGGCAACGACTACCTGAACGGACAGGGCGGCAACGACAGCCTTTTCGGCGGCACGGGCGACGATAAACTGGACGGCGGAGCCGGCGACGACACGCTGCGGGGAGGCGACGGGATCGACGCCCTGTTCGGCGGGGACGGTTCGGACGTCCTCCACGGCGATGCCGGCAACGACTATCTCTCCGGCGGCGCCGGGTTCGACCAGCTCTTCGGCGGCGCCGGCAACGACAGGCTGGTGGGCGGCGAAGGGACCAACGACCTGTCCGGCGGCAGCGGCGGCGACGTCCTGGTCCTGGAAGAACGGGGGACGGTCCGCGAGACCTCCTCCTGGTTCTCCGGCGGGACGGGGCGCGATACCCTGCACGTCATCGCCGACGATGCCCGGGTGCTGGTGGATCCCTACACCGGATCGACCGCGACGGCGCCGGCGCGCATCGCGATAGACCTGGACGATGAAGGGTCCGGTGGTAGCCTGTGGTTCCAGGACGGCGACGGCTGGGCCTTCGAGGCGGCCGGCACGTTCGACGGCATCGAGGCCTTCACCGTCTCCGACGGAACCAGGCTGGACTTCCATGGCGGGGCCGGCGACGCGACGGTCACCGGGGGCCGTCACGCCGACCTGTTCGAGGGCGGCTCGGGCGACGAGACCTTTGCCGGGGCCGGAGGGTCGGATCTGTTCCTGATGTCCTGGAACGACCCGTCCCAGGGAATGGGCCATGACCAGATCATCGGCTTCAACGTCGCCGAAGGCGACCGCATCGCGTCGGCGTTCTTCACCGGGACGCACGGAGTCGATCTGAAGACGAGCTGGATCGAGAAGAACGGACATACGATCTTCACCAGCCGGACGCCCGACGGAACGGTGGTCCACACCCTCGATGTGGACGCCGTCGGCCTGCCCAAGGGGACCATGGCTGATCACGATTGGGCATGAGGCTTGGGGCAAGGCGGGCCGGTCATCGGCGGATTTGACGCAGGCCGAACGGACAGGATCCCGGTTGGTCTATCCGTCGGGTTCATGCGATTGCATGCGCATATGTTCCATCCGCCTGGTTGCTCCCCGCCATGCACTCCCGCCTGATCCGCCGGCACGATCATTTCTTCAAGCGTTTGTTGGAGCAGCCCGGCGCGGCCGGGGCGCTGCTCCGGGAGCGGCTTCCGCCCGAGATCGCGAAGCTGCTGGGTCCCGATGAGCCGGTGCTGGTGCAGGGCTCCTTCGTGGATCGGGAACTTCGGGAATACCGGACGGACCGGCTCTACCGGGTACGCCTGCGGGACGGACGCGAGGCCTATCTGTATGTCCTGATCGAGCATAAGGCCGCCCCCGACCCGCGGATCGGCCTTCAGCTGCTCGGCTACATGACGCAGTTCTGGCTGTCGTGGGACAAGCGGGAGGGAAGGGCGACGGACGGCAAGCTACAGGCGCTGCCGCTGCTGTTCCCCCTGGTGGTCTATCACGGCGCGGCGGAGTGGGGCGTACCCCTGTCCTTCGCGGAGGCTGTCGATCTCGATGACGAGACGCTACGGCCCTATGTCCTGGATTTCCACTACTCTCTCACCGACCTCGGGAGGATCGACGATGCCAAGCTGTCACGGCAGAAGGAACTCCGGATCGGGCTTCTTCTGCTGAAGCATGGCGGCCGGGGCGGCGACCTGCGCCAGATCCTGGTCGAGGTCGGACGCGCCGCAGCGGCCCTGAGCACCGATGACTTGGTGACCCTGGTACGCTACATTATTTCCGAGCCCAATGAGGTCGAGGCTGCGATGCTTCGGGACCTGCTGAGGGAGATCGTACCCGGTCAGGAGGCGAGGATCATGTCGATCGCGGCGGAACAGTGGAAAGCCGAGGGTATGGCCGAGGGCATTGCTCGGGGTAGGGCTGAAGGCAAAGCGGAAGGCAAAGCGGAAGGCAAAGCCGAAATCTTGATGCGCCAGCTGCGACGGCGCTTCGGCGAGATACCCCAATCGACCTTTGACAGGGTCCATGCCGCCTCCGACGACGAACTGACGGCATGGGCGGAGAACATCCTCGATGCGTCGAGCCTGGATGCGGTCTTCCATCCGTCCAGGGCGAACTGACGGCGTCGTCGCCGAGGGGCGGCCGTCAGGCGAACCGGTAGATCGTGGTCGAACGAAAGGACTCGCCGGGATCGAGGCGAGTGGACGGAAAGTGCGGGTGGTTGGGCGAGTCGGGGAAATGCTGGGTTTCCAGGCACAGCGCGTCGCCCTGGCGGTAGAGTTTCCCGGCTGCGCCGATCAGCGTGCCGTCGAGATAGTTGCCGCTGTAGAACTGGACGCCGGGCTCGGTCGTCAGCACCTCCATCACCCGTCCCGACACCGGGTCGCGGACGCGGGCGGCCAGGGTCAATTCATCGGGTGAAGGCTTGTCGAGCACGTAGTTGTGATCATAGCCCCGCGTGATGGCAAGCTGCGGATGGCCGTCGCGCAGGCGGGCGCCGATCGCGGTCGGCCGGGTGAAGTCGAACGGCGTTCCGGACACCGGTTCGACGGCGCCGGTCGGGATCGAGGTCTGGTCGACCGGCGTGTAGCGCGAGGCGTTCAGATAGACTTCGTGCCCCTCGACGGTCCCGGAGCCGTCGCCCGTCAGGTTGAAGAAGCTGTGGTTGGTCAGGTTCACCACGGTCGGCCGGTCGGTGATCGCGTGATAGTCGATCCGTAGCGCGTTGTCGTCGCCCAGCGTGTAGGTGACGGTCACGTCGAGGGTGCCGGGATAGCCTTCCTCCCCGTGTGCGCTCCGGTATGACAGGGCGAGCGCGCCGTCCCCGACACGGTCGGCCCGCCAGATCCGGGCGTTGAAGCCGCCCGGGCCGCCATGCAGGGCGTTGGGACCGTTGTTGGCGGCGAGCGTGAAATCCTCGCCGTCGAGAGTGAACCGGCCCTTCGCGATCCGATTGGCGTAGCGGCCGATGATGGCCCCGAAATAGCGGCCGGGCTCCGTGTAGTCCTCCAGCCGGTCGAAACCGAGCACGACGTTGGCGACGTGGCCCGTGGCGTCCGGCACATGGAGCGCCTTGACGACGCCCCCGTAGGTCAGGATCTCCACCGCCATCCCGCCGTCGTTCGCCAGCGTGTGGAGGTCGACGCCTTCGCCGAACGGCCGCTTATCTTGCCTTGCCATGCCTGTCCCCTACTCCGCCGGGTCGATCAGGATCGCGCGGAAGTCGTTGACGTTGGTCAGGGTCGGTCCGGTGACGACCTGGTCGCCCAGCGCCTCGAAGAAAGTATGACCGTCGTTGTCGGCCAGCTTCGCCTTCGCGCTGATGCCGCGCTCGGCCGCGCGGAGCAGCGTGTCGGGGGTTATGATGGCGCCGGCCACCTCCTCCGCGCCGTCGATGCCGTCGGTGTCCCCGGCGATGCCCCAGATCCCCTTCGCGCCGTTGAGCGCGACGGCGGTGGAGAGCAGGAATTCGACGTTGCGGCCGCCCTTCCCCTCGCCGCGCACCGTCACCGTCGTCTCGCCGCCCGACAGCAGGACGCAGGGCGCCGGCAGCGGATGGCCGTGAGTGGCGGCGGAAAGAGCGATGCCGGCCATGATCTTGCCGACTTCCGTCGCCTCCCCCTCCAGCGCGTCGCCCAGGAGCAGCGGAGTCACCCCGGCCTTGCGAGCCACCTCGGCGGCGGCTTCCAGGGAGAATTGCGGCGTCGCGATCATCACGTTGGTGACGTCGGCGAGGCGCGGATCGCCGGGCTTGGGCGTCTCGTCCTCGCCCCGGTCCAGGTGGCGCTGAACGGCCTCGGACGGCGTGATGTTGTAGCGCCGGAGCACGGCGCGGGCGTCCTCGAAGGTGGACGGGTCCGGAACCGTGGGGCCGGAGGCGATCACGGAGGGATCGTCGCCGGGCACGTCGGAGATCAGCAGGCTGATCACCTTGGCGGGATGGGCAGCCGCGCCCAGCCGCCCGCCCTTGATCGCCGAGAGATGCTTGCGCACCGCGTTCATCTGCCCGATGTCGGCGCCGGAAGCGAGCAGCGCCTTGTTGACCGCCTGCTTGTCCTCCAGCGTCAGGCCGGGGGCCGGCAGCGCCAGCAGGGCCGACCCGCCGCCGGAGATCAGGAACAGCACCAGGTCGTCGGGCCCCGCCCCTTTCGCCAGTGCGAGCACGCGCGCGGCGGCGGCGTGGCCGGCGGCGTCGGGAACGGGATGGGACGCCTCGACGATCTCGATATGGCGGCACGGCACGGCATGCCCGTAGCGGGTGATCACCAGCCCTTCGAGGGGACCGGGCCAGTGGTCCTCGACCGCCTTCGCCATGGCGGCGGAAGCCTTGCCGGCTCCCAGCACGATGGTCCGGCCCTTGGGCGGCGGCGGGAGGTGCCGCGGCACGACCTTTTCCGGCAATGCCGCATCGACCGCGGCATCGAACATCGCCTTCAGCAGATCGCGCTGCCGTGTCGCCATGATGGGTGTTCCTTTCCCTCTGTGTGGCCCGTTCGGGCCGTTCTGGGGCGCTCTACTTGGCGCCGATCTCGTGGTTTGCCATAAGTTCGAGGGCCCGCACCAGTGCCGAATGATCCCAGGCATTGCCGCCGTTGGCCGAGCAGGTGTTGAACAGCTCCTGGCAGGTGGCGGTGTTTGGCAAGGCCACCTTCAGCTCGCGGGCACCCTGGAGCGCCAGATTGAGGTCCTTCTGGTGCAGCTCGATGCGGAAGCCGGGGTCGAAGGTCCGCTTGATCATCCGCTCGCCGTGGACCTCCAGGATCTTGGAGCTGGCGAAGCCGCCCATCAGGGCCTGCCGGACCTTGGCGGGATCGGCGCCGGCCTTGGAGGCGAACAGCAGCGCCTCGCCGACCGCCTCGATGGTCAGCGCCACGATGATCTGGTTGGCGACCTTGGTGGTCTGGCCGTCGCCGTTGCCGCCGACCAGCGTGACGTTCTTGCCCATCAGGTCGAACAGCGGCTTGACCTTGTCGAACACGGCCTGCTCGCCGCCGACCATGATGGTGAGCGTCCCGGCCTTGGCCCCGACCTCACCGCCGGAAACCGGCGCGTCCAGATAGTCGCAGCCCAGCTCGTTCACCCGCCGGGCGAACTCCTTGGTCGCCATGGGGGCGATCGAACTCATGTCGACCACGACCTTGCCGGACCCGAGGCCCGAAGCGACGCCATCGGTGCCGAAGAGCGTCTCCTCGACGTCGGGGGTGTCGGGGACCATCAGGATGATGACGTCGGCGGCCTCGGCGACCGCGCGGCGGGTGTCGACCACCTTGGCACCGCCCTTGAGCAGCTCATCCGGGATGGGCGAGCGGTGCTTGACCACGATCAGTTCGTGGCCGGCCGACAGGATGTGCCCCGCCATGGGGCGGCCCATGATGCCGAGCCCGATGAAACCTACCTTCATGTCTCTTCTCCTTGGTTATCCGGTTGGCGGCCCGGTGCGGGCCAGTCCTCGGCCAGCATGATCCTCTGGACTCCGGCCAGATGCCCGCGCATCGCGTCGCGCGCCGCGGGTCCATCGCGGCGGCCCAGCGCGTCGAGGATGCGGGCATGCTCCGCCAGCGACGCCCGATGGTTCTCGGGCAGGCCGCTGCGCCGGCTCAGCCCGTCGAAGATCGGTTCGCCGGACTCGTCCCACAGCCGGTCGACCATCGAGGCCAGCACGGAGTTGCCGGTCGCCCGGGCGATGCGGGCGTGGAACAGGCGGTCGGCGGCCCGGACGTCCTGGCCGGCATCGACCCCTTCCCGCATCCGGTCCAGCGCCTCGGCGATGGAGGCGAGATCGTCGGCGGTGGCGCAACCGGCGGCGGCGAAGGCGACCTCCGGCTCGATCAGCAGGCGCGCGGCGATCAAGTCGAACGGGCTCGGACCGATGTCGGGCGACGAAAAGATCGGCGATGCCCCTTGCGGAGCCTTGCGGACGTAGGCGCCGGACCCGGTCCGAACCTCGACGAGGCCGGCGATCTCCAGCGCGATCATGGCTTCGCGCACCGTCGGGCGGCTGACGCCGAGCTGGCGCGCGAGGTCGCGTTCGGGGGGCAGGCGGTGGCCCGGCGGGAACTCGCCCCGCCGGATCAGGTCGCCGAGCTGGCCGGCGACCTGCTGGTACAGCCGCTGCGTCTCTACGGTCTGGATGGGCAGCTCAAGGTCCTCCGGCTTCCGGCTCGGTGATCCCGGCGGACGCTCAGCGATCGTCGGACGACAGCGGACGGGGCCGGCGTTCCGGCGGGGTATAGTTCATCGGGGCGAAGCTGCCGCCCTGGTACCGTTGGCCCACGGCGTCGATCGGGTTGGGCTTCGGCAGGATCTCGGCGGCGTAGTCCTCCGCGTTCTGGCGCGGGTGGTAGCCCAGCCGCTCGGCACCCGAATTGTCCCAGTAGGAGCGCGTGTTGGCCGAGACGCCCCAGACGGCAAGATAGTCGACGTCGGGCGCCGTGACGCAGCGGACGATCAGTTCGATCATGTCCTCGTGGCCGAGCCAGGTGCTGAGATGGCGGAACTGGGTCGGCCGCTCCTCGGCGGAGCCGATCCGCAGGCTGATCCCCTCGATGCCGTGCTTGTCCCAGTACATACGGGTCATGGCCTCGCCCCAGACCTTGCTGAGGCCGTAGAGGCCGTCGGGCCGGTAGTCGCAGCCGAGGCCCAGCTTTTCCTCGACCGGGTGCATGCCGGTCGCATGGTTGGAACTGGCGAAGACGATGCGCCGCACGCCGTGCCGACGGGCTCCCTCGTAGACCTCGTACAGGGCGCGCAGGTTGTTCTCGATGATCTCGGGCAGCGGTTTCTCGTTGCTGGTCCCGGCCATGTGGACCAGCACGTCGGTGCCGACGAGCAGCCGGTCCACCACCGCCGGGTCGCGCAGGTCGCCGTGGCAGACCTCCTCCTCCGGCGAGATCGGGTCGAGAGGACGGGAACCGCCGGCGGAGCGGAGACCGAAACCGCGGGCCAGCAACGCCGGGCGCAGCACGCGCCCGATGGAGCCGCTGCCCCCGGACAGGGCGATTTTCGTCATTGCGGCGGGCCTTCGGTGTCGGCGTGGCGTGAGAAGGTGCCTGACGGCGGCATCGGCATTTCCCCCATCCCTGGTTGCAGGCCCGTCTTGCTGTCGCGGGCCTTCGGCATGCCGATGAGTGTCGATGAAACAGGCACGCCCGTCAACCGGCTAAATGGCCGGGTGGCCTTACCAATTAACCGACGGTACCTTCAGGCCCTGCGCTCCTGCGCCAGCAGGTAGAGGCCCGATGCGATGATGATCGCGGCGCCGGCGAAGGTCCAGGGCGACGGGACATGGCCGAAAACCAGGTATCCCAGCGTCACCATGCCGATGATCTGCGCATAGGTGAAGGGAGCCAGGACGGAGGCCGGAACATGCCGGTGGGCAAGGATGAGCAGGAAGTGCCCTGCCGCACCGAAGAAACCGGCGCCCGCCAGCATGGCCCAGGTCGCCAGATCGGGCGGCGGCACCCACACGACGTAGAGCAAGGGCAGCAAGGCGACCGTCGGAAAGGCGGCCATGACAAGCAGCATGCTGCCCGGCGAGTCCGACTGGGCGAGCGACCGGGTCATGATGACATACCCGGCGCTGGTGGCGGCGGACGCCAGCGACAGCAGCACCGCCCAATGGACTTCCGCGACGCCGGGACGGGTGACCACCAGGATTCCCGCGAAACCGACCGCGATGGCGGCCCAGCGCCTCGGACCGACCGTCTCCTTCAGGAACAGGACCGACAGGATCGCGATGAACAGCGGCCCCAGGAACTGGATCGTCACCGTTTCGACCAGTTGAAGGTGACGCAGCGCCATGAAGTTGAGTCCGGTGCACAGCGTCAGGAGGGCCGCGCGGCCGATCTGGGCGAGCGGCCGGGTCATCCGCCACGCCGACCGGGAACGCCACGGGTTCAGGAAAACCATGGCGAGGACGAAGTGGACCGCGTAGCGGAACCACACGACCTCGACCGTCGGCACATGCCGGCTGCTGAGCTTGGCCAGCGTGTCCAGGAAGCAGAACAGAGTCACCGCCGCGACGGCGAGGCCGATACCCTGGAGCCGGCGGCTTCGAGCGAGGGCGGCGTCGACCGGGGTGGGATCGGTCAACGTCTGGGCCTGGGCTTGGGTCACGGCGATGGTCCGTTCTGCGCATTGCCGGGCCGGAGCGGCCCGGCGGGCGGGGAAGCACCCAGCTCTGATAGCCCCTGCGCCGCAGGCGGGCAACTCACCTTATCGTCAGCGGAGCGACCAGACTGTCGTCAGCGAACCGGCGTTCTCGGTGCAGAGCGGCAGCGCCTCCCCGTTCCGGTAGACGCGATAGCATTTGCCGGGATCGCCGGGAAGGAAGCGCGACGCCGGATCGAGGCCGGAAGGGATCCCGTCCGTCAGGAGCCAGCGGTTGTCGGACTGGAGGCAGATCGACGCCGGCTGCGCGCGGCAATCCCCCTGGCCGGGCGCACAGGTCTGATAGGTCACGGCATAGCACAGGTTCTGCGCCGGCGCTTGGGACGGCATGCTCTGGCCGCCTGCCCGGGCATGGTCCGGCTGGCCGCTCTGCCCGCTCCGGGGGGCCGCGGCCGGCATTCCGCCGGGACCGCCGCCCCCCGTGTCGCCGCCGGTGCAGCTGTATCCCTGGGCCTCGAAATTCCGCTTCATCCGGTCAATGGCATCGATGCAGACCTGGCCGGTTTCCCGTGCCTGCCACAGCGTCTGCACCGGCTCGGCGTTCCGGTAATAGCGGACCGAGCACGGCGCGCCGCCCGGCTCGAAGACCCGGTCCATGCGCCGGGTCTGGTCCGTCAGGGTGCATACATGGGTTTCAGTCTGCTCGGCCTGCGCCGCAGCGGGAATGATCAGCAGGCACAGGACGGCGGCCTGAAGCATCGTACACAGCCTGATCGACAGCCCACCGTCGGTTCTCTGGCGGTCCCGGATCAATGATCTCTCCCCTAGTCTTCCACGCTATCGGACCTGTTAACACGTAGAGTCCGCTTTGTGGTCAAGAAGGGTGCGTTCGGCAGTGGTGGCTTGTCCACTCTTTCGGGCTAATGCGGAACGGCGGCGCGTGGGGACCCGGCGGGCCGGATGGCCCGCCGGGTCGATCCTACGCTGGGGTCCGGATCACTGGGCCCGATTCACTGGGAGGGCTGGGTCGATCCGCTCGCCGGAACGGTCCCGTCGGTATCCGGCTTGGCGGCCGCACGCAGAACCTCCGCCTGGTTGACCATCTGGTCGCGCAGGAGGCTCAGCTGCCTCTCGGCATCGAGGAAGACGGCCTTCGCCGCCTCGGCCTGTCGGGTCGCCTCCTGCTGCTGCTGGCGCAGCGCGTTGAGGGCCTGCGACCGCTGGGCCACCTCGTTGCCGATGGCGGCGAGGTTCTGGCTGGCCAGCGAAACGGCGCCCTGAAGCTCGGAGATCCGCTGTTCACTCTGCGCGATCTCTGCATTCAGCTCGTCGCGCCGGGCCGTCAGGTTGGCGAGCTGGCCCTCGATCTCCTTCGCCTGGGCCTCGGTCCTGGCCACCTGGTCCTCAAGCTCCTCCCGGGTACCGATTGCGGATTCCATGGCCGTCATGTCGGCGGCGATCCGGTCCCGCTCCGCCTGCAGCCTCTCGATGTCCTGCCCGAGTTCGGCGACCTTGGCTTCGGCGGTGTCACGCGCCCAGGCGACGCCGCCGATCTTCTGGACAAGCTCGTTCCGCTCGCCCAGCAGGGTGGCGCGCAGATCCTCCAGCCGGGCGACCTCGTCGACCAGCGGCATCAGTTCGTCCCGCTGGCTGGTCAGTGCGGCCACACGCTTCTCGAGCCGCGCGACGTCGGTCTCGCCGACATCGCGCGCCCACGTGACGGCGCCGAGCCTCTGGACGATGCCGTTCCGCTCGTTCAGCATCATCGACCGCTCGACCTGGACATCGGCGAGCTCGTCGTTGAGGCTGGCGACCTGGGCGGCCAGTGGCTGCAACTGGTCGCGCTCGCCGGTGACCGTGGCAAGCTGGCCCTGGGCGGTGGCTAGTTGCCCCTGGGTGCTGGTAAGTTGCGCCTGGGCATCGCCGAGCTGCGACTGAAGACCCGCAACTTCCGCTCTCAGGTTATCCGCCTGATTGCTGTAGGTGTTGGCCCGGGTCCAGCCGGTCACCGCAAGGATCAGCGCGATGGCCGTAGCACCGCCGAGCAAATAGATCGTTCGCCGATTGACCCAGCCTGGCTCCCGGCCGACGTTATCGGGACCCTTATCGTGCGTTCCGCTCGGGGCGGCCGTCCCCGTGGGCTCGGCCTCTGTTCCATTGTGAGCCACGCTCGCCTCCCTATGCTCTCTGTTATCGTCTCGATGTTTTGGCTAGGGGGCCATAGGTATGCATGCCAAGTCAATAACCGGGTGAGTACTAATAGGGTTCTCCAGGGACTACAACTTTCGCTCTCGTCCAAAGCCCGGATGCCGTATTGATCGTGGTGAAACCGATTTGCCGACTTGGACAACTACTTGTTCTCGCAATGAGGGGAGCCGGTCTCCCGGCTCCCCTTTACCATCACGACTTCGCAATCAGTGCGAGATCATCCAGGGACGTTTGGACGGGAACGTCTTCGCGCCGTCCCGGGTATAGACGGCGCTGCTCTTGCCGCCGCCCGAGCAGCAGGAGCAGCCGGGGCCGTGGCCGCCCGCTTCGCCCGGCGCCCGGTCGGATTTTCTCGAAAGCTTCGGCGCGTGCGCGCTTCGCTCGTTGGTTTCGAAGGCGGCCCGGCGCGCCGGGTCCATCCCGCCGATGCTCGGGAAGGACAAATACGCCCGGGACGCCGGCGCCCCGCAGTCGGGACAGCCGCACGGCTCGGCGGACCGGGCCATGGGCCGCAAAGCCGTGAAGGCGCCGCAGCTTTCGCACATGTAGTCGTAGACCGGCATGGCGATGCTCCTCAGAGATCCGGGGCGAGCGGCACGTCGATCGAGCCGTCCAGCATCTTCTTCGGTCCGTCCGAACCGGGATTGATGTCGAACTCGAACACGCCGGTCGGCAGCCACAGGGTGGCGCAGGCGTTGGGAATGTCGACCACGCCGCTGATATGGCCCTGGACCGGTGCCGTGCCGAGGATCGCGTAGGCCTGGGCGCGGGTGAAGCCGAATTTGGTCAGGTACTCGATCGCGTTCAGGCAGGCTTGGCGATACGCCACATGGACGTCGAGATAATGCTGGACGCCGCCCTCGTCGACCGAGATCCCCTCGAAGATCAGGTAGTCGTCGTAGGTCGGCTTGATCGGGCTTGGCTTGAAGATCGGGTTCTTGATCCCGAACTTCGCCATGCCGCCCTTGATCAGTTCGACCTTCAGGTGGATCCAGCCGGCCATCTCGATGGCGCCGCAGAAGGTGATCTCGCCGTCGCCCTGGCTGAAATGCAGGTCGCCCATGGACAGGCCCGCCCCCGGCACATAGACCGGGAAGAACACCTTGGCACCGCGCGACAGGTCCTTGATGTCGCAGTTGCCGCCATGCTCGCGCGGCGGCACGGTCCGCGCGCCCTCGGCGCCCGCCGCCTTCGCGTCGTCGCCCTTGAGCCTGCCCATATGGGCGGTCGGGCCGTAGGGCAGCGTGGCGAGCGCCGGCACCCGCTCGGGATTGGTGTCGAACAGCGCCTTCTCGCGGGTGTTCCAGGTCTGGAGCATGTCGCGGGACGGCAGGCAGCCGATCAATCCGGGATGGATCAGGCCGGGGAAGCGGACTCCCGGCACGTGGCGCGACTTGGTGAACATGCCCTCGAAGTCCCAGATCGACTTCTGGGCCTCGGGGAAATGCTCGGTCAGGAAGCCGCCGCCGTTGTTCTTCGAGAAGAAGCCGTTGAAGCCCCACTGGCTGGCCGGGAAGGCGCCGATGTCGAGGAAATCGACCACCAGCAGGTCGCCCGGTTCCGCTCCCTCGACGCCGATCGGACCGGAGAGGAAATGGACCTGGGACAAGTCCACGTCGCGCACGTCGGCGGCGCTGTCGTCGTTCTTGATCTGGCCGCCGGTCCAGTCGAAGCACTCGACAATGAAGTCGTCGCCTGGCTTGACCGTCGCCACCATCGGGATGTCCGGATGCCAGCGGTTATGGATCATGTCGTTGTCGTAGGGGGAAGAGCCCAGGTCGATCTTGATGATTGTTTCCGCCATGTCAGCACTCCTTCTCGATGGGTTGTTTGTCTTGGGGGCGAAAGGAAATACGGTGTTCAGACCGACAGGTACCGGGCGACCTGCGCCTCGTCGATGCCGGCCCGGGGCTGGTCCTGGACGATGGTGCCGTTCTCCAGCACCAGGACGCGGTCGGCGATGTCGAGCGCGAAGCTCAGCACCTGCTCCGACACGACGATGCTCAATCCGCGCTCGTCCCGGATGCGCTTGAGGGTCCGGGCCATGTCGCGGATGATGCTGGGCTGGATGCCCTCGGTCGGCTCGTCCAGCAGAAGAACCTTGGGACGGCTGGCGAGCGCGCGGGCGATGGCGAGTTGCTGCTGCTGGCCGCCGGACAGGTTGCCGCCGCGCCGGCCCTTCATCTCCAGCAGGACGGGGAACAGCTCGTAGATGTCGGGCGGGACCCTGGTCTCTCCCGAGACCGTCAGGCCGGTCTCGATGTTCTCCTCCACCGTCATGGTCGAGAAGATCATCCGGCCCTGGGGCACGAAGCCGACGCCCTTGGCCACGCGCTGGTGGCTCTTCAGGTGGGTGATGTCGGCCCCTCCGACCGCGACCGAGCCGCTGCGGGTCGGCACGATCCCCATCAGGGACTTCATCAGCGTGGTCTTGCCCATGCCGTTGCGGCCCATGATCGCGACGATCTCGTTCGGAGCGACCGCGAAGTCCAGGCCGTGCAGGACTTCGCTCTGGCCGTAGGCCACGTGCAGGCTGGAGACGTTGAGCATTTTCGGCGTTTCCCCCTTAATGGCCCAGGTAGACTTCGACGACGCGGGGATCATTCTTCACATGGCCCATTGACCCTTCGGACAGGACCTTGCCCTGGTGCAGGACGGTGACCCGGTGGGCGATGTCCTCGACGAACTTCATGTCGTGCTCGATCACGATCACCGAGCGGTCCTTGATGATGCGGTTGAGCAGGTCCGCCGTCTTGACCCGCTCGGCGACGCTCATGCCGGCCACCGGCTCGTCGAGCATCAGGAGCTTGGGGTCCTGGATCAGCAGCATGCCGATCTCCAGCCACTGCTTCTGCCCGTGGCTGAGATACTCCGCCCGCTGGTCCAGGTGGTCGGCCAGGAAGATGGTCTCCGCGATTTCATCGATGCGGTCGCGCACCGCGGCGTCGCGCTTGAAGGCGAGCGCACCGAACACGGAATGGCCGCGGGGATAGGAGATCTCCAGGTTCTCGAAGACGCTGAGGTCCTCGTAGATCGAGGGATTCTGGAACTTGCGGCCGATCCCCTCGGCCACGATCCTGTCCTCGCGCAGGCGGGAAATCTCCTTGCCCTTGAACCTGATCGAGCCGCCGGTGGCGCGGCTCCGGCCGCAGATCAGGTCGAGCACGGTGGTCTTGCCGGCCCCGTTGGGACCGATGATGACGCGGATCTCGTTCTCCTCCACATAGAAGGACAGGTTCTCGACCGCCTTGAAGCCGTCGAACGACACGGTCAGGCCTTCTACCGCGAGGAGGAAGCTGGTCTCGTTCGCCATGGTTCAGGTCCTCCGCTCGGCAGCGGCGGCGGCAGGCGGGGCGATCGGGCGGGCACCGGCGCGGGACGCCGCCCAGCGGTCGAACAGCGGCTGGACATGGACCTGCCAGAGCCCGGCAAGGCCGTTCGGGAACGCCATGACGACGCCGATGAACAGGGCGCCCATGGCGAACAGCCACAGTTCCGGGAAGCTCTCGGAGAAGATCGTCTTGGCGTAGTTGACGAACAGCGTGCCGTAGACGGCGCCGAACAGCGACAGCCGCCCGCCGACCGCGCAATAGATCACCATCTCGATCGACGGCACGATGCCGACGAAGGACGGCGACATGAACCCGACCTGGAGCGTGAACATCGCCCCGCCGACCGCCGCCAGCACCGAGGCGAAGCAGAAGATGAAGATCTTGAAGTTGGAGACGTCGTAGCCGGAGAAGCGGACCCGGTCCTCCTTGTCGCGGATCGCCACCAGGATGCGGCCGTACTTGGATCGCCGGACGAACTGGGCGGCCAGCAGGCAGCCGAGCAGCAGGGCGACGGTGACGAAGTACAGCACCTCCTTCGCGAAGTCGGTGCGGATGTCCCAGCCTTTCAGCGTGCGCAGGTCGGTGATGCCGTTGATGCCGCCGGTATAGCCCTGCTGCCCGATGATCAGGATCGTGAGGATGGCGGCGATGGCCTGGGTGATGATCGCGAAATAGACACCGCCGACCCGCCGCTTGAACATCGCGACGCCGATGATCCAGGCGAAGGCAGCCGGCACCACCAGGATCGCGACGACGGTAAGGGCCAGGCTGTGGAACGGCTGCCAGAAGAAGGGCAGCTCGGTGATCTGGTTCCAGTCCATGAAGTCTGGGATGCCGGGCGTGGACTGGATCGCCGTCGCCTCCGGGCTGGAGGATTCGAGCTTCAGGAACATCGCCATGCAGTAGCCGCCGAGCCCGAAGAAGATCCCCTGCCCCAGGCTGAGGATGCCGGCATTGCCCCAGCACAGCACCAGGCCGAGCGCCACGAAGGCGTAGGTCAGGTACTTGCCGACCAAGTTCAGCCGGAAGCTGTCCAGGGCCATGGGGAAGACGACCAGCAGCAGGGCCGCCAGCAGGACGAGGAAGACGACCTCGTTGCGCCTGAGAAAGATGTTGCCGCTTCTCATGGATGGTCCCTCACCGCCTTACCTTGAGGACGAACAGGCCCTGGGGCCGCAGCATGAGAATTCCGACGACCGTCAGCAGCGTCAGCACTTTCGCCATCGAGCCGCTGAGGAAGAATTCCATGGTGGACTGGGCCTGGGAGATCACGAAGGCCGACGCGATCGTGCCGAGCAGGCTCTGGGCACCGCCGAAAACCACCACCAGGAAGGTATCGACGATGTAGAGCTGCCCGGAGGTCGGCCCGGTCGATCCGACCATGGTGAAGGCGCTGCCCGCGACCCCGGCGATGCCGCAGCCGATGCCGAAGGTGTAGCGATCGACCTTCTCGGTATCGATGCCCACCGCGCCGGCCATGACCCGGTTCTGCATGACGGCCCGGACCTGCTTGCCCCAGCGCGAGCGGTACATCAGCACGCCGACCGCCGTCGTGATCATCAGGGTCAGCGCCATGACGAACAGGCCGTTGATCGGTACCTCGATAATGTCTGTCACCGGCAGCGAGCCGATCAGCCATTCCGGCAGTTCCACGCCGACCTCGCGGGCACCGAAAACCGAGCGGTAGAACTGCTGGAGGATCAGGCTGAGGCCCCAGGTCGCCAGCAGCGTGTCCAGCGGCCTGCGGTAGAGGTGCCGGATCATCGCCCATTCCACCAGCATGCCGAGCGCCCCCGCCCCGACGAAGGCGAGGGCCATGGCAACGAAGAAATAGGCGCTGAAAAGGGCCGGAATGTAGTTGAGGAAGAAGTTCGACGTGAAATAGGTGATGTAGGCCCCGAGGATCAGGAATTCCCCGTGCGCCATGTTGATGACGCCCATCTGCCCGAAGATGATCGCGAGCCCGAGGGCCATCAGCACGAAAACGGAAAACAGGATCAGCCCGGCGAACCCCTGCATGGCGAAAATGGAGCCGAGTTCGGCCAGCGTGTAGCCTTCGAACATGGATCGCTCTCCTGACGAATGGTGCTCCCGCACGGTCGGAGGGGGCGCGTCCCGCGCACCGGAGGCGGCGGGGACGCCGCCCCTCCGAACGCGCCTTCAGGTCACTGGTAGCCCTTGGGGAAGGGATCCGGCTCCATCAGGTCGGCGGTCTCGTAGATCACCTCGTACTGGCCATCGGCCTTGGCCTTGCCGACGCGGGTCTTGCTCCACAGGTGATGGTTCTCGTGGATGCGGACATAGCCTTCGGGGGCCTGCTGGAACTCGATGCCGGGTGACGCGGCCGCCACCTTGTCCACGTCGAAGCTGCCGGCCTTCTCCACCGTCAGCTTCCAGAGCCACGGCCCCAGGTAGGCCGCCTGGGTCACGTCGCCGATGACGATGTTCTCGCCCCACATCTTCTTGAAGGCCTGGACGAAGGCCTTGTTGTTGGGGTTGTCGAGCGACTGGAAATACTTCATGCAGGCATAGGCGCCGGCGATGTTCTCGCCGCCGATGCCGAGGATCTCGTCCTCGGTGACCGAGATCGTGACCAGGGTCTGCTTGGACAGGTCGATCCCGGCCGCCTTCAGCTGCTTGTAGAAGGCGACGTTGGAGCCGCCGACGATGATCGCGTAGATCACGTCGGGCTTGGTCAGCTTGATCTTGTTGATGACCGAGTTGAACTGGGTATGGCCGAGCGGGAAATACTCCTCGCCCACGACCTTCAGGCTGTTCTTCTCGATGTGCTTGCGGGCGATCTTGTTGGAGGTGCGCGGCCAGATATAGTCGGACCCCAGCAGGTAGAAGCTCTTGGCCTGCTTCTCCTTCACCACCCAGTCGATGCCGGCGAGGATCTGCTGGGTAGCCTCCTGCCCGGTGTAGATCACGTTCTTGGACTGCTCCAGCCCCTCGTAGAAGGTGGGGTAGTAGAGCATGCCGTTGTACTGCTCGAACACCGGCAGCACAGCCTTGCGGGACGCCGAGGTCCAGCAACCGAACACCGCGGCGGCCTTGTCGTTGACCAGCAGCTTCTTGGCCTTCTCCGCGAAGTTCGGCCAGTCGCTGGCGCCGTCCTCCTGGATGAACTCGATCTTGCGGCCGAGCACCCCTCCCATCTCGTTGATCTGCGCGATCGCCAGCTTCTCCGCCTGGACCGATCCGGTCTCGCTGATCGCCATGGTGCCGGTGACGGAGTGAAGGATGCCGACCCGCACTGTGCTGTCGGTCACCGCGAGCCCGGTGGTGTTGACCGCCGAGGTGGCCGGAGCCTGCGCGAAAGCCGCCCTGGGGAGCAGGCCCGGCAGGAGCGCCGCGGCGGGAAGGGCCGCCATGCCGAGCAGAAGCTTGCGGCGCAGGGCGGACTCGGGGCCATTCAATTGGGGGCTGGTCGGGGTGTGATCGGAAGACATGCAACCTCCTTGTGCGTGATCGGCGTCGGGCAGGTGCAAAGGTTCCGGTCGATGCCGCGATGCAGCAATACGGCAATTGACGTATATGCTAGTATTCAGGGACCGGGCTAACGTGTCCGGCACCCTTCATCGGGGAGCCTTATCAATCTGACGGCGGATCGAGGACGGATGGCGGCGCTCCAGAAGATCGTCAGGGTCCGGCGCACCTACAATCAGTGGGTCGCCAACCAGACCCTTGAGGACTTCGCGCTGCGCTTCACCGCCAAGGGTGCCCGGCGCTGGTCGGCGCTGCGGGTCGCCAACACCGCCCTGGGCGCCATCTCCTTCCTGGCGCTGGAGGCGATCGGCGGCACGGTGACGCTGAACTACGGCTTCACCAACGCGATGGCGGCGATCCTGGCGGTGGGTCTGCTGATCTTCTTCACGGCCCTGCCGATCAGCTACTACGCCGCCCGCTATGGGGTGGACATCGACCTGCTGACCCGGGGCGCCGGGTTCGGCTATATCGGCTCGACCATCACGTCGCTGATCTATGCCTCCTTCACCTTCATCTTCTTCGCGATCGAGGCCGCGATCATGGCGCTGGCGCTGGAGATGGGGTTCGGCATTCCCCTGTCCGCCGGCTACCTGATCAGTTCGCTGGTGGTGATCCCGCTGGTGACCCACGGAATCACCTTCATCAGCCGCTTCCAGCTCTGGACCCAGCCGGTCTGGGTGGTGCTGCACGTATTGCCTTTCGTCTTCATCGCGATCCACCATTCCGACGGGCTGGAGGAATGGACCGGACATGCCGGGCTGGCGGGAGATCCTGACGGGTCGTTCGACCTGCTGCTGTTCGGGGCGGCTTCGGGCGTGATCTTCGCGCTGATCGCGCAGATCGGCGAACAGGTCGATTTCCTGCGCTTCATGCCGGTGAAGCGCCGGAGAAACCGCTTCGTCTGGTGGACCTCCCTGCTGTCGGCGGGACCGGGCTGGATCGTGCTGGGGGCGATCAAGCTGGCGGCGGGATCGTTCCTGGCCGTCCTGGCGCTCGGCCAGGGGGTTTCGATCGATCACGCGGCGGAGCCGACGCGGATGTACCTGATCGCGTTCGGCCACATGTTCTCCAGCGCCGACGTGGCGTTGTTCGTGATGGTGGCCTTCGTCGTCGTGTCGCAGATCAAGATCAACGTCACGAACTCCTATGCCGGGTCGATCGCCTGGTCGAACTTCTTCTCCCGGCTGACCCACAGCCATCCGGGACGGGTGATCTGGCTGGTGTTCAACGTCGCGATCGCCTTCCTGCTGATGGCGGTCGGGATCTACAAGGCGCTGGAGCAGATCCTGGGCCTGTACTCGATCGTCGCGGTGTCCTGGGTGGGCGCTATCGTCGCCGACCTGCTGATCAACAAGCCGCTGAAGCTGAGTCCGCCGCACATCGAGTTCAAGCGGGCGCACCTGTACGACATCAACCCGGTCGGCGTCGGTGCGATGCTGCTGGGGGTGCTGGCCTCGGCGCTCGCCTTCACGGGGCTGTTCGGTGTCACAGTGGAGGCGCTGGCACCCTTCGTGGCGCTCGCCGTGCCGTTCGCCGCGGCCCCGCTGATCGCCTGGGCGACGGGAGGGCGCTATTACATCGCGCGCTCCTCGGCGGGGCTGCTGCCAAGCACCGCGATGACCCGGTGCGTGATCTGCGAGCATTCGTTCGAGCGGGAGGACATGGCTTTCTGCCCGGCCTATTCGGGCGCCATCTGCTCCCTGTGCTGCTCGCTCGACGCCCGCTGCGGCGACGTCTGCAAACCGCAGTCGCGGATGCCGGAACAGGTGCTGGGGTGGCTCAGGCTGGCCCTGCCGGAGCGGGTGGTCGACCGCATGAATTCCCGCCTGGGCCATTACCTGAGCCTGCTGGCGCTGTTCGGGCTGATCATCGGCCTGATCCTGACGGTGATCTATCACCAGGCGGTGCTGAACGACGACGCCCACCGCGAGACCATCGCCGGCATCTTCTGGAACCTGTTCTTCATCCTGATGATCATCACCGGCGTGGCGACCTGGCTGTTCGTGCTGGCCCAGGAAAGCCGCAAGGTCGCGCAGGAGGAGACCGCGCGCCAGACCAACCTGCTGATGCAGGAGATCGAAGCCCACGAGCGGACCGACGCCGAGCTTCAGAAGGCCAAAGAGGTCGCGGAGGCCGCCAACCTCGCCAAGAGCCGCTACGTGGTCGGCATGAGCCACGAGCTGCGCTCCCCGCTGAACGCTATCTTCGGTTACGCGCAACTGCTGGAGGCCGACCAGACCATCCCGCCGCGCCGGCGCGACGCCATCAAGGTGATCCGGCGCAGCTCGGAGCACCTGTCGAGCCTGATCGAGGGGCTGCTCGACATCTCGAAGATCGAGGCCGGGCGGCTGCGGCTGAACCGCGACGAAGTCCATCTGGTGGAGTTCCTGGACCAGATCGTCGACATGTTCAGGCTCCAGGCGACGGCGAAGGGAATAGAGTTCGTGTTCGACCGGCCGGAAACGCTGCCGCTGGTGGTCTATACCGACGCCAAGCGGCTGCGCCAGATCCTGATCAACCTGCTGTCCAACGCGATCAAGTTCACGCCCGGCGGCTTCATAGCGCTCCGCATCCGATACCGCAGCCAGGTCGCAGACATCGAGGTGGAGGACAGCGGCATCGGCATCCTGCCCGACGACCTGGGCCGCATCTTCGAGCCGTTCGAGCGCGGCCGGCTGGCGGGCGCCCGGATGACGCCCGGGACGGGATTGGGCCTGACCATCACCAAGCTGCTGACGGAGATCATGGGCGGCGAGATCTCGGTCGGCAGCACCGCCGGCAAGGGCAGCGTCTTCCGCGTCAAGCTGCTGCTGTCGGAGGTGCGGCGGCCGAGCCGGCTGGCGCCAGTCGCCCTGAAGATCACCGGCTACGCCGGGCCGCGCCGGACGGTGCTGGTCGCCGACGACGATCCGGACCACCGGGAACTGGTGACCGAGATCCTGGGACCGCTGGGCTTCATCGTCTTCACCGCCACGGACGGCGCGTCCTGCGTGGCGCTGGCCGAGGAGATCCAGCCCGACCTGGTGCTGATGGACATCTCCATGCCCGGGATCAACGGGCGGGACGCCGCCCGGCTGCTGCGCCGGTCCAGCCGTGTCAGCGCCCGGATCGTCATGATCTCCGCCAACGCGGCGGAAGGGCGGGCGGAACCGGGAGCCGAGGAGGACGGCGGCACCGCCCATGACGGTTACCTGGAGAAGCCGATCACGATCCCGGCGCTGCTCGACACGATCCGGGCCGTGCTGGGGCTGGACTGGGTGCATGACGCCGCGGTCGAGCCGGTTCAGCCGGCGAGGGCCGGCTTCCCGCCCGGGACGGTGCCGGGGCGCGGACACCTGGACGACCTGCGCCAGCTCGGCCGGATCGGCTATGTGCGCGGGATAAAGACCAAGCTCGACGAGATCGAAGTGAGGAGCCCCGAGTGCGGCCCGTTCGTCAGCCACATGAAGTCGCTGGTGAACGACCTGGCGCTCGACGATTACATGCGGACCCTGGAGGCGCTCGATGGTCATGCTGGATAGGCTGAAGGCACGCGACATCGTGCTGGTCGTCGATGATTCCCCGGAAACGCTCGGCATGCTGACCGACGCGCTGGAAGAGGCCGAAGTGACCGTGCTGGTGGCGCTGGAAGGCGCCAAGGCGCTGGCGCTGGTCGACGAGATCACGCCCGACGTGATCCTGATGGACGCGATCATGCCGGGAATGAACGGCTTCGAGACCTGCAAGCGGCTGAAGGACAAGAAGAACGTGGCCCATGTGCCGGTCATCTTCATGACCGGCCTGACCGAGACCGAGCACATCGTCGCGGGCTTTGAAGCCGGCGGCGTCGATTACGTCACCAAGCCGATCGTCCCGGACGAGCTGATCGTCCGGATGCACGCCCACTTGGCCAATGCCCGGCTGGCCCAGAGCGCCCGCACCGCGCTGGATGCCACGGGCAGGTTCCTGCTGGCCGCCAGCAAGGCGGGCGAGGTGCTGTGGTGCACGCCGCAGGCGAGCATCCTGCTGGCCCCGCTGCTGGACGCCGCCGCCGGAGACGGGGGACGGCTTCCCGTCGCGGTCAGGAACTGGCTGGCCGAGCGTGACCGTTCGGGCTCCGACGGGCGGACGGACGGCGTCGCCGTGACATGCGGCGGCGACGGACACCAGATCCAGTTCACCTATGTCGGCCGCGCCGGCCCCGACGAGTTCCTGCTGCGGCTGGTCAACAACCGGAGCTGCGCCGAGGAAACCCTGCTGAAGGAAAGGCTCAGCCTGACCGCGCGTGAGTCGGAGGTGCTGCTGTGGATCGCCCGCGGCAAGTCCAACCGCGACATCAGCGAGATCCTGGGCATGAGCGCCCGCACGGTGAACAAGCACCTGGAGCAGGTCTACGCAAAGCTGGGCGTGGAGAACCGCGCCTCGGCGGCGGTGATCGCGATTCGGACGGTGGGGCTGGTGTGAAGCAACTCCCCGCCGGCGTCCGACAACATTTCGTCTTTCCGCGTGTTGAATCCCATGTCGCCATGCCCGCGGCCGGTTCCGGCAGACGGGAGGGCGTTTCGACAACAATGCTTATGGGGAGGAACACATGGCGGACGACAAGAGCAACACCGGCGCCGCCGCGACCGGCAAGGGAACCCAGCAGGCCGAGAACGCGCTTCGCCAGGGCGCCGACCAGCTTCGCAACCAGATGGGCAACATGGCCGACGTGGCGGGAATGTCGGCGAAGGTTTCCCAGGAGATGATCCAGCGATCCGGCCAGAACTTCGAAATGATGAAGCGGATCGCCGAGACCATGACATCGGGCGCCCGCAGCGCCGCCGCCGAGTGCGCGGAGTATGCCAAGCATTCCGCCAAGCGGCAGTCGGAGATGATGCAGCAACTCGCCTCGGCGCGTAGCCCGAACGACGTCCTGGACATCCAGAACCGCTATCTCCAGGAAAATCTGAAGGAGCTGCTGAGCTTCAGCGAGCGCCTGTCCCGCCTGTCGGCGGAAAAGGCCAGGGAAGCCGGCGAAAGGCTGGACCAGAAGGGCTGAAGGCGGAATTCCAGAAGACGTCGCGACGCCGGAGCAGCCGCAAGGCCGTTCCGGCGTTTTCTTTTGGAGCGCGTGCGGCGTGATCTTCATCACACCGAAAGTCCAACTCCTGTGGGCCGGTTTACAGGCTTCGGGGCGGGCAGCGGATAGGGTTTGTCCATCGAAGACGACAGCGGCCACCGCCGCGAACCTGAACCCCGAAGCCCCGAAGGAGACACCATCATGATCCGCATCACCACCGCCCCCGCCCTGGTCGCCCTGTCCATCGTCATCGGTTCCCTTTCCGCCGGCCCGGCCCTGGCCCAGCAGCGCGGCGGCGTCGAGATCGGCGGCAACGCCACCGTCATCGGTTTGGCGAACAACGCGGTCAACGCCGCCACCGGCTTCCTGGCGAAGGCGGACCAGAACATCGGCGCCGTCAAGGGCGACGTGAACATCAAGGGCAACGCCACGGTGATCGGCCTCGCCAACAACGCGGTCAACGCGGCCACTGGCTTCCTCTCCAACGCCTGCCAGTCGGTCGGCGTGGTCAGTTCCGAGAGCGATTGCTGATCCCGCGCCCCTGTCCCGCTCTTTCCTCCCCGCCTCCTACCTTGCGCCCCGCGGCAAGTGCCGCGGGGCATTTTTCGTTCGGCCGCATTTCGTCCGCTTCTCGCCCGGGCCGCTTCGAGCCTAAACTTCCCTGCCCGCTCCCGTGGAGTTGTCCGGGGATCGATCATGTGAGACGCGATGAAGACGTCCGGACGCCGGCTGCCCCTGCCTACCCTGCCCCTGGCCGTGACCCTCTGCGGCTTCGCGCTGAGCTTCCTGTGGCCGATGGTCCGGTCGCGGCTCGGGCTGGGCATGGACGGCGCGTTCGACGATGCCGTGACGCTGCTGGCCGGGTCCGCCGGATGGTTCGGGCTGGCCTGGTTCGGAACCCGCGTTGTCGATGGATTGCTGCGGCGGCCGGCAGCGACCGACCGGTCGCCTGCGGCGCCCCGGCTGGTCGGCGATCTGGCGCGCGTCCTGTTCTTCGGGCTTGCCGGACTGGCGGTCGCCAGTTTCGTGCTTCACCTGCCGGTCACCGGCCTGGTCGCGACGTCGGGCGTGGTCATCGCGGTCATGGGCTTCGCGCTGCGCAACATCCTGTCCGACATCTTCTCGGGCATTGCCATCAATGTCGAACATCCCTACCGGATCGGCGACTGGATCCAGGTGGGAACGGCCTCCGGCGGACCCGGGGCGACGGGCAAGGTGGTCGAGGTCAACTGGCGCTCGACCCGGCTGCTGACGACGGACGGGACCACCGTCATCCTGCCCAACGGCCTGATCGCCGGCAGCCGCTTCGTCAATTTCAGCCTGCCGGAACCCTCCTACCGGGCATCGCTGCGGGTCCACCTGGACCCCGCGGTGCCGGTCAGGCGGGCGCGCCGGGTGCTGATGTCCGCCCTGCTGTCGGTCGACCACCTGCTGGCCGAGGGGCAGTCGGACGTGGTGGTGGAGAGCGTCGGGGACGCCGGCGTCTGCTACCTGCTGCGCTTCCGGGTGCCCGACCACGGCGCGGAGGTGGCCTGCCGCGACGCGGTGGCCGCCGCCGTGCTGAAGGCGCTGCGCGACGCCGGCCTGCCGGTTTCGGCACCGCGCCGGAGCCTGATCCCCCAGGGCCGCGCCGGCCGCGACCTGGAAGGCATGGACATCTGCCGCCGTATGCTGGGCGCGATTCCCCTCTTCCAGGCTTTCACGACGGCCGAACTGGACGCGCTGGCGAGTCGGATGAAGCGCCGGCAGTTCGCGGCCGGCGCCGTCGTGGTCAACCAGGGCGACCAGGGATCCTCTCTCTTCCTGATAACCGAGGGGCTGCTGGAAGTCCGGGGCACCGTCATGGGAGTGGACGGGTCGCGGCCGGTCGTGCTGGACCGCATGGCGCCAGGAGCCATCTTCGGCGAGATGGCGCTGCTGACCGGCGAGCCGCGTAGCGCCACGGTGGCGGCATTGACCGACGCGGTCGTCTACGAGCTGGCCGGCGAGCAACTGCGCCCGCTGCTGCACGACCGCGCCGAACTGGCAGAGAGGCTTTCGGAGCTGATGGCGGAACGGGCGGAACACAATGCCGAGAAACGCGCGACCGCGTTGCGCCCGATGCCGATGCCGCCGGTCCCCCACCGGCGGGACCTGCTGGACCGGCTGCGGGACTTCTTCGGACTTCCGGCGCCATGATCCGCACCGGTCCGATCCCCGCTGAACGGAATCGCCGGACGTGGCCGGCTTCACAGTGATTCCGGGCCTGATGTAAGCCGGTTTACATCGTCGGAGCAAGGGTTTGGGTAGGTTTGTGTCATCGCGAAGGACGCGATCGGCACTGAAGCCGAACCCCACCGCAAACCCGATGAAAAGGAGTTCAGTCCATGATCCGCATCACCACCGCCCCCGCTCTGGTCGCCCTGTCCATCGTCATCGGTTCCCTTTCCGCCGGCCCGGCCCTGGCCCAGCAGCGCGGCGGCGTCGAGATCGGCGGCAACGCCACCGTCATCGGTTTGGCGAACAACGCGGTCAACGCCGCCACCGGCTTCCTGGCGAAGGCGGACCAGAACATCGGCTCGGTCAAGGGCGACGTGAACGTCAAGGGCAACGCCACCGTCATCGGCCTCGCCAACAACGCGGTGAACGCCTCGACCGGCTTCCTGTCCAGCGCCTGCCAGACGGTCGGCGGGATCAGCTCCGAAAGCGACTGCTGAGGATGCGGCACGGCCCCGCGGCGCAGGGACCGCCGCGGGGCGGGATCAGGCCTCCGCCTCGTCCTCGTCGTAGAAGTCGGCAAGCTCGCGCAGGCCGTCGAGATCGCGGATCGTGATCGATCCCGCCGAGACAGTGATCAGCCCGTCGCGCTGCCATTCGTTCAGGTGCTTGTTGGTGCTTTCCCGGGTGATGCCGACAAGGGTCCCCAATTGCTGCTGGGAGAGTTTGACGTCGATCCGGGTTCCTCCGCCCCGCTCCTCCACCCCGAAAGCCGTCGCCAGGCGGACGAGGCAGCGGGCGAGCCGGATCGGCACTTCCAGGAACAGGGTGTCCTCCAGCTGGGTGCTGGTTCGGCGCAGCCGGTCGCACAGGACGTTGAACATGCGCAGGCAGACGGTGGGATGGCTCTCCAGCCACGGCAGGAAGTGGCGCCGCTCCAGCACCAGCAGGCTGGTATCCTCGATCGCCACCGCCTCGGCCGTCCTGTGCTTGCCGTCGAGCAAGGCGATCTCGCCGAAATACTCGCCCTTCCGGACGATGTTCAGCGTCACCTCCTTGCCTTCGGCCGAGTAGCTGCAGATCCGAACGCGGCCCGACAGCACGGCCATCATGCTGGAACCGGGATCGCCCTGGCGGAAGATGATGGCCCGCGGCCGGTGCTGCGCGACGGTGGCATAGGCCGCCAGCTGCGACAGTTCGCCGGGATCGACATGCTTCAGCAAGGAGTGCTCCGCCAGGACGGCAAGCTTCTCCTCCAGTCCCATAGTGGCCATCGGCGATGCTCTCCAGACTATGTCTCGTCATGGACCGGGGCACACCAAGGATTGTACCCATCCATGATTTGGGGAACATTATGGTCACGCCGGTCCGGGACTGTCCACTTCTCCCTGGATGGTGGAAAGCTAAACGAAATAGCGATTGCCCCCTCCAGTCTTTCAGATAGAGACTAATCCCTCTCAAGTCTTCGGACAGCATCGATCAGGAAAGGAGTCCCGCCATGCCCAAGATCCGCCTTCGCCGCCGTGGGCCGGCCCGCCGTGGCTGGGCCGGGCGCGCCGGGTGGCTGGCGGGCGGGTGCCTGATGCTCGCGGGATGCCTGTCGGACCCGGCGATCGCCCCCGTCGTGGTGGAGCCGAAGACGCCGACCACAAAGACGATCAGCAGCTTCACCAGCAGCCTGCAATGCATGGACACCCTGCTGTGGCAGCACGGCAAGAGCGACATCTACATCATGACCTCCGGCATTCCCGACGCCACCGGAAAGGTCGCGGCGGGCACCAAGGAGATGCTGATCACCGCGATCTCGCGCATGTCGGCCCGCAGCAACGCGTTCCGCTTCGTCGATTTCGAGCCCAACCCGAACAGCGACGTCACGGCCCTGTCCGCCCTGATCGGCGTCCAGCCCGACTTCGTGGTGCCCAGCTATTATATCCGGGGCGCCATCACCCAGCTGGACGAGAACGTGCTGAGCGAGCTGCAGGGCGGCTCCGTGTCCCTGCCCTTCCTCGACATCGGGGCATCGCGCGACCGGATCGTCTCGGTCGTTTCGGTGGACCTGAACGTCGGCGAGGTGGTGACCCGCCAGATCCTGCCGGGCATGTCGGCCAGCAACTCGATCGCCGTGGTGCGGTCAGGCATCAGCGGCGATGCCGGCGGACGGATCGACAAGGCCGGCTTCGCTTTCAACGTGGCCTTCAACAAGTCGGAAGGCTTCCACCAGGCCGTCCGGACGCTGGTCGACCTGAGCGTGGTCGAGACGCTGGGCAAGCTGACCCGGGTGCCCTATTGGCAGTGCCTTGGCCTCGACCAGACCAACCCGACTTTCCGGGCCCAGGCCCGCGAATGGTTCGACACCACCCCGCCCGACGAGCAGGTCCGCTTCGCGCAGCAGATCCTGTCCAGCGGCGGCTATTACGAGGGACCGATCACCGGCATCTACGACATCGAGACCAAGGAGGCGGCCGCGCGCTACCAGACCGACAACGACCTGATCGCCACCGGCAGGATCGATTTCGACCTGTACTACTCAATGCTGGGCAAGCCCGGAGTGACCGCCCGCGCGCCCGGACGCACCGGCGCCATCGCCAATGCCGGCGGTCCCGGTATTCCGCTGATCCCGACGGATGCGAGCGGCGAACGACGCCTGGACCTGTTCCTCAACACGGATCGCGGCCCGGCGCCCCAATTCAAGCAGGGAGAGGCCCTGGTGGTGAGGGCGCAGGCGACCACCGACGCGTTCCTCTATTGCTATTACCAGGACAGCGACGGGACGGTGGCGCGGGTCTTTCCCAACCGCTTCCAGCCCGACGCTTTCGTGACGGCGAACCAGCAGGTCGAGATCCCGCCCGGTTACGAGAAGCCTTTCAACATCCGCCTGGATAGCGTCGGCGAAAGCGAGGCGGTCGCGTGCTTCGCCTCGGCCCGGGAGGTCGGCCTGTCCCTGCCCGACGCGATGAAGATAGAGGATCTGAGGCCGATTCCGCAGGCGACCCTTCAGAGTGTCGCCCAGGCTTTCGACGAAATCCCCGGCGGGAACATTCGGACCAAGCGCCTGAACCTGCGTGTCGTCCCGGCCAACACGGTCGACTTCTGAACGGTCGCGGCCCTATGCCACCGCCAAGCTGGACGGCGGGGCCGACCGCAGCTCCGACAAGTGGACGCGGCCGGACAATGTGTCCAGCACGCCGTCGGCGAGCGCCAGGGCCGCCCGGGTTTCCGACCGGGCATCGACGCCGAACAGGTTGATCAGCCCCGGGATGCCATGCTCCGCCTGCCCTTGGATGCGGAAATCGTCCGGCCGCGGGTCTTCCGTATCCTGGTCATCGTTATCGCGGCCGACCAAGTCCCGCGGCTCGGACAGGACGTCCATCCAGCTTTCGCCCAGAAAGCCGGAGAAGAACAGCGCCGCCGACTTGGCCCCGCGGCAGCCCGGCACCACGAGCCGGTCGAAAGGCGCCGTGCCTTCCAGCTTGTACCGTTTCGACCCCGGTCCGGACAGTTCGGGCGGAACATGGTTCCGCATGCCCTCGACCCGGGCGGCGATCTGGACCGCCTCGTAATCCTCGGTCGCATTGATCAAGCTGTCGCAGCGAACCGTCTCCAGCTCGCCCGGCATCCCGCCGAGATCCACCTCGAATCCACGCCTCATGGGATAGGCCGCGACCAGCCGGCAATCCTCGGTGACGAAGGCGCCGGCGTTCTCCGCCTCGATCCGCAGGGCAAGGCGAAGTGCGTCGCCATCGACGATGCCCGCATCGGGAGCAAACAGCCCGCCGATGCATCTCAATCCCCGCTCGTGGGCGGTGACATCGGCCACCGACAGCAACTCCACCGAGGGATCGCGCTGTTTCATGTCTTCAAGCAGCGCCATCTCGACGTCATCGCGCGCGATCAGCAGCTGCCCCGTGCGCCGGAACGGGACTTCCTGGCGAGCACAGTAGGATACCAGCGCCTTCGCGCCGAGGGCGGAGAAGCGGGCGCGGAGGGTCCGGGGGCGATCCACGACCGGGGCCTCGACCGGCTCCGGCCAGCCGCCGGCAGCCAGGGCATGCCCGCCGTCATCCTGCTGGCGGTCGCGCCGGGCAATCAGCATCACCTCCCGCCCGTCGAGGGCAAGACGCCGGGCAACGGCGGCCCCCAAGGTTCCGCTCCCGATCACGACACATTCTATCCTGTCGGCAGACATAAAAAACCTCTCGCCTTGAATAACCCTCGCGTATGCCGAAAGACGCTGTCAGCGGCAGTTGCTGCGGACAAATCGCGGCGAAGTTCTTTTCGCTTCTCGAAATCTACGTCTCTAACACCGTGGCCCAATGTGAGGGCTTTCGTTAATAACTTTAAGTCGCCTTTTGTTCATAGAACGATATGGCATCAAAGTATTGACCGCGAGCATGCCGCACCTTCGTTCGGCCGATACCGGGCCTTCCGGGTCGATCCATCGTCGGATGCCCGGAAAGGCCTGCGGGAACAGGTTGGAGAGTAGCCAGATGGCCCGGAACAAGATGGCCCGGAACAAGATGGAGGGTGGCGTGTTTCGCTCCTCGCCGTCGGAACCGGAAGTCGCGGTGCCGGAGGCATCCGGAGCCATGGCGGCATCCATTTCGGAATCAGGGACGGTACAGGCGGTTGCTCCCATTCCGCCTGGTGCGGATCATCAGAACGGAGCATGCTCGTGAACGGAAAAAAGGTTCGCCTCGCGATCGTCGGCGTCGGCAACTGTGCCTCATCGCTTGTGCAGGGCCTGGAATACTACAAGAACGCCGCCGAAGACGATCAGGTGCCCGGCCTGATGCACGTCACGCTGGGCGGCTACCATATCCGCGACATCGAGGTGGTGGCCGCCTTCGACGTGTCCGACGCCAAGGTCGGGCGCGACCTGGCCGAAGCGATCAACGCCCCGCCGAACAACACCGTCCGGTTCGCGGAGGTGCCCAAGTCCGGCGTTACGGTCGAGCGCGGGCCGACCCTGGACGGTCTCGGCAAGTACCTGGGTCAGGTCGTCACGGAGTCGGAGCGGCCGGTCGTCGACGTAGCGGAGGTGCTGCGCCGCAGCGGCGCCGAGATCCTGGTCTCCTACCTGCCGGTCGGGTCCGAGCGCGCGACCGAGTTCTATGCGGAGCAGGCGCTGGAAGCTGGCTGCGCGCTGGTCAACTGCATCCCCTCCTTCATCGCGTCGCATGACGCGTGGCGCCGGCGGTTCGAGGAGAAGCGCCTGCCGATCATCGGCGACGACATCAAGTCCCAAGTCGGCGCCACCATCGTCCACCGCGTGCTGACAAACCTCTTCCGCGAGCGTGGGGTCCGCCTGGACCGTACCTACCAGCTCAATTTCGGCGGCAACGCCGATTTCGAGAACATGCTGGAGCGCGAGCGGTTGGAATCGAAGAAGATCTCAAAGACGAACGCGGTGACCAGCCAGCTCGACGTGCCGCTGTCCAACGAGAACGCCCATGTCGGTCCGAGTGACTACGTGCCGTGGCTGGCCGACCGCAAATGGTGCTACATCCGGATGGAAGGCACGACCTTCGGCAATGTCCCGCTGAACTGCGAGCTGAAGCTTGAAGTCTGGGATTCCCCCAACTCGGCCGGCGTGGTGATCGACGCCGTGCGCTGCGCCAAGCTGGCGCTGGACCGCGGCATCGGCGGGGCGCTGATCGGCCCGAGCAGCTATTTCATGAAGACGCCGCCGCAGCAATTCACCGATGCCGAGGCCCGCACGCGCACCCTGCGCTTCATCGACGGCGAAGCCTGACGGCACGTGGGCCAGGACGTTCCGACCATCCACCTCGTGCGGCACGGCGAGCATGACCTTCCCCCGGGTTTGCTCGCCGGCCGCACGCCCGGCATTGCGCTGTCGGGGCGCGGAATCGACCAGGCCCGGCGCACGGCGGAGCGGCTGGCCCATGCCGGCGGCATCGCCGCGGTCTATTCCAGCCCGCTGGAGCGTACCACCCGGACGGCCGGCATCATCGCCGATCGCCTGGGGCTTGCCGCCGGGATCTCCGAAGCCCTGATCGAGATCGACTTCGGCGACTGGACCGGTCGCCCGTTCGCCGAACTGGACGCACGGGAGGACTGGCGCCGCTGGAATCATTTCCGAAGCGGAACGCGCCCGCCCGGCGGCGAGACCATGGCGGAGGTGCAGGCGCGGACCCTGAGGTTCATCGAGAAGCTGGTCCACGGCGGGCTGCAAGGTTCCGCCGTGCTGGTCAGCCATTGCGACGTGATCCGGGCCGTCCTGGCCCATTGTCTCGGCATGCCGCTGGACCTTCTCCTGCGGCTGGAGGTAGCGACAGCCTCCGTCAGCACCATCGAGATCGGCCCCTGGGGGCCCCGCATCCTGCGGATCAACGAGGAACCATGATGAGCGAGCAGGACGAAATCCGGCGCCGGATCGATGATCTGGGCCAGTGGTTTCACAATATCGAGTTGAAGGGCGTGCGCACCGCGCCGAACCATTTCCTGGGTGACTATCCCAACGTCAAGTGGCAACGCTTCGCCCATGCGGTGCCGGAAGATCTGCGCGGCATGACCGTGCTGGATATCGGCTGCAACGGCGGTTTCTACTCGATCGAGATGAAGCGCCGCGGAGCCGACCGGGTGGTTGCCATCGACAGCGAGCCGATGTATCTGGGCCAAGCCCGTTTCGCGGCCGAAATGAGCGGCGTCGAGATCGAGTTCCGCGAGATGTCGGTCTATGACCTGGGCCGGCTCGGGGAACGCTTCGACCTCGTGATCTTCATGGGCGTACTCTATCACCTGCGCCATCCGCTGCTGGCGCTGGACCTGATCCATGAGCATGCGGCGCGTGACCTGCTGCTGTTCCAGTCGATGATGCGCGGCAGCCAGGAGGTCGAGCCCCTGGACGAGAATTACCCCATCACCGAGACCGGCATCTTCGGCAAGCCCGGCTACCCGAAGATGCATTTCGTCGAACGTCGCTATTCCAATGACGACAGCAACTGGTGGATCCCGAACCGGGCCTGCGTCGAGGCCATGCTGCGCGACAGCGGTTTCGACATCCAGCAGAGGGCGGAGGAGGAGGTCTATCTCTGCCGCCGCACCGAACGCCGGGCGCCCGGGGTGGCCGCCGTTTATCCAGCGAGGGGACAGCAATGATCGAAGCGGCGATGATCTGGAACGAGCCCAACAACAAGTCCCACTGGGATCCCGAGCTTGACCCGGACTGGATCGCCTTCGGCCGGATGGCGTCGCTGGCGGGCCAGGCGATCAAGGCTGAAGCCCCCGGCCTGCTGCGTGTCCTGGGCGGCATCTCGCCGATCGACCCGGTGTTCATCTCCAAGCTCCGGTCGCGCGGGGTGCTCGACCATGTGGACGTGGTGGCGGTCCACGGCTTTCCGCTGGACTGGAACCTGTGGCCGATCCACGAATGGCCCGAACGGCTGAAGGAGATCCAGGCGGTCACCGACCTGCCGGTCTGGGTCAGCGAGGTCGGCGTTTCGACGTTCGGCGCGGAGGAAGTCCAGGAATTCGGCCTTCAGCGCACCGCCGACCTGCTGATCGGCCGGGTGCCGCGCATCCATTGGTACAGCCTGTACGACCTGCCCCGCTCGTGGGAGGCGACGACCCGCCATCGCGAAGCGGAAGGGTCGTCGTATTATCGGCACTTCTACATGGGCCTGCTGCGCGAGGACGGCTCGCCGAAGCTGGCGATGAGCCACTTCAACCGCTACACGCCCGACATGGGCATCTGCCAGTGGTTCCATTACGAGGACCACCGCCTGGACGACGCCGTCCGGTGGCTGCGCGACCTGGGCGTCCGGCACCTGCGCACGGGCCTGAGCTGGGCCGACAGCTTCCGCCCGAACGCCCTGGACTGGTTCGACCGCCAGATGAAGGCGCTGGAGGAGTTCGACGTGACGGTGACCTTCTGCTTCACCCCGGAACACCGCGGGCTGGCTCCCCACCACACCAGCCCGCCCCAGGTGCCGGAGGAGTTCGCGGAATTCTGCGCCACGATGGTCCGGCGGTACGCGGCTTGAGGCGGCACCCGTAGCTCGCCTTTAGAGCTGTGCCCGATCAGGTCGATCCGGCCGGAGCAGCCGGGACGATGCGTTGGGCCATGACCCAACCTACGATCGACGGTCCGCATCACCTCCGCCCTGCATCAAACCGTAGGTTGGGCCGTGGCTCAACGCATCGCGGCGAATGGAACGTCAGGCTGCATGGACCGGAGCGGTTCAACCCGGTCGGAAACAGCTCTAGTGAATGCATGTGACTGTTTAAATGCTGTAAAGATCTTCCAGTCCGAACATTCAGTCGTCCTCAATGCTCGGCGTCGGCGCCCGGCGGCCAGCCCATGCGGGGTGTGCCGCGGGCCAGCAGATGGGAGACGCGGGGGTCGGCGGAGCCCCGGTGGAAAGCGCGGACACGGTCCAGCATCTCCCGGTCGGCCATGGTGGTGCGGCGCTGGTGGCGGAGGTCGTCCAGCCAGGAGCGGAGCAGGAACGCCTCGACCCAGCGACACGGGTTGGCGGCGTCCTGGTACAGGGTCCAGCGCACGGCACCGTCACGCCGCCGCAGCCGGCGCAGGTTTCTCATTGCGGCGGCAAAGGCCGCGGCGTCGGCGGGATCGACCTCGTACTCGACCGTCACGGCGACGGAGCCGGGGCCGGCATCCAGGCCGGGTGCCAGGGTCGGGCGCGGCAGTGCCGTGATCGGGGACATGTCTGGCGCGATGTTGGCCGGCAGGCGGAAGCGCAGCGCCAGGATCAGGCTTAGCGCCAGCGCAAGGCCGGCGGCGGTGAGCGCCTGCCCCGTGCCGATCTCCTCGGCGGCATGGCCCCAGCCCCAGCTTCCCAGCGCCAGGCCGCCGAACAGCGACATCTGGTATATCGACAGTACCCGCGCCTTGACCCAGTTGGCGGCCGAGAGCTGGACCATCACGTTGAAGCTGGACAGCGTCAACATCCAGGCCGCCCCGCCCAGCACCAGGGCCGGTATCACCGCGTAGAGGCTCGGGAAAAGCCCCAGCACCAGGGTTGCGACGGCGAAGGACACCGTCCCGATCGCGACCAGCATCTGGCCGCTGGTTCGTCGGCGCAGCACGCCGATGTTCAGCGCGCCGATGATGGCGCCGACGCCCAGGCTGCCGAGCAGGATACCGTAGGTGAACGGCCCTCCTCCGAGATCCTCGCGCGCGACCAGAGGCAGCAGCGCCCAGGCGGCCCCGGCCGTGGCGGTGAAGGCGAAGCAGCGTAGCATCACCGTCAGCACGGTGGGCGAGCCTCCGACATAGCGCAAGCCGCTGGCCATCGCGGGCAACAGGCCCTCGCGCGGCAGCTCGTCCCCCGGACGCTTCGGGCGCCACGCCAGCAGCACCCCGATGATGAAGATGTTGGAAACCGCGTTGAGGATGAATGACGCCTGGACGCCCAGCGTCGCCACCACCAGCCCGCCGATCGCCGGCCCGACCGATCGGGCGATGTTGAAGCCGATGCTGTTCAGCGCCACGGCGGCCGGCAGCTCCGACCGGGGCACCAGGTCGCCTACCGAAGCCTGATAGGCAGGCTGGCGCAACGCCGATCCGGTGTCCATCAAGAACACCAGGGCGAGCAGCAGCCACGGCGTCACGGCCCCCGCGCCTTCCAGCACGGCGATCAGGGTGGCTCCCGACAGGACGATGACCTGGCCGGTCATGAACACCAGCCGCCTGTCCCACAGGTCGGCCAGCGCGCCGCCGAAAAGCGAGAACATCAGCACCGGCAAGGCGGTCGCCGACTGGACCAGCGCCACCATGGCGGCGCTGTCCGCGATCGATGTCATCAGCCAGGCGGCGCCGACCGACTGGATCCAGACGCCGAGGTTGGACATCAGGGTGGCGAACCAGATCGCCCTGAACATCGGATAGCGGAATGGCGCCAGCGCCGAAGGCAGTTTCGGCACGCTCACGGCGGCCGCGGTCGTCTTGGTGTCTTCTTCTCGTGCCGGCATGAATCAGCGTAGTCGGATTGGCGGGAGGAGGAGGAGCACCCGTTTCAACAGGTAAGGGAGAGAACCGGCCCACGGGCGAGCGAGCCCGGAGCAGAACAAAAGACATATGACCGGCGGCGGTATTGCCCTTTACGGACCGGTCATACCGGTCTACTGTCTCCCTGTCACAACGCAGTCGGTTGGCAATCATGTCATTCGAAATCGAAAGGAGATTCCTGGTCTGTCAGGATATCGATCGGCTCTGCCGGGACGGGGACAGAATAATCCAGGGATATTTTACTTTCGACCGGGAGTCACGTATCCGTATCCGCATCCGGAATGACCGCGCTTTCCTGACCATAAAGGGTCCGCGACAGGGAATGACCCGGTCCGAGTTCGAAACCAATATTCCATTGCCTATCGCGGCGGCCATGCTGTCGCGACTGCCGCCTGAATCGCTGATCGAAAAGGTCAGGTACACGTTGCCTTACGCCGGCTTGGCGTGGGAGATCGACGTGTTCGGCGGCCTGAATGCCGGGCTGGTCGTAGCCGAAGTGGAGCTTTCCCACCCGGAGCAGGAAATCACCCTGCCCCACTGGGTCGGCCGCGAGATCACCTACGACGCACGTTATGGAAACTCCAGCCTTTCCGTCGAACCCGTTTCCAGTTGGACGCAAGCTGCCTGAGCCTCCTGCGCAGGTACTTTCAAACGGCTTTGCGCACCAGGAACGGTTCCTCGACGGCGGATAGCCTGTCAGCGCTCTTGGGAAGCTTCTCGGCGATCCCGAGCGCCGTTTCGCGCCGCCGCATCTCTTCCCAGATATCGTCAGGGGTGATCCCCATGTCCGCCCACAGGACCGCCAAATTGTAGATCAGGTCGGCGCTCTCCGCGACCACGCCGTCATGGTTGTCCTGGACGGCTTCGATCACGATCTCGACCGCTTCCTCCCCGACTTTCTGAGCCATCTTCGCCCGGCCGGCCTGGTGGAGCTTGGCCGTGCGCGACTTCTTCGGGTCGAGTTCCCGATGCTCAAGGATGGATTGGTATAGACGTCTCAATGAGTCGTGCATGATGTATGTACCATTGGCCGGCAGGGCGAGATTGCGGCTCACTATGCCTGAGTCGCTCCCATCCTGGAATTATAATGACAGATCTTACAGGTGGTAAGCTGACGCAGTCTTGTCAGCAGCTTTCTATCCCTCTTTCGGACAGAATGCTTCGGCCAAAGTAACGATCAGGCGAAATCCCGGAAACCGTCGGCCTTGGCCCGATCGTAGCCCTGGCTGGCGCGCAGGAGCTGGCGCGTATAGTCCTGCGCGGCCTCGCCGCGCCGCAGGTCGGCAACGGACATCTCCTCCACCACGCGGCCCCGGTTCATCACGGCCAGCCGGTCGCACATGTATGCGACCACCGCAAGATTGTGGCTGACCAGGATGTAGGTCAGGGCGCGCTCGGCCCGGAGCCGCTTCAACAGGTTGAGGATTTCTGCCTGGACGGAGACGTCCAGGGCCGACGTCGGCTCGTCCAGCAGCAGCACGCGCGGCTCCAGGATCAGGGCGCGCGCGATGGCGACCCGCTGGCGCTGCCCGCCCGAAAGCTGGTGGGGAAAGCGGAAGCGGAAACCGGAGCCGAGCCCCACTTCGCCCAGGACGCGCTCGATGCGCCGGTCGGCATCGCCCAGCCCGTGGATCGCGACGGGTTCCGCCAGGATGCGGTCGATGGTGTGGCGCGGGTGGAGCGAGCCATAGGGGTCCTGGAAGACCATCTGGCAGCGCTTGAAGAAGGCCTTGTCCCGGCGTTGCCGCTGCGGTTGCTCGTCGACCGACACGATCCCCGTCCAGTCCGGGTTCAGCCCGCTGACCGCGCGCAAAACGGTTGATTTGCCCGATCCGGACTCGCCGACCAGACCGAAGCTTTCGCCCTCGCCGACCCGGAAGGTGACGCCCTGGACCGCGTGGATGGCGCTTTCGCCGTGGCCGAAGGTGACGTTCAGATCCTCGACCTCGATCATCGGCCGCTCCCGGTTCCGTTGCCCGTTCGGTTGTCCGCCCAGGCGGGATCGCGGGTCAGGACCGGCAGTTCGGACCGCGTCTCGTCCAGCCTGGGCAGGCTGTCCAGCAGGCCGCGGGTGTAGGGGTGCTTCGCGTCGTGCAGTTCGTCGGCCCGGCAGGTCTCGACCACCCGGCCGGCATACATGATCAGGATCCGATCGCAGAACGATGCGACGAGGTTGAGGTCGTGGCTGATGAAGATCAGCCCCATCCCCCGCCTGCCGCACAGTTCGTCCATGATCGCCAGTACCTGCATCTGGACCGTCACGTCCAGGGCCGACGTCGGCTCGTCCGCGATCAGCAGGTCGGGGTCTGGGATCAGCATCATCGCGATCATGATGCGCTGGCCCATCCCGCCGGAGACCTCGTGCGGGTACAGGCCGAATACCCGCTCAGGGTCGCGGATGCGGACGGAGTCCAGCATTTCCAGCGCGCGGCGCCTGGCTTCGCGCCGGCCGGCGCCGCTGTGGACCTGGTAGGCCTCCGCGATCTGGCGGCCCACCGTCATCACCGGGTTGAGCGAGAACTTGGGGTCCTGCATGACCATGGAGATGCGACGGCCCCGGATGCCGCGCAGCGTGCGCTCGGACGCGGTGCGCAGGTCGGTGCCGTCGAACTCGATCCGGTCGGCGGTCACCTCGCCCGGCGGCGGCACCAGCCGCAGGACGGCTCGACCCGTCATGGACTTGCCCGAGCCGGACTCGCCGACGATGCCCAGCTTCTCCCGGCCGACGGTGAAGGAGACGCCGCGGACGGCCTCGGTGAAGCCGTCGCGCGCCGGGAAGCGGACGCGCAGATTCTCGACGGTGAGGAGTGGGGGTGTCAGGGAAGTCATCCGTTCTTGGGGTCCAGCACGTCGCGCAGCCCGTCGCCCAGCAGGTTGAAGCCCAGGCTGACGACGAAGATCGCGAGTCCCGGCAAGGTGGCGACCCACCACTGTTCCAGAAGGTACTGCCGTCCGGTCGAGATCATGGCGCCCCATTCCGGCAGCGGCGGCTGGGCGCCCAGCCCCAGGAAGCCCAGCCCAGCGGCGGTCAGGATGATCCCGGCCATGTCGAGCGTCACCCGGACGATCAGGGAGGAGGTGCAGAGCGGGATCACGTGCCCCGCGATGATCCGCACGGGCGAGGCGCCCTGAAGGCGGACCGCGCTGATGAAGTCGCTGTGGCGGATCGTCATGGTCTCGGCCCTGGCGATGCGTGCATAGGGCGGCCAGGAGGTGATCGCGATGGCGATCACCGCGTTCTCGATCCCGGGTCCCAGCGCCGCGACGAAGGCCAGCGCCAGGATCAGCTTGGGGAAGGCCAGGAAGATGTCGGTGACCCGCATCAGCACGATGTCGGTCCAGCCTCCCAGATAGCCGGACACGGTGCCGATCAGCAGCCCGACCACCGGGGCGGTGACAGCCACCAGGAGCACGATGTAGAGCGTCAGCCGCGAGCCGTGAACGACGCGCGAGAAGATATCCCGGCCGAACTGGTCGGTGCCGAACCAGTGGTCGGCGCCGGGCGGCTGCAGCCGGTTCGCGAGGTCCTGGTCGTAGGGCGACTGGGTCGCGATCAGCGGCGCGAACAGGGCGACGAGGATCAGGGCCGCGATGATGAAGAAGCCTACCATCGCCAGCCGGTTCCGCGAGAAGGCCAGCCAGCCGGCATAAAGCCGGCCCAGCCGGGCCTGCCCGCGCGAGCGCGGCGTGTCGGTCAGCAGCCAGTCGCGCAGGCTCCCCTTCGTCGGCGCGGCGGTCATCGCCTGGCCCTCGGGTCGAGCAGCCGGTACAGCAGGTCCGACAGCAGGTTCAATCCGATGAAGACGGCCCCCACCACCAGCGTGCCGCCCAGCACGGCGTTCATGTCGGCGCTCAAGAGGCTGTTGGTGATGTATTGGCCGAGGCCCGGCCAGGCGAACACCGTCTCGGTCAGGACGGACCCTTCCAGCAGGGTTGCGTAGGACAGCGCCACCACCGTGATGAGCGGCACGGCGATGTTGCCCAGCGCATGGCGCCAGATCACGCGGGTTTCCGACAGGCCCTTGACCCGGGCGGTCGTGATGTACTCCTGCCGGAGCTGGTCGAGCATGAAGCTGCGGGTCATGCGGCTGATATAGGCGATGCTGAAATAGCCCAGGATCGAGGCCGGAAGGACGAGATGGGACAGCGCGTTCCAGAAGATCTCGGTCTCGCCGGCCAGCAGCGCGTCCACGGTCAGGATGCCGGTCACCGGATCGACCAGCCCGTCGTAGAACACGTCGATCCGGCCAGGCCCCGGCGCCCAGTCAAGCTTGGCGTAGAACAGCAGCAGCCCGACCAGCCCCAGCCAGAACACCGGCACCGAATAGCCCACCAGCCCCAGCACGCGCACGAGATGGTCGGGCCAGCGGCCGCGATGGACGGCGGCCATCACGCCGGCGGGAATGCCCAGCACCACGCCGAAGATGACGGCCGCGGTGGCCAGTTCCAGGGTGGCGGGGAAGACCCGGGCTACATCCTCCAGCACCGGACGCGAGGTCAGCACCGAGGTGCCGAGGTCGCCGCGCGCCACGTCGGCGACGTACAGGCCGAACTGCTGCCATAACGGCAGGTCCAGGCCCAGTTCCTGCCGCATCCGCTCGTAGGTCTCGGCGTTGGCGCGGTCGCCGACGGCGGCCAGCACCGGGTCGATCGGCACGACGCGGCCGATCAGGAAGGTGACGAGGAGCAGTCCGAGCAGCGTGAGCGTCACCGAGACCAGCAGCCCGGCGATCCGCCGCAGCGGCCCCGCCGGGCTCCGGCGTCGACGGGCGGCGGTGTCGCCGCCCGCTTTGATGATATCGGTCAAAGCACGCTACTTCTTGGTCGCGAGCCGGTACAGGTTGGTGTCGAAGCTGGGTCCCCAGACGAGCCCTTCCACGTTGGCGCGAACCGCCGGGACTTCGACCTGCTGGAACATCACGACGAAGGGGCCGTCCTCCATCACCGTCTTCTGCAGTTCCCGGTATGTGGCCGCGCGCTTGCCGGCGTCCCGCTCCAGCACGGCCGATGCGGTCTTCTTCGTAAGCTCGGGAATGTCCCAGGCATTCCGCCAGGCGAGCGTCTTGGACGTGCCGTCGTCCGCGTTGTTCGGGTTGGACGCGAAGGTCTCGGCGTTGGTGTGCGGGTCCTGGTAGTCGGGACCCCACTGGCCGATATAAATGTCCTGGTTACGCGCCCGGTACTTGGTCAGCGCCTGCTTGCCGTCCATGGGCAGCAGCTCGATCTTCACGCCGGCCGCGGCGGCGCTGGCCTGGATGGTCTGCGCGATGTCCATGGTCGGCGAGGTGTTGCGCACGTCCATGGTGACGGTGAATCCGTTGGGATAGCCGGCGGCGGCCAGCAGTTCGCGCGCCTTCGCCGGGTCGTACTTGAACGGCTTGTCCTCCACGGCGCCCAGGAAGCCCTTGGGCAGGAACGCCTGATGGATGGTGCCCAGGCCGTTCATGATGCTGCCGCGCATGGCGTCGTAATCGACCAGGTAGCGCATCGCCTTGCGGACCTCGGGCTTGGCGAGGATCTCGTTCTTCTGGTTGAGGCTGATATACCAGAGCGTGCCCTTGGGCGCCTCGACCAGCCGGACGTCCTTGGACGCGCGGAGCGGTTCGAACTGCTCGGGCTTGAGGTTGCGCGCGACGTCCACGTCGCCCTTCTCCAGCAGGAGCCGCTGGGTGGCGGGCTCGGGGATGTGGCGGATGATCACCCGCTTCATGGCGGGACCGCCCTGCCAGTAATCCGGGTAGGCGTCCAGCATCAGCATCTCGCTGGCCTTCCACTGGCGCAGCTTGAACGGGCCGGAGCCGGCGGAATTGGTCTTCAGCCAGCTGGTCCCGAAATCGCCGTCCTTCTCGTTTTGCTGGACCAGCTTGGCATCGACGATCGAGGCGACGCCGGCGGTCAGGCAGTACAGGACGAAGGTCGGGGCATAGGCCTGGTCGGTCTCCATCACCAGCGTGCGGGCGTCGGTGGCCCGGACCTTCTGGTCCACGTTGTCCTTGGTAAAGCCGAACTGGGTCAGGATGAAGGCCGGCGACTTGTTCAGCTTGACCGCGCGGCGCAACGAATAGGCCGCATCCTCGGCGGTCAGGGCATTGCCGGAGTGGAACTTGACGCCGTCGCGGATCTTGAAGGTATAGGTCATTCCGTCGTCCGAGACCTCCCAGCTTTCCGCCAGCCCGGGCAGGATCTTGCTGACGTCGTTCACGTCGTAGGAGATCAGCCGCTCATAGACCTGGGCGCCGTACTCGGCGCCCGACAGTTCGAAGATCTCGGCCGGATCGAGGCTGATGATGTCGTCGAACTGCCAGGCCATGACCAGCGCATCCTTCGGCGTGTCCGCCAGGGCCGGCGCTGCGGTCCCGACGCCGGTTCCCACGACCGCGAGCGCCACGAAGGCGGCTCCCATCAGACTCCGGGCGAACTTGTCCATGAAACGGCCTCTCTCCTGTCCTGGCATCTTGTTGATTCATTTGCCCTGTCCGCTCCCGGCGGAAGGCAGCGATGCATCTGCGAAGGATTGACCGTCCGGTCAGGTCCTGTCAAGCGACGCGCCCGGAGAAGCGGCGCGTAGGAATTGCTGACCTCCGGCTTTTGGGGGTCGCGCCGGCCGCGTCCACGGGGCAGGATGCGCCCGCCTTGCCCCTCCTGGAAAGCACCCCATCCATCATGCTGCCGATCGTCCGTTCCATCTCCTCCCTGCTGACCGCCGTGGCCCTGCTGATGCTGGGCAGCGGGATGCTCAGCACGCTGGTCGGCGTCCGGCTGACGGCGACCGGGGTCGGGCCGGTCGCGATCGGGTTCGTGATGGCGGCCTATTACGCCGGGCTGACGGCGGGGTCGCTGTTCGGCTACCGGGTCATCGCCAAGGTCGGGCATATCCGGGCCTTCGCGGCGTTCGCGTCGGTGTTCTCCGCCGCGACCCTCGGGCATGCGCTCTATCTCAGCCTGCCGCTGTGGGCGGTGCTGAGGCTGGCCGAGGGCTTCTGCATGGCCGGCCTGTTCATGTGCATCGAGAGCTGGCTGAACGACCGGGCGACCAGCCGGACGCGCGGGCAGATGCTGTCGCTCTACATGATCACGCTGTACGGCGCCATGGCGGTCGGGCAGCAGCTGCTCAACCTGGACGACCCGACGGGCATGCTGCGGTTCATCGCGATCTCGATGCTGACCTCGCTGGCGCTGGTGCCGGTGGCGCTGACCCGCAAGGCGCCTCCCCTGCTGCCCGACATCGCCTCGTTCGGCATTCGGCGGCTGTACGAGGCGTCGCCGCTGGGGATCTTCGGGACCTTCGTCAGCGGGATCGTGACCGGCGCCATCTACGGCTTGGCCCCGGTCTACGGCACCCAGCAAGGCTTCGGGACCGCCGGCACCGCGCTGTTCATGACCGTGATCATCCTGGGCGGCGTGGCGCTGCAATGGCCGCTGGGCAAGCTGTCCGACGTGTTCGACCGCCGCTCCGTGATCATCGCCCTGTCGGCGGCCACGGCGGCGGCCAGCGTGGGCATGATCACGGCGTCGGAAATGGGCGGCGACCTGATGCTGATGCTGGTTGCGGCCCTGTTCGGCGGGCTGTCCTTCACGCTGTATCCCGTCTGCGTCGCCCATACCAACGACCATATCGACAAGGCGGAGCTCGTGCAGGCCAGCGGCGGCCTGATCCTGTCCTATTCGGTCGGGGCCACGCTGGGGCCGCTGGCCGGCTCCGCGGTCATGTCGGTGCTGGGCGGGCCGGGCCTGTTCGCCTTCACGGGTGCCGGCGCCGCGGCGGCCGTGGTGTTCGGCCTCTACCGGACCGTCAAGCGCGCCGCTCCGCCGTCGGAGGCGCAGGGGCCGTTCCGCAGCCTGCCGCGGACCACGCCGGTGGCGGCACCCCTGGACCCGCGCGGCGAGGACGAACCGCAGTTCTCCCTGGACCTGCCGGAGAGCCCGCCGGGCGGGCGGCATGCCGCGGAATGAGGCAGTCCCGGCCTCCGCAGGCACGCTTGCCATTGGTTCCGCGGCCGACTGGAGATATGGTGTAGGCAAATCGGTTGACCATCCAGTCGGGGCAATCCGGCCCCGGCGCAGAGCAATGATTGGAGTATGATTCATGGCGGGCAGCGCGCTCACCTTCTTCAAGGGACAGTGGCTCGAAGGCAATCCGGGGATCATCGGTCCGATGAGCCACTGCATGTGGCTGTCTTCGGTGGTGTTCGACGGCGCCCGCGCGTTCGAGGGCGTGGCGCCCGACCTGGACCGCCACTGCGAGCGGCTGATCGCCTCAGGCCACGCCCTGGGACTGGCGCCCATGCTGACGGCCGGCGAGATCCAGGAACTGGCGATCGACGGCATCGGCCGCTTCCAGCCCGGCACCGCGCTCTATATCCGCCCGATGTTCTTCGCCGAGGAAGGGTGGGTGATGCCCGACCCGGCGAGCACGGCCTTCGCGCTGACCATCCATGAGTCGCCGATGCCCCCGGTGGCCGGGTTCACCGCCTGCCTGTCGACCAAGCGGCGCCCCCTGCCCGGCACCGCCCCGACCGACGCCAAGGCCTCCGCCCTCTACCCCAACGCCGGCCTGGCGCTTCGCGAGGCGCAGGGCCGCGGCTTCGACAACGCGATCCTGCTGGACCCGCTGGGCAACGTGGCGGAGTTCGCGACCGCCAACCTGTTCATCGCCAAGGACGGGGCCGCCCACACGCCGGTGTGCAACGGCACCTTCCTGAACGGCATCACGCGCCAGCGGGTGGCGCAGTTGCTGCGCGAGGCCGGCGTCCCGGTGTACGAGCGCACGATCACCTGGGCCGAGCTGATGGACGCGGACGAGGTGTTCTCCACCGGCAACTATTCGAAGGTCGTCCCGGTCACCCGGGTCGAGGACAGGCACTTCGAACCCGGGCCGGTGTTCAAGCGCGCCCGCGGCCTCTACTGGGACTTCGCGCACCGGTGATCGGCATCGACACGATCCCCTTGGTGCGCGACGGCCGGGACGGCGACGCGGAACAGCTGATCCGGCTGATGGGCGACGTGTTCGCCGAGTATCCCGGCTGCGTTCTCGACGTCGACGGGGAAGAGCCCGACCTGCGCGCCATCGCGACGGCCTATGCCGGGTACGGCGGTCGGTTCTGGGTCGCCGAGGCCCCTTCGGACGGCCGCATCGTCGGCATGGTCGGCGGCCGTCCGCTGGGCTTGGCCGGCGGACATTGGGAACTGAAGAAGCTCTATGTCGATCGGAGTGCCCGGGGTACCGGCCTGGGCACCCGCCTGGTTCGGCTGGTGGAAGCGGAGGCCGCGCGCCGCGGCGCGCCCGTGCTGGAACTGTGGAGCGACACCCGCTTCCATGACGCCCATCGCCTCTACGAGCGCCTGGGATACCGGCGCGGGACGGAGCTGCGCGAGCTGCACGACCTCAGCGACAGCGTCGAGTATCATTTTTCCAAGCCGGTCGCCGTGAGCAAGGAAACCCGGTCGCTGGTCCGCATCCTGGAGCACCACGGGATCACCGTGGTGCTGGACGTCGGCGCCAATGTGGGCCAGTACGCGACGCGGCTTCGGCACGGCGGCTATGACGGCAGGATCGTCTCGTTCGAGCCGCTGCCGGAGGCGAGGACCGCCCTCGCCCGGGCCGCCGCCGGAGACCCCTCGTGGCAGGTCGCGCCGCAGGCGGCACTCGGCGCCATGGAGGGAGCGGTCACGCTCAATGTCTCGGCAGAGTCGGACATGAGCTCGACCCTGCCGTTCCGACCGGAGATGGGCGAACTGCTCGACAGTGCCGCCTATACCGGGTCGGTCACGGTGCCGATCACGCGGCTCGACGAAGTTTTCGACACGTATGTGGCGCCCGGCGACCGCTGCTTCCTGAAGATCGATACCCAGGGCAGCGAATCGGCCGTCCTGGAGGGTGCGGCCGACCGGCTGGACCGGATATCCTGCATCCAGCTGGAGCTGTCGATCGTTCCGGTCTACCAGGGGGAACCGGGTTTTCTCGACATGATCGACAGGCTGGCCCGGCTTGGATTCCAGCCGGCGCTCTTCATTCCCGGCTATTTCAACCGGCGCACGGCACGAATGATCTCCATGGACGGAGTGTTTGTGAGTTTATCCCGGTAATTTTCATTTAAGCATCTGTAAATGACTCGTCGGCCATACCTGTAGGCACGACCCAGGACGCTCCGACGGCGCGTTCGACACGGTTCGGACAGCAGCGTTTCTGAGTTTTCTGAAAGTCACTTCATGACCACGATCCTGATCATCGACGACAGCCAACTTGCCCGCAACATGGTATCGGGCATGGTACGCGGCGCACGGCCGGAATGGCAGATCGTCACGGCCAAGAATGCGGACGACGCCCTGGAGAAGGTCGCCGAGGTCAAGCCCGACGTCGCGATCGTGGACTTCAACATGCCCGGCATGGACGGGTTGAACCTGTCCTGCGAGCTGCATAGCCGGTTTCCAGATCTGGACATCAGCATCCTGACCGCGAACGTCCAGGACAGCATCCGCCGCAAGGTGACCGACAAGGGGTTCCGCTTCGTCGAGAAGCCGATCACGCCGGACAAGATGCGCGACCTCCTGGCCTCGATCCCGTGAGCACCGTCATGCAGCTGACGGAAGCGGAAAGCGACGCGATCATCGAATTGTTCAATCTCGGCATGGGCAGGGCCGCCGGCGCGCTCGGCCAGATGGTCGATGCCGAGGTGGCTCTCTCCGTTCCAAGCCTGGACATCGTCCGCCGCACCGATGCCCCCGACCAGCTCGGCTGCCCCGCCGGGCAACGGATCTGCGCGGTCCGGCAGACGTTCGCCGGGCCGTTCGACGGCCAGGCCATGCTGATCTTCCCGGAAGGCAGCAGCCTGGAACTGGTCCGCCGCCTGCTGCCCGACAGCCCGCCGCTGGGCGACATGACCGACCTGGAGGAGGAAGCGCTGACCGAGGTCGGCAACGTCATCCTCAATCACTGCCTCGCCAGCTTCGCCAACCTGCTGCACTCGGAAATAAGGACCGAGATCCCGGTCTATCAGATCGGCCGGCCAGAAGAGATCATCGGGACGGCGGCCGGCACGACTGTCAGCTCCTATGTCCTGATCATCCGCGTGGATTTCGGCCTGTTCGCGAAGCGGATCGAGGGACACGTCCTGTTCCTGCAGGACATCGCTTCGATCCAGGCATTCCAGGCCGCCATCCGCGCCTTCGTGGCCAGCATGGACGCCTGAGGGTCGGAATCGAAGGCGCCATGTCGATCCCCCCGGGCTTGTCCGACCTGATCGTCCACAACAGCGATATCGGCCTCCTCGTCATCGACCGGGACGAGCGCGTGGTGGTCTGGAACCGGTGGCTGGCCGTCCATTCCGGAATTCCCGAAGCGACGGCGCTCGGCGCGCCGCTGACCGGACTGTGGCCGACGATCGTGGAGTCCCGTGCGCACCAAGCGATCCGGGAGGCGCTCGAACATGGCCGGGCCGGCTTCATTTCCCACGCCTTCAACCCCATGCCCTTCCCGCTCCATGGGCTGGCCGGCGACCGCTTCGGCGACCCGATCGACCAGCTGGTCCTGGTGCGGGCGCTGGATTCCGACGACGGCGAGCGGCGCTGCCTGATCCAGATAGAGAACATCTCCAGCGCGGTCCGCCGCGAGAAACACCTGCGCGGCCAGATCCGCGAGCTTCAGGAGACCAAGTCCCGTCTGGAGCAGCAGGGCCGCGACCTGGAGGAGATGGCCCGGCGGCTGCGCACGGCGCGCGACGATGCGGAACGCGCCAACCGCGCCAAATCGGAGTTCCTGGCCAACATGAGCCATGAACTGCGCACGCCGCTGAACGCCATCATCGGCTTCTCGGAAATGCTGGAGTCCGGCTATGGCGGCTCGCTCAGCGAGCGGCAGGCCAGCTACACGCGGGACATCCACGAGAGCGGACAGCACCTGCTGCAGATCATCAACAACGTGCTCGACATGTCGAAGGTCGAGGCCGGCCAGTACCAGCTTTTCGAAACCGCGGTGGACATCCGCGAGGTCGCCCGCACCGCGCTGTCGATCGTCGGCGGGCAGGCCCGCGACCGCGGCCTGTCGCTGGAGATGGACGTGGCCGCCGATCTGCCTATGGTGATGGCCGACGAGCGTACCCTGCGGCAGGTACTGCTGAACCTGCTGTCGAACGCCGTGAAGTTCACCCATCCCGGCGGCCGGATCACGCTGCGGGGCGGAATGAACGCCGAGGGCGACATCGAGGTGCATGTCGGCGACACGGGCATCGGCATCCCGCCGGATGCCCTGGACCTGGTGATGGAGCCGTTCCAGCAGGCCAACGGCAGCTTCAGCCGGGAATATGAAGGGACGGGGCTGGGACTGACCATCAGCAAGAACTTCATCGAGCTTCACAGCGGCCGGCTGACGATCGCCAGCGAGGTCGGCGTCGGCACGGTGGTGACCGTGCTGCTGCCGAAGTTCAGGGTGCTGAGCGACGCGGGGGAGTGAATGCCTGTGGCGGCGCAATGCCGAAGGCGCCCGCGTCTACTGGATGTTCACCACGGAGCGGACGCGCGAGAAAATGGGTCGTGCATATCCAAACCCGGACAAATCCCTCGCCCAAGCCGCTTGGACTCATCAAAACCTTGTGCCGCGCCACTATTATTCCGACCGAGACATTTGGTTCAAAGCGTTGGGCCGCGGCCCAACGCATCGCGAAACATGAAGTGAGGGATTCATTCGTTCCGGCCTTGGCCTTGCTGGGGTGCTGATTGAACTCCCTGCTTGTAATGATCCGGCCCATGGCTCAGCCACCCTTCGCCGATGGTGCTATGACACTTCATCATAGCCCGTCGTTAAAAGGTCTATGCACGGCTCCGGCCGGAAGCGGACGTCGGCGCCGATCAACTTCGCCTCCCCCCTGAACGGAAACGCGGTTTCCCCTGTTAAGGGTGGTAACCGCAACCAAGTGGAGGTCAGTTTGCTCCCCCCGCAGCCACTCCCGCCGCAGCCGCTCCCGCCAGGTGGCTCGCCGCTTCCCAACGAGGATCTGCCCAATCCGGGTCCCGCCGAAGTGCCGCCGGCTCCGCAGCCGGATTTGCCGCCGAGCCAAGTCCCTCCTTCGATGGGTTGAACCACCATGGCAGAAAAGAAAGTGAATTCGGTCGAGGCCAAGCAAGCGACGAAGGAGGGGGTTGGACGCTATGTCCTCACCATCTCCTTCGCGCTCGCGGCGATCGCGCTGGTGATCGCCTACTTCGTCGTCATCTGAAGAGAACCATAGGGGTGGGTCGCAGGCCCACCCTTACACGTTCATGTCGCGGGTGAACGGCAGGTTCCGGATGCGCCGTCCCGTGGCGGCGAACACGGCGTTGGCAACCGCAGGGCCGATCGGCGGCACACCCGGCTCGCCGACACCGGTAGGTGCCGCGGCCGATGGCACGATGTGGACCTCCACGGCCGGCATCTCCTCGATGCGGAGCACCCGGTAGTCGTGGAAGTTGGACTGCTCCACCCTGCCCTTGGCCAGCGTCACCTCCCCATACATCACGCCGCCCAGACCGAAGCCGATGCCCCCTTCCATCTGAGCCCGGATCACGTCGGGATTGATGGCGAGGCCGCAATCCACCGCGCAGACCACCCGGTCCACCTTGACCGAACCGTCCGGCTGCAGGGTGACTTCGGCCACCTGGGCGACATAGGTCGAGAAGGATTCATGGACCGCGACGCCGCGCGCCTTGCCCTGCGGCAGCGGCGTGCCCCATCCGGCCTTCTCCGCCGCCAAGTTCAGCACGCCCAGATGACGGGGATGCCTGGCCAGCAGCGCGCGGCGGAACTCGACGGGGTCTTTGCCGGCGGCGCTCGCCAGCTCGTCGATGAAGACCTCGGTGGAATAGGCCGTGTGGGTGCTGCCGACGGCCCGCCACCACAGAACCGGCACGCCGACCTCCGTCGTGTGCAGGTCCACCAGCATGTTGGGGATGTCGTAGGGCAGGTTCGAGGCGCCCTCGACCGAAGTCCCGTCCACGCCGTCCTTGATCAGCACCGGGGCGAAGGGCGTGCCGCCGATGATGGACTGGCCGACGATCCGGTGCTGCCAGGCGACGGGTTTTCCGCTCGCGTCCAGGCCGGCGGTCAGGGTGTGGTAGTACATGGGCCGGTACCGGCCGCCGCGGATATCGTCCTCCCGCGTCCAGACCAGCTTGACCGGCGTTCCCCGGTCCAGCGCCTTGGCGACATGGACCGCCTCGACGATGTAGTCCGAGGCGGCGTTGGCCCGGCGCCCGAAGCTGCCGCCGGCCACCAGCGTGTTGATCCTGACCTGCTCGGGCTTGAGCCCGGCCGCCGCCGCGGCGTTGCCCTGGTCGATGGTCTGGAACTGATCGCCCGCCCAGATCTCGCAGCCCGACGCATCCAGCCGGACGACGCAGTCAAGCGGCTCCATCGGGGCATGGGCCAGGTAGGGGAACTCGAAGGAGGCCGTCACCGTCTTCGCGGCGCCCGCGAGCGCCTTGGCGGCATCGCCTTCGACCCGGGCCGGAGCGCCCGGCTTCCCTGCCAGCGCCTTGTACTCCGCCATCAGTTCGGCCGTGCCGCGGATCTCGGCCCCGGACTCGTCCCACTCGATCGCCAGGGCCTCGCGGCCCTTGCCAGCGGCCCAGAAGTTGGTGGCGACCACTGCCACGCCTGAAGGGACCCGCACGACCTTCACCACGCCGGGAATCGCCAGCGCCTTCGCGTCGTCCACGGACTTGACGGTGGCGCCGAACACCGGCGGGCGGGCGATCACGGCGGTCACCATGCCGGGCAGAACCACGTCCAGCGCGAATTGCGCCGTCCCGTTCGACTTCGACCGGGTATCGACGCGGGGTACCGAGGTGCCGATCAGGGTGAAACTGGACGGGTCCTTCAGCGGCATATCGGCCGGTACCGGCAAGCCCGTCGCCTTGGCCGCCAGTTCGCCGAAGGTCGCCGACCTGCCGGAAGACGCGTGGGAGACGACGCCCTTCTCCACCGTGATCCCCGCGCGGTTCACCTTCCACTCCCGCGCGGCCGCCTCGACCAGCAGGGCCCGGGCGGTGGCGCCGGCCTTGCGAAGCTGTTCGTAGGAGTTGGCGATGGACGAACTGCCGCCGGTGCCCTGGACCGGGCCGAACGCCAGGTTGTTGTAGAGCGAGGCATCGGCCGGCGCCCCTTCGACACGGACCTGCGACCAGTCGGCATCGAGTTCCTCGGCGACGAGGGTGGCGAGACCGGTATAGACGCCCTGCCCCATCTCCAGATGCTTGGATAGCACGGTGACGGTGTTGTCGGTGCCGATGCGCACGAAAGCGTTGGGAACGAAGCCTCCGCCGGCTGCGGCCGCGGAAGCCACCTTCGGTCCGGCACTCCAATGGAAGCCGATGGTCAGGCCGGCCGCCGCGGCGGCGCTGCCCTGGAGAAATCGGCGCCGGCTCGGCTTCGGGTCCATCGCGAAATTCTTGAGCATGGATCAGCCCTCCATCATGCCGGAAGCGTCATGGATCGCGGCGCGGATGCGCACATAGGTCGCGCAGCGACAGACATTGCCGCTCATCGCCGCGTTGATGTCGTCGTCGCTCGGCTTGGGCGTCTGCTCCAGCAGGGCCACCGCCGACATGATCTGGCCGGACTGGCAATAGCCGCATTGCGGCACCTCGACCCGTTCCCAGGCGGCCTGGACGGCCGTCGCCGCCTTGCCCGAAATGCCTTCGATGGTGGTGACCGACTGGCCGCCGACATCGCCGACCGCCATGGAGCATGACCGGGTCGGCTGGCCTTCAACATGCACCGTGCAGGCGCCGCACTGGGCCATGCCGCAGCCGAACTTGGTTCCCGTAAGTCCGGCGAATTCCCGGATCGCCCACAGCAGCGGCATCTCCGGATCGACGTCCAAGGTGACCGGCTTGCCATTCAAAGTAAACGAAACCGCCATCACTCTCTCCCTGAACCGCGTTTCGTGCGACACACTTCACGAATCGATGCGTGCCCGGCAGTGCGCACCGTCACAAGACTAAGGGATTGTCATGACGTTTGGGTGACGGTTCCGCCTCACTCCCCGGCGCGGCGGCGGCTGTGGCTGAAGCTGAGGAAATCCGCGCTTTCGTGGGGCGGGCACAGCAGGTCCTTGATCGGAATGTTCAGCAGGTCCTTCTCCGCCTCGTCCGCCGCCTCCAGCAGCTTGGCGCACCGCTCCTGCCAGGGCGCGTCCAGGGCACCGACGCCGCGGACCGTTCCTCGCAGACCGATGCCCAACCCCTTCAGCAGGTCGTGCAGGGTCGATGAGCTGAGGTCGCGGGTGGTCACCCAGGCGCCCTGGCTGGTCCGGGCTACCCAGTGGCTCTGCCTGAGCTGCTCGAGCATGCCGTCGATCACGGCGCCGCCGACCGGCACCCGGCCGATCAGGGTGCGGCGACGCATGCCGACCCCCAGATGGCTGGCGCGCAGCAGTTCGGCCAGCACGGCCAGAGCGACCGCGACCCGCTGCGCCGGCAGCAGCCCCTCGGGACCGATCTTGGTGATCTTCCCGGCCCGCCATTCCGGCAGCGCCGCCGCGACCTCCGCGCCGATCAGAACGGTGGACCAGGCGATGTAGAGCCAGAGCAGGAAGATCGGAATGCTCGACAGGGCGCCGTAGATGGTGCGGTAGGCCGGGAACTGGGTGATGTACCAGCCGAACAGGCCCTTGGAGACTTCCAGCAGGACCGCCGCGATGAAGGCGCCCAGGACGGCGTCCTGCCAGCGCACCGCGCGGTTGGGGATCAGCAGGTAGATCAGCGTGAACCCGATCCATTCGAACAGTCCCGGCAGCATCAGCCGCCAGGTCCGGATGATCTCCGCCTCGGTGTTGAACCGGAAGGTCGCCAGCAGGTAGCTGGAGAAAGACAGGCTGGCGCCGAACAGCAGCGGGGTCAGCGTCAGGATCGCCCAGAAGGCCAGCAGGCGGGTGATCAGCGAGCGCGGCTCCGAAACCCGCCAGATCGCGCTGAAGGAGCCCTCGATCGTCCAGAACAGCATCACGGACGTGATCGCCAGGCCGACGATGCCGAAGGCGGTGAGTTGTCCGGCATTGCCCGCGAACTGGATGATCGTATCCTGGATGGCGTCGCCGACTTCCGGCACCAGGTTGCGCAGGATCAGGCTCTGCGCCTGCTGCTGAAGCATCTCGTAAGCCGGAAAGGCCCGGAAGATCGCGAAGCCGATGGTCATCAGCGGCACGACGGCCAGCAGCGACGTATAGGTCAGCGCCGCCGAGGTGGTCAGGCAGTCGTCCTCGAAATAGCGCTTGAACAGATACTGCATGAAGCTGGCGAAGTCGCGCAGCCTTACCGGCAACGCCTTGACCTTTTCCGAGGTCCGGCCGAGTTGGAACTGCATCACCGACGCTCCCGCAGCCGGCGGAACGGGGGCGGGACGGCTGCCGTCATGTGCGGAGCGCATTTTCCGTCCGGTCCGCCCGGGCCCATCCCACCTTTGACCGGCATTTTCTTTGGTGTACGATGCCGCCCGCTCTCAAGCGCCGACAGCAAAAACACGAGGCCTCGATGTCTACTTCCTCCCAACTCATGGCCGGCAAGCGTGGCCTGGTCATGGGCGTGGCCAACGAACGGTCGATCGCCTGGGGTATCGCCAGCGCGCTCGCCGCGCACGGCGCCGAACTCGCGTTCACCTATCAGGGTGACGCCCTGGGCAAGCGCGTCAAGCCTCTGGCCGAATCGGTAAAGTCCCCGATCGTGGTGCCGTGCGACGTGACCGACGAAGCGAGCCTCGACGCCACCTTCAAGGCCATTCAGGACCAGTGGGGCAAGCTCGACTTTCTGGTTCATGCGATCGCCTTCTCGGATAAGAACGAACTGGACGGCAAGTATCTCAACACCTCGCGCTCCAACTTCGCGCGTACGATGGATATTTCCTGTTATTCGTTCACCGCGTGCTGCCAGCGCGCCGTTCCCCTGATGACCGACGGCGGCAGCCTGCTGACCCTGTCCTACTACGGGGCCGAACGGGTCATGCCGCACTACAATGTCATGGGCGTGGCCAAGGCGGCGCTGGAAGCGAGCGTACGGTATCTCGCCGTCGATCTAGGCGGCCACAACATTCGTGTCAACGCGATCTCCGCCGGACCGATCAAGACCCTGGCGGCCAGCGGCATCGGCGATTTCCGCTATATCCTGAAGTGGAACGAGCTGAACGCCCCGCTGAAGCGCAACGTCACCATCTCGGAAGTGGGCGGCTCGGCGCTCTACCTGCTGAGCGACCTTGGATCCGGCGTCACCGGCGAAGTCCATCACGTGGATGCGGGCTACCATACGGTGGGCATGGTCGCCGTCGACTCGGCGGCGGAGACGGCGCAGCTCCTCCAGGGCCTGACGGGAACCTCCGCCACGGCCAAGGGCTGAGACGATGGCGGGAAACAGCTTCGGCACGGCTTTCCGGTTCACCACCTGGGGCGAGAGCCACGGGATCGCCATCGGGGCCGTCGTGGACGGGGTGCCGCCGAGGCTGCCCCTCGGCGAGGCCGACATCCAGCATTTCCTGGACCGGCGCAAGCCGGGACAAAGCCGGTTCACCACGCAGCGGCGAGAGCCTGACACGGTACGCATCCTGTCCGGCGTGTTCGAGGGATTGACCACCGGCACGCCCGTGTCGCTGATGATCGAGAACCAGGACCAGCGGTCCAAGGACTACGGCGACATCGCCCGCAAGTTCCGGCCCGGCCATGCCGACTACACGTACCAGGAAAAGTACGGCATCCGCGACTATCGCGGCGGCGGCCGGTCGTCGGCGCGGGAGACGGCCTGCCGCGTCGCCGCCGGGGCCATCGCGCGCAAGGCGCTGGGCGACGGCGTCACGATCCGGGGGGCGCTGGTCCAGGTCGGCCCGCACCGGATCGACCGCGAGCGCTGGGATTGGAGCCAGGTGGACGCCAACCCGTTCTTCTGCCCCGATGCCGAAGCGGCGGCCCGGTGGGAGACTTACCTGGACGAGGTCCGAAAGAGCGGATCCAGCGTCGGAGCGGTCATCGAGGTCGTCGCGTCCGGCGTGCCGGCCGGCTGGGGCGACCCGCTGTACGACAAGCTGGACAGCGATCTCGCCCGCGCCATGATGACCATCAACGCGGTCAAGGGGGTCGAGATCGGCGACGGTTTCGGTGCCGCCGAACTGTCCGGGGAGGCAAATGCCGACGAGATGCGCCGCAAGCCGGACGGCTCGGTCCAGTTCCTGTCCAATCATGCGGGCGGCATCCTGGGCGGCATCTCGACCGGGCAGGACGTCGTCGTGCGTTTCGCCGTCAAGCCGACCAGTTCTATCCTGACGCCCCGGAGGACGATCGACCTGGATGGCAATGAGACCGAGATCCTGACCAAGGGACGGCACGACCCTTGCGTCGGCATAAGGGCTGTGCCCGTCGGCGAGGCGATGATGGCCTGCGTCCTGGCCGACCACATGATGCGTCACCGCGCACAGTGCGGGGGGTGAACGGACGAACCGGGAACGGTGCCCGGTTCACGGCATTCTTTTCAAGTTCGCATTGTGCCGATTCGATCCTCCGCTTGTTTCAGTCTGATGTGAACAGAACTGTTCAGGATGGTGATGCGCAACATGCCTGCCGAGACGGAAATCGAGACCGGGACGGGCGATCGCGCGAAGGAACTGGAGGATGTGAATCTAAACCATTTCCTTCAGGCCTTTTTCGACCAGGTTCCGGCAATCCTCTATATCAAGGATGAAGCCGGGCGCTACGTGAAGATCAATCCGCACTGCGAGCAGATCTTCCACGTCAGTGACGCGGACGCGCGGGGGCAGACGGACGATAAGTTCTTTCCGCCGGAAATATGCGCGCAGTTCAAAGCCAATGACCGCATCATTCTCGAAAGCGGCGAACCGCAGACCTTCGAGGAGACTGCGGTCATCGGTGACGAGGTCCACACGTATCTCGCCCGCAAATTCCGCGTGAGCGATGAACGAAACGGCAAGCATTACGTCTGCGGAATATCGACCGACGTCACGTCGCTGAAGAACTCGGAGAACAAGCTCGCCGCCGCCACCGCGGAGGCGGAGCGCGCCAGCCGGGCCAAGTCGCAGTTCCTGGCCGCGATCAGCCACGACATGCGCCAGCCGATCCAGGCGGCGTCGCTGTTCCTGGGCGTGCTGGACGGCCGGATCACGGACCCGAAGGCACGCGAGGTACTGGAGCGGGTGCGGTCTTCGATCAACGCCGTCCACGGCATGCTGGGAGACCTGCTCGACCTGTCGCGCCTTGACGCGGAACTCATCGAACCGACGCCCAGGCCCGTCCCGATCGGCGAGATCCTGTCGCGCCTGCACGCCGAGTTCGCGCCGCAGGCGGATCTGAAGGGCATCACCCTGCGGACCGTGAGGTGCGCCACCAACGTCTCCACCGACCCGGACCTTCTGATCCGCATCCTTCGCAACCTGCTGGCCAACGCCGTCGCACATACCGCATCGGGCCGCATCTTGCTCGGCTGCCGCCGCAGCGGCGAAGCACTGCGGGTGGAGATCGCGGATACCGGCGCCGGCATCCCCGAGGGGCAGCGTCACAGGATTTTCGAAGAATTCTACCAGATCGGCAACTCGGAGCGGGACCGTAGCCGTGGGTTCGGGCTCGGCCTCGCGATCGTCAGTCGGATCGCCAGGATGCTGGGCCACCCCGTGGCCCTGCGTTCCGCCGTCGGCAAGGGGTCGGTCTTTTCGGTGACGATCCCCATCGCGGCGCCCGTGCCCTTATCGGGTCCGGAGCTCCGATCCCGCGATGGTGCGGACGAAGGAAGCATCGCCTGCCGTCCCGTGCTCCTGATCGAGGACGATCCCGCCGTCATGGGTGCCTTGGAAATGCTCCTCGAGGAATGGGGGCTGCCGGTCGTGACCGCCCAGACAATCGAGGAACTGGCCGACAGCCTCGGCCGGCTGGAAACGGCGCCTGCGTTGATCATCGCCGACTACCGCCTGCCGGGCGGCAGCACGGGCGCAGACGCCGTGGCTTTGGCGCGCTCCCATGTGTCGCCGGACCTGCCGGCCATCATCATGACGGGCGACACCGCGCCGGAGCGGCTGCGTGAGGCCCGCGCCAACGGAAGCCATCTGCTGCACAAGCCCGTCCAGGCCGATCAGCTCCGCCATGCGGTCGGGACGATCCTGGGACGGCAAGGCGCCTCGGAGAGTCCGCTAGAGGCCGAGGGCCGGGAACAGGGCTTCGCCCGCCTGGACAACGCCGGCCAGGATCGCCGCGGAAACGAACACCGTCGCGACGCTCAGGCCGAACCCGGCCATCAGCATCACGCCGTCGCGCTCGGCAAGCCCCAGTGAGATCACGCACAGCGCGATCGCCGGGAACCAGCCCAGCAGCGGAATGGGCGTCATCAGGACGACGCACAGGGCCACGCACAGCGTACCGATCAGACGTTCGCCGAGAGGCGAGGTCAGCCACGGCATGCGCGGCCTGAGCACCCCTTCGAGCCGCCGCATCAGCGGGATGAGCTTGTCGAGCATGCGCGCCGCCTGATCCCGCTTGATGCTGCCCCTGAGCAGCCCGCGCGGCAGCCAGACCGACTGCCGCCCGATCATCAGCTGGACTGAGAGCAGCACCAGCGGAAGGTCGAACACGATCGCCATTCCGATCGGGAGCGGCAGCAGCGTCGGCAAGGCCATCGCCAGCATGAATCCACCGAACGCGCGGTGACGCAGGGCGTCCACGAGGTCGGCGAGGCTGACGCGGTCGACCGGAAGGTTCTCCCGGAACTCGGTCAGGAGATCGGTGATGCGTCGTGTGTCGCAGGCCGTTTCAGCATCGATAACGGCAGTCATGGGAAAGCAACCATCAACAAAAGGGAGCTCGCAGGCTGGAGCGTGGATGACGTACGGCTCGGATGCCGCCCGACGCCGTACCGGACTTGAATCCGTACCGCCTACATAGGACAGTGTACGGGCCGCACAATAGACGGGTCAAAGCAGATCCGCCATTACCCAGGAGGAAACACAGAGATGCCACAGCCGGATCACGCGATGGCCTTGCCCGTACCCGAAGCGGACACCCTGGACGACGATCTGAAGGCGTACTTCGCCAAGTGCGAGGACAAGCTCGGATTGGTGCCGAACGTGCTGCGGGCCTACAGCGCGCGGCCGGAAAAGCTGCGTACATTCATCAAGCTTTACAACGAGTTGATGCTGGGCGGCAGCGGGCTGGACAAGCTGGAGCGCGAAATGATCGCGGTCGTCGTGTCCTCCGCGAACCGTTGCTACTATTGCCTGGCCGCCCACGGGCAGGCGGTACGCAGGCTGTCGGGCGACCCCCAGCTGGGTGAGATGCTGGTGATGAATTATCGGGTGGCGCCGCTGCCGCCGCGCCACCGCGCCATGCTGGATTTCGCCTGGAAGCTGACCGTGACGCCCCATCTGATGGGCGAGGAGGACCGGCAGGCGTTGCGCGACGCCGGCTTCGCCGAGGCCGATATCTTCGACATCGCCGACGTCGCCGGCTTCTACAACATGTCCAACCGGGTCGCATCGGCAGTTGATATGATGCCCAACCCCGAGTACCACGGGATGGACCGGTAAGCCGTCCAGCGATCGGGCAGCAGCAGGCATGGGGTCAACTCGGGAGACACGATGTTCCGCTTCATCAAGGGCCTTTTCGCGCTGATCGGCCTGATCACCGTGCTGCTGGCCGTCGGCGGGGGCTATCTCGCCTATCGTGCCCTGGAGCGGGAAGATCCCGTTCCCGAGAGCATCGTACTCGACCTTGACCTGGACCAGCCGCTGGCGGAGTACGTGCCCGACGACCCGCTTGCGGGTGCGCTGTTCGCGCGTACGGAAAGCCTGCGCGACATGGTTGACGTGCTCGACCGCGCGCGGAGCGACCCCAGGGTAAAGGGAGTCGTGGCGCGGCTCGGCGGAGACCGGATCGGTACGGGCAAAGTCCAGGAACTGCGGGCCGCGATCCAGCGGTTCCGCGACAGCGGCCGCTTCGCGTTCGCGTTCGCCGAAACGTTCGGGGAATTGGGGCCGGGGGACCGTGCGTACTATCTGGCCAGCGCGTTCGACCGGATCTGGCTTCAGCCCGTCGGGATGGTCGGATTGACCGGCATCGGCGCCACGGTCCCGTTCGCCCGCGAAGCGCTGGACGAGCTGCGGGTCGAGCCCGAGTTGCGGCATCGGGAAGAATACAAGAGCTTCATGAACACCTTCACCGAGCAGGGCTTCACCGAACCTCACCGGGAGATGATGGAGGCCTTGGTCGGCGACCTGCATGAGCAGCTCGTCTCCGGCATCGCCAAGGGTCGGGGCGTGGATCCAGCCAGCCTGCGCCAGCTGATCGACCGGGGGCCGTTCCTGGACCGGGAAGCCCTGGAAGCGAAGTTGGTGGACCAGCTGGGATATTTCGACCAGGTCAGGGACGCCGCGCTGGAACGCGCCGGGACCGGGGCCGAGCTGGTCGAGGGTGGCGATTATCTGGACGTCGCCGGACGCCCCCATGAGGCGGGACCGACGATCGCGCTGATCTACGGTACCGGTTCCATCCAGCGGGGGGAGAGCGGGGTCGATCCGCTGATGGGCGGCGCGTCGATGGGATCGGACGACGTGGCGGGGGCTTTCGAGGAAGCGGCCGATGATCCCAGGGTGCGCGCGATCCTGTTCCGGATCGACAGCGGCGGCGGTTCCGCCGTCGCGTCCGAGACGATCCGCCGGGCGCTGGTCAAGGCGCGGGAAGCGGGCAAGCCCGTGATCGTGTCGATGGGCGAAGCCGCCGCGTCGGGCGGCTATTGGATCGCGATGAACGCCGACAGGATCGTCGCCCAGCCCGGCACGCTGACCGGGTCGATCGGCGTCGTCGCCGGCAAGCTGGTGACGGCTGGCCTTTGGGACAGGCTGGGCATCGACTGGGAGCAAGTGACCCGCGGTCGCAACGCCACCATGTGGTCACCGCTGTCACCCTACAGCGAAAGCGAGTCCCAGCGGCTCGATACGATCCTGGACGACATCTACGGCGCTTTCGTGCGGAACGTCGCCGAGGCGCGCGAGCTACCGGCCGCTGCCGTGCGGGACATCGCCAAGGGCCGCGTCTGGACGGGCTCCCAGGCCAAGGCGCTGGGCTTGGTGGACGATCTGGGGGACATGGACGCGGCGCTGGGATTCGCCCGGGAAGCGGTCGGCCTCGCCCGCGACGCCGAGGTGACGCTGCGGCTTTTCCCCGAGCCGGAATCGCCCTGGCGGCAGGCGCTCGACCTGGTCTCCGGACGGTCGGAGGCGGCCGCGACGTCGGCGGTGCTGACGCGGCTTCAGCCGCTGCTTCAGGAACTCGCTCCGCTGGTCCGCGATCCGGCGGCGGAGACCCTGTCCATGCCGCCGACCGGCCTGCGCCGCTAACCCGACCCCAGGGGCGCGAGCCGGCACAGGAATGTCGGCTCGGGTGGGCGGACGCTCGACTCCACCTTGGCGCAGCTGTCGTCTTGGATGGCGAAGCCGAAGGACCGGAACGCCGCCTCCACTCCCTGCCCGCGCCGGTCACGGCGGAACATGCCGAAAACCGCCCCTTCGTGCCCAGAGACGATCGCCGCGGCCTGCCGGGTGAAGGGGTTCCCCACCCGGTAGACATAGTCGAAGCCGTCCAGCCGGATGAAGCGGTTGGACGGATGGAATGCCGGGATGAAATGCGCATCGGCGCTGCGCCCCGCCATCAGGATCACGGCATCCCGCAGGCCGCGGTACTGCGCGGGAACGGATGCTCCGACGAACGGATCATCGTTCCAGTCCTTGCGGGCGAAGTCCGCCTTGCTGGTGGTCAGCACCAGGGCAAGGCTGCATGCCACGGCGGCATACGTGCCGGCCCGGGCACCGAACAGCGCCACCAGCATCACGCAAAGCAGCAAGGGCACCAGCATCTCCAGCGGCACCGCGTAGCGGTAGATCGAGAACAGGACGAGCCAGCCGGCATAGCCGACCAGCGCCGTCCACAGCAGCATCCGGACGTTGTTGCCGGTGAAGATGCCGCCGTTCAGCCGCCAGCGGACCATTCGGGTGGTCAGGGTGGCGACGAGCAGGGCGATCGCCGCGGTGAAGGCGGCCAGCAGCCGGAAGTCGCGCCAGGGCGCCTCGGAGATCCTGTCGCCGTCGAAGCTGAAGATGACGGGATAGACAAGATATTCCAGCACATCCGCCGGGAGATACCGCAGGTCCCGGCCGTCCCCCGCGTCGGCGAAGGGCGATCCGAACAGGCGATTGAAGAACGGGAAGAAGGGATTGCCGAACTCGGCCTGCATCCGCGCCATCCAGAAGCCGGCCGACAGCAACAGGCCAACGCCCGCCCCGGCCCCGGCCGCGATGCAGGCCGTCATCCGGTCACGAACCCGGCCGGCGGTCGCCAGGGGAGCCGCGACGATCGCAAGCACGAAGGGCGCCAAAGTCAGCTTCAAACCCAAGCCGAGCCCGACCACCAGCCCGGCACAGGCCGGACGCAGCAGCTTAGGCATTTGCGGGACGCCTGCGGCGGGCTTGGCCAGCAGGATCAGGAGCGCCCCCAGGAAAAACAGGCTGGCGATCAGGTCATGGTGCCAGGATCCGAGCGTGCCCATGGCCGCCGCCGTTCCGAAGCCGGCGACCGCCAGGAAGCCCGGAAGCAGGTTGGGCATCCCGACGAATCCCCTCACCCGAGCCCCAAGCACGAGGCGGGCGCAGTGGAACACCAGGATCACGTTGACGCCGTGGATGGCGCCGAGGATGAAGCCGACGGCGCGCGCCGGCAGGTTTTCCACGCCGGCATAGAAAGCGATGTCCAGGACGGGGTTGAGGAAGGTATGGAAGACCGCGGGCAGGACATCGTAGCCCAGGCGGTCGTTCAGGAAGGCATAGCCGTTGTAATAATGGTAGTGGAGCAGGTCCCAGGCCATGCTCTTGCCCATGTACAGGGACAGGAGCCCGGAGCCCACGGGCGTCAGCCAGACGAACACCGGAATGGCGGCATTGATGAAGTACCGGAGGAGTGACAGGCCATCGCTCTTGCCGCGGTTCGTTCCGCATGTAGTCGTTTGTGCCGTCATGGAGGTTTCCGGCTTTCTTGCGCTTGGTTCGGTAGCGCGTCATTTACCGGCAAGGAATCAGCGGCCGGCCGTGTTCAATTTGTGACGCGCCCCTCTCAAGCGGGCTTACCCGTCAGCCTTCCCGGGCACCCCCGATGAGGAATTCCCGGTTGCCTTCCGGTCCCAGTATCGGGCTTTCGGCGATGCCCAGGACGCGCCATCCGGGTAGGCCGGACAGCCAGGCGGAGATGGTATCGCAAACCTCCCGGTGGAGTTCGGGATCGCGAACCACTCCCCCCTTGCCCACCCGGCCCTTGCCCACTTCGAACTGGGGCTTGATCAGCGCCACCAGCTTGGCACCGGGCCGCGTCAGTCTCAATGGCGCAGGCAGTACGGTCATCAGGCTGATGAAACTGGCGTCACAGACCACCAGGTCGATCGATTCGGGAATTTCCGCTGCAGAGAGGTTACGTGCGTTGGTCCGCTCCAGTACCGCCACGCGCGGGTCCTGCCGCAGCTTCCAGGCAAGCTGCCCATGCCCGACATCGACCGCGTAGACCTTGGCAGCTCCGCGGGAGAGCAGGACGTCGGTGAAGCCGCCGGTCGAGGCGCCGACATCCAGGCAGACCAACCCTTCGGCATCGATGCCGAAATGGTCCAGCCCCTCGACCAGCTTCAGCCCGCCCCGCGACACCCAGGGATGGTCCTGCCCCTTGAGGGAAATCGGGGCGTCGGTGGCCAGCATGTGGCCGGCTTTGTCGATACGCAGCGTATCTGAATAGACGAGGCCCGCCATGATCAGGGCCTGCGCCTTGGAACGGCTTTCGACGAGGCCGCGTTCGACGAGCAGGCTGTCCACGCGCGAGCGCGTCATGCGGTTCTTCCCTTGTTGATGGGGTTCCATCTTAGGGGTCCCGAGGGACCGGTCAATCACCGGATCGCCATGGCGGCCTTTCGCGCTGTCACGCCATGGCATTCAATCAAGATAGCTGATGCTTTTCAACCCGATGCCGATGAGCCGTCCGTCGGACGACAGCCCGACCTGCTGCGGAGACCGTGGGTTGGCTATATCAAACCCGATCCTGATCGGCTCCCCCGCCGCGGCAACGCTGGCGGGGATGTCGATCTTCATCCTGATGTCCTGCGAACCGAGCTGCATCTCTCCGACGCGTTCCCCGGCAAGTCGAACCGTCACGGCGACCGCTTCGGACCCGGTGGGCTGAAAGCCACTGGCTTGGATCTCTATGGCGAATGGCTGCCTTGAGTCGAGCGGCGGGATAGCGATCTCCGCCGTAGACCCATTGCTCCAGGTTCCCCATGCCTCGGACGCGAACCAGCCGTCCAGCAGGAGCAGCGCGCCATCTCCCGCCGTCGTGAATTCGAACCGTCGCCCCGCCTCGACCGGAGCGTTGGACGTCGTCCGAACACAATGCTGGTCGACCACCACGGTGTTGCTGTTGGACAGATCCGCGACACGGCAGTTCGGCCGGTCATAGAGGGCGTTCCCGGGATTGGTGATGACGCGCGAAGCATCCGCTGCTTCCCCGACCGGACGCCCGACCAGAAGCTTAAGCACGGTGTCGCCCCGGGGATGACGAAGATCCCCGATGCTGATGAGGTAGTTCAAGGCCGGCGGCACTCCGCCGTGGATGAACAGCGTTTTCTCGGATCCGGCGTCGCCGGAATGATAGGCGAGATAGTGAGCTGCAAATCGCTGGTAAGGAACCACTTTGGCGATTTCCGAGACCTGCGGGGGCATTATCGACATCAGCACGGCGACCGGCAGCAGAGCCGGCACGAGGCCTCGGGCGAACCGCTCTGTGACTGATGCTGCGACCGCTTTCCCGGTTAAGACCAGTTCCGATATGGCGAAGCTGACCGGCAACATCATGAGCACCGCGATCTCGAACAGAAGCATGCTGTGAACGCCGAACATATGCTTCTTGACGGCGTACAGCGATCCGGACCCGGTCACCGCGAGGGCGCCCGCCTGCATCAGCATAAGGCCGGCGGTCGCGGCCCCCATGCAACCGATCATGCCGAGGGTGAAACGGGTACGGGATGCCTTGAATGCCCCTTCGGCACGCCAGCCCGCCGCCACCAGCACCAGCGAGATGAACATCAGAAGCAGCGCGATGCCGGCGAGGTACTGGAGTTGACTGGGATACAGGAAACTCAGGGCGCCGTCGTTGGCCGCGATCTTCCTCATCGCGGCAAAGCTCGGATGCTTGAGCACCACTACGGCCGCGATGGCGGTGCTCGCCAGGGCGGTCCAGGGCAACTTCCCCCGCGCGCGGATAGCCTGGATCATTTCTATCGCGGTCAGGAGACCGAAGAAAGCCACCAGCTTCAACGCCGGCAGAAGATGGACCCATGCCACGAAATAGACGAACAGCGGGACGAAGGCGTCGCCCCACCGCCCTGACCCGCGCCGGTGAAGGCTGAAAAGGGTCCAGGCGCCGACATAGAACCCGGCCTCGCCGACGACCTGAGCGAAGAAGAAATTGCCGATGATCTCGTCGCCATGCACCGACCCGAACCCGAAGCGGGAGACGAGGTGAACGAGGATGCCCCCTGCGATCAGCGCCGGTATCAGCCCGAGTTCCTTCAGGAAGAGACCGGCAACTCCCCATATGACCGTCAGCGCGACGATCGTCAGGATCGACATCCCGGCCAAGCCGCCATCGAGCAAACCGCCGATCACGGCCGCCAGCCAGTGCGACAGGTTGGGATAGAAATTCATCTCGTCCAGGTTTGGCAGAAATTCCGGGCCGACCCGCCAGTCGCGCATGATCGTCGCCACCAGCGCATAATGATGAGCGACATCGACGGAAAGGCTGTACAAAGCCGGGGCGTATAGGATGGATAATCCGGCACAGGAGATGGCCAGGAAAAGGATCGTCCATCCCGGATAAGGCTCCGAAACTCGGCTTTCCTGACCATGCGCCGTGCCGTCAGTGCGTCCGGTCACCGCAGCATCGGACGTCGCGGAAAATAACTTCATGTTCCAGTCCTGTATTCTCGTATCCTAATCCGATCGGCCCTATGTGCCTGACCGAGCTTGGATCGCCGTTTCTGAATGGTCGGGCCTTGTTGATCACTCGGCACCGGCCAGTTCAGGCCGGCCGACGGTCAGCGGATGGCGGTCGGTGGAAAGGCCAGGATTCCTGAGGCATATCATCAGGAAGGACGCCGCGATGGACAACCATGGCGACTGCATGGAGACCGGTAAGCCTCGATCGGAGAGTGGTGCGCACGACCGCCGGCACTGCGGTCAGACAGGTTCGAGTAACTGTCCTTTTCGCCCGGACAGGGCTAAGGCTCGGCACCGGGATGCCGGTCGCGCATGGTGGTCGCGACAAGGGCATAATGTTGCGGCGGATCGAGCGGCAACCCGAGGAAATCGGCGACGAGGCGCAGGCAGGCGCCGAGGTCGACCAGGAGTACCAGCGGCACCGCCCGACCGCGCAGGGGTGCCGAGACGGCGCCCGCGGACGGGTCGGACGTGGACCGTGACGTCGGCGCGGCATCACGGGCAACCGTCTGCGGGTGGGTGCGGTCATGCAGCGACTTTCTTCTCTGAACAAGCCAGGACCGCTTCGCCTGCCCGATGGGCCCAGCACCCATCGGCCGTCACACAGGATCCGGCTCGATCACGCCGGGACGGCAGCCCCCAGCCAGCGCAGCATCAGCTCGGACGCCTTGTGGCCCTCGCGCACCGCGTAATTGGTCCCGCGATCTTCCGGATAGACCTGCGCCATGGTCGAGACGAACAGATTGGGCAGCGGGGACTCCATGGCCGGCATCAGGCTGGAATAATTGCGCTCCACTACCGGCTGCGCGTGCTCGGCGCGCCAGACGTGGGAGTCCTTGATCCAGGAGCGGTCGAACTTCGGAAACATCCGCTGGATGTGCGGCAGGGCATACTCCATCGCCTCCTCGGGCGACATGCCATAGAGCGGATCGTCGGTCTGCAGGTATCGCGAAAGATAGACGATGTGCCGTCCGGCGTAGGAGGCCGGCGGCTCGAAGTTGGTGTGCTCGATGATGCCGACGAAGGGGAAGGTCGGATCGTTGACGTTGAGCCAATAGGTGTCCGACAGGCTGCGATCCAGTTGCAGGACGATGCAAACGTTAGCGAGGTACCGGATACGCCGTAGCTTGGCAAGGTAATCGGCTGGAAGCTGACCTTCGAAAATGTCGGCGGTGATCGACAGCGGAGCGGTCGAGAGCACCGTGGTAGCGGGGATCGTCCCCGCCGAGGTGACGACGCCGGTAACCCGTCCCTGCTCGACCGTCAGTCCGGTGGCTTTGGTTCCCAGCAGGACGCGCCCGCCGGCCCTCCTTATGTAGTCACCCGCCGCATCCGCCAGGGCCGCGAAGCCACCCGTGTAGTAGGCAAGGATCTCCTGACCCTTGGAGCCACGGCTGCCGCCCCGCAGCACCAGCTTTTTCCAGAACCACACGGCGGAGATCTCGTCCGCGACCGAGCCGAACTTGCCGACCATCAGCGGTTCCCAGACCACCCGGTAGACTTCCTCGCCGCACAGCTTGGTCAGCCACTGCTTGACGGTCAAACCTTCGAGTTCGCGCCAGTCCTTGACCGCGCGCACCTGGAAAACCAAAAGGCCGAGCCTTATGCGGTTGATCGGGCTCAGCGGCGTGAACTTCAAGACGTCCAACGGGCTGCTGAGGCGGAAAAAGTTCTTCGCATAGTACATGCCGGTCCTGGTCGGGCGCAGGACGATCCTGTCTTCCTTCCCCAATTCCTTGATCATGTCCATGATGTGCTGATCACTGGCAAACCAGTGATGATAAAACTTCTCCAGGTTCTGCCCGGCCACCTCGAAACCGCCGGCAAGACCGCCGAGACTGGTGTCGGCTTCGATCACGGTGACCGGCCGACCTCGCTTCGCGAGGTCCATCGCGGCGGCCAGTCCCGTGAACCCGCCACCGATGATGACGGCGCCGGACTGGAGAGGGGTTTGATCGGGCATTTCTTTGACCTTGGTTCTGAGCGTCGGTTTCTGGCAGTCTTGAGCGGCAGCGCGGATCGGGCCGGCGGTCATCCCGACGGGCGGACCGCCCGCTGGCGCAACCGGGAAAATCCGCCGGCCGCCAGGAACGCGGTGCCGACGAGAGTCGTCGTAACCCACAGGATGAGGTGGACGGCCACGGCGAAAGCGCCCGCCACCGCGGCGCCGGTGCCGAACGCCTTGAGCGCCTCTATGGCGAAATAGTGGAACGTCCCGACATATCCCGGCGAACTGGGAATCATGGTCGACAAAGTGGCTGCCGTCATGGTGAACAGACCGACCGTTGGAGGGTGATCCAGGCCGACGGCCAGCAGCGTCGCGACGAAGACGCCGCCCTCGAACAGCCAGGACAGCACCGTGACCAGCATGAGCAGAAACACCCTGCCGCCGGATCGCAAGCGGATGAAACTGTCGAGGATGTTCCGTGCGATCCCCGCCAGGACTGTAACGATGCGGTTGCCGCGCAACGCGCCGCTGCCGGCGACCAGATCGACAAGCCGCCGGGCATGAAGCGGAACCAGGAAAACCACCCCGAGCGCCACGACGACCGCGACGGCAAACCAGCCGGCCAGGGTGACCAGGGTTTGCGGCACGGCCGAGGACGGCACCAAGGTGAGCGTCAGGAAGAACAGGCACAGCAGCACGCACAGATCCAGGATCCGTTCAACCAGCAGCGTGCCCGCAACGAAGCTGGGTTGCAGGCCGAGCCGGTCGCGGAACGCGAAGATCCGGACGACATCACCGGCACGCAGCGGCATCGTGTTGTTGACCGCGATGCTGATCATGAAAGGTCCGGCACAGCCGAACAGCGACACGTCCGATGCCTGGGCCCGGAGCATGATATGCCAGCGGACGATTCTAAGCAGGTAGCCGGCTGCCAGCGACAACACCGCGGCGATCAGCCAGGCAGGATCCAGCGACGCCAGGGTATCCAGCACCTGTGCGGGAGAAAGCTGCCGCGCGACAAGAAAAACGAAAACGGCGGTGATGGCAAACCCCACCAGCGTCCGCACCCAGCCGGCACGGCCGCCCCGCCCGGATCCGCTCTCCTGGGATCCGGCCCCGTCCCGCTCCGGCCAAGGGTTTGCGGGTTTGCTCACGATGTCACGTCCACACTTTCCAGGGAGCTTTCCCGCCGGCCCACAACTCCTCTAGCGACCGCTTGTCGCGCAGCGTATCGACCGGCTGCCAGAAGCCGCGGTGCCGGCGCGCCACCAAGTCCCCCTGGTTCGCCAGCGCTTCCAGCGGCTCGCGTTCCCAACTCGTCGCGTCTCCTTCGATGAGGTCGATCACCGACGGCTCCAGGACGAAGTAGCCGCCGTTGATCCAGCCGACCTCATCCTGCGGTTTCTCGCGGAATGCACCGACATGGCCGTCATCGTCCATCTCCAGCGCTCCGAAGCGCCCGGGCGGTTGCACCGCCGTAACGGTCGCCGCCTTGCCGTGCCGCTTGTGGAACGCGACCAGTTCCTTGATGTCCACGTCCGACACGCCGTCGCCATAGGTCAGCATGAAAGTCTCGTCGCCGAGATACTCCCGGACACGCTTGAGGCGACCGCCGGTCATGGTGTCGATGCCGGTGTCGATCAGAGAAACGCGCCAAGGTTCGGTCTGATTGTTGTAGTGCGTCCGCGTGCCGTTCACGAAATCATAGGTCACGTCCGACGTATGCAGCGCATAGTTCGAAAAGTATTCTTTAACGTAGTAGGACATGTAGCCCAAGCAAATCACGAAATCGTTGAAGCCGTGGTGGCTATACGTCTTCATGATGTGCCAGAGCAGCGGTTTGCCGCCGATATCGATCATGGGCTTGGGGCGCGTCGCGGTTTCCTCGGCCAGCCGGGTACCGAAGCCACCGGCGAGAATGACGGTCTTCATGGATGGATCAATCCTGCATCTGGTCTCGCCCGCCAAGCCGGCAGCGGGCTTGTCACTGTTGCTCTTCGGCGGACATGTGGGCGTACTCCGGGTGCCCGGCGTCTGATTCGGCGGTCAGAAGGGGACGATCCATGGAATCGATCCGGCTTTCTATGATGGTCAGCGGAGCCCGCTTGACGTTCTTGTAGATCCGCCCGAGATACTCGCCGATGATGCCCAGCAGCAGGCTGTTCATCCCGATCGAGAACAGCAGAAGGATGCTCGTGCTCGCCAAGCCCTCCGGCCAGTCGCCGCGGAACATCCAGCGCGCAAGCGCGTAATAGATCATGCCTATGATTGCAAGACCGAACATGATCAAGCCGGAGAAAGTCGCGATCCGCAACGGCAGGACGGAATGGTTCAGGATCCCGTCCATGCCCAGGCTGATCAAGCGCCAGAGATTGAACTTGCTTTCGCCGCGTTCGCGCGCGTAGCGATCGTAGGGAACGCCGATCTGGCGAAATCCCAATGTCGCGATGATGCCCCGGATGTAGGGTTGCTGATCCTGGATGGTGGCTAGATAGTCCAGTATGTCGCGGTCGATCAGCCTGAAATCGCCGGCGTCATGCGGCAGATGCTCCTCGCTCAGAAGGTCGATCAGGCGATAGAACAGCTTGCGGGACCGGTGGAGCATCCGGGAGTCGCCTGGACGTTTCCGGCGCACTCCGTAGACCACCTTATAGCCCTGCTCCCACAGGCGGATGAACTCCAGCATCAGCTCCGGCGGATCCTGGAGATCGCAGTCGATCTGGATCGCAGCGTCGCCGCGCGCGTTCCGGTAATTGGTCAGGATCGATTTCTGGAAACCGAAATTGCGTGAGAAGCGGAGCACTCTGACCCGCGGGTCGCGCTGGGCCATGGCGGCCAGCACCTCGAAAGTCCGGTCGGTACTGTGATTATCGGTGAATAACAGTTCGAAATCATAACGGTCCGCGACCCGCTCCATGACGGCGCAGACCCGCCGGTGGAGCGGCTCGACATTGTCCTGCTCGTTATAGACCGGGACGCAGATCGTAATGAGCTTGCGCGCGGAACTCATGGGGATCGTCTCTCCGCAAGGGCACTCACCATGGAGGCGATGCCGTCATCCAACCCAATCCCGGGGGTCCAGCCCGTCGCCTCGCGGAACCGCGTACCGTCGCCGACCAGCCACATCAGTTCGTCATGGCGGTAGGGCCGTGCGCCGAAACGCAGCAAGGCACGGGGGCGGCCCAGGGCGTCGGCCACCTTCTCGGCCACCTGTCCCACGGTCACCGGTTGCCCGGAGCAGAGATTGAAGACATCGGTCCGCCCCGGCCGGGTGATCTCCGCCGCCGCGACGAGCCCCTCGACCACATCGTCAACATGAAGGAAATCGCGCGCCTGCGCTCCGGGGGTGAGGTCGACTTCTTCGCCGCGGCCGAGGCGTCCAATCAGATATGGGATCAGGCGGTAGTCCGCCTCGCCCGGGCCATAGGTGCCGAACAGCCGCATCCAGCTGAAGCCGATGCCCAGAGTCTCCGCCATGGCGCGACCGATCATGCCGCCGGCCGCCTTAGATGCGCCGTACAGCGCGGTGGAGGTCAATGCGTCGCCCTCCCCGACCGGGCGATGTTCCGTCGGTTCGGCGTATTCGGAGCAGGAGCCGGCATAGACGATGCCGGCGACGCTCCACCGCTTGGCGATTGCGGTCAAGGCGACGGTACCAGCGACATTGGTCCAGGCCATCGCCGAAGCATCCCGCTGCTCCGGGCGGACCCCGTAGGCGGCAAGATGGAACAGGGTGTCGAACGGACCCTCGACGGGAACGGCGTGAAGCCCCGCCTCATCTAGCGCGGCAATCTCCAGTGCATGTGCACCGGCGGGCGTTGGTCCGCCCCCCCGCACGAGGCAGGTCACCTCATGCCCGTCTCGGACCAGCCGTCCGACAAGGGCACGCCCGATGAAGCCGGTCCCTCCGGTGACCAGGATGCGGCGGCCGCTCATGTCGTGGGTTCCGGCCGGGAAGGCGAGTCCCGATATGACGCGATCTGCTCGGCAAGCAGAGCTCCAGCACCGGTCGGATCGGCGGCGTAGCGCCGGTACCAATCCGTAGTGAGGTTTATCGTGGTGTCCAGGTCCAGGACCGGTGACCAGCCCAGCAGGCTGACCGCCTTGGAGTGGTCAAGCCTCAGGTAATTGGCCTCGGCGAGCGGCGACTGCTCGATCCTGATCTCCGCCTTGCTGCCGGTCCAGCCGGCCAGCATTTTGCGGGTCAGCGTCTCGACCGTCACCTCGTTCCCCTTGTCGGGACCGAAGTTCCAGCCCGAAGCGAAGGCATCACCTTCCAGGTGAAGGCGCTGGCCGAGCACCATGTAGCCGCGGATCAGTTCCAGCACATGCTGCCAGGGACGCACCGCGCCGGGATTGCGCAGGACCACGGTCTCGTCGGCGGCGATCGACCGGACGATGTCCGGAACCAATCGATCCTCCGACCAGTCCCCGCCGCCGATCACGTTGCCACCGCGCGCCGTGGCGACCTTGACACGCCCCTCCATCGCGAAGATGGAACTGCGGTAGCTGTCGACGACCAGCTCCGCGCACGCCTTGCTGTTGCTGTATGGATCCTTGCCGCCCAGCCGGTCGGTCTCGCGATAGGGCCAGACCCATTCCTCGTTGGCGTAGCACTTGTCGGTGGTGACCGCGACCACCGTCCGAACACTATCGCACTGGCGCGCCGCCTCGAGCACATGGACGGTCCCCATCACGTTGGAGCCGTAGGTCGTCAGCGGGTCGCGGTAAGAGCGGCGGACCAGAGGCTGGGCCGCCAGATGGAATACGATCTCCGGCTTCGCCTCGTCAAAGACCCGGCGGACCAGGGCGAAGTCTCGGATGTCGCCTATGTGGGAAGTCATGCCAGAGGCGATGGCGGCATCCTCGAACAGGCTCGGACGCCCCTCTTCCGGAGCGAGGGAGAGACCGGTCACCTCTGCGCCGCACAACTTCAGCCATGCGGCCATCCAGCTTCCCTTGAAACCGGTATGGCCGGTGACCAGAACACGCTTGCCAGAATAGAAATCACGGAATCCATGCATCAAAAGCCGCCTCAACCTTAATTATAAAGCAATCAAGCGTTATTCAATCATCACCACGGCTATCGAAGGCAATACCTCTTTGGGCGGCGTAAGCCTTAAAATCTTTGAGCGGCGTAAGCCGTACACAAGGGGAGTGTTTGATGCAAGCATCGATAAACGCACATCCTGCGACTTGAAGACCTAGGCGTGGTCACCCGTCGCAGCCACACAGGATAACTATTTGAACCTTTATGGAAATTTCTGCTCGGACGTCATTTGCCACCGCCGGAACATGGCAGCATCCCATGCCCCGGCGCCACTGCCCGCCGTAACCCGTTGTCAGGCCCGTACGGCGCCGTGGCCGGGCAAGGCGGCCCCGTCCACTCCCATCGCCTTCAGGGCCGTCGCGACGATATGCCGGGCGGCAAGGCCGGCTTCCTCGTACTGCTTCACGGGCGTGTCATGGTCCAGGAACTGGTCGGGCAACACCATACACCGGATCTTCAGCCCGTGGTCGAGCAGCCCGGCGCCGGCCAGGAAGTGCAGGACGAAGCTGCCGAAACCGCCGACCGAACCCTCCTCGATGGTGATCACGACCTCATGCGAAGCGGCGACCCGCCGGATCAGATCCTCGTCCAGCGGCTTGGCGAAGCGGGCATCCACGACCGTCGTGGACAGGCCGTGCGCAGCCAAGTCCTGGGCAGCGGCCACGCATTCCTGGAGACGGGCGCCGAAGCTGAGCAAGGCGACCTTGCTGCCTTCCTGGACCACCCGCCCCTTGCCGATTTCCAGCACCCTGCCCCGCTCCGGCATGTCGCGGCCGACGCCTTCGCCGCGGGGATAGCGGAAAGCGCTGGGCCGGTCGTCGATCGCCGCGGCGGTCGCGACCATGTCCATCAGTTCGACCTCGTCCGAAGCGGCCATCAGCACCATGTTCGGCAGGCAGCCGAGGTAGGCGATATCGAATGCCCCGGCATGGGTGGCGCCGTCGGCGCCGACCAGACCGGCGCGGTCGATCGCGAAGCGGACCGGCAGGGACTGCAGCGCCACGTCATGGACGACCTGGTCATAGCCGCGCTGCAGGAAGGTCGAATAGATCGCGGCGAAGGGCTTGTACCCCTCGGTCGCCAATCCGGCGCAGAAAGTGACCGCGTGCTGCTCGGCGATGCCGACGTCGAACAGGCGGTCCGGGAAGCGCTTGTCGAACAGGTCGAGGCCCGTGCCGGACGGCATAGCGGCGGTCACCGCGATGATCTTGTCGTCGGCTTCGGCTTCCTTGATCAGCGCCTGGGCGAAGACACGGGTATATGTGGGCGCGTTGGACTTGGCCTTGGCCTGGGCGCCGGTCACCACGTCGAACTTGGAAACGGCGTGGAGCTTGTCGGCCGATGCCTCCGCCGGTGCGAAGCCCTTGCCCTTCTGGGTCACCACATGGACCAGGACCGGCCCCGTGTCCTCGGTGTCGCGCAGGTTCTGCAGCACCGGAAGCAGGTGGTCCAGGTTATGGCCGTCGATCGGGCCGACATAGTAGAAGCCCATCTCCTCGAACAGGGTGCCGCCGGTCACCATGCCGCGGGCGTACTCTTCCGCCCGCCGCGCGGCCTGCTTGAGCGGCCGGGGGAAATGCTCCGCGATATCCTTGGCGAGGTGGCGCAGGCTCAGGTACGGCTTGGACGAGATCAGCCGCGACAGGTAGGCGCTCATGGCGCCGACCGGCGGGGCGATCGACATGTCGTTGTCGTTGAGGATGACGATCAGGCGTGACTTGTCGTCGCTTCCGGCGTTGTTCATCGCCTCATAGGCCATGCCGGCGCTCATGGCGCCGTCGCCGATCACGCAGATCACATGGTTGCGCTTGCCTGACAGCCGGTTCGCGACCGCCATGCCGTACCCGGCCGAGATCGAAGTAGAGCTGTGGGCGGTGCCGAACGGGTCGTACTCGCTCTCCGACCGCTTGGTGAAGCCCGACAGGCCTCCCCCTTGACGCAGCGTGCGGATACGGTCGCGCCGCCCGGTGAGGATCTTGTGCGGATAGGCCTGGTGTCCGACATCCCAGATCAGCCGGTCATCCGGCGTGTCGAAGATATGGTGGAGGGCCACCGTCAGTTCGACCACGCCCAGGCCGGCGCCGAGATGGCCGCCGGTCACCGAAACCGCGTCGATCGTCTCCGTCCGCAGTTCGTCCGCCAGTTGCCGCAGCTGATCGGGCTTGAGCTTTCGGATCTGGGCCGGAACGGTGCAGCGATCGAGCATCGGGGTCTTGCTGGGTGCGGTCAATACAACCTCCTCTGGTCAGGCGCGCCGCTCAATGACGCCGCTCAACGACATAGGTTGCGACAGATTTCAGGATATCCGCCCTGCCGTCGAAAACTTCGAGATGACGGGCGGCCTGGTCGGCCAGCAGGCGCGCTTGGTCGCGCGCGCGCTCGACGCCCAGGATCGAGACAAAGGTCGCCTTGCCGGCCGCCGCGTCCTGGCGCGCCGGCTTGCCCGTAACGGACGGGTCGCCGTCGATGTCGAGCAGATCGTCGGCGATCTGGAAGGCAAGGCCCAGGTCATGGGCATAATTATGCAGGGCCTGCATCTGGGGCGGCGACGCACGCCCCAGGATGGCGCCGGCGCAGCACGAGAAGGCGATCATCTCGCCCGTCTTGAGCCGCTGAAGCCGGGTCGTGGCTCCCATGTCGAACTGCGTCGTCTCCGCGATCAGATCGAGCATCTGGCCGCCGACCATGCCGTGCATGCCGGCCGCCTTGGCCAGCGCCGCGACCAGCGAGCAGCGGACCTTGGGATCCTCGTGCGTCGCCGGATCCGCCAGCACCTCGAACGCGAGGGTCAGCAGGGCGTCGCCGGCCAGGATGGCGGTCGCATCGTCGAAACGCTTGTGGACGGTCGGCCGGCCGCGCCGCAGGTCCGAATTGTCCATCGCCGGCAGGTCGTCGTGAACCAGCGAATAGCAGTGGACGAATTCCACGGCCGCCGCCACGCGCACCGCGCAGTCGCGGGCGACGCCGAACAGGCCGGCGCTGGTCATGACCAGGAAGGGCCGCAGCCGCTTGCCGCCGCCCAGGCACGCGTAGCGCATCGCCTCGAACAGCTTGGCCTCGGTGGTGTCGGACATCGGCAGGAGATGGTCGATTTCCTGTTCGACCAGTTCGGCCGCTTCGCCCATGGCGGAGGAGAGCTCGTTCACCACTATTCGATCCGCGCGGGTTCTGCGCCGATCGAGCCGTCGGCGGCGACGGTGATCCGGTCGACCTTCGCCTGGGCCTCGCGAAGCTTGGCTTCGCAGTGGCGGCGTAATGCCGTGCCGCGCTCATAGGACGATATCGCGTCGTCGAGCTTGGCGCGGCCCTCCTCGAGCTGGCGTACGATACGCTCCAGCTCGCCCAAGGCGTCTTCGAAACTCAGCGCTGCGACATCGGGGGGTATTGCGGGGTCAGCCATCATCCTACCGTCACCAGGGTACCTTGGCGACTTTAGGGCGGTCGCCGGCCTGTCCGCAAGTCCGGCTTGGCTGCCGGACCGCGAAGGCGGACCGATCCCCCTGACGTGGAGGCCCGGCGGATCAAGCCGCCATCAGTTCCTGTACGTGCGCGGCGCAACTTGAGGCAAGGGCGCGAATGTCGTACCCCCCTTCCAGGGTAGATACGATGCGTGCACCGCAATATTCGCGCGCGAACTCGCCGAGCTTGCGGGTCACCCAGACATAGTCGTCATCGACAAGGTGCAGGCTGGCCAGCGGATCCCGGGTGTGCGCGTCGAAACCGGCCGAGATCATGATCAGCTCCGGCTGGAAATGCTCCAGCGCCGGGAAGATCCGGGTCGTCATGGCGTGGCGGAACTCCGGGCTGCCCGCCATCTCCGGCAGCGGCACGTTCACGATGTTGTCGGCTACGCCGCGCTCCTCCAAGAGCCCGGTGTTCGGGTACAGGTGGGCCTGGTGCGTCGAGGCGTAGAACAGGCCCGGATCGTTCTGGAAGATGTCCTGGGTGCCGTTGCCGTGGTGGACGTCGAAATCGATCACGGCGACCCGGCTGATGCCGTGGACCTTGCGCGCATGCTCGGCGCCGACCGCGACGTTGTTGAACAGGCAGAAGCCCATCGCCCGGGCCGTTTCGGCATGGTGGCCCGGCGGCCGGGTGGCGCAGAAGGCGTTGCGCGCCTCACCGCTCATCACCGCGTCGACCGCGGCGCATACGGCGCCGGCGGCACGGAGCGCCGCCTCCCCCGAGCTGGGGCACAGCACGGTGTCGTTGTCCAGCTCCACATGGCCCTCGGCCGGGATCGCTGCCAGCACTCGCTCGATGTAGGAGATCGGATGGACCCGGGCGAGTTGCTCGATCTCGGCGCGCGGCGCGATGCGGCGGTCGAGGAAATGGAAAGCCTCGCCTTCCAGCGCCGCCAGGACGGCTTTCAGGCGCTCGGGGCATTCCGGATGCCCGATGCCGGTGTCATGGTCGATGCAGGAGGGATGGCTGAAAAGGGAGGTATACATTGGTCTTCTTCTTTTTCTGAGCGTTTCCCCGCGTGACGGGCATGGTCCCAGATCGCTACCCGGTTTGCATCGGGAAACTTCCGAATCCAGCCTCACGGCATACCGCGCTTCCCCCCTCGGCGGGGCGGCACCTCCGGGCGGCGAAGGCACGGCTCTCTCCAGTATCCGCGAACGGCGGACTTTCCGCCGCAACTATTCCTGGGAAAAGGCAGCGCCATCTTGCCGCGCCCGGTCAGCCGGCCTTCCGTATCCTGAAGGTATAGACGGCGCCGTCCTGGTCGACCGACAGGAGTTCGTGGCCGGTCGCCTCGCAGAAAGCCGGGAAATCCTTCGTGGCGGCGGGGTCGGTCGCCTCGATCACCAGGACGTCATCGGGAGCCAGGTGCTTCATCGCCTTCCGGGCGCGCAGCACGGGCAGCGGGCATGTCAGGTCCTTCGCGTCGAGGGTGTGATCTGCCATTGCGGTATTCCTTGAATGCTGATGGAGAAAGCTGATAGGAGCGGACCGGCTTACGCTCCACGGGAGCCCGGCGGCAAGCCCGGCCGCGCCGCATCCGGTCGCTTGACGGGGGACGGTGAATTGGCTTTACGGAGCAGGCCGGATCGCCGATATGTAAGCTTGGCCTTAGAATTATCAGTCTACCTTCGCCCTTTCCCATGCCGGTTCCGGGGCGACCGGCGGCAGTGAGAGAACCGCGTCAGTATGACCATAGAGGATCTTCAGGAAAGCGCCCGCGAAGCGAGCAAACTGCTGAAGGCGATGAGCAACGAACGCCGACTGCTGATCCTCTGCCACCTCGCCCTGGGGGAAAAGTCGGTCGGCGAGCTGGAGGCGCTGGTGGACCTGAGCCAGTCCGCCCTTTCCCAGCATCTGGCGCGGCTGCGCCGGGACAAATTGGTGCGCACCCGACGGTCCGCGCAGACGATCTACTATTCCCTCCAGGGTGGCGAAGCGGCGGCCGTGATGAAGGTTCTCCACGATCTTTACTGCGCGCAGCAGCAGGAACAGGCGGATACACCGGCGACCGAGGACAGCGCCGCCATCGCCTGAGTCAACCACCAGGCCCCCGCCCTTCCCCGGACCTCATCATCCAGCGCATCCCCACGCCGGCCAGGGCCAGCCAACCGGCCATGAAAGCGAGCCCCCCGACCGGCGCCACGGCACCCAGCAGGCTGGGCCCCTGCACCGCAAGGAGATAGAGCGCCCCGCAGAACAGCAGGGTGCCGATCAGGAAGCACCACCCCGCCGCTGCGAGCAGCCAGCCTCCCCGGCCCGGCCCCCCGAAGCGGGCCAGCGCCGCGACCCCGCCCAGCGCCAGGGCGTGCCACATCTGGTACTGTCCGGCGATCCGGAACAGCTCGATCGAACGGGCGTCGGACAGCCCGTGCGAGGCATAGGCGCCGGTCGCCACCGCGATGCCGGCGCTCAGCGCCGCCAGCACGAGCCAAAATCCGGTGATGCGTCGCGACATGAATCGGTTCTCCTGCTTTCCGCCGCCTGACGCCCTCGTCTCCGCCGAACCGCTCGGCGCGGACGGGTATGGCCCGACGTTTGCTATGACCATATGGGTGAGCAGCGGCGACCAGCTATATCCTTTGGTTTATGCAAGCTGCTTCGCATTTTGCAATTCGAGACGCCGAGCCGAGGGACCATGCCTCATCTTTCGCGCATTACGCCAGTCCTCAAGCAAAGCATCGACGACCGGTCCGGGAAGTTCAGGGGCGCGCGCCGTCCGCCGAATTCCGGGCCGCAGGGAAGCGATGGGGCGCTGGGCGCATTCATGGCGTCCGCATTCGACGGAATGGCCCTGCTCAAGGCGGTCCGCGACCCGAACGGCCGCATCAGCGACTTCCGCTGGATGCTGATCAACGAGGAAGGCGGACGCCTGATGGCGCGCCCCTCTGCGGACCTGATCGGCCGCCGGCTGACGGCGACGCTGCCCGACCTGGTTCCGGGCGGCCTGCTCGACCGGCTGGCCGCCGTCGCGGCCTCGGGGGAATGCGCGCGCTTCGAGGCCCCCTCCTGCGACGCCGACGGCGGGTGGTTGGAGTATTCCGCCGTTTCGGCCGACGGCGGCGTCGCCTTGAGTTTTCGCCCGGCGCGATCCTGGCGCGGCGGTGTGTCGGCCGAGGATGCACGGAACGCCGACCGCGCCAAGGCCACGTTCCTGTCGCTGATGAGCCATGAGATCCGGACGCCGCTCAACGGCGTGGTCTGCGCGCTCGACCTGCTCGCGGAAGGCGTCGCGCGGGAGGACCGGGACGCCTTCATGGAGACGGCCCGCAACTCCGGCAGGGATCTGGCCCGGGTCATCGACGAGATCCTGGATTTCGCGAAGCTGGACAGCGAACCGGTCGAACTGATGGATTGCCCGTTCCGTCTTTCGGACCTGGTCGCCATGGAGGTCGACGCGGTGATCCGGTCGGCCGAAGCCAAGGGACTGACCATCGCCTGCCGTATCGACGCGGCGTTGACCCGGACCGTGCGGGGCGACCGCCAGAAACTGGCCAGGATCCTGCGGAACCTGCTGTCGAACGCGATCAAGTTCACCGAAGCCGGAGGACTGACCGTGGCGCTGGAGAGCGCCGATGCCTCCGCCGACGATCTCGCGGGTGGGCGAAGCGGTGGTCTCGTGCCGTTCGTGCTGTCGGTCACCGATTCCGGCATCGGGATCGACCCCGCTTACCGGGAAAGCCTATTCGAAGCCTTTACCCAGGAAGACTGGTCGATCAAGAGGCGCTACGGCGGCTGCGGCCTGGGACTCGCGGTCGCGAGCCGGCTCGCGGCCGCAATGGGAGGCCGCTTGACGGTGCTCAGCGACCCGGGGCACGGCAGCAGCTTCCGCCTGCACCTGACGATGCGGGCCGCCGACGGCCCGCAACCGTCGCCGGACTGCACGTCGAACAAGATTCGGCCCCATACGCCGACGCGCCAAGCCTCGCTACCCGGTCCGGCTCGCGGGGATTCGCGGCCGCGGGTGCTGCTGGCCGACGCCAGCGAGGCCAGCCGGATGGTGACCGGATTGATGCTGATGCGCGCGGGCTTCCTGGTGCATACCGTGACCACCGGTCGGAGCGCGGTCGAAACGGCGCGTAAAACGCGGTTCGACGCCGTCCTGCTGGACATAACGATGCCCGATATGGGCGGCCTGTCCATGGCTTCGGCGATCGTGGCCCCCGGGGAAGTCAATGCGGGAGTACCGATGATCGGCATGATGGCGCATGCCGATGCGGCGGACGCCGGCCGCTGGCGCGCCGCCGGCCTCGCGAGCCTGCTCGTCAAGCCGTTTCAGAAGCGGGACCTGCTCGGAGTGCTTGAAAGCTGCATCGGCGTCTCGGCCATTGCGGCCGAATGAAACCGCCTGCGGGATGGATCAGCCGAACAGGGCGTCGATTTCCGCCTGGCTGATCGCCTTGCCCTGGAGCTGCGGCCCGTTCAGCAGCTTGGCCTCCTCCGCCACCGGCACCTCGACCGAGGTCGGCAGGTTGGCGAATGCCTCGGCACCCCAGGTCTGGATCATGTTGACGACCCGCTCCTCGATGAAGTCGAGCGTCCGTACGACCTTGCCAATCCGCTGGCCGGTAATGTCCTGGAAGTTGCACGCCTCGAAGATGCTCACGACGGCGTCCATGATGCCGTCGAGGTCGGCCTTGCCCTCGGGATCGTCGGTCCTGGCCTTGAGCTTGACCGCCGTGCGCTCGATCAGTTCGGCCGCGCTCAGCACCCCGTTGGTCGCGTGTTCGGTCGCGCTGACGATGGCGGCCAACTCCTCGCCGGCCACCACAAGCCTATCCTGCTCCGCCTTGGGATGGCGGAGCGCCGCGATCTCGATGTGGGTCGCCTGGATGCGCTGCTGGAGGTCGGCGACGTCTGGTCCGGGTCCGGGGAAGGACGGTGGTCCGGACGCGGGGGCCGGCTCCGTGACCGGCTGAAGCGCCGCCAGTTCGTCGAGCCGCCGCTCGATCCGGTCGATCGCCGCCATCAGTTCCGCGGGCGTGGCCGTCGGAACGGGAGGGGGAGCCGCAGGCTCCGGCTTCGCGAGGGCTTCCAGGTCGGATGGCGCCCCGTGCCGGAAAGGCAGGCCTCGGCGTTGCAGTTCTGCGGTGAATGGCTTGGCCGACATGCCGTCGATCTCTGCGAAGCTGGTACGGGACAACAGCGGCAGAGTATCGACGTATACACTTTATCGAAGGTTAACAGGTCCCATGCGAATTGTCGCATTTCGGTTGAAACGGGGAATTCGGCGATCGGCGCGCGCGACCGCCGCGCCCCCAGGCACCGGCATCAGAACCGGCCGCGGTCGTGGGGAGCGCCATAGTCCAGCGCCGGCCCCTTCGGCACGATGCCGGTCGGGTTGATGGTCTTGTGGCTGCCGTAATAGTGCCGCTTGATATGGTCGAAGCTGACCGTCCCGGCGACTCCGTCCACCTGGTAGAGCTCGCGCAGGTAGTTGGACAGGTTCGGGTAATCCTCGATCCGGCGCAGGTTGCACTTGAAATGGCCGACATACACCGCATCGAATCGGACCAGGGTGGTGAACAGCCGCCAATCCGCCTCGGTCTGGCGGTCGCCGGCGAGATAGCGCTGGCGGCTCAGCCTCTCCTCCAGCGTGTCGAGCGCCTCGAACAGTTGGTCGAAGGCCCGCTCATAGACAGCTTGGTCCGTCGCGAAACCGGCCTTGTAGACGCCGTTGTTGACCCGGTCGTAGACATAGGCGTTGATCTCGTCGATCTCGCCGCGCAGGTCGGCCGGGTAATAGTCGACCGAGGAGTCGCCGAAAGCGTCGAACTCGGTATTGAGCATGCGGATGATCTCGGCCGATTCGTTGTTGACGATCGTCCGCTTCTGCTTGTCCCACAGCACGGGCACGGTCACCCGGCCGTTCATGTCGGGCTTGACCTCGGTATAGACCTCGTAGAGGAAGCGCTTGCCGTTGACCGCGTCGGCGCCGGGCGCCAGCTCCCAGCCGTTCTCCAGCATCAGCGGCTCGACCACGGAGACCGAGATCACTTCGTCAAGCTTCTTCAGCTTGCGGAAGATCAGGGTCCGGTGCGCCCACGGACAGGCCAGCGAGACATAGAGGTGATAGCGCCCCGGTTCGGCCTTGAAGCCCGACGAGCCGTCGGCCGTGACCTGGTTCCGGAACGCGCTTTCCTGCCGCTTGAAGGCGCCGCCCGTCGATTTCGTGTCATACCACTGGTCGTGCCAGCGCCCGTCGATCAGCAAACCCATGGTCGTTCCCTTCAGCGTTGCGTTGCAATCCCTTGCCGTGCCTCCGATAGAACCGGAGGCACGGGTCTTCAACATCGGCCACGCAGCTTTGGTGCGGGATCAGCCGTGCAGCTTCGCCGCGATCTCCGCGACATGGCGGCCTTGGAAGCGGGCGCCGTCGAGTTCCACGGCGCTGGGCTGGCGCGAGCCGTCGCCGCCGGCGATCGTCGTGGCGCCGTAGGGCGAGCCGCCGGCGATCTCGTCCAGGGTCGTCTGGCCGGCGAAGCTGTAGGGGAGGCCCACGATCACCATGCCTTGGTGGAGCAGCGTGGTGTGGAAGGAGAGGATGGTGCTCTCCTGTCCGCCGTGCTGGGTCGCCGTCGAGGCGAAGACGCTGCCGACCTTGCCGATCAGCTTTCCCTGCGCCCACAGGCCGCCGGTCTGGTCGAGGAAATTGCGCATCTGGGACGCCATGTTGCCGAAGCGGGTCGGCGTCCCGAAGATGATGGCGTCGTAATCGGCGAGTTCCGCCGGAGTCGCGACCGGGGCGGCCTGGTCCAGCTTGACGCCGGCCTTGGCCGCGACTTCCGGCGGCATCAGCTCGGGTACGCGCTTGACCGTCACGTCGGTGCCGGGAACCGAACGGGCTCCTTCGGCGACCGCTCCGGCCATGGTTTCGATGTGACCATAGGTGCTGTAGTAGAGGACCAGGACCTTCGCCATGTCTCGTCTCCCGTTGGATGGATCCGTCGGCACCAGTTCGCCGCGCCGACGCCCTGATAGGTATCGCGTTGCGCCGATCCTGATAATCACCGACAATCTCACTTCATTGTTCTGCCAGACGCAACAATACGGCGGGAAGGATGTATGGACCGGCTTGACGACATGTGCGTGTTCATCCGGGTGGTGGATGCCCGCAGCTTCACGCTCGCGGCGGAGCGGCTGGGCTTGTCCAAGTCGGCGGTCAGCCGGCGCATGGCCGACCTGGAGAACCGCCTGGGCGCCCGGCTGCTCAACCGTACCACCCGCAGCCTGAGCCTGACCGAGGTGGGGCGGGCTTTCTACGACCGCTGCGCGCGGATCGTGGCCGACGTGGAGGAAGCCGAGCGAGCCGTCGCCGACCTGCACGCGCAGCCGCGCGGGACGTTGAGGATCAATGCGCCGATGTCGTTCGGCATGATGCATATCGCGCCGGCAATCGCCGAGTTCCTGCGCCGCCATCCCGGCCTGGAGATCGACATGGACCTCAACGACCGGTACATCGACTTGATCGAGGAGGGCTACGACGTCGCGGTGCGGATCGGCAGGCTGCGCGACAGCAGCTTGGTCGCCCGGCGCCTCGCCCCGAACCGGCGAGTGGTCGTGGGCAGTCCCGCCTACTTCAAGGCCCACGGTCGGCCGGTCGATCCCGATGATCTGGCCGGCCACAACTGCTTGATCTATACCAACGCGCCGCTGGCCGACCAGTGGCAGTTCCGGATCGACGGCGAAGTGCGCTCGGTGAAGGTTTCCGGCACCCTGCGGGTCAACAACGGCGAGGTACTGCGGGAGGCCGCCGTCGGCGGCCATGGGATCGCCATCCTGCCGACCTTCATCATCGGCGAGCAGATCGCCAGCGGCCGGCTGGACGTCGTCCTGATGGATTTCGTCGCCGGAGACAGCGCCGTCCACGCGGTTTATCCGCACGGTCGCCACCTGTCGCCCAAGGTGAGGGTGTTCGTCGATTTCCTGGCCGGGCGGTTCGGTCCGGTGCCCTATTGGGACGCCTCGCTGCACGTGCTGACCGGGGGGTGAGCGGCACTCACCCGGGAACCCTCCGCTCCACTCCCTGTTGTAACCGCTAACAGGCGAGTTGCTTGTCAAGAGACAAAACGCGGAGGATGAGGATAATGAACAGGTTGATGTTGGGCGCGGCGGTCATCGCGCTTACCGCAGGGACGATGGGAACGGTTCAGGCCCAGACCTCCTCCAGTGGCAGTACCGAGAATTTGCAGCCGGCTTCCTGCACGCAACTGGAGATCGGTCAGGTCGGCAACCGTGTGGACCAGCTCCAAGGCCAGCAGAAGGCCGAGGCCGAGCTGATGCTCCAACGGGCCCGCGGTGCCCAGAACGATGGCGAACTCAACCAGTGCCGCCAAATTCTCGCGGACCTTGAGAAGATGCTCCCGGGCGGCCAGCAGGTCACCAAGACGACCCCGCTTCCCGCTATCCTCGGCGGCGAGGGTGGCCAAGGCGGCCAGGGCACCGCGCGTAGCGGCGCCGATCCGCAGCAGGCTCCCATCCAGGCTGACAACGTGGTCGCGGCGCTGCGCGAGAACCGCCAGTTCAGCACCCTGGTCGGATTGATCGAGAGCGCCGGCATGGCCGAGACGCTGAGCCAGTCGGGTCCCTACACGATCTTCGCGCCGACCAACGCGGCCTTCGAGAAGCTGCCGCAGAACGTCCGCGACCAGCTGGGCCAGGAGCAGAACCGCGACCAGCTCCGCGCCGTGCTGTCCCAGCACGTGGTCCAGAACCAGAGCATCGCCTCCACCCAGATTCCTTCGGAAATCAAGGCAATGGGCGGCGGGCCGATCGACGTGTCGATGACCAATGGGCGCCCGCGCCTCAACATCGGCGCGCCGCAGCCGCCGGCCCAGAATCAGAGCGGGGCCGGCGCCGGCCAGACCATGGCCTCCCAGCCGGCAGCCGTGACGGATGTGCGCGACGCCCGGACCGCGCTGGAGAACGCAAACCAGACTCTGGGCGGCCAGGGCCAGGATATGGAGGCTGTCCAGGATCAGATCACGACCGCGCGCCAGGCGCTCGACCGCGGCTTGACCGGGGCGCAGGCGCCGAACCGCGCGCCCCTCGAACAGGCGAGCTCCGCCCTTGCCCGCGCCGATCAAGCCGTGCAGGCCAACGACCGGAACGCTGCCCGCCAAGCGGTCGACGACGCGCTGCTCCAACTCCGCCAGGCGGAGACCGCGATGACGGAAGGCACGGGGACCACTACCTCCGGCCAGACCGGTGGCGGCCAGACCGGTAACGGCCAGCAGCGGACGGCGGACCGTTCGGGCCAGAACCCCGCGTCCATCACCGTCGGTGATATCCGCACGGGCAACGGTTTCGTCCACGGCATCGATCAGGTTCTGGTGCCCGAGAACGTGCAGGAAGCGCTCGTCCAGTAACGGTTGGCAGTAGCGGCTGCAGCCAACCCCCAAGTCACCTCTTCGAGGCCGGCGCTCCCAGCGCCGGCCTTTTTATTTGTATTTGCCCTGCTTGACGCGCGTTCGAGACCAGCGTAGATGACTGAGTGAATGAACGTTCACTCTCAGCACAGACGGCAGCACGGCGGCAATGGCACCAAGCTTCAAGGAAGACTCGACGACCACGGCGGCAGCGGCGGCGACGGATCCGCGGGAGGCGCAGCAGCAGCGCATCCTTGCCGCCGCCATGACCTGCTTCGCGCGCTCGGGCTTCCACAAGGCCAGCATGCAGGACATCTGCGCCGAGGCCGGCATGAGCGCCGGCAACCTGTACCGCTACTTCCGCAGCAAGGAAGCCATCATCGGCGCCATCGCGGAAGCCGACCGCGTCCGCAATGCCGAGATCTTCGAGATCCTGGACCGCACGGACGACCCGGTGCGCGGCCTTTCCGCGCTGGCCCGCGCCTTCCTGCGCGAGATGCACGGCCGCGAGGCGCCGGCGCTCTGCACCGAGATCATCGCCGAGGCGTTGCGCAACCCCGAAATCCGCGCCATGTTCGAGCGTAACATCAACGAGGCCCACGCCGCCTGCGCCAAGGCGCTGCGCCGGGGAATCGAAAAGGGAACCGTCGATCCCGGGATCGACGTGGACGTCACCGTCCGGCTGCTGATGGCGCTGGGTGACGGCATCATCGCCCACCGGCCCATGGCCGATTTCATGACCGACGACAGGATCGACGCCGTGCTCGACACCCTGCTGGAACGGTTCCTGCGGCCGACATCCGCACACTCCTCGCCTCTCCTTTCCGAATAAGGCCAAGACCATGTCCCGAGCACCCGATCGCCTCTCGTCCATAGGCAAGCTGCTGCTTGGCGCGGCACTGCTCGGCTGGTCCGCAGCCATCTTCCCCGCCGCCTCGCCGGCCCGCGCCGAGGAACCCGCCGTCAACGTTCCCAAGCCGCCCAGCGTCAGCGTGGTCAAGGCCCAGACCGGCACCCTGGCCGAGACGATCCTGATGACCGGCACCCTGGTCGCTCGCGACGAGGTGCTGGTCGGGGCGGAGATCGACGGCCTCGCCATCATCGAGCTGCTCGCCGAGGAAGGCGACCGGGTCGAGCGCGGCCAGGTCCTGGCCCGCCTGTCGCGCGACATGCTGGATGCCCAGGCGGCGCAGAACAGGGCGTCGATCACCCGCGCCGCCGCGGCCATCGCCCAGGCGCGCAACCAGATCGCCGAAGCCAACGCCAATGCCCGGCAGGCGGACGCCGCCTTCGACCGCGTCCGCACCCTGCAGGACCGCGGCAACGCGTCCCAGGAATCGCTGGAGCAGCGCGAGGCCGCCGCCTTGGTGGCCCGCGCCCGTGTCGCCGTCGCCGAGGACGCCCTGCGGCTGGCCCAGGCCGACAAGGATCTGGCCGAAGCCCAGCAGCGCGAGATCGATGTCCGGATCGGCCGGACCCAGATCAAGGCCCCTGCCGCCGGCATCATCAGCCGGCGCGAGGCCAAGCTGGGAGCCCTGGTCTCCTCCGGCGGCGAACCGCTGTTCCGGATCATCGGCAACGGCACGATCGAGGTCGAGGCCGACGTTCCAGAAACCTCGCTGGCTCGGCTGCGCGTCGGCCAACCGGCGCAGGTCCGTCCCGCGGGCATGACGGAACCGGTTCCGGCCCGGGTCCGGCTCGTCTCGCCCGAGGTCGACCGCACGTCCCGCCTCGGCCGCGTCCGCCTGTCGGTGGACGAGGTTCCCGGGCTGGCGGTCGGCGCCTTCGCCCGCGGCGCCGTCGAGGTGGACCGCCGGGAGGGCACGCTGGTGCCCCTGTCGGCCGTGCTAAACCGGCCGGAAGGACCCGTGATCCAGGTCGTGCGCGACGGCGTCGTCGAGACCCGGCCCGTCACCGTCGGATTGAAGGCCGAAGGCAAGGCCGAGATCCGGAACGGCCTGACCCCGGGAGAGGACGTGATCGCCGTGTCGGGCACCTTCGTGCGCGGTGGCGACCGGGTGACCCCGGTCCCGCAATCCCCCGCCGCGTCGGCGATCCAGACCAGCAGCATCCCCTAAGCGTCCCCACGAGAGAGAAGCGGGAGCCCGTCCCATGTCGCTCAACGTCTCCGCCTGGTCGATCCGCAGTCCGGTCCCGGCCCTGGTGTTCTTCGCGGTGGTCATGCTTCTAGGCATCGTGTCGTTCCAGTCGCTGCCGATTACGCGGTTCCCCAACATCGACGTGCCGGTCGTCGCGATCACCGTGACCCAGTCGGGTGCGGCGCCGTCCGAGCTGGAATCCCAGGTGACCAAGCAGGTCGAGGACGCGGTCGCCAACATCACCGGCGTCAAGCACGTCACCTCGACCATTACCGACGGCACATCCACCACCGCGATAGAGTTCCGCCTGGAAGTGGACACCGACCGGGCGGTCAACGACGTGAAGGACGCGATCGCCAAGATCCGCGCCGACCTGCCGCGCACCATCGACGAGCCGATCATCGAGCGGATCGACGTGGAAGGCCAAGCGATCCAGAGCTACGCCGCCTCCGCTCCCGGCATGACGCTGGAGCAGCTGTCCTGGTTCGTGGACGATGTCGTCAAGCGCAAGCTCCAGGGCCTGAAGGGCGTCGGCCGGATCGATCGGATCGGCGGCGTCGAGCGCGAGATCCAGATCCAGCTCGACCCCGACCGGCTGATGTCGCTGGGCATAACGGCGGCCGACGTCAACCGGCAGCTCCGCGCCACCAACATCGACCTGGGCGGCGGCCGCGGCGAACTGGGCGGCCAGGAGCAGGCGATCCGCACCCTGGCCGGCGCCCGTACCCTGGACGACCTGCGCCAGACCCGCATCGTGCTGCCCGGCGGCCGCGAGGTGCGCCTGTCGGACCTGGGCGAGGTGGCGGATTCGTACGAGGAGCCGCGGTCCTTTGCCAAGCTGAACGGCGAGCAGCAGGTCGTCTCGTTCAGCGTGTTCCGATCCAAGGGGGCCAGCAACGTCGAGGTGGCCCGGGTGGTCGAGGCGGAGCTTGCTCGGCTGTCGGAAGCCCACCCCGACGTCAGCTATACGCTGATCGACGACACGGTCGACTATATCGAGGGCAACTACGAAGCCGCGATGATGACCCTGCTCGAGGGCGCCGCCCTGGCCATCATCGTGGTGCTTCTGTTCCTGCGCGACTGGCGCGCGACCCTGATCGCCGCCGTGGCGATGCCGCTGTCCATCATCCCGGCCTTCTGGGTCATGAGCATGATGGACTTCTCGCTCAACTTGGTCAGCCTGCTGGCGATCACGCTGGTGACCGGCATCCTGGTGGACGACGCGATCGTGGAGATCGAGAACATCGTCCGCCACATGCGCATGGGCAAGTCGCCCTACCGGGCCGCGATGGAGGCGGCGGACGAGATCGGCCTTGCGGTCATCGCGATCACGTTGACCATCGTCGCCGTGTTCGCGCCGGTCAGCTTCATGGGCGGCATTCCCGGCCAGTACTTCAAGCAGTTCGGCCTGACGGTCGCCGTCGCCGTGCTGTTCTCCCTGCTGGTCGCCCGGTTGATCACGCCGATGATGGCGGCGTACCTGATGCGCGCCCACCCGCCCCGGCCGGAGCGCGACAGCGCTCTGATGCGGGCCTATACCGGTTTCCTGCGGGTCACGCTGCGCTGGCGCTGGCTGACGCTGCTGGCCGGCATCGGGCTGTTCGCGGTCTCGATCTGGAGCACGTCGCTGCTGCCGACCGGCTTCATCCCGGCGGAGGACGCGGCCCGCTCCGTCGTCTCGGTCGAGCTGCCGCCCGGCGCCACCCTGGAGGACACCGCCCGGACCACCGACCGGATCGCCGCGACGCTGCGCGAGATGCCGGAGATCCGGTCGGTCTTCGTGATGGGCGGCACCACCCCGACCGGGGCCGGCCGCGAGGTGCGCAAGGCGGCGCTGTTCATCATGCTGACCCCCAAGGACGAGCGGGAGCTGACCCAGAAGCAGGTGGAGGGCGAGATCTCCCGCCGCCTCGCCGAGGTGCCCGACATCCGCGCCTGGTACGTCAACGAGCGCGGCGAGCGGGAGCTGTCGATCACGGTGATGGGCAACGACGGCGAGGCCCTGGGCGAGGCGGTCGCCTCGATCGAGGCGGCCATGCGTCGCGAGCCGGGCTTCTCCAACGCCGCCGCCAGCGCCGGGCTGGACCGGCCGGAGATCCGGGTCCTGCCCCGGCTGGACGAGGCCGCCCGCCACGGCGTCTCGCCGGAGACCATTTCCGAGACGGTCCGGGTCGCCACGATCGGCGACATCGGCGCCAACCTGGCCAAGTTCAACGCGGGCGACCGCCAGATCCCCATCCGCGTCCAGCTCGACACCCAGGCCCGCCACGACCTGCGGCTGATCGAAACGCTGGCGGTGCCCAACACCGCGGGGGTGGCGGTGCCGCTGATGTCGCTGGCCGACATCTCCTTCGGCCAGGGTCCCTCGTCGATCGAGCGCTACGACCGGGAACGGCGCGTGCTGATCGGCGCCGACCTGACCGGCGGCCTGACGCTGGGCGACGCGCTGGCCCGGGTGAAGGCGCTGCCCGAAGTCCGGGACATGCCGGCCGGCACCCGCATCCAGGAGAGCGGCGACGCCGAGATCATGGGCGAGGTCTTCGCCGGCTTCGCCGCCGCCATGGGCGCCGGCCTGCTGATGGTGCTGGGCGTGCTGGTGCTGCTGTTCCACAACGTGTTCCAGCCGATCACCATCCTGCTGTCGCTGCCCCTGTCGATCGGCGGCGTGATCATAGCCCTGCTGCTGACCGGCAACCCGATCAGCATGCCGGTCGTGATCGGCATCCTGATGCTGATGGGCATCGTCACCAAGAACGCGATCATGCTGGTCGATTTCGCGGTGGAGCAGGAACGCCAGGGCATGCCCCGGATCGAGGCGATCATCGACGCCGGCCGCAAGCGTGCCCAGCCGATCATCATGACCACCATCGCGATGGCCGCCGGCATGCTCCCCAGCGCCATGGGAGCGGGCGACGGCGGCGAGTTCCGCGCCCCCATGGCTATCGCGGTGATCGGCGGCCTGCTGGTCTCCACCGTGCTGTCCCTGATCTTCGTGCCCAGCTTCTACACGATCATGGAAGGGCTGTCGGAACGGGTCGGCCGCGTCCTGGGCCGCTTCGTCGGCCCGAAGGAGGACGACGATCCGCACGGTGCGCCCCAGCCGGCGCCGGCCCTGCCGGTGCGCCACGCGGCGGAGTAGGCCGCGCGGAAGAGCCGGGGACCAGCCATGACGAAGGGTGCGTTGACCGAGGTCGGCGCACCCTTCATCGTTTGCCATCAAACATTCGTGCGCAAGCCCCCGTCACTCCGCCGGTCCCCTCCCCGTGAGCTATATCGCCTTCATCGTCGCCAATGGGCGGCTGCTCGCCTTCGGCTTCCTGCTGACCCTGTTCTCCAGCTTCGGCCAAACCTTCTTCATCTCGCTGTCCGGCGGCCATATCCGCGAGGAGTTCGGCCTGACCAACGCCGAGTTCGGCCTGCTCTACTCGATCGCCACCCTGGGCAGCGCCACCGCGCTGATCTGGGCGGGCCGCCGGATCGACACCACCGACCTGCGGCGTTACGTGGCCGCCGTCTGCCTGGCGCTCGCCGCCGCCTGCGTCGGGATGGCGACCGCCAGCCATGCGGCCCTGCTGGTGCTGGCGCTTTTCGGCCTGCGGCTGGCCGGACAGGGACTGATGCCGCACACCGCCTTCACCACCATGGCCCGCCGATTCGACACCGGCCGGGGCACGGCCCTGAGCCTCGCCGCGCTGGGCCACCCGACCGGCGAGGCCCTGCTGCCCACGGTGATGGTGACCGTCCTGGCGCTGCTGGGCTGGCGCAGCGCCTGGGCGATCTGTGCCGGCGTGCTGCTGCTCGCGGTGCTGCCGGTGCTGCTCTGGCTTTCCCGCGCCGAACCCGCCGCTCCCGACGCGGCCCTCCCAGCCGGAACCTCGCCATCGGCCCGCCCCGTGGCGGTCCGGGACTGGACGCGGGAGGAGGTTCTGCGGGATCCGCGCTTCTACATGGTGCTGCCGGCCTTGCTCGCCCCCGGCTTCATCAACACCGGCGTCTTCTTCCACCAGATCGCCCTGGTCGAGTCGAAGGGGTGGCCGCTGTCCCTCTTCGCCGCCAGCTTCGCGCTCTACGCCGGGACCACCATCGTCACGTCGCTGACCGTCGGCCCCCTGATCGACCGGCTGGGCGCCGTGCGCCTGATGCCCTTCTACCTGCTGCCGCTGGCGGCCGCGCTGCTCGTTCTTTCCTCCACCGCCGACCCGCTGGCGGCGGCGGGCTTCATGGCCCTGGCCGGGATCACCGCCGGGATCAGCGCGATCATCGTCGCGGCCGTCTGGGCCGAACTGTACGGCACCCGCCACCTGGGAGCGATCCGCTCGCTGTCGGTGTCGGTCACCGTGCTGGCGACGGCCTTGTCGCCGGGACTGTTCGGCTGGCTGCTCGACCGGCAGGGCAGCTTCGACGGCATCGCGCTGGGGAGTGCCGCCGGCGTGCTGGCGGCTGCGGCGCTGACGGTGCCGGCGGTGCGGCGGCGAGCCGAAGCGGAGATTTGAAAACGGTAAGCTCGAAGTGTCACGGCAGCGGCATTCGTGCCGATTGCGTGCACTGCAGCGGACTGTTAGACACCTCCGCGGATACCGGACGCCGCCATGCGGGCCGGCAAACTGCTATGGGGTGGCCTTTCCGTGATCAGACCGCTGTACGACTGGACGATGCGCCTTGCGGGTCATCGCCATGCAATGTGGGCGATGGGGTTCATCTCCTTCATCGAAAGCTCGGTCTTTCCGGTGCCGCCGGACGCCCTGCTGATGCCGATGGTGCTGGCGCGCCGCGACCGGGCCTGGGCGATCGCCGCCGTCTGCACGATCGCCTCCGTCGTGGGCGGAGCCTTCGGCTACATGATCGGCTACTTCCTGTGGGACGCGATCGGCCAGCAGGTGATGAACCTGTACGGCTATACCGACAAGATGGACCAGTTCGCTGCGCTCTATAACGAGTGGGGCTTCTGGATCGTCGCCGGCGCCGGCTTCACGCCGTTCCCCTACAAGGTCATCACCATCGCCAGCGGGGTCACGCACCTGGACTTCGCCGTGTTCATGATCGCGTCGATCGTGTCGCGCGGCGCGCGGTTCTTCCTGGTGGCCGGCCTGCTGTGGTATTTCGGTCCGCCGATCCGCACCTTCATCGAGAAAAACCTGGGCATCCTCGCCACGGCGTTCTTCGTGCTGCTGCTGGGCGGTTTCGTGGCCGTGCGGTACATGGTCTGATCACCCTCGGCCCGCATTTCTCAACGGAGACCATGACTACGTCAGACGCCCTGTCCGCCCCCCGCCTGCCCGCGCTCTTCCTGCTGGGAGCCAGCGTCGGATCGTTGCTGGCAGCCTTCTTCTTCCAGTACGTGGTCGGGCTTCAGCCCTGCGTGCTGTGCATCTGGCAGCGCTGGCCCTACGCCGCCGTGATCGCCCTGGCGGCGGTGGCGCTGCTGATGGCGCGAGCACCGAAGGCACGGGCGGCGCTGCTCGCGCTGTGCGGCGTGGCCCTGCTGATCGGCGGCGGCATCGCGGTTTTCCATGTCGGCGTGGAACAGCACTGGTGGACCGGAACGCCGGGCTGCGGCGTCACGGGAACCGCCGGCTCGGTCGAGGCGCTCCGGGCGCAGATCATGGCGACTCCGGTCGTCGGGTGTGACGAGGTCGCCTGGTCGCTGTTTGGCATTTCCATGGCTGGATACAATATCCTGATCTCACTCGTGCTGGCGGTGGTGGCATTGTTCGCCGCCGGCCGTGCCGCCTCGGCGGCGCGGTGAGAGGAAGAGGAGAAACCGATGAACCTGACCAACGAACGGCCGCAGCCGACCGGCTCCGACGCGACTTCGCCGATCGAAGCATCCCCCGGCCAGGCCGAGGCGCCGAAGCCTGCCCGCCCGCGCTATCTGCCCGGGGACCCGGAAACCCGCGAGCAGCTTGCCCGGATGATCCGGGTGAACCATGCCGGCGAATACGGCGCCAAGCGGATCTACGAGGGACAGCTGGCCGTGCTGCGGAACTCTTCCGCCGCCAAGACCATCCGCCACATGCAGGAGCAGGAACAGGAACACCTGGACACCTTCAGCCGACTGATCGTCGAGCGCCGGGTCCGGCCCACGGTCCTGCATCCGCTGTGGCACGTCGCCGGCTTCGCCCTGGGCGCCGCCACGGCGCTGATGGGCCAGCGTGCCGCCATGGCCTGCACCGTCGCGGTCGAGGAGGTCATCGACGAGCACTACGCCCAGCAGGCCGAGCAGCTCGGCGACACCGAGCCGGAGCTGAAGGGATTCATCGAGAAGTTCCGTGCCGAGGAGTTGGAGCACCGGGACATCGGGCTTGCCCACGAAGCCGAGCAGGCTCCGGCCTATCAGGTGCTGACCGGCCTGATCAAGGCGGGGTCGCGCGCCGCGATCTGGGCGGCACAGAGGTTCTGATAACGGTGCCTGTTGAATTTGGCCGGCGGTCGGTCGGTCAACGGCTGCACGGTGGGCCTGAAAAATCGTGTGACGTGGATTGCAGGCGGATTGCTGTAGGTCGCCCTTCGACCGAAGGGCGAACGCCGACACCCTGCATCAACGTTCAAGCCACGCTGTCGGCGTCGGCCTTCGGCCGAGGCCGACCTACGCTCCCCAGCATCTCCCAGGTCGCGATCCCAGCCGGCCGAAGCGGTCAGAACGGGTCGAGTTCGGTATCCCAGTAAAGAAAATCCCGCCAACTTTCGTGCAAGAAGTTTGGCGGGAAGGATCGTCCGTTTTCCTGAAGCTGATGCGCCGTCGGCTGGAAGGGCGGCATTAAAGGTACCATGCCGCACTGATTGGGTAGCCTGTTCCCTTTCCTGAGATTACACGCCGAACAGGACGTGACGACGTTCTCCCACGTCGTTCGCCCGCCTTTCGAGCGCGGAATCACATGGTCGAACGTCAGTTCCTGGGTCGGGAACGGGTCGTTGCAGTACTGGCACGAGAACCGGTCGCGCAGGAAGACGTTGAACCGAGTGAAGGCTGGACGGCGGGCCGCCGGGATGTATTCCTTCAACGAGATGACGCTGGGCAGCCTGATCTCGAAGTTGGGGGACCGGACGACCCGGTCATACTCGGAAATGATGTTCACGCGGTCGAGAAAGACGGCCTTGACCGCTTCCTGCCAGGACCACAGGGACAAAGGAAAGTAGCTCAGCGGACGGAAATCCGCATTCAGTACCAGCGCCGGACAGTGATCGGGTGGTGGTGCCAAGCCCACGCCCTCCTCTGGTTCCCTTGCCTGTCAGGCCCAAGCGCCTGACTTGGATGCGCTTCTCTCATAGAGCATCCTCGACCCAAACTCAACAAGCTGGACCGCCGGATATTCCCAACTTCATGATGCTGTAACGGTATGCCGTGCCGGACGTCCCATAGATGCGGGTGAACGGGTGCCGCTCTACGGCGTGCAGGTCACCCCAGAAGCGCCCGTTTCAGGAAGAAACCGCCGCGGGTCAGGCCTTCCTGGTCGATTCCGTGGCCGAGACCGGGACGGACCTCGACCTCCACGGGCACGCCTGCGGTTTGCAGGGCGGCCTGCGCGGCCGGCAGGGCCTGCGGCGGGACGACCTGATCGGCATCGCCATGGACCAGGAGGACGGGCGGGCGGGACTTGATTTCCCCCGCCAGCAACTCGGGAGCGAGCAGCGCGCCGGAATAGCCGAGCACGGCGGCAACCGAGTCGGGGCGCCGAAGCGCCACGTAAAGCGATGTCATGGTGCCTTGGGAGAACCCGACGAGCGCCAGCTTGTCCGAAGTCAGGTTGCGCTCCGCCAGGGCTTGGTCGATGAAGGCGTCGATCACCGGAGCGACCCGCTTGACCCCCGCCGTCATGGCGGACATCGAACGGTCCAGCAAGCTGAACCATTGATACCCGTAGGGCGACATGTCGCATGGGTCCGGCGCGTTGGGGGAGATGAACTCGGCATCCGGAAGCAGGGCGCCCCAATAGTCCGCCAGCGAGATCAGGTCGTCGCCATCGGCCCCGACTCCGTGCAGCAGGATCACAAGCTGGCGGACGGGACCACCGGACGCGGGCGGGACGCTGGGTCCCGAGAGTTTGGCAAGGTCGCTCATGCGTGCTGTTTTGACCAACCCTATTCGTCCTGTCAATCTTCCTCCGGGTTACCCAACGGAGATTTGAACGGACCGGCCTCTTCGGGGAAGGGCTTGGCAAGGCGTGAGGCGCAGTGCCAGATGATAGCGCCATGAGCATCGTCACGCGCTTCGCCCCCAGCCCGACCGGGCATCTCCACCTGGGCCACGCCCATTCCGCCCTGTTTGGCTGGCACGCGGCCGTCGACCACGGCGGCCGCTTCCTGCTGCGGATAGAGGATATCGATCCGGTCCGCTGCCGGCCGGAGTTCGAGCGCGACCTGATCGAGGACCTGGAATGGCTCGGCCTGGATTGGCCCGGACCGGTCCGGCGCCAGTCGGAGTACCTGGAAGACTATCGCGCGGCGCTGGAGCGCCTGGACCGGATCGGGGTGACCTATCCCTGCTTCTGCACGCGCCGCGAGATCGACGAGGAGATCGCGCGCGCCGGGCACGCCCCCCATGGACCGGACGGCCCGCTCTACCCCGGCACTTGCCGGAGCCTCACGCCCGGGGAGCGAGCGGACCGCATCGCCCGGGGCATGCCGTTCGCGGTCAGGATCGACGTCGCCCTTGCGTCGGAACTGACGGGTCCGCTCACCTGGCATGACCGCGCCGCCGGAACGGTCCCGGCCTCGCCGGGAGTACTGGGCGACGCCGTCCTGGCGCGGAAGGACGTGCCGACCAGCTATCACCTCAGCGTCACCGTTGACGACCATCTGCAAGGCGTGACGCTGGTGACCCGCGGCGAGGACCTGTTCTTCGCGACCCACCTTCACCGGCTGCTCCAGGCCCTGCTGGGATACCTCCCGCCGGAGTATCATCACCACGGGTTGCTGACCAACGAACGCGGCGAACGGCTCGCCAAGCGCGACAAGGCGGTCTCGCTTCGAGCGCTCCGCGCCGCAGGCAGGACGCCGGCGGAAGTCAGGGCAATGGCGGGCTTCCCATAAGCGGGGACCTACGCCAAAGGGGCGCTAAAGCGGGCGGCGCAGGCCCATTACCAGATCCAGATAGTCTGGCTGCTCGGGCTTCAGGTAGCCGTGGCGCACCAGGAAGTCGATGATCACCAGGTTCACGTTGAACTTGAAGTCGTCGCTTTCGCGGACCCGCGCGGCCACTTGGTCGAGCGGCCACAGCATGAATTCCTCGACCTCGCCGTCCGTGTTCCGCGGCTTGAAATCCTCGGCCACTTCGAGGTCATAGACGAACAGGGTGTCGGGCTTCAGCCCGGCTTCGGTCTCCATCAGGTAGGATACCGCGCCCACGGGAACGGCGCGCCGGGCCAGGCCCGCCGACAGGCCGGCTTCCTCCTCCGCCTCCTTCACGAGGTTCTCGTCGAGCGACAAACCGTAGGGTTGCCCGCCGGCGACCAGGTTGTCCAGCTTGCCGGGGGCGATCCGGCGATCGGTCGCGCGCTTGCCGATCCAGAGATGCAAGCCGTCAGGCCGCCGGACGAAGCCGTTGACGTGGAGCCCGAAGGAGCGGATGCCGAAGAAGGCGACCGCCGACCGGTCGATCTTCAGCAGCGGCTCCGCTCCCCAGGCGGTCACCACGGGATAGGCCTCGCGGCGGAGACGCTGGATCGTGCCGTCGGCGACCAGGGCGTCGAGGACGCGAGCCATGGCTTCGGACCGGGACTCGAACGTATCGAGAGTCTCGCGCAACGAAACCATGTCCGGCCGGACATCGAATACGTCGCCGAAGCGGGCGAGATGGTCGGCCAGGGCGTGGCGCACCCAACCCACCCGGTCCTCCGCCACCCGAAAGGGGCGGAAGCCTGTGAGGTCATGGGTATTGCAGGCGCTGATGTGATGCAGGTAACTCGTCATAGGCGGATTAAACCCCCGCCCACGGAGTTCGTCACGCTGTTTTATCCGGTGCGGCGCCTATTCCGCGGCGGCGCGGAACCGCTCGGACGTCAGCACCGTGACCACGTCGGGGATCTGGCGGAGGCAGGCGGCGACATAGTCCGCCTCGCTCCGCACCATGCCGTGCATCTGCAGGTCGATGATCAACTCGTCGTCCCGGACTCCGCCGACCCGGCTGTGCCAGGAAGTCGGTACCAGTCCGCGCTTGGCGAACAGTTCGAGCACGCGCGGCATCACGCCGGGATCGGCCGATGCCTGCACCGAGAAGCAGGCGGTCGTGTCGGCATCGTAGGGGCGGGTTTCGGCACCGGGTGCCGACAAGGTGGGCATAGCCATGGGGGGCTGTCCTTCAAGCGGTATCGTCAGGGCGAGTCAGCGGTCGAGTACTCCCGGCCCTCAGGAGAGGACCGGGCCGCTAATTCGCGAGATGATCGCTATGAGGGCTGCCACTTGCATGGACCGGACCATACGGGGCTCGGCCGAGGCCGGTCAAGTGCCATGCTGACGCAGCCGATATGCGCCGCGGCAAAGGTTCAGTCGCCCCGGGTCCGCTCGACGCCGAGCAAGCCGGTCGGGCGCATCACCAGCACGGCGATGAGGACGGCGAAGACGGCGATGTCCTTGAACGCCATCGGGAACCAGGCGGCCCAACCGGTTTCCAGCGCCGCGATCAGCAGTCCGCCCAGGAAGGCGCCCGGAACAGACCCGATGCCGCCGACGATCGCCGCGGCCAGCGCCTTGAATCCCAGCAGCGTGCCCATGTACGCATTCACCCCGCCGTACTGCAATGCCACGATGAAGCCCGCGGCACCCGCGCAGGCGGCTCCCAGGGCGAAGGTGGCCCCGACCGTCCGGTCGGTGTCGACCCCCAGCAGTTCGGCCATCGCCATGTCGTCGCTGCAGGCCCGGTTGTCGCGCCCGAACCCCGTGCGCCGGAGCATCCACCAGAGGCCGCCGGAGCACGCGACGGTCAGCGCCATGGCCAGCAGCTGTCCGACCGAGATCGTGACGGAGAAGCCCTCGGCACCGGCCAGGGTGAGCCGGCCCGTCAGCACCGGGGCCAGCCAGCGGTCGCGGCTGCCCTGGAGCAGGCGCGCCGCCTCCTGGAGCGCGATGGACAATCCGATCGCGGCGATCAGCGGGATCTGCGTCGGCGTGCGCCGCAGGGGGCGGAACACCAGCCGCTCGACCGACCAGCCCTGCCCCGCCGTGAGTGCCACCGCCGCCAGCAGTACCAGCGGCAGGACACCCCATCCGGCGCCTCCCAGACCCATGAGGACGACGGCCGAGATCACGGTCTGATAGGCCCCCAGCATCATCAGCTCGCCGAACGCGAAGTTGATCCGCCCGATGATGCCGTAGACCAGCGAGAACCCGACCGCCAGCAGGGCATAGATGCAGCCGAGCACGGCGCCGTTGACCGTCTGCTGAAGCGGATAGAGCCAAGCCAACCCCCGCTGCTCTACCATGGGGTTCGCAGGAATGGCTGACGGTTGTTCGACGGCGGGCGCGCCCCTTTCCAGGGCGAGCCAGCGCTTCAGGAAGAACAGGCGCAGGCCGGTCACTTCCCCGTCCTGGCTGGTGGCGACACGGGTCAGCTCCAGCGGGGCGTTCTCCACCCGTCGCGGAGAGAACCGGCAGGCGATCCAGCGCGCTTCCCCGTCGGTCGTCCTGTACCCGACGACCACGCCATCGGGATCGGAGGGATCCGACTCCGGCGGTCCGACGAAGACCCGGGCCATGTCGGGCTCGAAGGCGCCGATCGCCCGGCGGCAGGTCTCGACTTCGCCCGGATCGGGTCCGCAGCCGGCGAGCAGCAGGAGGAAGGCGAGCGACGGAAGCAGCGATCGGACAGGCATACGGTCGGGATTCCACCAATGCGCTGGCCATGTCCGGATTGGCGGACCGGCGGACAGAGTTCATATCAGAGGGGGAAGTTATCCGACCAGGGGTTCCGATATGGCCTGTTCCCGATTGCCCTCGTACGGGGTGATGGCGGCACTGCTCCTGCTGGCCGGGTGCGGCGGCAGCCGGGTGGTCTCCGACACACCGAGCACGGCCTATTCCCCGCTGGAGTTCAGCGCCGCGGCCGGCGGACGCGACCTCGCGACGGAGGTCGTCGGCAATCCGTTCGGCATGGACCAGGTCGCCTTCGGCAATTCGGTGACGGACCTGATGCAGAACCAGCATTTCGGCCCGGCGACCCGTTTCACCACCACTCCCGGCGACAGCGCCGACCCGCGATATAAGGTGGTGCTGGTGTTCAACCCGGCTGAGAACGTGCCGAATCCGCAGATCTGCGGCGGGCGCCCGATCGCGACGGATACAAGGCCCGGCCAGCCGATCCGCCTGCAGGCGGCGTTCTGCCGGGGCGGCACCCTGACATCGACCAACGGCTGGGCGCCGGCCTTGTCGTCTCCGCAGGACCCGGCGTTCCGCAGCCTGATATCGGACGCCACCTTCTCGCTGTTCCCGGTCCGGGACCCCAACGATGGCGGCGACGAGTGCCGACTCGCCGGCTGCTGACCCGCCCCTCGGCCCGATGCGGGCTTCAGGAGTAGATCAGCCAGTCCCGCATCAGCGCCGTCGCGGCAAAGGGGCGCTCCAAGGTGGCCAAGTGGCCGCATTCCTCGATGACGGCGAGGCGGGCGCGGGGGATCAGGTCGGCCATCTCGACATGCATCTCCAGGGTGCTCAACGCGTCCTCCCGGCCGCACAGCACCAGGGTGGGGCTGGTGATGCCGGGCAGGTCGGCGCGGCTGTCGGGGCGGCCCATGATCGCGGTCTGCTGGCGCAGGAAGGCATCCTTGCCGACCCGCTCAGCCATGCCCATGACGGTGCCGGTCAGGGCCTCGTCCCCCGTCCGGGAGGGATGGATCAGCATCGGCAGCAGGCGGGGCGTCACGCCGCGGAATTCGCCCTGGTTCGCCAGGGCCATCAACCCGCGCCGCCGACGGCGCTGCTCGTCGGTATCGGCCCGCGCGTTGGTGTCCAGCAGCGCCAGCTTGACGACACGGTCGGGCGCCTGCCGGGCGATCTCCAGCGCCACGTACCCTCCCATGGACAGGCCGGCGACGGCGAACCGCGGCGGCGCCGCTTCCAGCACCGCGGCGGCCATCGCCGCGACGCCGTCATGGCGGGTGAGGTCGGCGACGCTGACGTCGGCGACCTCTTCGAGATAACGGGATTGATGCGCCCACAGCGCGCCGTCGCACAGCAGGCCCGGAAGCAGGATGAGGGGAAGCTTGGTCATCGGATCAGTGGAAGAACCTTCTTGAAAGCGGGCGTGTCGGCGCGTCCCAGCCATTCGAACATGACCATTTCTGAAGTCACGATCTGGACGCCCCGGCCGCGCATCCGCTCCATGGCGAGGTCGCGGTTGAGCGGTACCCTGGACCCGACGGCGTCGGCCACCAGGAAGCAGTCGAATCCGGCCTCGACCAGTCCCAGCGTGGTCTGGAGCACGCAGACATGGGTTTCGGTCCCCGCGACGACGATCTGGCCCCGGTCGAGCCGGCGGACGCGGTCCATGAATCCTTGCTCCCGAGCCGCGCCGAAATTGATCTTCTCGACCACGGCGCCCTCCGGCATCAATTCGGCGACCGGCGCTATGGTATGGCCCAGCCCCTTGGAATACTGCTCCGTCGCCAGCACCGGAACGCCCAGTTCGGCCGCTGCCAGGAGCAGCTTCCGGATGGAGCCGACGACCGCCTCGACCTCGTGGATCGCGGTGGCAAGGCGCTCCTGGACATCGACCACGAGCAGGATCGACCGTTCCGAGTCGAGCAGCATGGCGCAGATCCTCCTTGCGGAAACCCTCGGGTGACACTATCGTCCGCGGTATTGCGAAGCCAAGCCTATCGCACCGTGCCGCGCACCGCTGAGAAAAATCGGTGCGACAATACGGAATGTTGACACAATGGTTTGACTTTCCATACTGCCGCTCCAATCTGTGCTGCAAGCCGATAGGCTTACGCTGCTTTCTCCAACCGACACTGGCTTAATGAATTTTTCGGAAATTGGGCTCGGGCCCGAAGTCCTGCGCGCCGTCGAGGATGCGGGCTATACCCAACCGACTCCGATCCAGGAACAGGCGATCCCCTGGGTCCTTCAGGGACGGGATGTACTGGGCTGTGCGCAGACGGGCACCGGCAAGACGGCAAGTTTCACCCTCCCCATGATCGAGATCCTGGCCAACGGCCGGGCGAAGGCGCGCATGCCGCGCTCGCTGATCCTGGAGCCGACCCGCGAACTCGCGGCGCAGGTCGCCGAGAACTTCGAGACGTACGGCAAGCACCATAAGCTGAACATGGCGTTGCTGATCGGCGGCGAATCGTTCGGCGACCAGATCAAGAAGCTGGACCGCGGCGTCGATGTCCTGATCGCCACGCCGGGCCGCATGATCGACCTGTTCGAGCGCGGCAACATCCTGCTGAGCGACATCAAGATCTTCGTGATCGACGAGGCCGACCGGATGCTCGACATGGGGTTCATCCCGGATATCGAGCGGATCGTGGCGCTGCTTCCGAAGATGCGGCAGACCCTGTTCTTCTCGGCGACCATGCCGCCGGAAATCAAGCGGCTGGCCGACAACTTCCTGATGAACCCGCGCGAAGTGTCGGTGTCCCCGCCCGCCTCCATGGCGGAGACGGTCACCCATGCCCTGACGATCGTCCAGCCCGAGGACAAGCGGCGTGCGCTCCGCCACCTGCTCAACACCGAGGACGTCAAGAACGCGCTGATCTTCTGCAATCGCAAGCGCGACGTGGCGATCCTGCACAAGAGCCTGGAGAAGCACGGCTTCAACGCCGGGGCGCTTCACGGCGACATGCCGCAGAGCAAGCGGACGGAAACGCTGGAAGCCTTCAAGAAGGGCGAGATCACGCTGCTGGTGTGCAGCGACGTGGCGGCGCGCGGCATCGACATCGCCGGCCTCAGCCACGTCTTCAACTTCGACACGCCGCTCCATGCGGAGGATTATGTCCACCGGATCGGCCGCACCGGCCGGGCCGGCCGACTGGGCCGCGCCTTCACGATCGCCAATCCGGAAGAAGGCAAGCAGGTCGCCGCGATCTCCAAGCTGATCAAGCGGGAAATCCCGCTGATCTCGATCGACGGCATCGATCTGGCCGAGTTCGAGGAGATCTCCGACCGGCGCCGCCGGCGCCCCGCCCGCAAGGACGAGGTCCGGAAGGAAGAGCCGCGGAAAGAAGAGCCCCGGAAAGAAGAAGAGACCAGGGCAGCCCGTCCGCCGAAGTCGGAGGCCCGTCCGCGGCCGGAGCTCCGGCCGGAACGCGAGGTCCGTCCCGACCGCGAGCAGCGCGCCGAGGGGATGCGGTCCGACCCGCCGCGGCGTGACCGCGACGACCGTCGCCGGCGCCGCGACGATGATGACGACGATGAGGTCGTGATCGGTTTCGGCGATCATATCCCGGCGTTCCTGCTGCGCCGCGCCCGGCCGATCGCCAATCCGGAAGCATAGGGGCGATCCCGGCCATGCAGACCATCTTCATCATGGTCAAATGCGACCTCGGACAGGCCTACGAGGTCGCGGACCGCGCGGTGCAGGACGTGGAGCAGGTATCGGAGGTCCACTCGACCTCCGGCCAGTACGATCTGCTGATGAAGTGCTACCTGGACGACGACACGGATATAGGCCGATTCGTCACCGAACAGGTGCAGACCCTGCCGGGGGTGAAGGACACCTTCACCCTGATCACGTTCAAGGCGTTTTCCTGAGGGCTCCGGTGACCGGCGGCCGAAGGCCTCGCGGCGTCACCGGCCGACCGCCAGGTTCTCGCGCCGGATATCGGCGCCGCCCAACAACTTCCCGTCCTCCATCGCGATGATGCTGAGGCCGCTGGTCAGCTCGGTCACCGAGACGCCGTGGCCCATCCGCTCCAACTCGGCCGCAAGATCGGTGACCGACGTACCGGCTTCCAGCAGGGTCGCGGGCGCTTTTCCGTTGTTGTTCTGAAAATGCGGCAGCGCCGCTACCTGCTGCGGATCCAATCCCCAATCGACCAGCGCCACGATACTCTGCGCGACGTAGGAGATGATCGAGGAGCCGCCGGGCGACCCGAGCACGTATTTAACCTTTCCGTCCCGGTCGAACACGATCGTCGGCGCCATCGAGCTGCGCGGCCGCTTGCCCGGCTCCACCCGGTTGGCGACCGGCTGCTCCGGCGTGCCCGCCGCGAAAGAGAAGTCCGTCAGCTCGTTGTTGAGCATGAAGCCGCGCACCATGCGCCCCGATCCGAACGCGCTTTCTATGGTGGTCGTCATCGACACCGCGTTGCCGAACCGGTCCACGATCGAAACATGGCTGGTGGCGGGAACGTCGCGGTGCATTCCGTCGAGCAACCGGCCCGTCCTGAACGGCGGATCGCCGGGTTCCGCCGGCCCCATGTCACGCTCGGCGCCGATCAGGCCGGCGCGCGTCTTGAGGTACTGAGGATCCAGCAGCCCGCGTACGGGTACGTCGACGAAGTCGCCATCGGCGACGTACCTGTTGCGGTCCGCGAAGGCCAGCCGGTTGGCCTGGGTATAGAGCTGCACCGACCGCGCCGTGTTGGCCCCGGCGGCGGCCATGTCGAACGGCTCCAGCATCGCCAGGATCTGGGCCACCGCGATGCCGCCCGATGACGGCGGTCCCATGCCGCAGACCCTGTGCTCACGGTAGACCCCGCAGACCGGGGCGCGCTCCTTGACCCGATAGGAGGTGAAATCTTCGGAGACCATGTCCCCTGCCCGAGGCTCCCGACGAACCGTCGAGATGATGTCGTCCCGGATAGCGCCCTTATAAAAGGCGTCGGCATTGCCGTGCCGCGCCAGGGACTCGACCGACTGTGCGTAGTCCTCGTTGCGCAGCAGCGTGGCGGCCTGCTTGGGCGTTCCGTCCGGGTTGAAGAAATAGGACCTGGCGACGGGATCGTTGGGGATGCGGGTCGAAGCCTTGATCGAGTCGGCGAGACGCGGCGATATCTCGAACCCGCCGCGTGCCAGCTCGATCGCGCGCGCCGCAAGGTCGGAAAGCGGCAGCGACCCGAAGCGGCGGTGCATCTCCTCGATCAGCTTCGGCGTTCCCGGAACGCCGGTCGAGAGCCCGCTTTCGATCGCGTCGGCCAGGGACATTCCCTCGAACCGGGCAGGCGTCGCGGCTCCCGGCGCCGTCTCCCGCGCGTCGAGGGTGATCAGCCGGTCGGCCGCCGCATCGTGATAGACAAGGAAGGCGCCTCCGCCGAGCCCGGAGGACTGTGGCTCCGTCAGCCCGAGGACGAGCTGGACCGCGATCGCGGCATCGATCGCGTTGCCGCCCCGCTCAAGGACGGCCAGACCGGCGCGCGATGCTTCCGCGTTGGCCGAGACGACCATTTCGCTTTCGGCCTCGACCAGGGGCTTCTGGCGGAAGCCGGTGGCGATTTCCGGCGGGAGCCGGTCGTTCAACTGAAGTGCCCATACCGGCAGCGTCGCCGCTACGGTGCCGACCGCGCCGGCGATGATGGATAAAACGACCTGTCTGCGCCCCCGGCCCATCCTGCTGCTCCTCGATTATGGCGGCCCCTTCCGACCGAAGCGTAATCGCTACATGGGCGAGCCTGCACCACTTTCCCCGGCCAGTTCCCGCGCCTCTTCGAGACGTTCCATGCACTGGGCCGTATCGCCCTGGCGGCCGGCATTGCGGGCACCGAGCAACAGGGTCTCCACCTGCGCCCGTTCCGCCGCACCCATTTCCGGCTGTCCGCCCGGAACCGCCCCTTGGGGAGCGCCGTCCTGCCGCGGGATCGCCGGTGCCGTGTCCATGCCGTCGGCGCTCGGATTCGGCGGCTCGACCACACGCCCGGCGCCAATGTCGGGCGGCTGGATGACGCCGCCGGACTGGGCGAGGCTTTCGCTGCCAGCGCTCCCCCCACTCCCCGCCTGGGGGGCGCTTCCGTTCAGCCCCAGCGATCCGGCCAGCTGGTCGACCTCGGCGAGGCAATCCTGAGCCTGGCCCTGTTGGGCATAAGTGGCCGAAGTCGCACCGGTCAGGATGACCGACGCAGTCAAGAGCATACCCAGTCCACGCATTCGAACCTCCTTCGACCTGTCATGCCCTGTCAACACCTGGAGGAGCGGTTTCGTCCCCCATGGCGCGGGCAGGCGCAACAAGTGATCGGGGAACATGTTCACAGGAGGCTCTATCCCCAACTTGCGGCCGCCCTGTAAAATGCCAGCCTCGACGTCCGGTCCCCGGGTCTTCTCCCCGCGATCCCATTCGCCGCAATTCCAGCCGCCGCAATCCCAGCCGCCGCAATCCCAGCCGAGTGTCCGGCCGCTCCGCGTCCAGCCGGCCGCCCCGGCGGTATCGCCCGGCACGACGCTCGGCATCATCGTGACCGTCGTCGCGGCGCTCTATTTCGGCCGGGACATCCTGATGCCGGTCGCGCTGGCGATCCTGCTCAGCTTCGCGCTGGCGCCGATCGTGATCCGCCTGCGCCGCTGGGGACTGGGCCGGGTCCTCTCGGTGATCCTGGTCGTCCTGCTGATGTTCACGGCGATACTGGGCTTCGGCACCCTGGTGGCGAGCCAGCTTGTCGACCTGGCTCGCAACCTCCCGAACTACGAGCAGAACATAAGGGCCAAGATCCAGAGCGTACGGGGGGCGACCGAGGGGGGCGGCGGCGGCGTGATCGACCAGGCGTCGGAGATGCTGCGCGATCTCAGCAAGGAACTGGAGCAGGCGACCACTCCCAGTACCGAAGAGGTCGCCCGCCAAGCCGGGGAGGATGGACGGCTCGAGGTGCTGCGCCCCATCCCGGTCGAGATACACGAGCCGCGCCCATCGCCCTGGAACGAGATCCAGACCTTCCTGGGGCCGCTGGTCGCCCCGATCGGCACCGCCGGCATCGTGCTGGTGTTCGTGATCTTCATGCTGCTTCAGCGGGAGGACCTGAGAGATCGCCTGATCCGGCTGGTCGGGGCCAACGACCTGCACCGGACGACCGAGGCGATGGACGAGGCCGGGGCCCGGGTCAGCCGATACCTGCTGATGCAGCTGATCATCAATGTCACCTACGGCATCCCGGTCGCGGTCGGCCTCTACTTCATCGGCGTGCCCAACCCCATACTGTGGGGCGTGCTGGCGACGGTGCTGCGCTTCATACCCTATGTCGGCCCGGTCGTGTCGGCCTTCTTCCCCATAGTCCTGTCGTTCGCGGTGTCGCCCGGATGGACCGACCCGCTGCTGACCATCGGCCTGTTCCTGGGGCTGGAGCTGTTCAGCAACAACGTGCTGGAACCCTGGCTCTACGGCAGCAGCACCGGCCTGTCGCCGCTGGCCGTGATCGCGGCGGCCGTGGTCTGGATCACCCTCTGGGGGCCGGTCGGGGTCCTGCTCGCGACGCCGCTGACGGTCTGCCTCGTCGTCATCGGCCGACACGTGCCGCAGCTCCAGTTCCTCCACGTGATGTTCGGCAACGATCCCGTCCTGCCGATCGAGGCCAGGTTCTATCAGAGATTGCTCGCCCGTGACCCCGCGGAAGCGGCGGAACTGGTGGAGGAAGCCGCCGGCGAACGTCCGCTCGCGGTCCTCTACGACGAGTTGATCCTGCCCGCCCTCCATCTCGCGGAGACCGACCGCCAGCGCGGCTCCTTCGACAACGTCACCCAGGCGGCCATCGCCGAAGGCATCGACACCGTGGTGGAAGCGCTCGACGACTATGAGGAGCCACCGGCCTCGGAAGATGATGCCGCCGAGAACGATGCCGTCAGAAGCCAGGCGGCTCCCGTCCGCGTCCTGTGCATCGCCGGCCGGAACGAGCTGGACCGGGCGGCGGCGGTCCTTACGGCCCATCTGCTGGAGCGGGACGGGTTCAAGGCGGAAGCCCTGCCCTGCGAGGCCGTATCGCTCCGCAACCTCGCCAAGCTCGACATGTCGGATGTCCGGCTCGTCTGCCTGTCGTATCTCAACCCTGGATCGGTCCAGCATGCCCGGCGGGTGGTGAGACGCCTGCGTGGCAAGCTGGGCACTTCGACTCCCATCGTGGTCGGGATGTGGAGCGGACCAGGCACTTTCCCCCCGGCGGATGCAGAGAGCACCATATCGGCGGACAGGCTGGAAACCACCCTGTCCGGAACGCTCGCCCATATCAGGAATCAGCAAATCTTCGGGAGTACAGAGAGCTGATCACGGGCATTTCCTGTTGTTAACGATAAGGAAATAACCAAACGCTCGAAGTTCAGAAGGGGAATTACGTTGGGTGGAGTGCGTCTCATCATAGCCGAGGATCAGTTGCTGGTCGCGCTCGACATGGAGACGATCCTGACCGGAGCCGGCCATGAAGTCTGCGGCATCGCCTCCAATGCCGACGAAGCGCTGACCCTGGTGGCGGAGCACCGGCCAGACCTGGCGCTTCTGGACGTCGAGCTTGGCGGCACCGACGGACTGGAAGCGGCCCGCCTGATCATGGACCGCTGGCAGGTGCCCACGCTGCTGGTCACCGGTCACGTCACCATGGAGATCGCGCGGGGGGTGGGTGTCGTCGGGCTGGTGCGCAAACCCTTCACGGAGCGCACCCTGCTGGCCACCATCGACGCATGTCTCACATGGCTCGCCGATGGCGTGGTCCAGGAGCCGCGACCGCCGGGTTTTATCGGACCGGACATCTAAAGCGGTACCCGATCAGCCTGACCCGGCCGTAACAGGCGGGTCGATGCGTTGGCCCATGGCCCAACGCATCGCGACAATTGGAACGACAGGCTGTGTGGAACCGGTCAATCTGGTCAGAAACCGTTCTAGCGTTCCGGCCGGAACATCAGGGCGCCGACGGATCGGAGTGAGCAGCCAATCGAAGCTGAGGTATCACACCTGAAACTTATTCATCAGCAACGGTGCCGGACTCTTGAAAAGCTCAGCCTAAGTAACAAAAGGCCCATCATTGGTCATAGCGGCATGTTCGACATGGTTCCGCACGATCCGAATAGTATCAGTTGGTATAAGTATTTATTGTAATGGACAGGCACCGTCAGTTCCGTAGATAAATCTGCTACTTGAAACGTCGGCAGCCTCGGGGCACAGCCGCTTTATCACCGGACTGAAGCATGACTTCGTGGGCCTTGCAGGATATGCGGCACGCTATCACCACCATGATGCCGGACCTGCGGCGCTATGCGCGTTCGCTGACACGATCAGCCGATGCCGCTGACGATCTCGTCCAGACAGCCTACGAGCGCGTCCTGACGCGACAGGTATCTCTGGAATCCATCGAGCAGCCGGCGAGCTGGATGCGCTGCATCATCCGGAACCTGTGGGTCGACCAGAAGCGCAGTTCCCGGGAGCGTCTGTCGGCGCCGTTGGAAGACGGCGAGCATATCGGAACGGAGGAAACCGAGCGGACCCTGATCGCACGCTCCACCCTGATGCGGGTGCGAGAGGTGATGGCGGCGCTTCCCGAGGAGCAGCGCGCGCCCATCATGCTGGTCTGCGTCGAGGGCTTCAGCTACCAGGAGGCCGCCGCGGAGCTGAACATTCCGATCGGCACCCTGATGAGCCGCCTTGCTCGGGGACGGCTTGAACTCGCCAGACGGGTAGGTTTGGCGAAATGAGGCGCGACCGCTGACCACCCCAGGAAGCATCCTCCTGCGGAATACCAAGTCGAGGAGCATCCGCAAGGGTTGGGCCCGAGGGCCCAACGCACTGCGGGAGAAAACGTGGACGGCAGCCCCCTGGCGCCGCGGGACCTCAACCGCTACGGCCGGACGGCTGACCTTCCGTGGTGGTGATCTCGCCCGCTTCCATCAGCTGCTTGAGCCGGCGCAGCGCCCGGTGGGCATGGAGTTGGGGCTCCTGTCCCGATAGCATGGCGATCCCTCGGCCCAGCCGGCCCAGCGGCGGTTCGTAAGTCAGTTCGAGCCGTACTTCCGTGCCGCGGCCGCCCGGCGCGTCGGCGAACGTAACCCAGCCCGAGTTATGCACCTGGGCGTCGCCGACGCTGCGCCAGGCGATGCGCTCGTTCTCGCGGTCGTCATCGACCTCCGCGTCGAAGGTCACCTTTGCCCCGCCCGGTCCGTTGACTACCCAGTGGGAGTGGCGCGGGTCCCGTACGTCGATCCGGTCGATTTCCGTCATGATCCGCGACAGGTTCGTGAAGTCGCGCCAGAACCGGTACAGTTCCTCGCGCGGCTTGGCGATCGTGACCGAATGGCGGATGGTGACCGGTTTCGGGTGGATGGCCGGCATGTCGCGCAAGTCCGGAAGATGGAGGCGCTCCCTTACGGCATCGTTGGCGACGCCGCTGGCGAGCAGGCCCGCCCCGGCCGCCGTCAAGGCCGCCCCAGCCCAACCGCCGCGGCGCAGCCCCTGGACGGTCAGCAATCCACCGCCGGCCAGCAAGGCGTAGCGGCCCCAGTTCGCGGCCGCCGTCATCGATCGATCCATGTTTCTACCCTCCTGGTTTTCCGTTGATGGCCGCATCCGCTGTCAGGGAAGGCCGCCGATGCCGCCCAGTGTGCCCGCCTTGGTCCCGGTGGAGTCGGGATCCTCGTCATGCCCATAAGGCTTGCCGTCCGCATCCAGCGTCGGCGAGGCCCCCTGTTCCATCCGGCGCTCCTTGCCCGTCCGCATGGCTTGGTCGGGTTCGGGATCGAGCCCTCCGACCGAAGCCGATTCGCCCTGCTCGTCTGCAAGGTGGCGGGCGTCGCGCTCCATGATCACGTCGGTCCGGCTGCGGATGTCCTGCGGACGCTCGCCCACCGGCTTCTCACGCTTTTCGCGGGCTTCACGGTCGTTCATTGCCTTGTCCCTGGACTGTTGTAGTGCCTTCGACAACAGCCTGGACGCCAGACCATTGCGTGGCGACGCGCGGTTCCACCTTGGCTTGTCGCGCCCTATATGCGGCCGGCATGGAGCGTGTATCATCGCGGTACGGTAATCACGGCACGCGGAGCGACGATCGATGAAATTCCGGATTGCCATGAAGGGCGCCCCGATGCGGGTCGCCGCGCTGACGGCGCTGGTCCTGCTCACGGGCCTTTCCCACGGGACGGCCTACGCCTCGGAGCAGGCCAACGGCCTGACGCTCGATCCGCCCAGCGGCTGGAGCCGGTCCCAGGAGGGGACCAACGTGGTCTACCGGACGCAGACGTGCAGCCTGTCCGTCCTGGCTCCGAGGGCATTGGGGGGCGAACGCCCGGTGCCTTTCTTCCAGCAGACCTGGAATTCGGTCAAAGGACCGCTGCGGGTCCTGCGCGAGCAGCCGCCGACGCAGATGCGGACGGGCGACGGATCGGTCGGCCGCTATGCCTCCGCCGTGGTGGATTCCGGCGCCGACGAGCGCGTCGTCGCCGTGTTCATGGCGAGCGACTCGCGGGACGCCCACTTCATGGTCTTCACCGGAGAAGCGGCGGACTGCGAGCCCCATCTGCCGAGCGCGGAAACGGCCATGCGGAGCGTCACGTTGGGCCGACGCGGCGCGACTCCCGCGCCGCTGTAGGCCGGGAAGCCGAGCCTGTAGCCGGGGCCGGGTACACCTGATCGGGTAACGCCCTAGCGGCCGTAAGCCTTCCAGCCGCGGCCGGTGCGGCGCCCCTGGTGGCCGGCCGCGACCCGCTGCTTCAGGAGGGGGCGCGGCAGGAAGCGCGGGCCGTAGGCGTCGTGCAGGATCTCCTGGACCTGGAGCGTCAATCCGTTGGTCACCAGGTCCATCAGCTCGAACGGACCGACGGGGTGGCCGAGGCCCAGGCGACAGGCCTTGTCGATGTCCTCCGGCGTCGCGACCTCCTCCTCGGCGAGGCGGACGGCCTCGATCAGGAAGGCATGCAGCACCCGGTTGACGGCGAACCCGGCGACGTCCTTGACCTGGATCGGCTCCTTCGCGGCGGCCCAGCAGATCTCCATCACCCGGTCCACGACGTCCGGCGCGGTCTCGAAGCCGGGGATCACCTCGACGAGCTTCATGCGGCTGACCGGCGAGAAGAAATGGGTGCCGAGGAAGCGATTCCGCCGCTCCGCCGACAGCGCCGCCGCCAGGGTCGAGATCGGGATGGTCGAGGTGTTGCTGGCGAGCAGGCAGTCCGGCGCGCAGATCGCGTCCAGGCGGCGGAAAACCTCTGACTTGACCGAGACGTCCTCGAACACCGCCTCGATCACGAACTCGCGGTCGGCATATGCCGCGAGGTCCGGCGTCGGCAGCAGGCGGTCGAGCGTCGCCTGTTTGTCCTCCGCCTTGTAAAAGCCCCGTGAGGCGCCCTTGTCCAGCACCTCGCCGAGCCGCGCCATGGCGCGATCGATCGACGCCGGATCGTTGTCATGCAGCCGCACCTCGTTGCCGGCGAGGGCGAAGCTCAGCGCGATCTCCGCGCCCATCATGCCGGCGCCGACGATTCCGATTCTCACGGGTCCGATACTCATGGGCGGTTCTTCCAGGAAATAGTGAGGATACGGTCAAAACCAGTCCGGCCGCATGTCGAGCAGCGTCGGATCGAGCGAAAGCAGCACCTGGGCATGAGCCCGGGCGCGCGGCAGTTCGTAATGGAAGAAGTAGCGGCAGGCCTGGAGCTTGCCCGCCCGGAACGCCGCGTCCGGATGCATCCGGACCGCGACTGCCTGCCTCAGCCACATCCAGGCGACGACGGCATGGCCGACCAGATCCAGGTACAGCGAGGCGTTGGCGAGCGCGCGGTCGGCCGGCCCCTCGCCCAGCGCCGCGGTGATCCGCTCGATCAGGTCCCAGGTCCGCGCCAGGTCTTCGGCGTGGCCGGCCGCCTCCCCGCCCCCGGCCTGGTCGATGGTGGCCCGGACCTCCCGAACCAGCAGCCTGAAGGCGGCACCGCCCTCCATGGCGACCTTGCGGCCGAGCAGGTCCAGGGCCTGGATGCCGTTGGTGCCCTCGTGGATCGGGTTCAGCCGGTTGTCCCGGTAGAACTGCTCGACCGGATACTCCCGGGTATAGCCGTAGCCGCCATGGACCTGGATGGCGAGGTCGTTGGCTTCCAGGCAGTACTGCGCCGGCCAGGCCTTGACCAGCGGCGTCAGGATGTCGAGCAGGAGCCCCGCCTCGCGCCGGGCGCCCTCGTCCGTGGCGGTGCGCCGCTCGTCGACCAGCCGGGCGGCGTAGAGGCACAGCGCCAGCCCGCCCTCCACATAGGCTTTCTGGGCCAGCAGCATGCGACGGACATCGGCGTGCTCCATGATGGGTCGCTGCGGCGCCGAGGGGTCCTTAGCCCCCGCCGGGCGCCCCTGGGGACGGTTCCGGGCGTAATCGAGCGCGTGCAGGTAGCCGGTATAGCCCAGCATGACGGCGCCGAGCCCGACCGCGATGCGGGCCTCGTTCATCATGTGGAACATGTAGGACAGGCCCTGGTTCGGCTCCCCGACCAGCCAGGCGACGGCGCCTTCCCGCTCCCCGAAGTTCAGCATGGTCGAGGTGGTGCCCCGCCAGCCCATCTTGTGGATCAGGCCGGCCAGCGCCACGTCGTTGCGCCGCCCGAGGGAGCCGTCCGGCTCGACCAGGAACTTGGGCACCAGGAACAGGGAAATGCCCTTGGTCCCGGCCGGCGCCCCGCGGATCCGGCCCAGCACCATGTGGACGATGTTCTCCGACAGGTCGTGATCGCCGCCGGAGATGAAGATCTTGTTGCCGGTCAGCCGCCAGGTGCCGTCGCCGGCGGGCTCGGCCATGGTCCTGATGTCGGCCAGTGAAGAGCCCGCATGGGGCTCGGTCAGCGCCATGGTGCCGAACCAGCGCCCGGCCAGCATGTTCGGGACATAGCGGGCTTTCTGTTCCTCCGACCCGTGGGCCAGGATCAGGTTGGCCGCCGCCATGGTCAGCATGGGATAAGAGGCGGTCGCCAGGTTGGCGGCCTTGAACAGCCCGAAGCCGGCCAGCGCCACCGCATGGGGAAGCTGCATTCCGCCAAGCTCGAAGTCCTGACCCGCGGCCATCATGCCGGCCCTTGAGAAAGCGTCCAGCGCCTCCCCGACTTCCGGGATCACATGGACCCTGGTGCCGTCGAAGCGGGGTTCCTCCAGGTCGGACTTGCGGTTATGCGGGGCGAAGTACCGTTCGGCCAACCGAAGCGCCGTATCGATGGAAGCATCGAAGGTCTCGCGGCTATGCTCGGCGAAACGCTCACGCGTGGTCAGGTCCTGGACCCGGAGAACGTCGTACAGCTGGAAATCCAGGTCGCGCCGGTCGATCAGCAGACTTGGCATCACGCTCCGACAACGCCGGGTCGGCGTGGCGCGACCACCGGCCCGGTCCCGCAAGTCGGGGCCAAGCCGGCAGCAACGGAGAGGCCGGAAACCGGCGTCATCTGCGTAACCTCCCTAGAGGGGATTGTTCTTCCTGAATGCCCTGGTGTCCGGGCTTAGCGGGACTGTATATTCAAACAAACGTATGAGTCAATCACGCAGGTGGCTCATGGGAGCGGAAATCCTATGGATTCCGCCAGAATGCGGCTCGCTCGTCCAACTTGGCCTTCAGGTCGTCCCGCGCCCTCTCCATGGCGTCGATGTCGGTCATCTCCATCGCCTCGCGGCAGTCCGCGCAAAATCCGGCGGTTTCCTGGATGGAAAACAGTATGAGGTCGAACCTCCACAGCATCAGCCCCAGATGGACCGACAGCAGGTCGAGTTGGTGCTGGAGCGTGCCGATCTCACCCCGGAACGCGTCCATATCCTCGACATGCGGAGCCGGACGGCCCGCGGCATGCGGGGCGCGCGCGGCGACTGCCTGCTGGAAATCGATGATCTTGGCCGTCCCCATGATCACGCGGCCTGGACGCCGGCCATCCGGCTCACCGGAGTTCGGCAGCCCGTTCATTGTCATGATTCCTCCTCGGTAAGCAGGCAAAGGATTTCGATCCCGCAAGAGAGTTCCGGAATAACTTCGCTTGGAAACCGCTCCTGCCTGATGACGAGAAAGCTAGATGTTTTTGCACAAAACAGTAATTGAGCTAAAGGTTAGAGGTCGAAGTTTTGCGGTGACCGGGCGTATAAGGCCGTTACATAGAATGTCATACACGCAGGCCAGGACATCGGCGGCTGCTCCATGCCGCCGCGCCTGAGGACGGGCCGGCGGCATCGCCTTCGGTGGACGGGGTCGGACCGGTCAGTCGATCTCGGCCAGCGCTGCGCTGAATGCCTCCGCTATCTGAACCATGGCGAAAGGCTTCACAAGGTAGCCGAAGGGTTCGGCGGCGGCCGCGCGCCGCCGGGTCGGCGCGTCGGACTGGGCGCTCATGAAGATGGAGCGGATGCCGGGGTCCTCCCTGATCTCCAAGGCTGCCTGGATCCCGTCGGAGCCCCTGGCAAGGCGGATGTCCATCAGCACGACATCGGGGCGAAGCCGCCTCGCCGCCTCGACGGCAGCATGTCCGGTATCGACCGTGGCGATGACATCATGCCCGAGTTGGAGGACCATGTCCTCGATATGCATGGCGGTAATGGCCTCATCCTCGACGATGAGGACGCGGAGCGCGCGACGGAGCCGCTCCACCCCGCCGGCGCCCGATTCCGCGGCATAGGCAGGTCGGCACATCATGCGATGATTGCAACCGGCGTAACCCAAGTTTTGCATTCCGCCTTAGCTTTCTTCGCAGTTTATTGAACGGCGGGATATGATCGCCGCTCGTCGGGCATGATGTCACACCGATACCAGGGAGTACCAGTATGTCGAAGGCGGACAGGGATGGCGAACACCAGTTCCGCCTGCTTGCCGATAACGCTCCGGTCATGATCTGGCGATCCGACCTGACCAAGGCATGCGATTTCTTCAACAAGCCGTGGCTCGAATTCTCGGGCCGGACCATGGAAGAGGAACTTGGATTCGGCTGGGCCGAGGGGGTCCATCCCGAGGATCACGATCGTTGCGTCCGGATCTACACGACTAGCTTCGACACGCGCGAATGCTTCACCATGCCGTACCGGCTCAGGCGGCATGACGGGGAGTATCGCTGGCTGCTGGACAATGGACGCCCCTATCACGATGCCGACGGCTCCTTCGCCGGCTATTTCGGTTCTTGCATCGACATCACCGACATGAAGCAGGCGCTGGACGACAAGGACGTGCTGCTGCGCGAGGTGCATCACCGGGTCCGCAACAACATGCAGCTGATCTCAAGCCTCCTCGAAATGCAGGCCAGCACCGCCCAGGCACCGGAAGCCAGGAGCAAGCTGCAGGAGACCGCCTGGCGCGTCCGGTCGATCGCACTGGCGCAAGAGCAGCTTCACGAGGCCGGGAACTTCTCGAACGTCGATCTGGGGGACTATGTCCGGTCCCTCATCCTGGCGGTGGCGGACATGAGCGAGCGAATCACCTTTGAGGTCGATGTCGATCAGATCCCTTTCCCGCTGGACCGGGCGGTGCCCACCGGGCTGATCGTCAACGAGTTGCTGACGAACTCCCTGAAACACGCGTTCCCCGGCGACAGGGCCGGTACCGTCCGGGTCGAGGCGCGCCGGGGAGACGACGGAACGGTGACGATCACCATCTCCGACGACGGCGTCGGTCTGCCCTCGACCGACTTGCCGGAACGGGCGCGGAGCCTGGGATACCGCTTGGTCAAGCGGCTGGGCATGCAGGCGGGAGCCCGGATCTCGGTGGAGAACGCCTGCGGCACCCGCCACCGGATCGTCCTGTCCCCGGCGTGACGCGAGGCGCCATCGGCCGTGGTTCAGACCCGTCCCCGGAAGGAAGGGCCGGCCCACGGCGGATGGTCGCGACCACCTACTTGCGCGCTCGGATCGCCGCCAGCCGGTCCGAGAGGGCGGCCGGGGCCGGCGCCTGCCCTGAGGCGAGACGCAGGGCCGCCGCGATGTTGGGGTCGTCCTCCTCCGGCTTGGTCGGCTTGAGCAGCTTGGCCTTGGACGCCGCCGCGTCGGCCGACGCCATGTCGCGGGCCGCCGAATCCTGCATCGCCTTCAGCGCCACGCTGAGACCGCTCGTGGCGCTCGCCAGCCCGGCGGCCTGCCGGGCGGCTTCGGCCCGGCGCTCGGCCGCCTCGCGCTGCTGCTGGGCGCGCGACATGTCCCGCTGGGCGCGGTCGAGTTCGCTGCGGGCGCGCTTCAGCTTCGTGCCGGCATCGGCATAGGTCTGCTCCAGCATTTCCAGGAATTCCTGGGCATCCTTGGCCTCGGCCTCCTCGCGCTCGATCTCCGGCGCCATTTCCTCCAGCATGGAGACCAGGGTGTTCAAACTCTTCTCGAAAGCCGCCTTGCGGCCCGGGTCGGTTTCCGCGGCGACCTGATTCTCGATCTGCTCGGCGGCGGCAAGGCGCTGCCGCGACAGGGCGTTGATCGCGTCGGCTTCCTTCTTTTCCCGCTCGTAGCTGGCGCGGGCATGGGCGACCTGGAGGCCCAGGTCGTCCAGATGCTGCTCCATGGTGCGCAGTTCAGCCTCGGTCGCGGCCTGCGGGTCCCACCGGACCAGCGCCTCGACGCTGGCCTGGACGGCGCGGTCCGTCTTGACACCGACGAGGTTGCGAATGAACGAGATCATCTAGGGCTCCTTGCCAAATTGGTCGATGCAGATTTGGGCATCATCCCGCCATCGCGCCAGCGTTCAACAGGCCGATTCCGATCTGAATTCCCGCCAGGGTCAGGGCCGCCGCCACATTCCCCCCTTCGATCATCGGCCGCATGTCGCGGAACAGCAGGGTCGCGATGCCGAAGGCGGCGAGCTGGAGCACCAGGGCGATCAGGCCCCAGATCACGATGTCCAGCAGGAACAGGCTGGTGGCGAGCGTGGCGCCCAGCGGTATCGCGAAGGCCACGATGGTGCCGCCATAGACGATGCCGGCGGCGATGTTGCCGCCGCGGACGAGGTGCCGCTCGTTGAACGGGGTTATCGCGGTGTAGCAGGCGACGCCGAGCGCCAGCAGCAGCAGGGTCACCGCGAAGTGCAGCAGCAGGACGGGCAGGCCCTGGCCAAGGCTGGTGAGGACGGTGCCGAAATCGGTTTCCATGGGGTGTCCGTGCTTCTTGGATGGCGGGTCGGGTCGGGCCGGCTCAGGCGAGGGAGAGCATGGCGGGATTGATGTCGATGCCGGCGTGGATCTCGACCCAGGCCTGGCTGCCCTCCTCCACCGCCGACACCATGATGTATTCGGTCGGCGGCGCCGGATCGGCGGCCCCGGTCGGAGCGGCGTAGAGCATGGTGTTGACCGTCCTGACGGTCATGCCGTTGGCGTCGGTGCCGTTCTCGTACTGGGTGTGCGGCGGAATGCGCGACGGCCCGGGCGCCCAAAGGCGCGGATAGACCTTGCCGTCCTTGGTCTGGAACTCCGGCCAGCCGATCATGCCTTCGCGCTTGTCCAGCCAGAAACCCCACTCCTCCTCGCTGCCCGGCTGGACCTCGTCCATCAGGGAGAAGAAGCGGCATTCGTCGGGCTGGCCCGCGGTGTTCAGGTGGATCTGGAAGAATCCCTTCTCCTCCGGCAGGTAGAGCCGGTGCAGCGTGGCGGCGCCGTCGCCGACGGTGGAGACCATGGCGACGCTGACCAGCATGTTGGAGCCGGAGACCTCGCTGGGCGCCGCGACCTTGGTCGTGCCGCCGGCCAGGATGAAGGGCGTCGGGTCCAGGGTCAGCGTCATGCCCACCCGGAACAGCGACGGCTTGTAGGTTTCGCCCGACAATTTCTGACGCAGGATATTGCCTGCGGTCCTAAGATTGCTCATGGAGCCACTCCCTCCGGAACGGGCGGGCCGCGCGCCCTTCTGCTTTCGCCACAGCCAGACCAGGAAAATCACGCCTCCGCCGACCAGTACGATCGCGACGAGGCCGAACTCGCCGAAACCGCCCGAATCGGCCGGCGAGTCGGCGGTCCCGGCCAGCGCGACCTCGCGCGGGGTGTCGGGCGGCAGGTATTCGGGATCGCGGGGTTCGCCCTGCTTGGCGTCCAGGGATTGGTCGAGCGAGTTCAATTTCGATCGCAGGTCGGCGTTGTCGGCGGCGAGGCGGTCGGCCTCGGCCCGCCATTGCTGGTAGCCCGGATCGTTCTGATGGTTATGGAAGAAATCGGCGTAGCCGGGGCGGGTCAGGTTATCGAGCAGGAACCACAGGAACAGTCCGTCCCAGATCCCGAACCGGGACGCCGAACGGGCCGCGTAGCCGGGCACCGACCAGCCGCGCGCCCCGCCCCAGCCGCCGAAGCCGCCACCGTACCCGCCGCCCGAATATCCGCGACCGAAGGAGCCGCCGTACCCTCCCCCACCATAGCTTCCGCCGGTGCCCGAGCCCCAGCCCCAGCCGGAGCCGCCGCTGCGCCGCTGCCCGCCGTACTGGGTGCCGTAATCTGGCCTGGGCGCGGTCGGAGCCGCCGCGGCCGGGGGCTGCTGCTGTTCGCGGTAGCGGCTGAGCGCATCGCCGCCGGACTGGCGCGACACGGCGCGGTCGCCCGCGGAGGGCGCGCCGGAGCCGAAGATGCCGCCGCCCGACGTGGACGGCCGGGAATAGCCGCCGCTGGCCGACGGCGTCCTGCTCGACCGGCTCGTGCTCCCGAACGACGGCGTGCGCGAATAGCTGCTGCTCGGCCGTGAATAGCCGCCCGACGACCGTGAACCACCGGACCGCGGGCGTGCCTCCGCATGGTCCACGCCCATGGTGACCTCGACGCGGCCGCCGGACGGCCAGCGTTCCAGCGCCGGGGCGCCGGTCAGGACCAGCGCGGCGCCGAGCGCCACCACCTTGAGCCATCGCCAAGTCATCTGCAGGAGCCGATCCTTCCGAAAATTCGGTGCCAACGAAACGCGGCACGGAACCGTCAACACGTCGGGAAGCCTTTTATCCCTTCCGCGGTCCGGGCGGGAAGCCTCTTTATCGGCGACGAGATCGGATAATCCGGCTCAGCCGTGCTTCGCCAGCTCCAGCCGGGCCACGGACTCGAGGTGAACCTCGTCGGGACCGTCCGCCAGCCTGAGGGTCCGGGCGGAGGCCCAGGCGTAAGCCAAGTGGAAGTCCTGGCAGACCCCCGCGCCGCCATGGACCTGGATCGCCCGGTCGATGACCGCCAAAGCGACATTCGGCGCAACCACCTTGATCATGGCGATCAGCCCGCGAGCCGCCTTGTTGCCGACCGTATCCATCCGGCGCGCCGCTTCCATGACCAGAAGGCGGGCCTGATCGATCTCGATTCGCGACCGGGCTATCTCCTGCCGCAGGGCGCCCTGCATGGCCAGCGGCTTGCCGAAGGCGACGCGGGCGTGCGCGCGGGCGCACATGGCTTCCAACGCCCGCTCGGCCTGGCCGATCAGGCGCATGCAGTGGTGGATACGGCCCGGCCCAAGCCGCCCCTGCGCGATCTCGAAGCCCCTGCCCTCGCCGAGCAGGATGTTCGAGGCGGGGACCCGGACATCGGTGTAGGTCACCTCGGCATGGCCGTGCGGGGCGTCGTCGTAGCCGAACACGGTCAGGGGCCGGACCACTTCGACGCCGGGCGTGTCGAACGGCACCAGGATCATGGACTGCTGCTGGTGCTTGGGCGCGGACGGGTCGGTCTTGCCCATCAGGATCGCGATCCTGCAGCGCGGGTCGTTCGCGCCCGAAGACCACCATTTGCGCCCGTTGATGACGTAGTGGTCGCCGTCGCGTTGGATCCGGCATTCGATGTTGGTGGCGTCGGACGACGCGACGTCCGGCTCGGTCATGGCGAAGCAGGAGCGGATTTCGCCGGCCAGGAGGGGTTTCAGCCAGCGCTCCTTCTGCTCCGGTGTCCCGTAGCGGACCAGGACTTCCATGTTGCCGGTGTCCGGGGCCGAGCAGTTGAAGATTTCCGGCGCCATGAAGGAGCGGCCCATGATCTCGCACAGCGGCGCGTAGTCGCTGTTGGACAGCCCGGCGCCCAGTTCGCTCTCGGGCAGGAACAGGTTCCAGAGGCCTTCCTCCCGGGCCTTCGCCTTCAGTTCCTCGACGATCGGCGGCGCCTGCCAGCGGTCGGCCTGGGCGGCGTGCTGTTCGTGCCAGACCTTCTCGTTGGGATAGATGTGCCGGTCCATGAAGGCGAGAAGCCTGTCGCGCAGGCCGGAGGCGTCGGAGGCTTGGATGCTGGCGGACACGGCGTTCTCTCCCCTAACCGGTGAATTCATTCAAACGATCGTTTCAATCACGCACGATAAATGCTCCCCCTGCCCTTTGTCCATTGCCTTATGAGAGGTCATCGACATTGATTGAAGCGAACGTATGAAATAAGATTGAAACGTTGTTTGAACGCGGAACGGGACCATGCGCGGATCGGAGACCAAGGAGATCATCCTGGACACGGCGGAGCGGCTGTTCGCGGAGCGGAGCTTCGCCAGCGTGTCCCTGCGGGAGATCACGGCCGCCGCGGGCGTCAACCTGGCGGCGGTGAACTACCATTTCGGCTCCAAGGACGCCCTGCTGCTGGCTGTGTTCAAGCGGCGCGCCGCCGACCTCAACCGGGAGCGGGTGGCGTTGCTGAGGGAGGCGGAGGCGCGCGCCGCCGGCGGACCGGTTCCCCTGAGGGAAATCCTGTACGCGCTCCTCTGCCCGCCGATCCGCTGGACCCAGAATCCCAGCGGCGGGCTGTCGGTCTTCATCCAGTTCATGGCGCGGGTGCGCACCGACGGCACGCCGGAGATGCGCAGCCTGATGGACAAGGATGTCGGGCACCTGCAGCGGTTCGTGGTGCCGCTGGGCCGGGCACTGCCCCATCTGCCGCAGGAGGAGATCTACTGGCGCCTGCACTTCACGCTGGCGCTCATGCACTACACCATCACCGACCTGGGCCGGCTGGAAGCCATCTCCGGCGGCCTGTGCGACCTGGAGGATACCGACGCGCTGGTCGAGCGGATGATCGATTTCGCGGTGGCCGGTTTCCACGGGCCCCATGCCGCCGCGGCCGCCAGGGCCGCGGCGCCGGAGACGGCCTCGGCGTCAGGATAACGCCTGGCGCAGGTCGGCCATGGCATCCAGGTCGGTGCGGTCGAACTTCAGCGGGGTGACCGCCACCGCGCCCCGCTTGAGCGCCGCGACGTCGGTGTCCGGAGCCAACTCCCGGCGCTCGCGCAGGAAGCGCAGCCAGTAATAGGCTTTCTCTCGGGTATCCTCCCGCTGTTCGATTCCGATATGCAGGATGCCGCCCTCGCCCTGGCGGACCGCCTCCATCGCGGTGACCTGCTCCGGCGGAACGTCGGGGAAGTTCACGTTGTAGCACAGGTTGCCCGACCATCCGCCCACCGTCAGGCTGCGGATCACCTTCGGTGCCCAGTGGGCCGCCGTCTGCCAGGGCACGGAGTTGCGGGTACGGTAGGACTGGCTCAGCGCGATTCCACGGATACCCAGGAACAGGGCGGTCATGGCGCCCGCGACCGTGCCGGAATAGGCCACGTCGTCGCCCAGGTTGGCGCCCGCGTTGATGCCGGACAGCACGAGGTCGGGCCGCTGGTCGCCCATCAGGTGCTGCACGCCCATCAGGATGCAGTCGGCCGGCGTGCCGTTGACGCTGTAGCGCCGGTGCCCGCGCTCCCGGACGCGGATCGGCTGGTGCAGGCTGATCGAATTGGCCGTGCCGCTCTGGTCGGCTTCCGGCGCCACCACCCAGACTTCATGCGCCAGCGTCGCCGCGACCTCCTCCAGGATGTCCAGGCCCGGCTCGCCGATGCCGTCGTCGTTGGTCAGCAGCACGCGGTTGAACGGACGGTCCGTCATATCGGTTTCTCCTTGGGTACGCGGACGGAGCCCGCTCGACAGGCCCCGTCCCATGGCATAGAATTAGAACAAACGTTTGAGTGAATCCACAGGCCATGGCTTGCGGGTCGCTCCAGGCGGGGCACCATGGCACGGGCTCCGCCCCGAAAACAGGAAACCGAGGGGAAGCGCATGTTCGACTTGACGGGCAAGGTCGCCCTGATCACCGGCTCCAGCCGCGGGATCGGCCGGTCGACCGCGGAGTGCATGGCGCGGGCCGGCGCCAAGGTGGTGATCTCCAGCCGCAAGGCGGACGCCTGCGCCGCCGTTGCCGAAGAGCTGGCGGGTGCCGGCCACGAGGCGATATCGGTGCCCTGCAACATCTCCCGCAAGGAGGATCTCCGCGCCCTGGTCGATACCACCCTGGAAACCTGGGGACGAATCGACGTACTGGTCTGCAACGCCGCGACCAACCCGGTCTACGGCCCGTCGATCGAGGTCAGTGACGAGGCGTTCGACAAGATCCTGGGCACCAATCTCCGAAGCACCTTCTGGCTATGCAACATGGTCCTGCCCCAAATGGCGGAACGGGGGGACGGCTCGATCGTCCTGCTGTCCAGCATCACCGCCCTGACCGGCAATCCGGTGATCGGTATCTACGGCGTCTCCAAGGCGGCTGAGGCCCAGCTCGCCCGCAACCTGGCGGTCGAATGGGGACCGCGCGGCATCCGGGTCAACTGCATCGCGCCGGGCCTGGTGAAGACCGATTTCGCGCGGGCCCTGTGGGAGAACCCCGACCTGCTGAAGCGCGTCGAGGAACGCACGCCCTTGCGGAGGATCGGCGACCCGGACGATATTGGCGGCATCGCCACCTTCCTGGCGTCGCGCGCCGCGCAATTCATCACCGGGCAGGTCATCGTCGCAGATGGCGGCGCCACGGTTTCCGATCCGCTCTGACATCCGGAGAAAGCCATGACGACCAATTCCCATGCAGGAGCGGCCGACACCGGCGCGGTGCGCGACGTCCACCGGTTCGACGAGAACGCCCTGGCCGCCTATCTGAGCGCGGCCCTGCCGGGGTTTCGCGGGCCGGTGACCATAAAGCAGTTCAAGGGCGGCCAGTCCAATCCGACCTTCCTGATCGATACGCCGGACCGGCGCTATGTCCTGCGCAAGAAGCCGCCGGGCACGCTGTTGCCGTCCGCCCACCTGATCGAACGCGAATACAAGGTGATGGCCGGCCTGAAGGGCACTGGCTTTCCGGTCGCGACCCCGCACCTGCTGTGCGAGGACACCACCATCATCGGAACCGCGTTCTACGTGATGGATTTCGTCGAGGGCCGGATCTTCTGGGACCCTGCCCTGCCGGGAATGTCGGCGGACGAGCGCGCCGGCATCTTCGACGCCATGAACGACACGCTGGCCCGGCTCCACTCCGTGGACTGGCGCGCCGCGGGGCTGGCGAACTACGGCAAGCCGGACAACTATATCGGCCGGCAGATCGACCGCTGGACGCGCCAGTACCAAGCTGCCCGGACCGAGCCCATGCCCGCCATGGACCGGCTGATCGAGTGGCTGCCCGCGAACCGGCCCCCCGGTGACGAGACGGCGATCGCCCACGGGGATTTCCGGATCGACAACATGATCTTCCATCCGACCGAGCCGCGCGTCCTGGCCGTCCTGGACTGGGAACTCTCCACGCTCGGCCATCCCCTGGCCGACCTCGCCTACAACTGCATGATCTGGCATCTGCCGGCCGGCCAGCGGGCCCTGACCGGCCTGGGCGGGCTAGATCTGGCGGCGCTCGGCCTGCCGACCGAGGACGAGTATGTCGCGGCCTATGCAAGGCGGACCGGGCGTTCCGGGATCGACGACTGGCGCTTCTACATGGCGTTCGGGCTGTTCAGGATCGCCGCGATCGCCGAAGGGGTTCGCGCCCGGGCGCTCCAGGGCAACGCGAGTTCGCCCGACGCCGATGCTGTCGGCGGCATGGCGCCGCTGTTGGCGGAACTGGGATGGCAACAGGCCCGGGCGGCCTGAACGACGCGTCCAAGCCGGTCGTGCGGACCTCAGTCCGCGGCCTTGGCCTTGGCGCGCTTGCGGACGGGTGTGGGGCGCGCCGCGTCCGACGCCTTCTTGGCGGCCTGCTTGGCCAGCCGGCGGGTAGCGAGTTCCTGTTCGAGCGCCGGCATCAGGGCCGTCGCCGCTTTCTTCTGTGCCGTCGTCCCGCTCTGTATCAGGCGCGAGGCGTTGCCGTTCAACGTATCGAGGGCACTGTCCGTCATGTCGGGAAGCTTTGCGGCAAGATCCACGATGGTGACCTCCCTTGTTCAGGGTCGCCTTCAGAAACCGGACGGGGCCGGTTCACCTGGAAGGAGACCGGGCCAAAAAACAAAACGGGCGGCCGAAGCCGCCCGTCCCGCACCAGTCAGAGAGCCCGGAGGCTTTCCGCCGAGCTTTTGCCGCGACGCGGGTCGCGGACGATCTCGTAGGAAAGCTTCTGGCCTTCCTGGAGATTGCCGAGGCCGGCGCGCTCGACGGCAGAGATGTGGACGAACACGTCCTGGGTGCCATCGTCCGGCTGAATGAAGCCGAAGCCCTTGGTGCTATTGAACCATTTCACGGTGCCAGTGGACATATGTCTCTCCCAAGCTGGCGTTGCCCCGCGCAATATCGCGGATGGGGCATCGAGGTGACTGAGGGTAGACCAGTACCGGCACGAGGGACGGTAGACGTGGAAGACCAGAACAGCATCGACAGCCCTAATGTGGGACTCCCCGTCACCATAAGCAAGACGCGATTTCACCGGAAGCACCAGCCGAAGGATTTAATCTCGGCATCAGGTTGCGCAAAAGATCGGCAAGAATTTCGACGACCACCTCACCGAAAGAGAGCAGGTTGGTTCTTCTCGGAAAATCGCTCATTATGTGTTAGCCCGTAAAGTCAATAACCCTAAATAGGCGGCGAAAAGGCCTTATTTTTCCACTTTCATCCTGGCGTCTTGAGGTAAGTTGGGATGGTTTAATTTATCCCTCTGAGGAACCCAATGCCTCCTGTACAGGTCCTTTTGATCGACCATAACAAGCTGTTCCGCGAAGGCCTGAAACTCCTTCTGAGCGGGGAGAAGTTCGAAATCTCCGGCGAAGCTCAGAACGTTGCCGAGGGCGTCTCCCTGGTGCAGGGCGGGTTGAAGGTCGAGCTCGTGCTGCTCGACATGACCTGGAACAGCGACACGGAAACCGAAACCCTCCGGACCCTGCGCGACCTCCTGCCCGACGGCCGGATCGTGCTTCTGGCGGCCGACATGGACCCGCAGCGGCTGATCTCGGCCCTTGCCGCGGGTGCGGACGGCTGCCTGATGAAGGATCTTTCGGCCGATGCCCTGATCCAGTCGCTTCGCCTCGTCATGATGGGCGAAAAGGTGTTTCCGACCCATCTGGCGGCCCTGCTGATCAGCGGCCGGATCAACACCAGCACCATGGACATGCCGAGCGCCCGCAAGGGCCTGTCCCAGCGTGAGGTTCAGATCGTCCGCTGCCTGCTGAACGGCGACAGCAACAAGGTGGTCGCGAACCACCTGAACATCACGGAAGCGACCGTCAAGGTCCACCTGAAGAGCCTGCTGCGCAAGATCAACGCGACCAACCGGACCCAGGCCGCGATCTGGGCGCTCAACAACGGCTTCGCCAGCGAGCCGGCCCAGCAGCAGCAACCCACGAGCAAGGCGGGCTGAGCGTCCGGGTCGCTCACCTCCGCCGGTCTCTACCCGCTGGTCTCAGTCCTGGCTGATCCGGACCAACTGCTTGCCGCGGTTGGCTCCGGCCAGCATCCCGATGAAGGCCCGCGGTGCCGCCTCGATGCCTTCGGCCACGTCCTCCTTGTAGGTGACGCGGCCTTCGCGCAGCCATCCGGCCATGGTGTGACGGAATTCCTCGGTCCTGTGGGCATGGTCGAAGACCAGGAAGCCCTCCATCCGGGCCCGCTTGACCAGGAGCTGGCGCATCCAGCGGATCCCTATGTCGCGCTTCTCCAGCTCGTTGTAGACCGAGATGGTCCCGCAGATGATGACCCGGCCGTGCAGGGCGATGTTCGCCATGGCCGCGTCGTGGACGGTTCCTCCGACATTGTCGAAATACACGTTCACGCCCTCGGGGCAGCTGTCGGCGACCTCCCGCGACAGGGTCTCGAAGTCCTTGGCCTTGCCTTCCGAGTCCTTGTAATTGATCGCGGCATCGAAGCCGAGCCGGTCGCGGACATAGGCGAGCTTGTCGTCCGATCCGGCGACCCCGACCACCCGGCAGCCGCGGATCCTGGCGATCTGGCCGACCACCTGCCCGACCGCGCCCGAGGCCGCCGAAACCAGGACGGTCTGTTCCGGCTGAGGCTCGCCCAGGTAAAGCAGCGCGCAATAGGCGGTCATTCCCGGCATGCCGAGCACGCCCAGGTAATAGGAGGCCGGCGCCAAGTCCGGATCGATCCGGGTGATCCGCTCGCCCGGAAGCAAGCCGTATTCCTGCCATCCCGTGCTGGCCAGCACCATGTCGCCGGGGCGCCAGGCTGGGTGCCGGGAAGCGACGACCCGCCCGACCGCTTCGCCGGGCATGACGCCGCCGATCTGGACCGGCTCGGCGTAGGATTTCACGGCGCTCATCCGGCCCCGCATATAGGGGTCGAGCGACAGGAAGCTGTTGCGGATCAGCACTTCGCCGTCGGCCGGATCGGTGAGCGGCACCTGTTCGATCCGGAAGTCGCCCTCGACCGGAGCCCGGTTCACCGGCCGCTCCGCGAGCACTACGCGCGTATTGTTACCCTCGGGCATGTGGCCTCTACTCCCTCGACGCTTTCTTGATGCGCTTTCGAACGAACGCGCTCTTCGTTGACGCAACGTCCCCCATACCGGGACCGGAAAATCCGGCCAGATGGTCCTGGCGTCATGGGGGCGTGATGCGGAGGGCAGACTAGCGTCTGCATGCCGGAGGGACAAGCCTCGCCGCCTGGGGCTACCGCGGCCTGCGACCGGCAAGAAAAATGGTATCAGGCGGGAAAAGAAAAAAGGGCCGCCCGAAGGCGGCCTGAGTCTAGGGAGGAAACGCCCAAGAGAGGCGTTGCGGCATCGCTGCTGCACTGCGGAAAATGGTCTCGCGGCAAATTGGTTTCAATCAAAAAAGCAAGGTGCGTATCAGTTTTTTCGAATATGCGGGTCACGCTCAGAAGTCCCGGACGGTGCCGCTATCGGCCAGCAGCTGGGTCAGCCGGGCCGTCAGGGCGCGGGGGCTGACCGGCTTCGCCAGCAGAACGGTCAACGGCGCGCCCAGGTGAACCTCGCCGGCATACCCCGTCACGACCACCGCCGGGAGATCCGGGCGTCGTTCACGCAGGCGATCCAGCAGTTCACGGCCCCCCATGCGCGGCATCGCCAGATCCGTGACCAAGGCTTCGGCCGGATCCCTGGCGTCCGCTTCCAGAGCCTCGATGCCGTCGCGCGCCACGGTGACCCTGTGCCCCTCTTCTTCCAATGCGTCCTGAAACATCAGCGCGATCAAAACCTCGTCCTCGGCCAAAAGCACATGCGCCACGTCGGCTTCACCCCTCGTGCTGAAATTTTTCGGCGCCGTTCGGCCGAGCGGCCTCGCCGCCGCCCAAGGCGGCACGGATTCGTTCGGCCAGATCGCTGCGCCGGTACGGCTTGTTCAGGATATCCATGCCCGACCAATCGGCACCCGGCGCCGTCGCCTCGTCGGTGTATCCCGTGGTGAGCAGAACGGGCAGTCCGGGAAAGCGGTCCCGCACCCTCCGGGCCAACACCAGTCCGTTCATCCCTCCCGGCATGACCAGATCGGTGAACAGGAGGTCGACGGAGTCGCGATCGTCCAGCAGGTCGAGCGCCTCCTCGCCGCTCCGGGCGCAGATGACGCGATAGCCGAGGCCGCGCAGATGTGTCGCGGCCACGTGGCAAACATCGTCATTGTCCTCGACCACGAGGATGGTCCTGATCGGACCGGGAGCGGACTTGCCGTCCGCCTGTCCGATTCCGCTGACGTCCTCGGGTTCGGGAGCAGGCGTGCGCGAGGTCTCCACCGGAAAGATCATCCGGACGGTGGTTCCCTCGCCCGTCCGGCTTTCGATTTCCAGCCTTCCATGGGACTGCTGGACGAAGCCATGGACCATGGCGAGGCCCAGGCCGGTACCCGGCGACTTGGTCGTGAAGAAGGGCTCGGTGGCGCGCTGGGCCACCTCCGGAGCCATACCGAGTCCATCGTCGGTCACGCACAGCACGACGTAACTCCCCGGCGGAAGCTGGTGGGCGGCGGCCTTCCCGTTCACCGTCCGGGTCGCGGTCGCGACGGTCACCCTCCCGCCGTCCGGCATCGCATCGCGCGCGTTGATCAGCACGTTGAGCAGAGCCATCTCCAAATGTACCGGATCGAGCGTGCTCGACGGCAAGCCCGGCTTGAGATCGAGACGCAGGTCGACCTTGTCGCCGATGGTCCGGACCAGCATCTCGCTGAACTCGACCACCAGCGTATTGAGGTTTACCCGGCGCGGTTCCAGCCGCTGCTTCCGCGCGAAGGTCAGCAGCTGCTGGGTCAGCTTCGCCCCCTGCCCGGCCGCGCGGCCGGCCCGGTCGATCGCGCGGCGCAATGCCTCGTCGTTCCCGGCCCTGGACGCGGCGATCTCCAGGTTACCGGAAATCACCTGCAGCAGGTTGTTGAAGTCATGGGAAAGACCGGCGGTGAGCTGGCCGATGGCCTCCATCTTCTGCGCCTGGCGGAAAGCCTGCTCAGACGTGCGCCGGCGGGTCACGTCCATCTGGGACGCGAAGAAATAAAGCAGCTTTCCGTCCTGATCGAAGATCGGACCGATGAAGAGTGCGTTCCAGAACGGGGTGCCGTCGCGCCGGTAGTTAAGGATATCTACCGCGACCGCCCGCTGCTCGGTGAGCGCAGTGCGAATTTCGTCCACCGCCTCGGGATCCGTCTGCGGACCCTGGAGGAACCGGCAATTCCGTCCCAGCACCTCGCTCTCGTCGTACTGGGTCAACTCGAGGAAAGCGAGGTTGGAGAAGACGATCGGATTGTCCGGCTGGTTCGGGTCGGTAACCAGCATCGGCATGCGTGTCATCTCGACGGCGGCGAAGAACACGCTGCTGCGGTCGTCCAGGCCGGGTCGCGTGATGTAGCCCTCTTCCCAATGACGGGCGCCTGGAATTCCCGTCGGGGAATAGACGTGGCGGCTGTCCAGATCCCTGGTGGCGGGCAAGCCGGCGCTTTGTCCGCCGCCTTCGACATCGAGCGATCTTTCATCGCCTGTCCTGTTGTTCTTCCCACCAACCATGAACCGCCGTCCGTCCCGAGTCGTAAAACACACCAGATACCGTCACGACCTTGAACCGAGGTCGTTTCGCAGGAGCAGGTTCCATGGGAAAGCCGCGCCTGAACAGAGTCACTCCAGTACGGCATGACGGAGCTAAACGCGGGATCGAAGGGGTTGTTCCAGTCGAATGCCCCGAAATTCTACCCTCTATGCGCCGCACCGCCATGGAACCGGTTCGGCCGGCCGTCCGGCGCACATGATCTAACCGGACATCCACTCTTGTGTGGATGATATGTATGCATACATCATCCCGGCAAAACATCCATACAACTGGTAGACCCTCATGGAACCCTATAGCGAGCCTCTCGGAAAAAGTTCTCTGGAACTCGGTGCGCGAGGGCTCTGCCCCCGATGCGGCAAAGGTCATATCTTCAAGGGCTTCCTGACGCTGGCGAAGCAATGCGAGGTCTGCGGGCTCGACTACTCCTTCGCCGATCCGGCGGACGGCCCTGCCTTCTTCGCCATGTCGATCGTAAGCTTTCCTCTCGTCGGCTTCGCCGCCTGGCTGGAACTGGCCTTCCAGGCTCCGATCTGGGTCCACCTCATCACGACCTTGCCGCTGCTGGTACTGTCCTGCCTGGCCTTGCTACGGCCCTTGAAGGGGTGGCTGGTCTGTTCGCAATACATCAACAAGGCGAACGAAGGCCGCTTGACCCCGCGCGACCAGCCCTGACAAATGCCGGATACGGTCGGCGACCAAGTCGGAATTCGGAGGGGGAGCGCAGTTTGAAGGAGGAGTCTTCGCCCTGCTCCTGGGTGCCCGATCTTTCCGACGCCTCCGGCCCGATCTATCTGGCCCTCGCCGACGCGATCCAGGCGGACATCGCCGCGGGAGCCCTGGTCGCGGGGGAACGCCTGCCTACCCACAGGGCTCTCGCGCTCGCCCTCGACCTGGACCTGACGACGGTCACCCGGGCCTATGGCGAGGCGCGGCGGCGCGGACTGGTGGATGCCGCGGCCGGACGCGGCACCTTCGTGCGCGGCTCCGCGGCGCAGCCTCCGGTGGTCGCCCCCTTTCCCGCGGAAATCGACCTTTCCATGAACCTGCCGCCCCAGCCCCCGGCGGCGGCCATTCCCGCCAGGCTTTCCCAAGCCCTGGCGGCGATCCTGCGCCGAAGCGATGCGCCCCGGGTGCTCAGCTACCACCCCAGCGGTGGCGGCACTGCGGAGCGCGCCGCCGCTGCCCGGTGGCTTGCACCCCTGCTCGGCACCGTGCCGCCGTCCCGCGTCCTGGTCACGGCCGGGGGACAGGCGGCACTCATGGCGCTCCTGACGACGCTGGCGCCTTCGGGCGGCACGGTCCTGACCGAACAGTTCACCTATCCCGGCCTGCGGGCCGCCGCCTCCCAGATCGGCATCAGGCTGGAGGGGGTGGCCATGGACGGGAACGGCCTGATTCCCGAAGCCCTCGACGATGCTTGCGCCCGCTTGAAGCCGGCCGCGCTCTATACCATTCCCACCATACAGAACCCGACGGCAGTCACCATGCCGCCGGCGCGCCGAGCCGCCGTGGCGGAAATCGCCCGGCGCCACCGGCTGACGGTGATCGAGGACGACGCCTATGGCCTGCTGCCGTCAGCACCGGTCCCGCCCATCGCGACCCTGGTGCCGGAGCTGACCTGGTATCTGGGGACGCTCTCGAAGTGCCTGCTGCCCGCGCTTAGAGTGGCTTATCTCGTCTGTCCCGACGACCGCGGCGCCTCGCGCGTCCAGGCGGCATTGCGGGCGGTCTGCCAGATGGTCCCTCCCCTGTCGGCCGCGGTCGCGACCCGGTGGGTCCAGGACGGCACCGCGCTCCATTTGGTCGAGACGATCAGGGCCGAAGCCGCCCTCCGTCAGGAGGTCGCCGGTCGCATCCTCCCGGCCGGCAGCTTCACGGCCCACGGCCAGGGGCACCACCTCTGGCTTCGGCTGCCCGCCGGCTGGAGCGCCACGGGCTTCGCCGCCCAAGTCCGCCGCTTCGGCCTTGCCCTGGTTCCCGACACGGCCTTCGCCGTGGGACCGGCACCGGACTCCGCCGTCAGGATATCGTTGGGAGCGGCACCTGACCTCGACTGCCTCGCCGCGGCGCTCGGGCGGATCGGCAGCCTCCTGGAAGAAGACGCGGACGCCCTGCCGGAGATCGTCTGACCTCCGGCAGGGCGCCGCTCAGCCTTTACACCATGATGCAGCCGATGATGCCGCCGTCAGCCCCCCGCCGCGTCGGCGACCAGCGCGCCGGCCGGCTGGGGGGCGACAAGCGAGGCGGTAACCGGCTCCGGCGTAGCCTCGGCAGTCTTCTCGCGGACCGGCATCAGGTCGGTCGCCGCCAGCATCGCCGCGATCAGGTTCGGCACCGCCATGACCGCCAGCAGGATGGTCCACAGGGTCAGCGACACGGTCCCGGCATGATTGAGCACGGTGGCGATCAGGCAGCAGACCACCAGCAGCCCTGCCAGCACGGCTTCCGGCACGGCGGGGAACTTCGACGCCTTCTTGCGCTTGCCCTTCGACGTCACCTTGAAGGGTTCGTGCTTGGTGAACAGCCCCTTCAGCACGGCGGCGCCGACGGTGTAGTTCAGGCTCATGCCCAGCAGCGCGGTGCCGACCGTCTCGCCCCAGCCATGCCGGGAGGCGAACTTCGTCAGCGCCATGCTGGCCGCGGCGCGCAGCATCAGCGCCGCGATCGCGATGGCCGTCACCTCCGGCGGCGGCAGGTGCAGCGGCAGCACGGTCGCCAGCAGGGTCCAGGTGATGGCGCCGGCACCGGCAATCAGCCCCAAGGCATCCGACCACCAGCGCGCCCAGCCGGTCCAGAAGTGGAACTTCTGGATCCCGTTCAGGCCCTTGGCGCCGGGCAGCAGGGCCCGCAGGTGGGCCTTCATGATCTGGACCGAGCCGTAGGCCCAGCGATGGCGCTGCTGGCGGAAGTCCTTGTAGCTGTCCGGCGTGATGCCGGCGCCCAGCCGCTCCGTCGTGTAGTGCTGCTTCCAGCCCTGCTCCAGCAGGGTCAGGCCCAGTTCGGTGTCCTCGACGATGCACCACTCGGACCAGCCGCCGAGATCCTCAAGGGCGGAACGCCGGACCATGATCATGGTGCCGTGGGCGATCAGCGCGTTGTCCTCGTTGCGCTCGACCATGCCGCTGTCGAAGAAGGCGCGGTACTCGGCCGCCATCAGCCGCTTCAGCAGCGACTGGTCGCCGTCACGGTGTTCCTGAGGCGCCTGGACCAGACCGACGGCCGGGTCCGAGAAGGCGGGAGCCAGCCGGCTCAGCCACTGCGGCGAAACGGCGTAGTCGGCGTCCAGCACGGCGATGACCTCCGCCTCGTCGGCGGTGATCCGAAGCGCGCGGTTCAGGGCGCCCGCCTTGAAGCCGGTGATCGGGTTGAAGTTGGCGAACTTGAACACGGTGCGGCCCAGCCGCGCGTTCAGGGTCCGGCAATGCTCCTCGACCGGGGTGATCAGTCCGACGTCGTCGGTGTTGTTGATCGCGACGACCACCTCGAAGGCCGGATAGTCCTGGGTGGCGAGGCTGTCAAGGGTGGCGTTCAGCATCGCCGGATCCTCGTTCCGGGCGGCGATGTGGACGGAGACCATCGGCTCCCGCACGGCGATGCCGGCGTTGCGGATCAGTGCCGCGGCGCCGTCGGCCGGCAGCAGCCGGGTCGGCCGGCGGCCCAGCAGGGTCCGGGTCATCTCGTCCAGGTCGGCGAGCGCCAGCACCAGCAGGATGCCGCCGAGCGCGAGGCCGCTGCCCCACATGATCACGGTACCCATGGTCGGATAGACGCCCATGGCGGCCAGGACGGCCCAGGCGGTCATGCCGGCCGAGCCATGGGCGGCGATCGACCACAGCAGGGTCTGGAGCACGGTGGCCCGCCGGCGGAACAAGGCGGGAAGCGACAGGAACACGCCGACCAGCACCGACGCGACGCCGACCGCGTAGGCTTCCGGCTTGGGCTCGACGGCGCCCTGGAGCTGCCACTTGGGCTGCCGGTCGGCATCGAGAACGCCCCAGAACGGGCCGGGGCTGCCTTCGATCGCGGTCTTCCAGGGCTGGTCGAACGCCTCGATCACGTTGTACTCGACGCCCATCCGCTTGGCGTCCCGGGCGAATTCGCGGATGATCCGGGCCTGCTCGGGACGGGACGCGTGGGCATCGCCGAAATTGTCGCCGTCCGAGGGCCAGCCGATTTCACCTACCCAGATCGGCTTGCCGGGATAGGCCTGCCGGATACGCTTGATCTTGTCCAGCGCGTAGGGCAAGGCGCCGGAGCTGTCGAGCTTTTCCCAGTAGGGCAAGGTATGGATGCCGACGAAGTCGGACACCGCGACCGTCTTCGGCGCGTTCAGCAGCTCCGACCAGGTGTCGGCCGTGCCCACTGGGATGCGCCGCGGAACGCGCGACCGTACCTCCGCGACCAGAGCCGCGAGGCTCTCGTCGGTCTGGTCGGCGCGCAGCAGCGACTCGTTGCCGACCACGACGCGCACGACGTTGGGCGTGCTGCGCGCGATCGCCACGGCCTGGTCGATTTCCTGCCTGTTGTGCTCGGCGTCGGCGTTCAGCCAGATGCCCAGGCTCACCTTCAGCCCCATGCGGGCGGCCACGCCGGGAGCGCGGTCCTGACCGTCGGAAACGGTATAGGTCCGGATGCCGTCGGCGATGCCGTTGATCGCCGCCATGTCCTTGCGGATGTCGGCGACCGACACGTGCTGGTCGTCTTCCGGGCTGAAGTCGCGGCCGGAAGGGCTGTACGACACCGATTGCAGGCGGCTCGGCGATGCCGCCACATCCACGGGGGCGGTCTGGCCGCGCCAGATGCCGAGGTGGGTCATCGCGGTGCCGGCGATGACCGCAGCCATAAGGGTCAGGGAAAGGATGGTCCGCCTGGGCGGAGTGCGTGTGTCCACCGCCGGTGAGCCGGTGGGAAGGATCGACATGGCCGTTTTTCTGGGGGTGAGTGGTTGAGCGGGAAGCTACTCAGGAAGGGGTGATGCCGGGGCGACTGTATCGAAACCGATTTTGCCGCCACATTACCGGATGGCACTCTAATCGAGTTTGCGCAGATGGGTATGTGACAGCTATCACTTGGCTACGATGTCGCAGGGGCCGATTGCCACCAATCGGCTTCTTGCCGGTTTCGTTAACGGTTTAGTAGCCATGTTTATTCTATGTGTCTGCGGACAAAACTAGGCCAGTCGTCATAAAGGGTATGCAATGCGGTTGAAGCTTTTCGGGATAGTGGGCGCCCTGCTCGTTTTGACGGCTTGCGAGTCGGCACCATGGGACGCCTCGAGCAACAGCGGCATGGGTGCGGTGAGCGGAGCCCCGATCGGCTCGGGCGGCCCGGGCGGGGTCGGAGTCGGCGGTGTCGGGGGCGTGGGCACCGGCGGACTGTCGAGCGCCCGTCCCGGTGCCGGCGGCGTGATGCCGGGCTCCCAGCAGGATCTGGCCAACAGTGTCGGCGACCGTGTGTTCTTCGGATACGACCAGGTCGACCTGAGCGCGGAGGGCCGGGCGACGCTGGAACGTCAGGCCCAGTGGCTTAAACAGTACGCCAACGTGACCGTGACGATCGAGGGCCACGCCGACGAGCGCGGCACCCGGGAGTACAACCTGGCGCTCGGCGACCGCCGGGCCAACTCGGTCAGGAACTATCTGGTCACCCAGGGCATCCAGCCCGGCCGCATCGGGACGCTGAGCTTCGGCAAGGAACGCCCGGCGATCGGCGCGTCCGGGGAACAGGCCTGGGCACAGAACCGCCGCGCGGTGACCCTGGTCAATTGACGCCCTCCCCTGCGGGTTGGCGTCGGAAAGCCCGCAGGTCGGATACCGCTTCGCTTATCCGACCTGCGACAAGGAAAGAGGGCTTCGGGAGTGATCCTCCCGAAGCCCTCTTTCCTTGTCCGGACGGTCCGGTCAGCCGAACTTGTAGCTGATGCCGTAGCCGCCGCGCGGATAGTTCCACGAGACATTGCCGTGGTCCTGGCAGATGACCCGGCAGGTCCCGCACTCGAGGCAGCCGTCGGTAACGAGGTTGACGCCGCCCGCGTCATCCTTCGTGTAGCAGTTGGCCGGGCAGCAGAAGGTGCACGGCTGACTCTTGCAGTTGGACGCGCAGACCTCGGCGTCCTTGATGTAGATGTGGGGACGGTTTTCGTCGACGATGTACCGGTTCTGGTACAGCTTGTCTTCAACCTTGATCACGCTCATCGGAAAGCCCTCGCCAGCTTGAATGCGTCACCGACCAGGCCGAAGAGCGACCGCCGCTTGGCGAACGACTTCAGGATCTGGTTCTCCTTGGTCTTCTTGTCGACATTGTCCACGGTGAAGAGATTGTGGGCGGCGCCGTTCAAGAGGTCCGGATAGGCGCTGAAGAACTGCGGCGACATGTGCATGATCTCCGGCAGATTCTTGTACTTCTTCAGATCCTTCATGACGAAGCTCTCGTCGAGCTTCTTCTTGTAAAGGGACAGGTTGGCGGCTACCGGCGCCTTGCCCTGCTTCTTCAGTTCGATCAAGGTCTCGGCGGCGAAACGGCCGCTGGTCATCGCCAGGTTCGACCCTTCGCGGTGCGCGGCGTTGTTCAGGTGGGCGGCGTCGCCGACCACCATCCAGCCATCACCGCAGACCTGCGGGGCAGCCTTGTAGCCACCCTCGGGGATCAGGTGGCCGGCATACTCCTTGACCTCGCCGCCCTGGATCAGGGGCTTGATCACCGGATGGTTCTTCAGGTCCTCGAGCAGCTTGTACGGGGCGATGCCCCTCTCCTTGAAGTCGGAGATCAGGCAGCCGATGCCGATGGTCAGCGATTCCTTGTTGGTATAGAGGAACGCGGTTCCGACCATGCCGCCGGTGACCTTGCCCATCATCTCGATGACGACGCCTTCGTCGCCCTTGACCTGGAAGCGCTGCTCGATCAGCGCGGGGTCGATGAAGTGGATCTCCTTCACCGCCAGCGCCGCGTTCTCGGGCGGAAGCTCCGGCTGCAGGTCGGCGCGGCGGGCCAGCAGGGCGTTGACGCCGTCGGCCATGATGACCACGTCGGCATGGACCTCGCCGTTCTCGCGGTCGGTGCGAACGCCGTAGACCTTGCCGTTGGCATCGCGCAGCAGTTCGGTGACCGTGGTCTCGCAGATCACGAGGGCGCCGGCTTCGCGGACCTTCTCGTTGAACCATTTGTCGAACTGGGCGCGGATGATGGTGTAGCGGTTCGGGCGCTCGCTGTTGAAGCTGTCGGACCGGTAATTGGTCCCGATATAGCTGTCGTCGCCCAGCAACCAGATGCGCTGTTCGATGATGTGGCGTTCCAGCGGCGCGTCGTCGCGGAAGTCGGGGATGATCCGCTCCAGCGCGTCGGCATACATGATCGCGCCCTGGACGTTCTTGGAGCCGGAATATTCGCCGCGCTCGATCTGCAGGACCTTCAAGCCACCCTTCGCCAGGGTGTACGCCGCCGAGTTGCCGGAAGGTCCGGCGCCGACGACGATGGCATCAAACTTCTCTACCATGTCAGGCACTCTCCTCTGGCGGGTGGTCAGCTCGCCTTGCGGTTGACCAGTCGGCGCTGGCGGAACTGCTCCGTCAAGGCCGGAAGAATCTGCAGCGCGTCGCCGACGATGCCATGGTGGGCGAAGTCGAAGATCGGCGCGTTGGGATCGGAATTGATCGCCAGGATCACGTCGGAATTCTCGCAGCCGACGCGATGCTGGATGGCGCCCGAGATGCCGGCGGCGATGTAGAGCTTCGGGCGGACCGTCTTGCCGGTCTGGCCGACCTGCCGGTCGCTGGTGACCCAGCCGGCCTGGGTGCAGGGCCTGGACGCGCCGACCTCGGCCCCCAGCACTTCGGCCAGGTCCCAGATCAGCTTGAAGTTCTCCGGCTTCTGGAGCCCCTTCCCGCCCGACACGATGATGTCGGCGAAGGCGAGCTGCGCCTCCTCCTGGTCGCTGTCCGGGATGAAGTCCAGCACCTTGGTGACGAACACCTCTTCCGCCAGGTTCGGCGTGACCTCGACGACCCGGCCGGTGCGGGTTCCGTCGCGCTCGGGCATCTGCATGACGCGCGGCCGGATGGTCGCCATCTGCGGGCGATAGGCCAGCGTCTGGATGGTGCACAGCAGGGTGCCGCCGAAGGTCGGGCGGGTGGCGGCCAGGCTGCGGTTCTCGGCGCTGATGTCCAGCTCGGTGCAGTCGGCGGTCAGGCCGGTCAGCAGCGTGGTCGCGATGGCCCCCGCCAGGTCGCGGCCCAGCGTCGAGGCGCCCAGCAGCACGATCTCCGGCTTGAAGGTGTTGACCACGTCGGTCATCACCTTGGAATAGGGCTCGGTCCGATACTCGGCCAGGACGGGATCGAGCACCGTGTAGACCACGTCGGCGCCGTAAGCGATCGCCTCGCCGGTGATCTCGTTGATGAAGGGGCCGGGAGCCCCCAGGATCACCGCGCCGACCTCGACGCCCAGCTTGTCGGCCAGCTTGCGGGCCTCGCCCAGCAGCTCGTACGAGACGGTGTGGACCTTGCCGCGCTCCTGCTCGACGATGACCCAGACACCCTTGTAGACTTTCAACTCTTCCGGCAGTTCGAACTTGCGGCCACCGGCGGCCTTCTTGGCGGGGGGTGGATTGGCAGGCGCTTGGCTCATGTCGGCCTCACAGTCTCGAAGTAGGGGTTCGGCAGGCGTCGGACGGGGTCGGGTACGATCGGGGTTGGCGGCGGCCGTGTCAGGCGCCCGCCTTCCGCGACCGGTCCCTTATCGGACCAGGTCGTTCGCCAGCTTCGGGTAGGTGGTGAAGAGCATGTCGATCGCCGCCGCCGCCTGGGCCTCGGCACCGCCTTCGGCCTCGATCATCTTCGCCTTCTCGGCGCGGGGCTTCGGCACGAACACCTTGGAGACGACGGTGGGCGAGCCCTTCAGGCCGACCTTGTTCTCGTCGTCGACGCAGGTATCCTTGTTCCAGGTCTTCAGCGGCGTGCGCGCGGCCCGGAACATGTCGTCCATGGTGCCGAAGCGCATCGTGTTGGAACCCTCCAGCATGGTGACCATGGCCGGCAGGCGGCTCTTCAGGACCTGAACGCCGCCTTCGGAGCGGCGCTGGACGGTGATCTCGCGGCTGTCGAGATTCACGTCCTCGATCTTCGCCACATAGGTCAGCTGCTGGAGGTTGAGGCGCGTGGCGATGCCGGGGCCGACCTGGGCGGTGTCGCCGTCGATCGTCTGCTTGCCGCAGAACACCAAATCGACCGGCTCCTCCTCGTGCAGCTTCCGGATCGCGGAGGTCAGCGCGTAGGAGGTCGCCAAGGTGTCCGATCCGGCGAATTTGCGGTCGGTCAGCAGCACCGCGTCGGTCGCGCCGAAGGAAAGCGCCTTGCGCAGCGACGCCTCGGCCATGGGCGGCCCCATCGTCAGGACGGTGACCCGTCCGCCGAACCGGTCCTTCAGCCGCAGCGCCTCTTCCAGGGAGAAAAGGTCGTACGGGTTGATGATCGCCGGCACGCCCTGGCGCATGATGGTATTGGTGACCGGATGGATCCGGATCTGGGCGCTGTCGGGCACCTGCTTGATACAGACGACGATGTGCATCCCGCTATCCTCTCGACTGGTGGCCCCTCAGGGCTTGCTCAACTCCGCTTATGCAGGGGGCGTGCCAATGTGCAGAACACCGGAGCCATAAGCTTAAAGTACTGATTTTAATAGGCTTAATCGGACGGTATCGGAGAAGGCACCCTGTAGCGGCACTTGTCGGCTAACCGACAGGAGCCGCCGCTTGTCGGCTTTGTCACCGGGCGCCGGACAGGGTCAGGCTCGCCAGCGGAACGAAGCTGGCACTGTGCCGTTCGGCTTGGTCCTTGTGGACCTTGAAGACCTTCTCGGCGATCGCGTCGGACTTGACGAAATCCTGGTACGCCTGCGTGATCAGCACCTTGTAGCGGTCGCGCAGGAGATCCTCGGCGAGGCTGTCCAGGTTGGCCTCCTCCGCGAGGTAATCGTGGAAGCGCTGCAGGATGTGCAGGCGGTTGACGTGGACGACCCGCGCGTCGAAATCGATTTCGAAGAACCGCAGGAAGTCTTCGGCGGTGTTCAGATCGTCCAAGTCGTCCTGGAAGCTGCTCATGGGAGAATTCCTGTCGGTGGGGAGGTTTGTGAGGATCAATGTTCGCATCCCGGCAGCTCGCAGCCGGGCTGGTCGCAACTGTTGCCGCACCGCGCGCAGACGATGCCTTCCATGGCCTGGCTCAGCTGGCCGACGACTTCGGCGGCGGTGTGCTCGTCCAGGCGGTTCTCGATCTTGTTGATGTGCTCGATCAGGCAGGCGAGCGCCCGGCCGACCGGGTCCGGCATCAGGTGATGATCCAGGTCGATGCCGTGGTCGGCGATGCGCCGCTCGATCGGCTTGACGATGCGTCCGGGGATGCCCACGACCGTCATCTCCGCCGGGACGTCCTTGGTCACGACCGAGTTGGCGCCGACCCTGCCGTTGCGGCCGATGGTGATCGGCCCCAGGATCTTGGCACCCGCCCCGCACATCACGCCGTCCTCCAGCGTGGGATGGCGCTTGCCCTTGTTCCAACTGGTGCCGCCCAGGGTGACGCCGTGGTAAAGGGTGACGTCGTCGCCGACCTCCGCGGTCTCGCCGATCACCACGCCGGCGCCGTGGTCGATGAAGAAGCGCCGGCCGATGGTGGCGCCGGGATGGATGTCGATGTTGGTGACCATGCGCGCCATGTAGCTGATGAAGCGCGCCGGCCAGCGGACGTTGCGGCGCCACAGCGCATTGGCGATGCGGTGCGCGATGATCGCATGGATGCCCGGGTAGCAGGTCAGGACGTCGAAGGTGTTGCGCGCCGCCGGGTCGCGGTCGGCGACGCATTCCACGTCCTCGCACAGCAGGCTCCAGATGCTCCTTTCCGGCGGAGGCGCCGGGCCGGCGGAAGGAGGGGATGCTTCGACGATGCCGGACATGCCGGATCTCCCGCTTTCAGGTCAGGATGCCAGGACGGCCGGCGATTCACCCGGGACGGCGTCGCGGCGGAACTGGAGGAGTTCGTCCGGGGTCGGCGGTCGCTTGAAGGCGCCGGCGACCCGGCGCACCCGCGGCAGGATCGCCTGCGCCTCGCCGTCGCTCAGCTGGATCCCCAGGCCGGCGAACGCCAGCTTGACTCCGGCCGAACCGGAATGCTTGCCGAGCACGATGCTGTGCCGGCGGCCGACCTCCGCCGGGTCGAAGCCCTGGTAGGTCAGCGGATCGCGCAGCAGGCCGTCCACATGGATGCCGGCCTCGTGAGTGAAGACGGCGCCGCCGACGATGCTCTTGTTGATCGGCACCGGCCGGTTCGACGCCCTCGCCACCAGATCCGAGATGGCCGGCAGGCGCATCGCCTCGACGCCGGTATCCGTGCCGTAGAGGTGGCGGAGCCCCATCACGATCTCCTCCAGGGCCGCGTTGCCGGCGCGCTCGCCCAGGCCGTTGACGGTGGTGTTCACGTGGGTGGCCCCGCCGCGGACCGCGGCCAGCGAATTGGCGGTGGCGAGGCCCAGGTCGTCGTGGGCGTGGATCTCGATCTCTAGGTCGGTCCGCGCGCGCAGCGCCTGGATGAAGGCGAAGGTCTGGAATGGGTCGAGCACGCCCAGCGTGTCGGCGAAGCGGTAGCGCCGGGCGCCGGCGGCCTGCGCCGTCTCCGCGACCCGCGCCATGAAGTCGGGATCGGCGCGGGAGCTGTCCTCGCCGCCGAAGCCGACTTCCAGGCCCAGGTCGCGGGCGGTCCGGATCTGGCGGTCGATCTGGGCCAGCGCCCAGGCCCGGTCGCGGCCCAGCTTGCGCTGAATGTGGATGTCGGACACCGGCATCGACATGTTGACGAACGACACGCCGCAGGTGGCGGCCTCATGCAGGTCGTCGGCCCGCATCCGGCACCACACCATCAGGCGGGTCCGCGCCAGCCCGGCGGCGGCCACGGCGCGGATACTCTCGCGCTCCTCCTCGCCCATGGCGGGAATGCCGATCTCCAGTTCGGGCACCCCCGCGGCGTCGAGCGCACGGGCGATCGCGATCTTCTCCTCGACGGTGAAGGCGACGCCCGCGGTCTGCTCGCCATCGCGCAGCGTGGTGTCGTTGATCGTGACGGAGCTCGGCTCGGGCATCGCGGTGACTCCAGGGGAGGACTTTGTAGCCGTAGGTCGGGTAGAGCGCAGCGGCACCCGACAATCAGGCGCGATGGCGTCGGGTGCCGCTGCGCTCTGCTTACGAGTAGACCGGCTGGAAACCGGCCGTTGCCCCCTGGTTGGTCCAGTAGGGCGACAGCTTGCGCAGCCGCTCGATGATGCCCGGCATGACCCGGATCACCGTGTCGATCTCCTCCGCCGTGGTGTCGCGCGACAGGGAGAACCGGGTGGCGCCGTGGGCCGCAGTGTAGGGCACGCCCATCGCCCGCATCACATGGCTCGGCTCCAGCGAACCGGACGTGCAGGCCGATCCGGAGGAGGCCGCGATGCCTTCCTCGTTCAGCAGCAGCAGGATCGCCTCGCCCTCGATGAACTCGAACGCGATGTTGGCGGTGTTGGGCAGGCGGTTGGCCGGGTTGCCGGTGACGAAGCAGTTGGGGATCGCCTCCACCAGCGCCCTCTCCAGCCGGTCGCGAAGCGCCGCCACCTGGGTCAGCTCGATCGACATCGACTCGCGCGCGAGCTCGCACGCCTTGCCCAGCCCGACGATCGCCGGCGCGTTCTCGGTGCCGGCACGGCGACCGCGCTCCTGGTGGCCGCCGCGAAGCATCGGCCGGAAGCGGACTCCGCGCTTGACGTAAAGGGCGCCGATGCCCTTGGGGGCATGCAGCTTGTGGCCCGACAGCGACAGCATGTCGATGGCCGAGTTCGCCAGGTCCATCGGCAGCTTGCCGACCGCCTGGACGGCGTCGGTGTGGAACAGGGCGCCGACCTTCTTCGCCATGTTCGCCAGCAAGTCGACCGGGAAGATGGTGCCGGTCTCGTTGTTGGCCCACACCAAAATAGCTGAAGAAAAACTATTTCGAAACAGCGGGTTACTGGCTCACCAAACCAATTGTGTTTTCACTGGGAGTTCGGATCACCCCCAGGAGGCCGTAAGCCCGGATATCTATCCGACGTTCTGCCTCCTCCCCGCTCTTTAAATACCTTTAATGCAAAGTTAAGGGGACCGCGCGACTCGGGGAGGGGCACAGATGACGGTGACGGTTTTTCGTTTCGCGCCCGCGCCGTCAGCGGCGGTGCTGGTCCACCTCACGCCGATCCGCCTGTTGCGCACCGAGATCGAGGGCTACCACACCCTGCCGATCTCCGCGACCGCCTCCTCGGTGCCCCTGCACGAAAAGTGCGAATGGATCGCCCAGCACGCCACCGGAAAATGGTATGTGGACCTGTTCCGCACCGCACCGGTCTCGCCGGGCTGGAACTGCTTCCTGTTCGAGCACCTGAACGACGCGATCCTGACGAGGTTGCGCTGGGCCTAAATAGTTCATCCATAGTTTGGTGAACTGTTTTTGTCGAGCGTTCTTCTGCCGGACGGCGTGCTCCGGACCACGATTAACTTTCAGTACCGGCGCTGGCAGCGCGAGGTTCTTCCGCTGATGACCCACTGGGTCGCGATGAACGTTCATCGCGGCGGGGGCAAAACCGTTTTCTGCACGATGCGCCTCATCCAGGCAGCCCTCACGACCAAGACCAAGAATGGTATCCCGGCGAAATTTTCATACGTCGGGATGTCGATCAGCCATGCCCGCCAAACCATTTGGAACGAACTGAAGCATTACCTCGCTCCACTGGGCGACAAGGTTCAGTTCAACAGCAACGACAACACCGTAACCTTCGAGAACGGCAACATAATCCTGTTGTCGGGCTACGAGGACCCCGAGCGCAATCGCGGTTTGCACCTTCACGGACTGGTGCTCGATGAGGCGCAGGGATGCCCACAGAAGGTGTGGGACGAGATCCTGATGGCGACGCTGGCGCAGAACGAGGCGTGGCTGATCGTGATCGGCACGCCGCGCGGCACGGGGAACCTGTTCCACAAGTTCTGCCTCCAGGGCGACGACCCGAACGACGACACGATCACCACGATTACCCGAACCGTCGCCGATACCGGCGAGATGTCGCCGACCATGTGGAAACGAATCCTGGCGAACGGTGACCGGGACGCCATCCGCCAGGAGTATTTTTGCGATTTCATGGCTCGGGTGAAAAACCGGGTCTATTCCAACTTCGACACCCGGACCAGCTTCCCCGCAGGCGATGACACCAAACCGCACATCGACCCGTCGATCCGGTTCGACAAGGACCGGCCGGTGTGGGTCGGCATGGACTTCAACGTGGGAACGTTGCCCGCCGTCTGTGCCCAGATGCAGGACGACGGCACGATCCACATCTTCAACGAACTCACCCTGCACGACACCACGACCGACCGGATGGCGGCGCTGTTGCGCGCGGAGTTCCCGAACCAGAACGTGATCATCTGCCCCGACGCCTCGGGCACCCAGCGCAAAACCTCGGCGCTCGCGGGGTCGGACATAACGATCCTGAAAAGGATGGGTTTCGAGGTCCGAATCCCGACCATGAATCCCCGGACCAAACACCGCGTGCTCGCCTGTCAGGTGGCGCTGGAGAGCGCGGACGGCACCCGGTCGGTGTTCATCCACCCCCGCTGTAAGCGCCTGATCGAGTGCCTGACGCTTCAGCAGTACAACGCGAACGGCGACCCGGACAAGACCAAGGGCTTCGACCACCACGCCGACGCCTTCGGCTACCTGATCTGCGCCCTGCGGCCGATCAAATACAACCGGACCCGGAGCCGGGAATTCATCCTCTGACGATCCATAAATACCCAAGATTTTTGAAGCGAGGTAAGAGACCTTGAACGTATTCAATCCCAGTCACGCATATTTGGATATGCAGGCTCACCGGCATCTGCCTCGCACTCTTTGGGCCGGGCTGCGCGCGATGCAGGCATGCGGTGAGCTTTACCTGCCGCGCGAGCCGGGCGAGAGCCAGCCGAACTACGAAGTCCGCCTGCGGCGCAGCACCTTGTTCAACCAGTTCAGCCGGACGATTGAGACCGCAGCCGGAAAAGTTTTCAGCAAGCCGCTGAGGTTTGTCGATCTGCCGCCCGATCTGGAGCCCTTCCTGGAGAATTGCGACCAGATGGGCAACCACATCGACATCTTCGCGCGCGATTGGTTCCGCGAAGCCCTCGTGGACGGTCTGGCGTTCGCGTGCGTGGACGTATCGCGCACCACGCCGCCCGGTCAACCGGTCACCGTGGACGACCGGAAGTCCGGCCGGGTGCGCCCCTACGTCGTGATGTACAAGGCGGGCGATGTGCTGGAAACCCGGTTCGAGACGGTCGATGGCGTGCCGGTGCTGACCCGCGTGCGCATCCGGGAGAGCCGGTTCGTCCCCGACCCGGCTAATGACTACGCCGAAATCTTCGTTGAACGGGTTCGCGAACTTCGGCCGGGCTCGTACACGGTCTACGAACGGCAGGCCGATGGCGACAAGGTGATCGCGACCGGTTCGACCGGACTTTCGTTCATCCCGTTCACGTGCCTGATGTTGGGTCGGCGGATCGCCCCGATGACGGCTTACCCGGCGCTGGCGAACCTCGCGACGGAGAACCTGCGGCACTACCAGAGCCAGAGCGACCAGAACAACATCCTGCGCATCGTCCGGGTGCCGCTTCTGCATCTGGCGGGCTTCGATGAAGTAGATGACGAAGGGAACAAGCGGACGGTCGTGGTCGGTCCGAACACTTTGCTTGAGTCCGGAGAAATGGGCAAGGCGCAGTACGTCGAACATTCAGGAGCCGGTGTCGGTTCTGGTTTCGAGGACTTACGTTCTATCGAAGAGCGCATGAACCAGATGGGTATGTCCTTGACCGTTCGCCAGACGACCGGCGATATTACTGCGACCGAGAATAATTTGGTTTCCTCCGAGGCGCATTCGGCCCTCGGCGCGATGGCGACCAGCTTGCAGGACAGCCTGGAACTGCTGCTGGCCTACGCCGCCCAGGCCATCGGCCTGCCGGGCGACGGCGGCAGCGTGATCGTGCACAAGACGTTCGGTTCGGACGGCAACTCCATCGTGGAGGCCCAGCTTCTCACCCAGGCCCGCGCAAATCGCGACATCACGCAACTGACCTTTTTGCGCGAATTGAAGCGCCGGGCGATCCTGAACGAGGATTTCTCCCCGGAGGACGAAGTGGAGGCGGTCGGCGACGAGCAGCCGGAACCGTTGATCGGGTCACCGCTGGCGCTCAACACCGCCCCGGCCGATGACGACGGCGACGGCGAGTAATGTCGGTCAACGAGGATTTGGCCGACCGGGCGCTCGCGCACGCGATTGACCTCCAGCGGCTCAGCGCCGGGGAACGGCGCTCCCTGCTGTCCTTTTTGGAAGAGCTTCAGGACGAGATATCCGCGCTGCTGGTCGGCTACAAGCCCGGTGCCCGGAGCGAGACTCAGCGCAGGCGATTGACCGAACTGCTGGCGATCATCACGGAAACGATCACCGCCAGCTACTCGGCCATGGCGAAGCAGCACATCGCCCACCTGACCGAACTGGCCGAGATCGAAGCCCTCGCCACGGTCAAGGCGCTGACCGCCAGCCTGCCGGTCAAGCTGGCTCTGGTCACCCCGACCGGGAACCAGTTGAAGTCGATCATGGCCGATCTGGTCATCGAAGGCGCGCCGGTTTCAGTGCACTGGACGCGCCTCGCCGGGGACATGGCAGCGCGCGCCCATGATGAAATCCGCAAGGGGCTGATCGCCGGGGAGACCGGTCCCGATCTGGTCAAGCGGATCGTCGGCAGCAAGACCACCCCGGCGTTGATCGACGCGCCCAAGCGCCACGTCACCAGTCTGGTCAAGACCTCGACCGCCGCAGTCGGCAACACGGCGCGGATGGAGACCTACCAGCAGAACAGCGACGTGGTGAAGGGTGTCCAACAGCTATCCACCTTAGATGGTAGGACTTCCGCAGTGTGCATTGCATACTCGGGGAAATCCTGGCAGTTAGATGGCAAGCCCATCGGCCACAACCTACCTATGAACGGTGGGTGCCCACGTCACTACAATTGTCGAAGTGTCCTGATTGGAATTGTCCGCTCGTGGAAGGAGTTGGGGATCGACCTGGAGGAAGCCCCGCCCGGCACCCGCGCCAGCCTGGACGGACAGGTGCCATCAAGCCTGACCTTCGACCAGTGGCTCGCCAAGAAGGACAGGAAGTTCCTTGACCAATTGCTCGGCCCCGGCCGCGCCGACCTTTACGCACGCGGCAAGATCACGGCCAGCGACCTCGTGGACCAGACCGGCCGTCCCATGAGCCTGGAAACCCTGCGGGCTAAATACCGCTAAGACCCCCGATGACCGGGTTTTCGGGGGCATCACCGCGCCTGGGGCGCACCAACAACAAAGCCTTGGAGGTTTGTTTTGACGACCGAAACTACCATTCCCGAAAACACCGAGAACACCGCTGATCCGACACCGCCGACCGGCGAGGATGTGACCGGACTAAAAAGCGCCAACCAGAAGCTACTTTCAGAAAAGAAGGCCCTGGCAGCCCGTCTGGCGGCGCTGGAGGCCAACCTGACCGAACTCGCTGGCGAGAAGGCCGCGAGAGAGGAGGAAGAGAGCATCCGTCGGGGCGATTTTGATCGTGTAAAGACCAAGATGGTAACGGATCACCAGAACGCGCTGAAGGCGGCACAGGAAGACGCCGAGAAATGGCGCAATGCCTATCAGGCCCACGTGGTCGAGAACACACTGGTCAAGGCGCTGGCAGCCGAGCAGGCCGATGTCGATCTGGTACTCCCCCATCTCCAGGGCCGCATGAAACTCGCCGAGGTGGACGGCAAGGTGGTCACCCAAATCTACGACCGCGACGGCACCGAACTGCCCGGCAAGGACGCCGCCTATCTGGTCGAGGAGATCAAAACCCGTTTCCCGACCGCGTTCCGGATCAACACCGCTTCCCCGACCAACGCCCGGCCGAACACCAGTGTGGCCGCAGGCGAAACCAATCCGTGGGCCAAAGAGACGTGGAACAGGTCTCATCAGGCCAGGATCGAGATGACCGACAAGAACAAGGCGGCGCTGCTGAAGGCCCAGGCAAACGTTAAGTAATACGACATAACCATACTTCGAAATAACATAAATATTGCTTTAAGAGGCAGGGCCTCACACGGGGATTGGCTGGGCTGATCCACGATTATCGAACGAACATTTCAATCAATTCCTTTGTGAGGAAATCATATTATGGCTAAGATGCAGACTGCCGATCTGGCGTATATCGTCCAGAACTCGGCCCCCTACATTCGCGAAGCGAGCGTCAAAAAGAGCGTTTTCTTCGGCTCGGGCGTTATCACGCCGGTCCCCGGCCTCACCATTCCGAAGGGTGGGCAGGTGACGATCCCGAATTTCGGTCGGATCGCCTCGACCGCCCAGGTTCTCCGTGATGACCAGCCGCTCGTCACCTCGAAGATCACCACCGGCAAGCAGGTCGGCGTCGTCGTCAACCGTGGCGATGCGTGGTCGGTCAATGACCTCGTGGGTGCGTACGCAGGCGAGGATTTCGTCGGCGAGATCGAAAGCCAGATCGGCGAATACTGGAGCGACCAGATCGACCAGCACGCCGTCTCGGTCGTCAAGGGCGTGACCGGCGCGCTGGCCGCGACCAACGCTCACAACATTTCGGGCCTCACCGGCTCCGACGCCGTGATCAGCAACCAGAGCTTCAACGCGGCCCTCCATCGCCTCGGTGACGCTCGCGGCAAGCTGGCGATGGTCGTCGCTCACAGCGACGTGATCCAGAAACTCGAAGACCTCAGCATGCTGGACAATCTGACCGTTTCGGAAATGCCCGACGTGCAGACGATCCGCAAGCGCCCGATCCTGGAGACCGACAGCCTGACCCCGACCGGCGGCGTCTACGACATGTACATCGTGTCGCGCGGCCTGCTGGCCTTCGGTGAAGGGTTGAATCTTGGTGACGAACTGGAGTCGGACCGCGACATTTTGGCCCGTGACACCGTGATCACCAGCGTCCGGTCATATACGATTCATCCATTCGGAATGAGCTATGGCGGCACCGCCATCGGCACCAACGGTCAGACCCCGACGAACGCGGACTTCGCGACGGCTGGCAACTGGACCCGCGTGTTTGATCCCAAGAACATCGGTGTTGTGAAGTTCAGCTTCAAGCTGGCCTAACCAGAGTAGAGGGAGGGGGAAACCCCTCCCTTTCACTTGAGGAGCATCATGGGTCTATTCGCCTTTAACCGCATCCGTCAGCAGCAGCAGGCCGAGCGCGCGCTTGAGCCGGTACAGTCCGTCATCGAGCCCCCCGCCGTTGTTGAACCTCCGCTAAGCGAGCTTGAGCCCCCGCCGGTTCCGGAGCCGGAGCCGGAACCGGTAAAGCCCGCGCGAAAGCGCCGCGCGACCAAGAAGAAAGAGGTTTAAGAAATGATCGTCGTGGAAACCGGGGCGCTCGACAACGCCGAGGCCAATTCTTACGTCAGCCTGTCCTCGTTCAAGGGGTTCCTGGTGCTGCACGGCGCGACTACCGCACTGGAACGCGACGACGCCGAACTGGAAGCGGCCCTGATTCGGGCGGCAGCGCACATCGATACCTACCGGGCCAAGTTCCTCGGCCGACCGGTAGCCTTCGACCAGCCGCTCGTCTGGCCGCGTACCGCCGTCACCCTGGACGGCTTCGACGTTCCCTCGACCACGATCCCGCGCATCATCCTCCAGGCGCAGCAGCAGCGCGCCCTCGCCGATCTGAACGGCACCCTGCCCGAGACCTCCCAGGTGGTCCTGCGTCGCCGTGAACGACTGGACGTGATCGAGGAAGAGACGGAATACGCCCCGATTCCGGCGTCCGCCCGGCCGACCGGCGACATCACCCGCCTGCTGTCGCCGCTGTTCGGTAGCCGCTCGACCGGCGAGATCGTCCGAGGATGAGCAGGCTCTATCAGGCCAAGGCGAAAGCCAAGCTCGACGGACTGGTGCCGCGCGGGCTCGGCGTCCAGATCACCCACATCCGCAAGGCCGTGATCTTCGACCCGGCGACACAGACCGCCACCACCACCGACCTGAGCCAGAAGGCATCCGCCTCGATCAAGACGCACGAGGTGCGCAACGACGACGGCACGATCCGCAGCGTCCAGCGCGTCTTCCTGTGCGACGCGGCGGGACTGAAGACGGCCCCGGTCGCGGGTGACATCATCCGCCACGCGGGCACCGACTACACGATCACGGCGGTCGAGACCCTGGCCCCCGGTGGTGTGCCGATCCTGCACAGGATTTTCGTGAACTCGTAATGGCCGATCAGTTCGTTCTCGATCTCCAGAAGTTCGCCAAGCTCACCGAGGACAAGATCACCCTGGCGCTGCGCAAGATCATCTTGGAAATCTTCACCCGCGTCGTTGAACGAACTCCGGTCCGCGATGGGCGAGCCAGAGGTGGGTGGCAGGTCGGAATCAACGTCCGACCCGAGGGCGAAACCAGCCGGATCGACAAGGACGGCAGTCCGACCATCTCGGCGGGCGAGGCCGACATCCTGCGCGCCATGCTTCGGGACGAAATCTGGATTTGTAACGGTGTCCCGTACATCGGAATTCTTGAGACCGGCAGCAGCACCCAGGCACCTCACGGGTTCCTGGCGATCACGCTGCGCGAATTCCAACAGATCGTGAAGTCGGCTCCGAATAAATAGGGTCACCACATCGTGACCTACAGGGAGCCATGGCTGTCAGCTACACCGCGTTAGAAACCGCGCTCGGGAACCACCTACGGGCCATCCCCGGCGTCACCCACATCGCTTGGCCGAATGTCCCGTTCACCGCGCCGAAGACCGCCCTGTGGGTTCGCCCCACCCTGCTGGCCGCGCGCGCCGCGACGCTGACCTACGGCACCAGTTCGGTTTCCGGGTTCCCCGGCGTCTACCGGATCAACGTGTTCGGACCCAAGGGCCAGGGCATCGCCCCGGTTTCCAAGCTGGTTGACGACATCATCAACGCTTTCCGCGCCGCCAGCATCGATGCGGATGGCATAAATATCGAAGTCGAGAACGCATGGCGTTCGTCTTCGCTTTCGGACGATCTGTATTTCCAGATCACGGCCGACATTTCGATCAATTTTATTAGTTAGAGGAATAGTCCATGGCGTTTACCCAAGGCTCCCGCAGCCGGATTTCGTTCATCGCAGAGACCACTTTGGGCGTGACGCCCGCCACCCCGGTTTTCCAGGCGATCAATTTCCAGTCGTTCGATCTGGCACCGACGCTCACCATGTCCGAGAATCCGGTGATCCGCAGCGACCGCAACTCCAGTCTGCCGACACCTGGGAACCAGGGCTCGACCGGCCAGATCGTCGGGCCGCTGCATTACCAGGGTTATGATTCGCTGATCGCGGGCGCGCTGGGCGGCACCTGGACCGCGAATGTCGTCAAGAACGGCGTCCTGAAGCCGACCTTCTCGATGGAGCGCGCGCACCTCGACACCGCCCAGTACGGTATCGGTCGCGGCATGTACGTCAACGGCATGACGCTGAACTTCGCGGCGGGTGAGCCGGTCGGCGCTACCTTCAACATGATCGGCAAGAGCTTCGCCTGGAGCAGCGCCGAGCCGCAGGTTTCGTTCGCGACCTCCACGACCGATCCGGTTTCCGCCAACAACCTGATGCGGTCGGCGTCCGGTGTCGTAACAGAAGGTGGTCAGACCATTGCTCTGATGACTTCGGCGAACATCACCCTGAACAACGGCGGCGAACAGCTTTACGTCTACGGCTCGAATAGTGCCGCTGAACTGTCGCAGAGCACGGTCCAGGTGACCGGGACCATCTCCCTGTACTGGGAGAACAAGACGATGATCCAGAAATTCCTGAGCGGTGCCCAGTCCTCGCTCTCGATCAAGGCCAGCAATGGCACCAACGAATACACGATCACCCTGCCCGCGATCCGCTACACGGGCGGCAACGCGCCGGTTTCGACGGCGGGCGCGCTGACTCTCGAAATGCCCTTCGTGGCCGGTTACGACGCCACGGCGGACTGCACCATCTCGGTGACGAGGACCGCGTAAATGGCTAACCTGACCGCTCTCAGCACCAAGCGAAAAGCCGAGGAAGGCGTGGAGATCGAACTGCATCTCCACAACTACCCCGGCGAATACACCGGTCTGTTCGTCACCATCCCCGGTCCGGGCTCCGCCGTCGCCAAGCGCGTCGGCAAGGCCATGGCCGACCTGGAGCAGCAGGCCGAGCGCCAGCGCCGCCAAGTCAAGGTCGATGACGCCAAGTATATCGAGATCATGAGCGACTTGATCCTCGACTGGCGAGAGTTCGAGGAAACCAACGACAAGGGTGAACTGGTCGAAATCCCGTTCACGAAGCCCAACGTCCTGCGCGTCCTGACCGAGAACGACTGGATCATCGAGCAGGTGTTGTCCGCGATGAAGGACACCAAACTTTTTATCAGCGCGTAGTCGAGGATTTAGCCAAAGTCATCAGATATCGCGTCTGGCTCGACTACGCACGAAAAGACGGCTCGACCATCCGCGACCAGTTCCTTGCCGTCGAGGCGATGACTGGTCGCACGCCCCAAGAACTGCTGGACGAACCGGCCGTCCCGAGGGCGTACGCCGAGCTTATCGAAACCCTCTGGCATCTAAATAGTAGTAGTGGTGGCGAGGGAATCTCCTACCGCGAGATCGACAGCTACATGCGATGTACCGGAGCGATCCTCCATCCGTGGGAATGCGAGGCACTGGTGAAGCTGGCCACGGTCATCCAGCACGCTATGGTTGAGCAACGGAGGGGAACTGAATGACGGATATCGCGTCGCTCGCAGTAAAAATCAGGATGGACGGCGCGGATCAGGCCGTCGCCGGTCTCAACAAGGTGGCAGCCGCCGGTAAGAAGGCGGCGAACGATGTCGGCGATGCATCCGGCCGGTTTACCGATGCGGCCGGGCGGCTGCGCGAGGCCAACGGCCGGTTCGTCCAGAGCGGCAACGTGCTCGACGGCCTCGGCAAGAAGGCGACCAGCCTGAAGGACAGGCTGGCCGATCTGGTGCCCAACTTTGGGGCGCTGGGCACCATCGTCGGCACCCTCGGCCTCGCCAAGCTGGCATCCGACTTCATCGACGCCAACAAGGAAGCCGAACGCCTCCGGACCTCCCTGACCTCGGTGGTCGGCTCGGCCGGTCAGGCGGGCCAAGACCTGGAATTCTTGCGGGAATTTGCCAAGGATACCCCGGCGGGCCTCAACGAGGCGACCGAGGCGTTCATCGCGCTGCGGGTGCGCGGCGTCAAGCCGACCATGGACGAACTCAAGGGTCTGGCCGACCTCGGTTCGGCGTTCTCCGGCCGCTCGGTCAAGGATGCGGTGGACGCGGTGACGGCGGCGACCCGTGGCGAGTACGACCAGTTGGAAGGTTTTGGCCTCGCTGCGAAGGCGGTCGGCAAGGAGGGCGATAAGCTCGCCATCACCTTCAATAATGTGACGACGGTGGTCAAGAAAGACACCGACAGTATTATGAAATATATGTCGAATTTGGGTAAAACCAGGTTCGCCGGGGCCGCTGCGGCGCAGATGCAGACCCTCGGCGGGTCCATCGACACCCTGGCCGAATCCTACCGGAACCTGATGACCAAGTTCGGCGAGACCGGCGTCTCCGAAGTGCTGGCGCTGGCGATCCGGGGCCTCGCCGGGGCGATGGATTTTCTTGCCGATAACATCAATGTCGTGGTCGGTATCCTGAGCGGGGCCTTCGTCGGCGGCATGGTGTACGCCGCCTCGACCGTGCTGCCGCTGCTGGTCACCGGCCTGACCCTGGCGACCGGTGCGGTGAAGGCGTTCACCGCGTCGCTGATGCGCAACCCTTTGACCATCATCTTCACGCTGCTGGCGGTCGCCATCGGCTCCGTGATCACGGCGATCCTGGACTTCAAGGACGAACTCAGCGAGGCGGCGGGTCGGGCGGTCTCGCTGGCGCAGACGCTCAAGATCGTGTGGGAAGGGGTCAAGACGACCTTCAAGGTGGTCTTCGAGCAGATCGGCATCATGTTCGCCAGCACCGTAGACTACATGCTGGGCGTCGCGGTCGGCTTCTGGAACGACCTCAAGGCGATCTGGAACGACGGCGACTTCTCGTTCAGCCACCTCGCCGCCGCGTTCAACAAATCGATCACCGGGATGGATTTCGGCCTGATCAAGAAGAAGGTCGGCGAAGCCTTCGACGCCCAGGCCATCGGCAAGAGGATCGGCGGCGGTCCTACGACCAGTACCGACACCCCCGGCGCTGGTGGCGTAACCGGGGAACCCGACAAGGAGATCGAGAAGGCCCGCCAAGCCTACGCGGAACGCCTCGCCGACATGGCCGAGGAACGCGACTTCCTGCGCTACAAGCTGACCTACATCACCCAGGAAGCCGACCTGATCGACCGGCTGAACATGGATTACGAACTGGGCAATCTGCGTAAGAAGGCAGGGGTCGCGCTGACCGACGAGATCAAGAAGAAGGAAGGCGATCTGGTCAAGGACTTGGCGGCGCAGCGCAAAGAATACGACCGGATGGTGGAGCTTAAGGGCCACGCCAAGTCGCTGATCGAGAGCCTGAAAACTCCGGCCCAGGAATACCGCGAAGAAATCAAGAAGATCAACGAGGAGCTTGAGCGGAAGCTGATCACGCCGGAGCAGGGCGCACTCGGCAAGCAGCAGGCGGAGTTCAGGCGGCAGGACGAGAGCAAGGAAGGCATCGACGGGGCCAAGCGCGGCCTGCGCAAGCTCAGTATCGCGGTGAACGACGACGCAGCCCTGATGGAGAGCACGGTGACATCCGCGTTCACCTCGATGGGCGACGCGATGGCCGAGTTCGTCACCACGGGTAAGTTGAATTTTGGCGACCTCGCTCGCTCGATGATTGCTGAAATGGTTCGGATTTACACGATTCGGATGGCCCTCAAGGTCTTCGACATGATCGTTCCCGGCATGGGCGCGGCAGCCGGTGCGGCGGTCCAGCCGAGCGCCAACGGCAACGTAATCAGCGGCGGAAATATCGTTCCGTTCAGCCGGGGCGGCGTCGTCGGTTCGCCGCGATATTTCCCGCTCGCCAACGGCAATGTCGGATTGATGGGGGAGGCCGGACCCGAGGGCATTCTGCCCCTTCAGCGCGGCCGGGACGGCAAGCTCGGCGTGATCGCCCAGCCCGGCGCGGCCTCCGAGGGCGGCGGCAACCAGATCATCAACGTTTCGCTCCAGACGACGATCAACCCGGCACCCGGCGCGACGACGGAGGATGCCCGCAAATTCGCCGACGAATTTGACAAGGCCGTTGAAGCGAAGGTGGTCAGCACCCTGGCGACGATGAACCGGGGCAACCGGGCACGCGGCGCGATGCGGGGCTAAATACTGCATGGCTACTCCCTCGCATCCCCTCCCCAACGGCCTCGACGCGAAGATTTCCCAGGCCGTTGCGGGAAGTTTCAATCAGGCCCGCCGAACCATCGAGTTCGGTGACGGCTACGTGCAACATCAGAAGTCCGGTATCAACGGCGCGGGCGCGACCTACAGCGTCGAGTGGGTCGGCCTCAGCGAGACCGACGCCGCCACCCTGATCGCGTTCTTCGAGGCCCGTGGCGGCGTCGAGCGCATCCGGTGGAAGCCGCCCCTGCGCAGCGCCGAGCAGCTATTCACGTGCGCGACGTTCAACGCCAAGCTGACCAACGGCTCCGGTATCCTGTGGACGGTCACCGCCGACTTCGAGCGGACCTTCTCGCCATGAGCTACGTCCTGGACCAGCAGGCCGAGGGATTGGTTCTCGGCGCTCGCATCGAGTTGCTGGAAGTCGATATCAGTTCGGTGGTCGAGGGTGCCCCGACCTACCGGTTCACGCCGAATGTCACCAGCACGGGCGACATCGTGCGCTACAACGGCTTCGTGTGGGCCGCGACGGCGCTGCGCACCTCGGGGATGCTGTACGACGGAACCGGCGGGTTGCCGCGCCCGACCCTGGAACTGGCCGATGTGAACGGCATCCTGATGATGGAAGCGATGAAATACCAGGATTTGGTCGGCTGCACCGTGAAGCGGTGGATCACCTGCGAACAGTACCTCGACCCCAATCCCAACGCGGCATGGGGTCCGGAGATTTTCGTCGTGAACAAGAAGATCGCGGCCGATGGCACCCGGATCGTCCTCGAACTCGCCAGCATCGTTGACCAGCGCAACATGGTGATACCGAAACGCCGAATGTTTAGGAAAGAGTTCCCCGGACTGGCGCGGACACGGCCGAGGGGCTGACGGCGGATCAATCGCCGAACCTGCCTAAATAGAGGCATGTACCCCGAACTCATCCCCGAAATCAACGCCCACGTCCTGGCCGAGTATCCCCGCGAAGCGTGCGGCATCATCTACCATAACGGCGAGCGGGCCGTCTACAAGGCGTGCCCGAACATCCACCCCGAGCCGGAGAAGGCGTTCCGGATCAACGCGCGCATCATCGCGCCGTTGCAGCGGGACAGGAAACTGCGGGCCGTGGTCCACAGCCACACCAACGGGCAGTTCCACCCCTCGCGCGCCGATATGGAAAGCCAGATCAAGGTCGGTTGCAGCTACGCCATCGTGGTCACGGACGGGGAAAATTGTTCGCGGCCGGTGTACTGGGGCGACGACGTGCCGATCCCGCCCTACGACGGGCGCGAATTCCGCCACGGCCCGAGCGGGTCGGACGGGCGCGGCGATTGCTATTCGCTGATCCGCGATCACTATTTTCAGGAACTCGGCATCCGGCTGCCGGAATACCCGCGCGACGCCGACTGGTGGCTCGATGGATTGGACCTGTACAGCCAGTTCGCGGGTGACGCCGGGTTCGTCCAGGTCAGTCTGACCGACATCCAGGAACACGACTGCGTGCTGATGTCGATCCTGAACAAAAACAACACCGCGAACCACGGCGCGGTCTACCTGGGTCACGAGAAAGGCACGCTGCGCCATCACCTCGGCCACCGCCTCTCGCATTCCGAGGACCCGCTTTACAAGTGGCAGCGACAAATTCACTCGGTCTGGCGGCACAAATCCATGTTCAAGCCTGAGCAAAATTGATGAGCGAATTCAAAGAGATATGGATACACGGCAAGCTCGCCGAACAATTTCCCGACAGCCCCTACCGGTTCAAGGTCGCGACCGCGCACGAGGCAAGCTGGGCGATGGAAATCAATTTTCCCGGCTTTCATGCCGCGATCCGCGACCAGATGATCGAAGTCGTTCTCGGCGACAAGGACACCGGTCTGGCGCTGGATGAGGAAGAGCAGGTGCATTTCGCCGTGCCGGAGAACCAGATTCATTTCTCCTACGCGCCCGAGGGCGAAGGCTCGCGCACCGGCAAGGCGATCCTCGGCACCCTGCTGATCGTCACCGCCGCCGTCCTGTTCGTCGCCGTTCCCGGCACCTCGCAGTACGCCCTGCAACTCGCCCTGGCGGGCGGCGCGATGATCTTCGGGGCGATGACGACCCCGCCCAAGTCGGATTATTCGGCGCGCGAACAGGACCCCAGGAAGTCCAGTTTGCTGTCAGGCCCGGCGACCCAGGTCGAGGAGGGCAATTCGGTCCCCCTGGTCCTGGGCGGCAACGAGGGCGTGCTGTGCGGCGGCGTCTTGATCAGCGCCTCGCTTGATGTTCAGCAGGTCGCGTAACACAACCGTTCTATTTTAGGTGATTTCACGTGAACGATTTTAACGAAGAGCATTGGCTTGACGGGAACGGTACGCCCTACGTGTACGGTGCCGGTGGCGGCGGCAAGGGTGGTAGTTCAAGAACTCCTGTAGAAGAAGCCAACACGCTTCAAAGCAATAGCATCGCCCGCGTACTATTCGCCGTCTCAGAAGGAGAAATCGGCGGGCTACGCCGTGGTAGAAAATCGGTTTTTCTGAACGAGACCGCCTTGGAGGCCGAGGACGGCACTCAGAACTTCGAGGGCGTTACTGTCCAGGAAGTCACCGGCCTGCCCGATCAGGCGTATATTCCCGGTTTCGCCCAGGCGGAGTCTCTGATCCAGGTCAACACCGAAGTGGTCAAGGCGTCCCCCTTCATCCGCGCCAACACGTCGCCCGACATCGACTCGGTTCGCGTCATCATCGGCCTGCCCGCCTTGCTGAAAGTGGACGTGTCAACCGGTGACCAGCGCGGGACCACGGTCGAGTATGCCCTGGCGGTTCGCGACACGGCGCTCGGCGTGTGGGAGGATCGCGGGAACAAGACGGTGACCGGCAAGTGCACCAGCCCGACCGAACTGGCCTATCTGGTCGAGCGCCCCTCGGTCGGCACCGGGCAGTGGGAGGTCCGCGTCACCCGCATCACCGACGACAGCGCCTCGACCACGCTGAGCAACAAGACTTTCGTCTCCAGCATCGTGGAGATCACCGACTTCAAAAGTAATTATCCGGATACCGCATGTATCGCCCTTACTTTTGATTTGAGTAAATTTGGTAACTCCCTGCCCAGCGTGGCGTTTGATTTGGTGGGTATTAAAATTCCCGTTCCAGTCAACTACGACCCGGACACTGGTATCTACAGCGGACCGTGGACAGGTGAATTCCGCAACCTCCCCTGTTCGAACCCGGCATGGCACCTGCTCAACCTGATCCGCGAGGATCGCTATGGATTGGGTATCCCGGCGCAGTACATCAACGTGTGGGAATGGTATCAGATCGCCAAATACTGCGACGAACTGGTTCCCGATGGCAAGGGCGGTCAGCGCCGCCGCTTCACCCTGCGCTACCAGATCAACTCGACGCAGGATGCGCTGCAATGGATACGAACCATCGCCAGCACGATGAACGCGCTCCCCTACTGGGGCAGCGGCGTCGTGCACGTCGCCCAGGACCGGCCGAAGACGCCGGTCATGCTGGTCAACAGCGCGAACGTCCGGGACGGCCTTTTCACATATGCCTCTACCGAGTTCCGCGAGAGAATTACATACTGCGCATGTACTTACTCGTCCGAAAGTAACTTCTGGAAGCCCGAGGTTGCAATCTACGAGGCATCTGCGGCGGACATTACCCGTTACGGGCGCAACGAGGAACATATTCTCAAGGTAGGGTGTGTGTCAGAAAGTGAGGCGCTGGCACTGGCGAAATATGTTGTCGAGACCTCGCTGCGGGAATACGAGACCGTTTCCTACCACGCCGGGGCCGATCACACCCACGTGCGGCCGGGCGACGTGGTGAAGATCAGCGACCCCCTGTTCACCGCCAGCCGGGTCGCGGGCCGGGTCGCCTCGGCGACAGCCAACACCGTGACCTTCGACGCGGGCGTACTTTTGAATCCGGGCGAGAGCTATTCAATCTCGATCCTGGAAACCGTTACCGAGCAGGCCGAGAACGGCCAGAACGTGACCTACCGCAAGGTCGTGTCGCGCACCGTGACGACGCCCGGCGGCAGCGAGCCGGTCACCACGGTCACGGTCACCCCGCCCTACACCGCCCCGCCGACCAGCGACCAGCTTTTCATCGTCAGCGGCTCGGACATCCAGCCCCGGCCCTTCCGGGTTCTGTCGATGAAGGAGGGCGCGAACAATGTCGGCTGGGAAGTGAATGCCCTGTTCGTGGACGAAACCAAGTATCCCGAACTGGATTTGGGGATCGACCTCGAACCGCCGATTTTCTCGCGCATCCGCGACGACGTGCCGGAGCAGGTCGGCCCGCTGGAGTTCCAGATCGTGCCGGTCATGGATGCGGTCACCGGCCCGTCGAACAATCTGGTGGTCAAGTGGGCGCGCTCGCCCAGCAAGATGGTTTTCACTTACCGGGTGATGCATCGCGTCAACAACGGCCAGTACAAGACCATCGGCACCACCCCGGTCCCGGAATTCGTTCTGGAACGCGCGGGCGTCGGAGTTCACGATTTCATCGTCTATGCGATTTCGTTGACCGGCAAGGAGTCGCATCCGCGCAGCGGGACCTACGAATTTTCGTACGGCGGCTCGACCCCGGCCGACCTCAGCGCGCCGACTTCGATCTTCGTGACCGGGACATCCGGGCAGATTTTTCAGACCCAGGACTGCCCGCTGTCGTGGACCGAAAACCCGGCCAACGCCGCGAATGGTTTCGTAACTGCGGCGTGGCAGATCACGATCAAGGATTTCGCCACGGACGCGATCCTGCGCACCGCCACGACCCCGGCCAAAGAGCTTAACTGGACCTATTTGTATGCCATGAACAGGGCGGACGGCGGCGGCACGCCGCTGCGCAAGTTCAAGGTCGAGGTGCGCGCGGTCGATGCCGTGAACCGGCTGAGCGCCCCGGCCACGGCGACCATCGAGAACCCTGCCCCACCTCTGCCAACCGGCGTCAGCTTCACCGAATTCTTCCAGTTCTACCGGTTGCAGCACGACCCCTCGACCGACCCCCAGGCTATCGGCACGCTGATTTGGGCTTCCGATACTGCCGGATTTACTCCGGGTCCGTCGAACTTGGTCTACCGGGGTGCCGGAACCATGCACGACGTGCCGTCCGCGCAGAATAAGACGTGGCGCATCCGGTTCGCGGTCATGGACGATTTCTCCGAGACCGGCTTGAACGTGTCGTCCGAGTACGTCCTGACCACGCTGAACAGTGACGTTACCGTGGACGATCCGGCAGCCCCGGTGCTGAACTCGGTCACCTCGGCGTCCGAAATCGCCCGCGACGGCACCGAGCGGGTCACGGTCACGGCGAATTTCACGCCCGCCGCCGACAAGCCGCACGACAAGTTCGAGCTTGGCATCCGCGAGAGCCAGCAGGGTATCGAGCGGTGGTACACCGGTCTCCAGAGCCCGATCACCGTCGAGTACAAGGCGAACCAACTGATCATCGCGCGGGTCCGGGCGTACAACCTGTCGATCCCGTCCGACTGGTCCAACGAGATTTCGATCACCACGGCGCGCGACACCACGCCGCCCGCAGTACCGGCGAACTTTGCCGCCTCGGCGGGCTACAAGACGATCATCCTGACCTGGGATCGTCATACCGAGATTGATTTTTCCCACGTCGAGATTTACGAAAGCACCACGACGACCGCGCCGACTACGGGCACCACGCCGACTTTCCGAACCGATGGCTCGGTCTTCGCCCGAGAGGGCCTGACCGCCGCAGGAACCCGGTATTTTTGGGCGCGTGCGGTGGATAGGAGCAACAACAAGTCCGCGTGGACCGCGCGGGTCTCGGCCGAGGCCATCGTCTCGATCAATGTTACCGATTTCGCGAGCGGTATCGCGCCCGTCGAGATCGTTTCGACCCTGCCGACCACCGGGAATACCGAAGGTCGGATGGTTTACTTGACTTCCGATAAGAAATTGTATCGTTTCAACGGCAGTTCGTTCACCGCTGGAGTTGGTACGGGCGATCTCGTAGGCACCATCAGCGCGAACCAAATCGCCGCGAACTCGATCACGGCGGGTCAGATCGCGACCGGAGCCATCGCGGCCGACGAGATCGCTACGGGAGCGATTACGACAGATAAAATTGGTGCGAACCAAGTAATTGCCGAGAAGATTGCTACTGGCGCGGTGACCGCTGACAAGATTTTGGCAAACGCAGTGACCGCTGTCAAGATCGATGCGAACGCCGTTACTACGGATAAGATCGCTGCGGGGGCAATTACTGCCGCGAAGATTAAGACCGGCGAGATTACCGCCGATCATATTCAGGCCGGGGCGATCACGGCGCGTAGTTTGACTATCTCGAATACCGACAATTTGAACCCTGACCCGGAGTTCCGCGACCCGGCATTCTGGAACCCCAACAGCCTATCTGGAGCGTCGTACTTCGACACGAATACCGCGTGGCCGGTTCGCCGCGCCATCCGGATCAACGGCCAGGGGGCGATGCGCGACTACCACTCGGAAATGTTCAGCTTGCCAACGGGCGGCAAGTACCGCATCTCCGGCTGGGTCGTCTCGAACATCTCGGGAACCGGGCGGGCCTCGGTCTACCTCCACCAGCCGCTGTACCAGTGGAACGCGATGGGTCAGGCGGGACTCGGGACCTTCTCGGAGACGGGTAACCAAATTCACTACAACTCCGGCAACAACGGCGGTCCGAAATACTTTTCGCTGACTTTCGAGAACCCTACCGGACAGAATAGCAACGCCAACAAGGAGGCGCAGTTCCGCATCTCCGCGAACATGCCCTCGGGGTCGTATATCGAGATCGGTGGGCTGGAGATCGTCCGCGCCTCGGACGAGACGCTGATCACCGAGGACGCGATCACGACCGGCAAAATCCGCGCTAACGCGATCACGTCGGAGAAGGTTTTGGCCGGGGCGATCACGGCCGGGAAGCTCGCGGCGAACTCCGTGGTCGCGGACAACATCCAGGCGGGCGCGATCACCACCGGCAAGATCGGGGCGAACCAGATCAACGGCGCACATATCGTCGGCGGGTCGATTACCGGCGGGCATATCGTGGGCAACACGATCAACGGCGCACATATCATCGGCGGGTCGATTACCGGCGGGCATATCCAGGCTCAGACGATTGACGCGAACGTGATCAAGTCCTCAAATATCACGACGAACCTCGTGACCACGGGCGGCAGCATCCAGGTGTGGGACAGCAACAACTCAAGAACCCGCGTCCATATCGGCCACATCTCGGGGCACGACTTCGGTATGCGCATGTGGGCTCCAAATGGATCGCTGATCTTCGACTTGGTTTCCGGAGACTTCAATGGGGCCTATATCAAGGACTTGTCCGTGGGCACTTTGAAGGTCGCCGGGGGTGCTATTACCAACCAAGTCGGCGTGCAGGGCAATAACACTCTGTGGATCACCAAACAGACCGCCGGTCCGGTCCTCGTGATCGCGCAGGGCAACGTCTACGCCGGGAACACGCAGTCAATCGGCGGGCACGACGGCCAAATCAACTACATCCCCGGTCCGGGATCAGTCTCGCTCTACCGCCACCAAACATTCCTCAAGACGGTCTCCGGCTATTTTCACGGCAGCAACTCGTTGACCGTCGTGTATTACGACCAGAACGCGGGTGCCGCCGGGTCGGCCCAGGCTTACGTTCTGCACGGCCCGGCCGCGTCCGGCTGTACCCTTTATGCGGTGGAGTTTAAGAGATGAAATATTTCGCAATCTATCAAAAGGCCACGGGAACCATCGAATATACCGGCAGCGTGGCGACCAGCGAGGACAATTACCTGCCGACTTTGGAGCTATATGCGGACCCGCTCGACCCGGCCGTGCACGGCATGCTGGTCGGGGACCAGGACAGCGCCCCGGAGACCCACTACGTCCAGAGCGGACCGGGCACGATCACCGCGCCGTGGACGCCGCTCGACCTCACGCCGCGCGCGTGGTATCAGGGCGGCGACCTGGAGACCGCCGGGGTCTGGCCGGACACCATGGGGCTGTACGACGCCACCCAGCCCGACCTGACCCGAACCCCCGGCTTCTACCGGGAGACCTTCGCCGGGCAGAGCGTCCTCATCTTCGACCCGCTGCGCCAGACCTACATGGACCTGCCGACCACCCTGTACACCGGCATGACCGAGGGCAGCGTGTTCGTGGTGAGCCGCGAGGTCAATCCGGAGATCACCGGTCACCTGATCCCGCCCGATTTCGGCAGCGATGTCGCGCACGATCTCAGCGGGCTCGACCAGGACTCGCTCGGGCAGTGGCACATCCTGTGCTACCGCGCGGCCCCCGATGACTGGCGGGCGCGGAAGAACGGCCAGGAGGTCTACGCCAGCGCCGTGAACACCGTGGCGTTCAGCCCGGCCCCGACGCTGGGTACGACCACGGAGTCCTATTTCGAGGGCGAGGTCGCCGAGATCATCTTTTTCCCGGTCCGTCTCAGCGATGCCGACACGGCGATGGTCGAAGGCTACCTCGCCCATAAATACTTGCTGAACAGTGAACTAGATGCGGGTCACGCCTACCGGAGCGCGCCGCCGGTCATCGAGACGCCGGGCACGGTTGCCTCGCTGGTCGCCAAGCCGACCTTCGACATCGCCTTCGATGTCTCGGAAATCCCCGACGACGGGGTGACGGCGGCGACCATCGTCGGGACGATCCCCTCGGGAACGCTGATCGAACTGGCGGCTGACCCGACCATGGGGATCACCGGGCAGTCGATGACCTACATTTCCGGCCCATTTTCGTTGACCAGCATGTGCCCCGGAGACCACGTGATCACCTTCAGCCTCGATAACTATGTTAGCAAATCTCTCACCGTGACGGTCCTCCCATGAGTTTCAATGTCGTCCTACCAGTTTCCCCAGTCTCCGGACTGACCGCGATCCAGGGGGTCAAGAGCGCCGCCCTTCGGTGGTTGGCCCCGGTCGATTTCACGGTCAACTGCGTTTACGAAATTTGGGCGGGATCGACCACGGATTTCGCCAGCGCGACCAAGCTCCGCGAAACGCGAGAGACCCATTTCAGCGAGTTCAATTTGGTCGCCGACACCACGCGGTACTACTGGGTCCGCGTGCGCCGGGTATACTCGGACACGCTCGCGCGGTATTCCACGGTCAACTGGGTCAGCGTATCCCCCGAGGGCGTTGGAAGTGGTTCCGGGACGATTGCCGACGGGTCCATTACGACTTCGAAGCTTGCCAACTCGGCAGTGACCTCGGCGAAGATCGCTCTCGGAGCCTCGGGTAACCAGAATTTCTACGCGAGCAACGCGAACAGCCCGGTGTACGACAACGGAGTGTGGTCGTTCTACGGCCAGATCGGCAGTTCGACCGATACTTACGGCGGAATGTACGCCTTCACATGGCACATGGACGCCGGGCTCAACTTCGGTGACCTGCTGCCGGGCGATCATGCGGTGTGCAAATTCAAGCCGCAGGTCACCGTCAACCCCAGCAATTACCTGGGCAGGACCACCGTCGTCCACGAGGAAGAATCATGGTTCGGCGAGCATCTGGAACCGGAGCCGGGCGAGATCGCCCCGCTGGGCAGCAGCTATTTCAACGGCATTTGGGAGCGGACCATCCTGCTAACTCTCCAGCCCGGCGACAAGTTCCAGACCATCTTCTACATGCGGACGGACATCGTGGACGCGCTCGGAACCCCGGTGACACGCGGTATTTTTCGCCCCAAGATCAACAAATACAAATTTAACTATAGGAAAAGCCAGTGATGTTTATCGTAGAGCATGACGCGGCGGGCCGCATTATCGGCTACGGTGACCGCGCCCTGTACGGCGATCTGCCCGACAACTACATCGAGGTGGACCGCCCCCCGGACATGGAGCGCGAGATGGTCGTGGACGGTGCCCTGGCACCCCGGCCGATCCTGCCGGTCAGCCTGAGCGCCGTCGAGATCGTCTCGGGCTCCGCTGTGCCGCTGGTGATCAGCGGGCTGCCCACCGATTCCCGCCTGATAATCAGGCGCGGCGGCTGGTACGTCGCCGAGGTCACCGCGTCGGGCGAGTACAGCTTCATCCCGCAGCAGGCGGGAGCCTATCACATCCGCGTCGAAGCGTTCCCATTCCTAGACGAGACCCTGCGCTTCCGCGCTACTTAATGGAGTTTACTAAATGATTTTGGATGAAATTGATTTCGAGCTTCAAGCAGGCAGTGAGGCCACTTACCGCTGGACCCTGAGCGATCTCGACCTGACCGGGGTCAGCGAGGCCAAATTCGCCCTGTTCAGCGACTTCGGCAAGGTCCCCGTCCTGGTCGCGAGTTCGTTGAACGGCTCCGGAGCCCGAATTGTGGTGAACTCCGCGTCGGGCAGGATCGATCTGATTCTGCCCGGCAGTGCGACCAAAAGTCTGGTGACACGCGGCGCGGAGTTCATCGGCAGGTTCCAGTGCGAACTCCGGTTCAGCGACGGCAGTGAAGTGATCTTCGCCCGTGGTCCCGCCACGGTCGCCCGTGACGGGATCATTTAATCACACCAGTCCTGAGATAGGCGGGAACTCGCGCACCGTTTCGACGGCTGCCGTGAGGTCCCGCACCACTTCAATAGAGTAACCGATCTCCACGGGCTGCCGGGTGACCGTGTACGGATTGCTGCCGGACGTGATCATGCGCGTCTGTGTGAACGTCGCGGCGATCCTCGCGGGCAGCTTGGTTTTCGAAACCACCGACCCGGTGCTGAGCGCGGTCGCCGAGACGCTGCCGAGCAGGCCGAGTTTGGCCGAGGCCCGGCCGGTGCTACCCGATGTTGCCGTGACCAGCCCGGTGATGCCGCGCTTGCGGCCCCACGGTGCCGGAGTAACCGTCGCCGTCCCCGAAGCCGTCGCCTGAAGGCCGCGAAGGCGCTGGACCGATGCCGTGCTGGTCGATGTCGCCAGGGCGGTTGCCGCGATCCCGCGCAGCGGCTTCAGCGTTGCCTGGGCCGTCGCCGACGTGGCGGTGACCGGGGTGGCCGACAGCGGGACACGGGCACTGCTCGATGCCGTAGCGGATGCAGACGCCGCGACCGGATTGGCAGACAGCTTGCGCGTCCTGACCAGAGTCGTTGCACTGGTTGCCGCTGCTATCGAGATATTGGCGACGATGCCGCGCCTCCGGGCGACCGTGGATGCCGTTGCCGAGGCGCTGGCGGAGACATTGCCCGACATCGTACCGGACTGGCTGAGCGACCCGGTGGACGAACTGGAAACCGAAACAGGGTTGCTGATGACCGGACGACGGCGACCAAATCCAGTAACCGTAGAGACCGCGCTGGCGGCGACAGGAGCAGCACCGAGGCCGGTCCGCTTGCGCAGTGTTGCCGGTGTCGTCGTGCTGGTGGACGCCACAGGCGGCGCGCTGAGGGGGCGCACGCGGCCAATCTCGGCCGGTGCCACGGTGGCCGAAGCCGATGCGAAACCTTCGAAGGTTCCGGACAGGCTGAGCGTCAGCGCGGTTGCTGAACTGGTAACCGAAACCGGGTTGGCGGCGACGGTCCGGACGCGCACACACGTCGTGGCAGACGCCGCAGAGGAGGCCGAAACTGTGGCCGAGAACGATCCGCTCTGACTCAGCGATCCGGTGCAGGATGCCGTCGCCGTGACCGGCTGAGCCGTGAGCGGACGGTGCCGGGCCAGGGTGGATGCGGCAGCCGTTGCCGATGCCTGCACCGTATCCGCCTGTAGCGGGCGCTGGCGGACCACGGTGGACGCCGTGGCGCTCGATACCGCCTGGACCTGATCGGATGCCAGGGCGCGTTGGCGAACCAGTTCGGCCGTCGATACGGTAGCGGTCGCCGCGACAGCATCACCGGTTACCGGGCGCTGGCGAACCAGCGTGGAACTGGTAGCCGCAGCGGTCGCCGAAACCAGATCAGCCGCGAGGCCGCGCTTCGGATTAAGCGTCGTCGCGGTGGCCGAAGACGTTGCCGAACCAGTTTCGGCGACCAGTTCGTGGATGACAGCCGGTGCGGCGAAGCTCAGCGCCTCCAGCGGGTTGGCGTCGTAATCAGAGACATCCTGGGCCGACCAAGCAACCCCGGAAACCGTCCCCACCTCGTAGATTTTGCCGTGCCAAGCATGTTTGTTTTCCAACGAGGCCGCGCCGTACGTAAACCTGCCAAGCTGGAGCGACGAGCCGCCGCCCGCGTCGAGCGCGATGGTCTGGCTGACCCGGCGCACGCCGTTGTAATAGAAATGAAGCTGCGTGCCGTCGTAGGTCAGCGCGAAGGTCGAGACCGCATCACGCGGCACCTCGCCCTGGACCAGCGACATCTCGGCCTGACCGTTATCGACCAGGAACCGGTCATCGAAGCTGCGGATCGAGAGGTTCCGCGCCGCCGCGCCGGAACCGTACGAAAAGATACCGCCCTGATCCTGCGCCGCCGATGGATTGACGCGGGCGAAGATTGTGAACGGCTGGCTGCCGCCGATGCCAAGCTGGTCGCCGGTCAGGCCGGTCGCGAAGTAGTTCGCGTAGGTCGCGGTGCCGAGCAGGTGTCGGCCAACCTCGTCGCTTGCGGTGGTGATTCCACCCATCGGCACTGCATCACCCGTGCCGGGGTTCGCGATGTTCGGCGACAAACCAGATTGTTCGTTGAAAATCCAGTAGCCGGTCGTGCCCGCATACTTCCCGGATTTGGTAAACGAAACTTCGGTAGTCGGCTTTTCAACGGTCCGATTGCCCGGCTTGCGCACCGTCATCGACGCCGGGTTTGCTGTGGCCGCAGCAGCGACCGGAGCGGCTGCGAGCAGGCGCGTCCGGACCAGATCGGCCGGGGCGACTGACGAGGATTCGGAAGCCTCGGCAGTGATCAAGCGTGTCCTGGTCAGCGTGGTTGCGGAGGATGTCGCGGCTGCCGAGACGGCATTGCCGCTAAGCGGACGGTGGCGCACCAGCGAGGCCGGAGAGACCGTGGCCGCAGCACTGATCGTCGCGACAAGCTGGATCGCCGCCTTGTTGACGCCCATCTCGGTAGTGACCGTCGAAGCCGCCGACACTGCATTGGCTGCCAGCGAGCGGGTGCGCGCCAGCAAGGCGGGGCCGACCGTCGCCGCAGCCGGGATCGTGTTGGGCGCGATCCGGCGCGAGCGGCGCATTGTGGCGCTGGGCACCGTGGACACCGCAGCGAGCGCGTTACCGGCAAGCTGGTGCGTGGTGCCGCCCGGCTGCTGGACGTAGGCCGCGTTGTACTCGCGGTAGGTGGCTGCCATCGACATCATGTTAACGTAGGCGGTCGTCGTCGAGGTCGTCGTGTTGCGGACCATGAGACCGACGCCGAGAGTCGCGAGATCGCTCACCAGGATCGAGGGCAGCCCCCACAGATCGCTGCTGCCGCCGTAAACTGCGGCGCTTTCTCCGCCCGTGGTCGGCCACAGGGTAGCTGTGTCGGCCTTGTCGTCGGCGGAATATTGCGCCTGGGGCACGGAGCCCCCGGTCAAGACCACCGCCTCGTCGCGCAGGCGGCTGGAGGCACTGGCGGAGCGGACGATCCGCACCTCGATACCGGTGACTTCGGCATCGGCCGGGACGTTGAAACCGAACGCCCGGCCGATGCCGACGCGGGTCCGGGTGGACGACGAGACCGACGAGGAGGCTCGGCTAGACGAGGCATTGACGTTGCTATTGATACGCGCCACCGTCCAGTTGCTCCATGTCGTGCCGGTATTGCCATCGATGGGGGCACTGTTGCTGTGGACGGTCGTCGGAGTCATGAAGGCGGTCGTCACCGGAGCCGTGTAGCCCTGCGCGTCGTAAGCTTTGAGTTCCGCGCTGGACACCGTGGCCGTGGCGCTCGCCGAGCCGTCTAGCTGGTGCGTGACGGGTCCGGTCGGCTCCTGCGGCGTGTTGCCCCCGGTGATCCCGACGACCGCGAGCGGAGCATTATCGTACGCAGTGGCCTCGGACGCCGACCATGCTGCGGCGACGACACCAAATTCGTAAATCTTTGATTCGAACGGGACTGCACTGCCGTCGCCGCCGACATAGGGGGCCATGCTGGTGTTGATGGAGTAGTTCCCGCTTGCCGACCCGATCAGCGCACCATTGGCATAGACGGCCACCGTCGTGGTCGTACCCACGAGGGTGATAGTGGACACGCCGGACGGCATCGGACCCGACACGGCGACCGTGCCGTTACGGATAACCTGCCACGTGTTGTTGAGCGTGCGTAGCTGGATTGTCCCGAAATCATCCGAAAAATAGATCAGCAGGCAGCGCGCGGTCGAGGCGGAGCCGGGAAAGCTCGTGTTAACCCGCGAAAAGAAGGTCCACGGGCCAGCGCCATATCCATAGGTGGTCGGACTGCTGAAAGGCTGCACGGAGAAGTCGGGGTCGGAGGGCGAGTTGGGCGTCCAGTGCGAGCCGATGGCGTCAGTCGCCAGCGTCGCCGTGCCGTTAATAAAATCGAAGACATCCGCATTAACGTCGGTCACCACGTCAGCGTAGTCCTGGAACGATGGACCCGCGTAGGAGGACTGGAAAACGCCGTCGCAGGTCACGAAATGCTTCAGGGCCGCGTACTGACCGGTCTTCGAAACGGTCAGCGTCCCGGACGGTTTGGCAACTTCGCGCGGCGGCGGCGGCGGCGGCTGGACGACGAACGCGCCGGACGTGACACCCGCCGCCGAGCCCCCGTAAGTGTGCGACACCGCGCCCGGCGTCGCTACGGTCTGGCGGGCCTCATGGAAGTAGCTCATGAAACCGGCGGACACGACGGAGAAGAGAGTCGATCCCGCTGGAGCAGATAGCGTCGAACCACTCGTGATCCAGGACTGGTAGATCGAGTCCGGTCTGGTCGTGGTCAGGCTGCCCGTCGTCATCGTGTTCCCCGGCGTCGCGATGGGGGAGACCGGGTTGGTTGGGTCAACGCCGGAGTAGGCGCAGATATGCGCCGAGGCGAAAAACGCACCGCTGGAAGCGGTCACCGTGTAGGTCGTCGGCTCGGAAGACCCGGCGAGTTTCCAGAATACGGCGGTCCTTTTCCCCGGATCACTCGCCTCGTGTAAGGTTGTCCAGCCGCTCGGTGTCGGGATCGTCGCATCCATGTCGCAACCGACGTACAGTATCAGCAGGTCGCCCGCTGCCACGGTCGGCCTACCTGCCTCGAACGTAGTGGGCAGCATCCCGCTGTCTGTTGTCACGCCCGTGATGTAAGTCGGTGCCGCCATCTCAAATCCCCCAAACCAATTTTCGTATACCAAAAAGGCGGGACAGGTTTCCCCGCCCCGCCCAGGATCGTTCCCTAAACTAAGGGATTACCTTAATCGATGGAGAAATTCAGGCTCGACGCGGCGAACACGGCGGTATCGCCCGAGGCGACCTGCTTGCTGGTGCCCAGCGTGCCGTGGAAAATCAGGGTCGCGCCGTTGAACAGGCCGAAACCGGCCACGGTGCCCCAATCGGCGGAGGCGGTGGTGAACGCGATCTCGGCATTGTTGGTCGCGCTGTTGCCGGTCACGGTCCAGGACGCCGAGGGGACGGCCTTGCGGGCGTAGCTGCCACCCGTCACCTCGGTGCCGCCGCCAGTTTCGCCCGGCGCGGTGGTGTACAGCGCCAGATCGAGCGAGTTCGGCATGGTGCCGAGGGTGGTCTTGCCAAAAATGTGGTTGAGAATAGCGGTCTCGTAAGTATTCGAGAAAGACATCGGGGAAATTTCCTCTAATAAAATGGTAAATTGCTTTTGCGCAAAGCGGTGAATTCTACGGACTATTTAGCCTTTGTTTTGCGCAGCAGTTCGGGGCGCAGGCAGGTCACGGTGACGATTTCTGAATACGGCCGGGCGAGGCTGGCGAGGACTTCCGGTGTCATCTGACGGGCGAGGCGGTCGCGGGTGGCGAGGCGGGAGGATGCGCGGTCGCCGTGCATTTCGACAAGCTGGCTGCTGGACAGCGGCGGGACGGTGATGGTCGAAGGGCGGGGCATGTAAATCTCTTCTAAATATCAGCGGTTATTATAGGATATTTAGGACCCCCGTGACGATAAAGTTCCGCTCCAAGTTCGAGGCCAGTATCGCGAAGAAACTGAAGGACTCCGGGGCCGATTTCCGGTACGAACCGGAAAAGCTCAAGTTCATCGAACCGGCGAAGACGCGCAGCTACCTGCCCGACCTGATCCTGGGCAACGGCATCGTGGTCGAGATCAAGGGGCGGCTGACCGCTGCCGACCGCAAGAAGATGGTGCTGGTGCGCGACCAGCATCCTGGCAGGGATATCCGGATCATCTTCCAGCGGGCGGCGAACCCGATCAACAAGGGCTCGAAAACCAGTTATGCGGACTGGGCAGAGGCGGCGGGGTTCAAGTGGGCCGAGGGCTCGGTGCCGCAGGCGTGGATTGACGAACCGGGGCGCTAGAGCCGGAAACGAAAAGGGCGAGCCGCCGAAGCTGCCCGCCCTCTCGCCTTAACCGAACTGTCCAGCCATCAGGTAGACAATCCCCATTACAGCTAACAACCCGAGGAAGTTGCCATCCAGCTTGATTTCGGTCTTGCTGATGGTAACGACCTGACGGGTGGTCAGTACCTTTAGTATCGCACGGAAACTGTTCAAGGTTTCTCCGGCGTTCGCTGACCAAACCAAGATAGCGACGATCCGGATGGTTTACCAGAGGTTGGTTAACCGAACTAAATCAATGCCGACCGGATGCGGCTGTCCTCCGGATCGTCGGCAAAACGCAGCTTGGTCAGGACCCGATCCCGGTCGCTCAGATCGGCCAACCAGATCATCGGCTGGGTAGCGATGGCATCGGGATCGACGTAAGCGCAGTCCCGCTCGATCAGGTGGAGGAACAGGCCCTCGTGCCGGGCGTGGAGCAGCCCCCGGAATTCGTAATAGTGCGTCATGTAAAGGTCGCTAACCTTTGGCTGGTTTACAGAAAAGAAAGGAATTTAAGATACAATTCAAACGGTGTTGCATTTCTAATTAGGTGCCGAGATGAGCGACAGAGTATTCTTTCAGCGCAAGCTGCAAGATATCATGAAAGGAAATATAAAAGAGTGGTACGTATGCGATGTAGTAGAGGGTAGCAAATCGTCTGGATACATTGCTGCTTATTGCGAGTTTCGTTACTGGGGTGAAAAATCCAGGGCCATGCAAAATATGTGCTCACAAGTCGCTATCAAAGAAGGTTTCTTCGGCTGGAAGCTATCGTCGTAACAAGCTTGACTGGATATTATCTAGGGAGGGCATCCAGATGATTGTCCTCCCTAGCAATCGAAGGCATCAGCAGACCCGGAATTCGCAATAGGATTTTGATACAAACGTCCTTAAGCGAGTTTACCCGAAACGCCTCCGGAACAGTTCGGCGCGCATGGTGGCCCGGATGATGGTCGCGGTGCGGTCGAAGGCGTCGTCCCACTCTTCGCCCATCCGACGCCGGATCAGCCCCTCCAGGCACTTGCCCCATATCCGGACTTCGGCCTCGACCGGATCGGGGTGCAGTTCCCGCGTCACCGGGTCGTGGATCAGGGCCTCGACCTCGGTTTGTCGGTGGTCCACCAGCCACGCGACCAGTTCGCCGGTCGCGGCCTCGCGGCGGCGGTTGCTCTCGTGGCAGCGCCGCCTGATCTCCCGGAGAACGTCGCTGGGGGTCGGGGGCGTGGTCGGAGCGTAGGAAGTGTCGTGCATCGTATAAAATCCTTTGGAATTCAGTTGGGGCTTAAAGGGCGGTCGGGCGGTAGCTGGCGACCTTGGTCAGCAGCTTGGCGTAGCGGTTCAGGTAGTCTTTGCGGCTCTCGGCGCTGTCGTCGTAGAGGTGCAAGAAGCATTCTCCGGAGTTCCACCAGATACCGGTGAAGGTCGTCGGGTCGCGGCGGAACACCCACGCCTGGGACAAGTAGTCGTAGATATCATCGAGGCCCGCCCCGAACTGGCGCGGACAGCCGAGCGGGCGATAGTTCCGGTTCAGTGGCAGGTAGACGTGACGGTGCACAGGGTGCTCCAGGCCGATGAAGGCGTAGGGCATGACGAGGCGAAAATGCCCGTCATGGTGGGTCAGCGCATAGGCTTCCTGGTCGGTCATCATCGTCATGCCGCACCGTCCAGCCCGGACTCAGTCGCCCGGTACATCAGGGCGTAGACTTCGCGGGCAAGGTCGTCGGCGTCAGGCAGGCGGCGCAGCAGGACAAACAACCGAAACAGTCTGCTGACAGTCGGCAAATTGTCGCACGACGCGAGATAGGCGTTGTCGCGGGCACCCAGCCAGTGGCGGCAGAACTCGGACTTATTGGCGCACAGGCCACGGGCGCGCATCTTTTCGAAGATTGGTAAAATCGTCATCTGGTAATCGCTCTCGTCTGAATATGTCCGGATCGTACCGGGCGGGATCGTCGCCCGTCATTATTTATTTCGCGGTTCGGTGCAGAAATAAATAATGACGCCGGGAACGCGGGGTCGGTATAACAGGGGCACGTTCCAACTAAGGGACGGACGGCCGTGGGCCGGGGAGCATGTTTCCGAGCATATATATTGACGATGGCGCGACGAGCTATTATTATTCGTCTTGTCCATTTGGTTCATATGTGTCCTCGACTTTGTTCCACCCCCACGGCTCACCCCGTGGGGGTATTTTTATTACAAGGACATTATGGACAGAACCATTCACTTCACCCTGTTCCAGAGCGAGATGGACAACCGGGTGACCGATCAGCACCAGCTTGGCTGGGACGACCTGTGCACCTTCCTGGGCAGCCACGACATCTCGGCCAAGAAGGAAGTCACGATGATCTGCCCCACCCAGTTCCTAACCGGCGACCCGGACGAACTGGTGGCCTACGATCCCGCGCCGAAGAAGGTCTACCAGAAGGACGCCAGCGGGCGGTTCGTGCTGGACGAGCACGGCGAGAAGGTGGTCGGGCGGATCGATTTCCCGGTCGATCCGGACACTGACCGGCCGTATGTCCGGCGCTGCCGGGACAACGCCCTCGGCATCCACTTCCTGGCCGTCGATTATGACGACGGCCTGACCCTGGACGAGGCGATTGCCCGGTTCACTGGGCTGGGGCTGGCGTTCTGCTACTACACCTCGTTCAACCATCTGAAGTCGGCCGGTGTCGAGAAGTTCAGGATATTCCTGCCGTTCTCCGACATGTGCCCGACCGACGAGTTCCTGGCCCGGCGCAACGCCATCTGCGAGTGGCTGGGCAGCGCCGATCGGGTTTCGGTCAGCGTCAGCCAGGGCTACTACGTCCCGACCTGCCCCCAGGAAAGGGCTAACCACGCCCGTGCGGGGGCCGTCCAGGGCGGTTGGCTGGACTGGCGGCAGTTCTCCGCCGTCGTCTTCGAAGCCCCTCCAGCGCCTCCTGTGAACCCCATAGAGGGCGATGCGCTGTCGGCCTACGTCCGGGCGGCAATCGGCAAGGAATGTGAGCGGATGGCGTCGTGCACGCCGGGTGACCGGCACACCACCCTCGTCGCTGCGGCGACCAGCCTGGGCCAGCTTGTCGCGGCCGGAGCCTGCCAGCTTTCCGACTACGAGAGCGACCTGATGAACGCCGCCCTGGTCGCCGGGATGTCCGGCCGGATGCAGGAAGTCAGGAAGACGATCCGGGACGGGCTGACCTACGGCAGGCGCAACCCGCGTGCCCTGCCCGAGCAGAAACCCGCACGGGAGCAGAGCACGCGCGCCCTGATGGCGAAACTGCGTAAATTCAAGAAGTAATATCAAAGCTGAGGATAATTTTATGGATATTGTGGACCTTGCTGCCCACCGGCAGACAAAAGAGATTGAAGACCTGAAGAACACCCTCGACCTGCTCGACAAGCAGATCGCCACGCTCAACGCCGAGCCGCAGAGCAGCGCCACCACCGGCCTGCTGATCAAGGTGCTCCAGGAAAAGACCAAGATGCAGCGGGCGCTCCAGAAGGCTCAGAAGGATGCCGGGCTCGACACGCCGCTGTCCGACGAGGACCGGGCCGAGCGCGATGCCGTGTACGACGAACTGAAGGACAAGCTGCGCACCTTCATCAAGGAGCAAGACCTGCACTACGTCGCCGCGACCGAGTGCTGGTTCGTGCGCAACGGCTACACCGATCCCGACCTGCCGCCCTGGATGCCGCAGAGCGAGAACGGCCTGAAACGCCTGAACAACGACTTGCGCGACAAGCTGATCTGGACCCTTTTTGACGATATCATGATGGGAAATGATGCGGGCGACACCAAGCGCAAGTTCCGCGCCTGCACGTACTCGTTCCGGCCGACCAGCCCGGACGTGCTCAACATGCTGGAGGCCGAGTTCTGCCTGCCAATTGAGCCCGAGCCCGGTTGGGCCAACGGCTGGCTGTTCGAGGCCCTGCTGTGGAACCTGTCCGGCGAGGACCCAGCGGGCCAGGAGCATCTGGAAAAAGTCTTCCTGAGCAAGTGGCAGCACCCGGAAAACTACATGTTGCCGTGCATCAGCTTCCACGACCCGGACGGCGGATCGGGCAAGAGCCTGCTGGTCGCCCGCCTGCTCAGCACCCTGTTCGGCGAGCATCTGGTCGCCGACAACCTGTCCTTTGACGACCTGACCAATCGGTTCAACGAGCATCTGGTCGGCAAGGCGCTGCTGTTCGTCAACGAGGCGGTCGAGGAGAAATCCGACGACAACGCTCTCAAGCGGCAGCTTCACTCCAAGACGGTGTGGTGCGAGCCCAAAGGCGTCAAGAAGTTCAGGGTGGACAACACCGCCCTGCTGATCGTCAGCGGCAACGGCGACACCGGCAGCGTGCGGATCGCCAACGCCAGCACCGACCGCCGCTTCTCCATTCTCAAGCCGAAACGCCCGCTCAACGATCTGGTCGGCGAGATCATGGGGATCAGCCCGGCCGAGGCGCGCGAGTGGATGATCGCGACCGGCCAGTACATCCTGTCCAACCCCCAGGAAGTCGGCAAGTGGCTGCACAGCCTGATCCTGAAGCACGGTGATGTGCCGACCGTGGCGGCCTATCACGGCCAAGCCTACCAGACCCTCGTACAGTCCCAGCAGCCATTCTACGAGCAGGTGTTCGAGGCCGTGTTCAAGGACGACCTGATAAGCGACCCGCTGATCGTGACCGGCTCCCTGCCCCTCCAGGGCTACATCAAGCAGAGCACGCTCTTCGAGTTTTACATCGAGATGAACCGCAAGATCAATCACGCCCACGGGGCCATGAAGAACCGGACCTTCTACGCCAAGCTCGATAGCTGGCTGGCCCGCGAGGGTCTGCCTATCAGGGCGGTCAAGAAGGTCAAGATGCGCGACGGCGAGACCGGCAGCGTGACGACGGCCGACATCTACATCCTCGACAGCGTGGACGCCCTGCGCAAAGGGGCCATGATCGGCAACGACCACCTCTGGTACACCGAGGACAGCCACGGACGGCGGACCTGGGCGGTCAACGTCATCTAACCCGTCGCAAGCCCATCGTCAGCGCCCGGTGGCGGATACCGAGGATACGGAAAGAGCCATTTTGGATACGGAAGAAAATGCTTCCGTATCCGCAAAAAAACCAGTAACTACAAGGGTTTAAGAGCGTTTGGATACGGAAGATATACTTTTTTAGAAAATTAATATTATAAGGAAAAAGAAAAAAATATCCTTCTGGAAAACTATAAACGAAGTTTTTTCCTTCCGTATCTCAGTATCCGAACAGGCTCCGCCCCGCCCACCGGGCCTCAGCAACAAGCCATTTACTTGAAAGATTTGAACCATGATTGAACCACTTATCCTTGCCACCCGTGCCCCGGCCCTGGAAACCACCATGAGGGCACTGGGCCGCATGATCACCCGCTTCTCGGCGGGCGAGGCCCACGCCGACGAGAACCCGGTGTCCCGCGCCCACGAGTCGCGCGGCTATGCGTTCCATACCCTGCCCGACAGCCCGGACGACTGGGCCATCATGCAGACCCGGCCGATCTTCCACCAGCCGCGTCCCGAGGAGGTGCCGTTGGATCGCTCGGCCCCGAACCATCAGGACTGGTGCGAGTGCGATGTCGTGCTCAAGCACCCGGTCCACGGCACCCTCGTCGTGACGGTGCGGGAGTTCTCCCTGATCGAACCCTACCCCGTCGTGGTCGAGCCGAGATCGGGGTATGTCGAGGCCGCCGCAGCGGCCTCGCTGGAAGTGTGGATGACCAAAGTCAAGCTAATGTTCGGGTGAACCGGATGTACGACTACGTAGTGACCCTGCGGCCCGACGCCGACGTGCGACTGATTATCGACCAGGACGATCTCGCCCTGATCAGCGCCGCCAGCAAATGGTGCCACAACAATCTCGGGATGATCGGAACCACCTGGGACATGGCCGACACCAGCACGACCTTCATCAAGGGGACCTTCTGGTTCCAGAACGTCAAGGACGCGGTGGAGTTCAAGCTGAGATTTTGTTGAAGACTATCAGGAAAGGATTGGTCGGAGTTTCGCCGGGAATACGCCAATAAGATATTACGTCGGCTCAGGCCAACTAGCATAAATACCCTTGTGAAACGGCGCGGTTATTCGCCGTATCATCTCCGATCTTTGATGTTTTTCTTCGTGTGAAGCGCCCTCGACCCAGTGTCGGGGGCGTTTTCGTTTTCTGGTGCGCCACCATCGCTCGAAGTCAGCCGGACCACGCACCGGCTCCTCGATCTTTCCACGAACTGTCGCTAACTGAAGCGCCACGGACGAACTTGCAACGAGAGCGAACGAACATATGAAAGCCCGCTCGCCTTCTCCAAGAGGCATACCCCTACCCATCGGGTCAGTTGACCACTAGCTATTGGCGTGTCTGACCAACTGATCGATTATAGTCCAGCGTTCCCTCTGCGGAGAATGGCCGTGAAAGATGTTCTTACGATCAGCTTCGTCTTGTTGTTCCTGGCGCTCCTCTATCTCTTGGTGAGAGTGCTATTAAGGACGGGATTCCCAAATTTCTATGCAGCCCGCCCAGTAGCAGTTGTGGTTATTTGTTGGCTGTCAATCTTTTTTGCAATGATGCTGAGTGCGTTGTATTTCATGTTGAAGGCGGAGAGGAATCTAGCGCCCATAGTTTTCGTCGCTCCATCGGAAATGGAGAAGGAAGAATCACAACCCGTAAGAGTGACTGTGAGCGCCCGTGCGCCTGCGTTTGAAATCGAAAGGCGTCTACTAGATGAGGGACAATCCGGAATTGATGTGGAAACATTGATAGACCGAGTTCAAACAGAAATGGTTATGGCCGCTGAACTCGCTGGTGGACAGAATTTTGATGTAGAACCGAAAGGCGTGCAGCATCGCGAATTCGGTGTTGTCGGAGAGGCTGAATGGCATTGGCGCATCACCGCTCTGAAACAGGGCGAACATTGGTTGACGCTCAGGGTGTACTCGTTGGCTCCCAATAGCCCAGGCACTCTTCCCAGGTATCAAAAGGTGCTTGAACGGCAGATATCGGTTAAGGTCACAGGTTTCGAACGTGTGATTTCGTTCATCAACGAGGCGACCGGTCCGGTACAGAACATCCAAGCTCTGTACACCGTTCTTATAGTTCCGGTATTAGGGGCCATTTACGCGGGTTATCGCTGGTTTACTCGGCCCGTGCGGAGATCGACCAGAAGAAACCGTCGTAGAGGCGACCGCGCCTGAACTAGGGTTTCAGAACGAACTCACCGGGTGACCTTCTCGCCACCGGTCAGCTTGTAGACCTCGAACCGGGTGGTCTTGAACAGCTTGTTCAGGCGCTCGGCCAACCGGTGGGCATGGGCCGAGTTGGGGAAAACGACCTTCTTGTATTTCGGTCCAGGGTAATCAACCAGTGAGTGCAGGTTGCGCAGATTGATCGGCTTCCCATCGAAAAAGACGGCGTAAACGGCCTCGGCTTGCAAGACCTGCTCGCTTCTGTACGTCTTATGATCGGTGTGGTCCAGCAGGACGCGGGGCTTCGGTCGGCTCATCTCGGGTCGCTCCCTCTAAAAAGGGTTGTCCCGATATTTAGAGCAACGGCGGCGCATCGGCTGCGGCTCAGTCCTCGACCCGCTCGGGACGGCTGCCGAGGTCGATCAGGGCGACCGTCATCCACAGTACCGCAACGGCCGAGCCGACAAGGAAGCTAGCAGCCAGTACCTTCTCCTGCGAACCGAAGCACTCCCAGCACCGGACGATGGCCTTCGACATGTCAAAGCCGACCCACGTCGCAAGAGCCGCAACCGGGTAAACCACCGACGCCGTGACCAGCATCATGACCGTGCGCGGTTTGCCGGACCCGATCATGAACGCCCCGATGCTGGCGGCGGCGAGACCCGCGCCGATCTTCTTCGTCTCGGCACCGATGCAGTCCCAGCAGGCCAACACATCCCGCCCAATGTCGAGGGCCAGCAAGGCCAGCAGGACACCCACAGGGAAGAAGATGATCGCGGCCAACGTCCTCATGGTTTCGATCCTTCGTTGTGGCGGTTCAGCATAAGGCCGACCATCGGCATCCGGCAAACTGGTTAACCAAGCGTTAACCGCTGTTCTGTTCGAGAGTCGGGCGACGCCTCTCGTAGAAGATCGGGAGACGACGGGCCGCTAAATACCTGATCCAACTGCTTCCAGGGGACACATGGACGACGAGATGAACGAGGCAGCACCGGATCAGCCGGAGCGGGCTGACTACCGCACGCGGTTCCAGCCTGGACAGCCGCGCCCGCCTGGGGCTGGCCGTCCGCCAGGGGTCAAGAACAAGAAGACCCAGCTTCAGGAGAAGCTGTTCGAGGAGCAGCAGGACGAGATCGAGCGCCTGACCGCTGAGGTGGACGGCATGTCCGTGGCCGAGACACTGCGGCACCTCAAGTTCAACCCCATCGTGATGAGCGTGATGCTTGCCAAAAGCCCGCACACGTCCGAGAAAGTGCGGGCAGATGTCCTGAAAGACTTGAACGCGAAGTTCGCAGCCAACTTGAAGGCCAGCGAGCATAAGGTGACCGAGGTGAAGCGCCACGAGATCGTCTTCCTCAGCCCGGAGACCGACGCGCCGCTGAGCATCACCGCCGACGTGACGCCGCTCGACGCCGAGCCGTTCATTCCGTCGCTGGATGAGCCGGAGCCGGTCAGGCGGCGCAAGGACGATTAGCCTACCGCTGGACTATGGTCAGGCCCGTATCGATGGTGGTTTTTCAACCTGAGATCAGCCGGATAGGACGCTAACCGGTGTCAACAGGCGGGTCTGCCCATGGTCCTGAATCCAGTCCGCTTCCCGCTACGGTAGCGCCCCGCTAAGCCCATGATATTGCTCGATCTTGGTCATAATCAAGGTTGCCGAACGGCTATTATGTAAAATGCCTTGGAATGGGTAGAGGACAGGCGTCAGGATAAGACCTCGGCGTCACGGTGACGGGGCCGGGGCACCCCCTTTTGGGTACTACCAATGCGCGACCCCCTCATCACAGCCGCAAGACATCTCCATAGGCGAATACCGGGGCTCTCTCCACAAAAAACGTCGCTCATGGAGAAACAGTGGGCCGAACAGTCCGGGTTCGCATTGTCGTACCCCTGCCGCCCCGACCCTCCCCTTCTATCCTGCGACAACCCTGCCCGCAATCCCGGCTAAATACCGTCGCCGGTTCACCTCCAGTGAAGGCAAAAACCGGATCGCCACTCGGACCCACGGTGCTGCACCACCGCCGACGACACGATCCAACCTACCTGCCCCCGGCTGGGTCGCTACGGTCGGGGGGCTTTTTCATGCCCACAACCCTCGGAGACACCCTGTTGACCCACTCTGTCGCGATCCTGCTCCACCACACCTCGAACTACGACCCGCGCGCGGAAGACCCACGACACCAGCCTGGACCGGTTCTACGACCCGCTGGACGCGATTTTCGAGTCCGAACCGGAGCCCGGCCACCCGGTCCCGCCCGCCGAACTGCGCGCCGTTCTGGCCCACTGTGAAGCCCGAGGCTGGACGCTGCTCGATTACCGGATATTCGACCGCCAGCCGGTGGCGGGTCGGTTTGCCACTTCGCGCTGGGTCGAATTGACCTTCGCCGATCAGGCCCACGCCGCCCTGCTCAAGCTGTTCAGCTTGGATACCGGCGCGCTGGCCTAGCTACCCTCTCAGAAGCCCCGCTGGAGCCCGTCAGGGCCTCCGTGGTGAGTCCTGGCGACCTGGACACCCCCAAACACCACCGCATCTCGGACTCACCAGCGACGCTCCCAGCGGCCTCAGTTCACGCTGCCACGGGGTTCGGCGACAGCCCTCTGATCGGTGCACCGACCGAGGGCCTGAACGCCGCCCATTTCGGGATCACCTGCACGGTCAGCGGGAGGGGCCTGGGAGCGTCAATGCCGTAGAGCTACGAATACCGTCGCAATACCCCCTCCCCGTCTATATAAACGTCGCCCCGCCTGGAAGGAGGAGAAGGCATGGGCACGACCACCGGCACAGCGCAGGAGCCGACCGACCCCGATCCGCTTGGTCAACAGGAGGAAAGCGCCACCAGAGCGCGCCCGCCGATCCTCTACAAATACATGGGCGTTGAGTACGGGATTGAGGTCTTCACGAAAGCGCGGATCAAATACACCCAACCGGGCGAGTTGAACGACCCGTTCGAATGCAAGCCGTTTCTGCTCGGTCCTGTTGATCCCGAGCACAGGAATGAATCGATGGCATCGCAACATGTCAAAGACAACATAGAGAAAATCGCACAAGCAGCAGCCAATAAAGGCAACCGCCAGCAGCGACGACAGAAGAACAGTCGCCGCACCTATAAAGTGATAAGAAGTAAAGCACTTACACTTTTCCATCAGTCAATGGACAACCTAGATCAGAAACACACCCACTACATCAATAGGGAGGTCGCCACTTATCGAGATAGGATCGCAATGGTCTGCCTGACAGAGTCGCGCACCAATCTCCTGATGTGGTCACACTACGCCGATCAGCACGCCGGGTTCGTCATCGGCGTTCACACAGCACATCCCTGCTTCAACCGGCAGAGAAGCGAGGCCGACGACCACAACTATTTCCGGCCAGTGATCTACTCGGATGTTCGACCGAATTTCTACATGAACCAAATCAGGTCGCGCGAGCCGATCATCCTGACGAAGAGCAGAGAATGGAAAGACGAGAAAGAGTGGCGGATCGTGGCCCCGCTGGAACTCCTGACGAAGGACCCGAAGAACGGAAAATACTTTTACGACCTGCCAATTGAAGCAATCAAGGAAGTCTACATGGGGGTGCGAATTTCACCCGCCCTTCGGAACCGGATCATCGAAGAACTGGTCAAACGTCAGGATCAACACACCATCAAACTATTCCAGATGGAACAAAGCGAGCGCCACTACGCATTGGTCGAGAAAGAGGTGCATTACCGAACTTGACGCTCAGGAATGAACCTAGCGGCCCTGGCGGAGCTTCGCATCGACCGTGATGTTCCCTTTTCGTTCCTGTTGGTGTAGACTGCCGTCCAGCCTCTCAGCCAGGGAGTCAACATCATGCCAGAGCGCCGTTATCACGCATCGTCGTCCGGCCTACCGCCGTCGTTGGCTTTCCTCGTCCAAGGGGGCGTCACCGATCTCCTGGCGGTTTGCCGTGACTGTCACAATACGGCGTATCTCCCGGTCGAGACGGTGATCCAGCGGCTCGGCCCGGACCGGCTGGTGCCCCAGGTCAAGGCCCGCTGCTCGATCTGCGGCTCCCGCGACTGCGACATCCGGCCGGACTTCAGCGGAAGCTGTCCGGGGGTGATCACCCGCCACGGAGCCGCCCCGCTGCGGTGACATGCCGGTGGTTGAGAGGCGGAGAGGTGAAGCACTGCCCCACCTCTCCGCCACGCCTGCTTGATCAGACGGCCTCGCCCAGCAGAGCGTTTACTGCGGCGAGCAGAGTGTCCCTCGCGGCGATGGTCTCCAGCAGGATTCTGGCCCCCGTCAGGGCCATGCTGACGGCGGGCGGCAACAGTGCCGCACGTTGTCCCCTGGCTTGCCGGTGCCGCTCCAGCGCGCGCAGACCAAGATCAAGCACGCACAGCCCATACCTCAGAAGATCGACTCCGGCCATAAACTCCGGGGTGAATACGTCTTGAAGCCACATCTATCATGCCTCGATACGAGGTTTTCAATGGCCGAGCCGCGCGGGGCGGCTGACCGTTCAACTACGTTATCGAGGGCATGGGGTGGTGGGCAGGCGGGTCGGTGGTATCCGACACCGCTTCGACAAAGCTGGCGGAACGCACTGCCACTACATCGTCCAAGAAGGAGGATCGGCAGATTGTTCCCAACGTGACCTTGCGCGACCTGTGCGGCGGCGCGGCGGCTCAGTGCCTCGCTCTGAGCCTTTATGCCTTCAAGGCCGGTGATGATTGGGGAATGGACCCGCCAACCAGTTAACAGTATCGGTGGGCGGTACGACACCAACGGATTGAGGTGCGCAAGCGCCACCTCGGCCATCCCTTTGATCTCGTATATAAGGTTGTCCAAACTCCCGAGATCGATGTCGAGATTGATCGAACCAGAGCCTTGGATATAGAGACCCTGCCTCGGTGTCTCCGGGTCGTCCGCCTCACACCTCATCTCGTCCGGGGGTATGGAAAACCCGGCGTAGTCTTCGGCGTCAGACAGGGCGAATGGTGCGACCATCGCCATCAGATCAGGACGGCTGCCAGAACTTTCAACCAGCGGTTCGAACTAAATATTCCCGGCAGGCGCAAGCTGCTGAGAGCAGCCGGTGGCCGAGGCTGCGAGGCCGGTAAATACAGGCATGATCCTCACCGCCGTCCTGACCTACTGCTACCTCGTCGCGGGCATCGTCCTCGCCGTCTTCGACGCCGAACCGGGCTGGCGCAGGCGCATCGCGGTCACCGTCCTGTGGATCGCGCTGCTTCCGGCCGAGGCGATCTGGCGCGCCCTGGCGGCGCGGATGGCCTGGGTTCCCACCGCCCGCAAGCTGTTCGCCCGCAAGCGCCGCATCGTCGCGGTCACCGCCCAGCTTCTCGCCGCCGACGTGCCCGCTGTTCACGGCAAGAGCTACGACGACCCGCCCGCCCTGGTCATCCACAATGCCAGCTACGAAGAATTGCTTTGATCTGCAAGCTGCACCACCGCTACCACTGGCGTTTGGTTTACCAGATGGGGGGACGGTGCGTGATGAGATGGAGCGGGACCGGGTATCGTTATCTGAAGATCGCGGCCGACGCCTACACGGACTATCTGCCGCTGGCGTCGGAGATGGCTGAACTGAGGCGGCGCTACGAGGGTGGGCCGGTGCCGGTCCACGCCGACGAGCGGTATCCCGAACTCGATCACGAGATGATGCGCAGCGCCGTCGAGACCATCGTGTTTTCGGCCCTGTACCTTGAGTCCCGCCTGTACGATTTCGCCGCGCATCACCTGGGCGACGACTACGTGGAAAAGCATATCGACAGGCTTCCCCTGGCTTTGAAGTTCGTGCGCGTGCCGAAGCAGGTGACCGGCCGGGAGATCGACCAGGAAGGCTTGGCTTACAAGGCCCTGGCGAACTTGATCAAGGCGCGGAACGACTTGGTTCACCCCAAGTCGTCGCCCGCGACGGTCCTGGACCCGGTGGCGTTCGGGCAGGAGAAGGCTGCCAACGAGGCCAAGTATCGCAAAATCCATGACGATGCCCACGGCGCTCTGCGGGCCGTGATCCTGATGTCGTTCGAGATGGCCCGGCTGGTCGCGCCGCACTACTGCCAGATCACCGACCTTTCCATCGAGCCGAACACCTTCGATCTGCGGCACCCGCAGCAGGTCCACGCCCTGGCGATCCGGATCAAGGCAGAGTACGAGCAGTCCGTCGCCGGGGACTAAATACTCCCGGACCAGCGACCGGTGTCCCGCGCCAGAGCGTCAAACAACCGTCGCCTCATTATAAAATCTCCGATTGATTGACGAACCAGGAGGCCGGAGGGAAACCCCCGGCCTTCACCTTATTTCAGGACAACCAGATGAACGAAAACCAATTCAAGACGCTGGGAGAGCGGATCGCCTATCGTCTCGGCCGGAGCATGGCGCTGCCGGTCTCCCTGGTCCTGCTGACCACGCTGGCCTACGTGCTCACCCTGCTGACCTGGAACGTGGTCGCCCTGCTGAACCGGCTGTTCGGCGGGATGTGGCTGTGATCGCGGCGGTCGAAGTGCTGGTCACCCTGCTGATCGCCTACGGCATCGTGATCGCCCTGTTGTTTGGAACCGCCCTGCTCTCGGCGTGGCGTCAGGACGACTGAACGAATTGTCGTTCGCGCGCGGTTCGTTCGTTCGGAATTGAGTGCCCCCGGTCCGGAGTTGACCATCGTTCGAACGAAAATATTGGTTCAACAATTAGTTTAGCGAGACCGGTCGGATGCTGTCTGACCGGCCATTTTCGTTTCGGAAACCGGGATTGAAGGTCTCTGAGAACTATACACGCGAGAGTGGATTCTTGAGACGCGCGCGTGAAATCGGTTGCGAACCCACGGAATCTATGCAGGCTTTCAACGAGGTCCGCGAGTTCGAGGGGTATGCGATGCCGGGAAGCTAGACGATAGAAGGTGGTAGAGCGATGAGGAGCCCCGCTGGGAACGGGGCTCTCACCGATTCCGCTGCTGGGCAAAGAGCAACGGTCCTCTCCAAGGCTCGCTATGCAAACCCGAGCCTAGAGAGGACCACACGCGAGGTCAAGGACCAAATCCTTGGTCAACGCCGGAACTTTGCCCAGCGGCTAATCCACACGGATTGGACGCAAAATGAACAGCCCTTACGACACCATTCCACAAGTGCTCCGCGAGGCGGAGGGTTACGGTCCGAGCCATCACGCGGTCTACGCCGCGCTCCGGGACCATTGCGACCGGCACGGCATCTGCTACCCGAGCCAGAGGCGCATCGGCGAGGAAGCCGGGGGCCTGAGCCGGACCCGCGCCTGCGACCTGATCGGCGACCTGATCGACCTGGGCGTGGTCGAGCGCGTCGCCCACCCGCCCGAGCGGGCGCACTGGCGGACCCTGTGCTACCGGCTCCCGGCCGTGGCCGAGCAGCCCCACAAGGTGATCGACGACGACGGCGAGCCCCCTGTCCGGACTGCGGACCCCCCTGTGCGCGGAGACCGCATCGGGGTGACTTCCGAGTGTCGGCGGGCCGACACCACCTGTCGGCAGGCCGACACAAACTCCAACAACCCTAACTTAGATACACAACCAACAACAGCCCACACTCACTGGCAGAGCACCCCTTTTGATGGTGGTATATTGCCCGATGACTGGCGACCGAAGCCTCAGACCGTCAAGGATGCTCGGCGGCTGTTCCCGTATGTTGACCCGGATGCCTTGGCGCTGAAGCTGATTGCCTGGAGCCAGGATCACGGGAAGGTGTACGACGACCCGGACAGCGCCCTGCTGCACTGGGCGAAGCGGGAGTGGTCGCCGCAGAATCCGGGCCGGGGGCGGATGCCGTGGGAGGCACCGCCGCAGGGAAGGGCTGCCCCATCGCAGGCAGCCCGCCAGCAGGAGGACTTGGCAGCCCGGAACGACGCGGCGGCGCAGAGCGCGCTGGAGCGTATCCTGGCGCGGCGCGCATCGCCCCCGGCGTAACAGCTACGCGGAGCGCCTGCGCGTTATCCTGGATGGCCTCTTCGGCTCCCGCACGGTCTCCTGCCGGGGCTTCAGCCCCGCCGCCGCCATCACCGCCTGAGCGACCTCCCGTGCCGCCCGCTGTCCCTCCGGGGTCATCAGGTAGGCGTCCGCGTTCTCCCGCGTATTGGCGGTCAGTACATCGACCATGCTGACGACGTTCACGTGGCTCAAATAGTGGGTAGCCATCATCTCCGGGGAAGTCCCCATGTTCTCGGCCACGTAGGTCAGGTTCAAGCCCGGCTCCATGATCCGCCTCATGGCGTAGCTGTGCCTGAGCGAGTAGGCCGAGCGGGCGCGCCCGGCCGAATCGAAGCGCAGCTTGGTCTCGACCAGGAGCTTGCGGAACGCCACGGTGAAATCGTACTCGCCGCCGCCCGGCCCCAGGAAGATCAGGTCGTCCGGCCCGGCCGCGCGGGCGATCCGACGCAACTCCCGAACCCAGGCGACCGCCTCGGGCTGACTCATGGATTCGCGTTCCATCCCCTTGCCCCGGCACCACAGGCGCAGCACCAAGGTGCCGTCCCCCCGCGCCATCTCCCGCACATCGCGCCACTGCATGATTCGGGCGTCGTTGGTTCGCACCCCGCTATGCAGCAGAAACATGACGTAGCACAGCAGCATTCGGTTGTTCCACTTGGTCTCGCTGTTCCGTGCGCCGTCGATCTGGCGGTTGATCCGGTCGAGCAGGATGGCGATCTCGCCGTCGCTGAAGCTGGCCCGGCTGACCATCTTCTTGCGCACCCCGAGTCGCGGCAGCGCCATCTCCGGCAGTGCGGCGATCAGCTTCCGCTCAAGGGCCAGCCGCAGGATTGCCCGCAGCGTGTCACGCTCCTGCTCCAGGGTGCCGCGCGACAGTCGGCGCGGCTGGCCGTACTTGTCCACGTCACCCAGCTTCGGTTTGCCGGTGCCCAGCCGGTGCAGCACGTAGTCATCCCAAACCTTCGCCGTGATCTGCGACGGCTGGAGCTTGCCGAGCACCGGCAGCAGTACGTTCAGTTTCGTTCGGTAGGTCCGCAGCACGTGGCTGCCGCGACCGGTCGCGGCGACCCGTCTGGCCTTCTCCGCCAGCATGTCCTCGGCGAGGCTGGCGACAGTCGCCCTGGAGAGCTTCAGGCCGAGCTTGGCGACCCCGGATTGTTCGTAGAACATCCTGAGTGCTGCCTGTCTGGCGGCGTCGCGGTCGCGCTTCCTGGTGCTGAGCCGCTGATAGGTCTTGCCGCCGTCGTAGGTGATCCGCGCGTACCAGATCGTGTCGCGCAGGAACAGAACCGCTTCGCGCACCGGTCCCTGATCCGGCTCCTCGCGCACCACTTCGATGTACTCGGTTTCCCTGACGCGCGGCATCGTGCTGGTTTCCCCACTGGGTTTTCACTGTGCATTCCGGATTCCAGAAAACCAGCATTTGCGCGGGTTTGCAAGGACTGGGCAATGGTGTGTTTTACGTCGTTCACCAAATATATTGTTATCAAACAATAAGTTAGTTTGATATGCGTTGTTGGCCCACATCACCGAAACCAGCGCCGTGTCGCTCGATACCACGGAGGCCAGCTCGTGCCGGCGCAGCCGGCCGGAGGCGTCCACCGGCAGGACGGTGACGTGGTAGCCCTGGCTCCGCAGGTCCTCGAACAGCATCAGGTTGGCCGGATGCTCGACCGCCGTGGTCACCACGTGGCGCCGGTCGGGCCGGGAGCGCAGCGTGCCGAGGATCGCCAGATGGTTCGCCTCGGTGGCGCTCGACGTGAACACGATCTCCGACGCCTTGGCGCTGATCAGGCCGGCGACGGCACTGCGGGCCTGGCCGACCGCCTGCTTGACCGCCATCGCCGAGCCGTGGGCGCTGGAAGGGTTGGCGTAAATCTCGCCGAGATAGGGAAGCATGGCGGCCACGACCTCGGGAGCAGGCATGGTCGTGGCGTTGTTGTCCAGATAGATCACGGCACACCTCGCATCAGTCGGTCGCGGCGCCCGCCGGCGACGCGGATCAGTCCATCCGTCCGGGAACCATGGCGCGGGCCCCCAGCACCGGGGCGATCTCCTCCTCCAGGCAGCCGACCAGCTTGCCGCCGGGGAATTCGACCAGGTAGACCGGCACGTTGTTGGCTTCCGGGGCGTACCCGACCCGGATGATCTCGCCGACCGTGTCCTTGACCACCAGCAGGCTTCCGGCCGGGCTGTCGGGATGGCTGCCGTCGTTCAGCAGGTCGGCCGTCGCCTTGACGGCGATGCCCCACTCGTACTTGGGCTCGCGCGGCGGCGTGAAGCCGGTGCCGCCGCCTTCCGGCCCGGCGACGAGGATGTCTGCGGGGAGGCTGTCGGAGGAGAGATCCGGGCCGTTGTCCTCGGGGGTCTTCTGATCGGTCATGGCTGCGCTCCGGGGAAAGGGTTCGGGGGCGTCATTCGGTCCGCGCGGGGTTCAGCCGGCGCGGACGAAGTCCTGGGGAGCGTTCGCGAGGGCGTCGACCATCTCCAGCTCCTTCGCGCGCATGCCGATCACCCGGCGCTGCTCGTAAAAATCGACGCTGTAGATGTGATACATCTGAAGGTAAGAGCCGATGCTGATCACGTAGCCGACGGACCCGGCCGGGATCAGCACGTCGCCGACCGGCGCGCCGGGATATGTCCCGTCGTTGCGGACGTTGGCGAGGCTGCGGACCTTCTGGCCGACCTCGTACACGGGCGGGCCTTCCAGTTCGTTGGCGTCCTGCGGATTACGGTTGGCCATGGCGGGGGCTCCGGCTCGGGGTGAAGCGTGGCGGCGCACCGGAGGAGAGCCCCCGGGGGATGTCATGGAATGTCATGGAACGTCGTCCTGGAGCACGAGGCCGGCGCGGCGGCGCCTCGCGATCTCGCGCACCTCGTCGACCGGATCATCGGTCAGGGGATCCAGGTACTCGTCCGCGATGCGGCTCGCGACGACGTAGCGGACGCACCAGTCGGAATCGTTGACCATGGCGGCGAGCTTATCGGGACACAGCCGCTGGGCGACGTGCAGGCGGACGCGCTGGCTGTCGTCCCAGGCCATGCTGGCGAGCCATTCGAGGCCGATCCGCCGGGCGACCTCCAACCGCACCTCGGCGTCCTCGTCGCGCATCATGGCCGGAAGCATGCCTTCCGGGACGCGGCGGGCCACGCGCAGGCGGACCGAATAGTCCGGGTCGCGCATCATCGGCGCCAGATCCCCCTCCTCCAGCCGGCTGGCGACGGAGATCCGCACCTCCCGGTCGGGGTCGCCCCGCATCTTGAGCAACAGACGGCGGGGAAGTCGGCGGGCGACGCTGGCGCGCACCGTCTCGTCCAGGTCGTCCATCAGGCGCGGCACATGGAACAGCGGGGCGTGGCGCACCGCGATGGCGCGCACTTCGAAATAGGGATGGTCCAGATGCTCGACCGCCAGATCCTCGTTCCACTGGAAGAATCTCTGGACGCGCTTGGCGTAGCGGTCATGGACGCAGGCCTTGAGCGGCTGGCACCGGCCGTCCGCCTTGCGGTCGGCGAAGCGGCAGCCCGCGCAATCGACCGGGCGCCCGAGCCAGTCCAGTGCCTCGTCCATGTCATGGAACGTCATGATTCGTCACCCTCGCGGTCGTGCTCGCGCCGGTCGAGGACCGCCAGGAGGGGCCGGGAGCCGATCCGGTCCGCCGGGTCCAGTTCGGCCACCTTCTCCAGCATCGCCCGCCCTTCCCCAAGCCGGCCGGCCCGGACATGCAGGTAGCCCAGCGCCTTGACCGTGAAGAGGTAGAACCGCGGCGCCAGTTCGAGCGCGTCGAAATCGGCATGGCGGCGCGTCACCTGCCGCCAGTCGGAATGGTTGAGGCCGATGCCGGCGCTCGCGTGGTCGAGCATCCGGTGGGCATAGGCCAGCGCCTCGGCCAGGCGCGCCTTGTAGAGGAAGTACTTGTAGTGCCCCAGATCTACAGCCCGGTGTCCCGGCGCGACCGCCGCGGCGCGCGCCAGGTGGGACTCCGCCAGCGCATCGTCGCAGTAGTGGCGGCCCGCCAGATGAAGCTGCCGCTCCGCCTCCGCCGGCAGGTCGCCGCCATAGTAGCGGCGCGACAGCCAGGCATCGTCGTCCGGACCGGCCGTCATCAGATCCAAGGGCGCCGTGTCTGGCGGTGTCACTCGCGCGCTCCCGTCAACGCTGGGCGGAAAAGGGGATGGGCGTGGCGGAGGGTGCCGCGGTCGGGAAGACGCCTGGACCGGCGCCTTCCCGTACTCCCGAGGCTCCGGATTCGGGGCGTCAGGCCGGCACGCAGCAGTCGGCCGGGCAGACGGCCGCGCACTGCGGGGCGTCGAAGCTGCCCTGGCACTCGGTGCACTTGGACGGGTCGATCACGTAGGTGCCCTTCTTGAAGCTGATCGCCTCGTTCGGGCATTCGGCTTCGCAGGCGCCGCAGACGGTGCAATCGCTCGCTTTGATCTTGTAGGCCATCGGTTTTCTCCTGTTGTATCCGGCCTCGCCGCCGGAATTCCGCTCGCATCGTTCATTCTCGGACCACACGGCATTCCCGCCAAGGTGGTCAATCAGCGCACCATGCGCCGCAAGGGGCCGCTCAGCCCCGGTCAGGCACGCCGCGCGGTATAGGCGCCCTGGCGGATCACCGCGTCGGCGCCGATCTTCTCGCGGATCGCACCCGTGCCGAGCCGCTCGGTATAGGCGGCGTAATAGGCCAGGGCCGATTCCTCGATGTATTCGAAGGCGAAGCGGTCCACCGGCTCGATCCCGGCCGCTTCCAGGGACTTGCTCGGGCAGCCGCCGATCTTGGCGACCAGCACGGCGACGCAGTCGTTGATCGCCTGGATGATGGTTTCCAGCCCGTCCTCGTCGCCGGAGCCACCCTCGCAATAGAGATCGACGCGGCGGTGGCCGACGAACTTGGCGCCCCGGGCATCGACCTCGTAGATCTGGAATTCCTTGGCGTGGCCGAAATGCTCGTTGATCCGCTCGCCGCCCTTGGTCGCCACGGCGATCAGGATCGGCTTCTCGCCGGCGATGTGGGCGACCTCGGCGATGGCGGCGGCCTTGGACTGGTGGCGCTGGGCCCGCTCGGCCTCGACATGCTCGCGGTAGGTCTCGCGCTTGGTGAAGCCGCCGCCGTCGATGTCGATGTCCATCTCCATCACCTTCTCGGCGGTGAACTCCGAGCCCCGGTCCTCGCCCAGCAGGCCGACGGCGTCGGCGCGGCACTGGCGGCAATGGCGCATCAGCTTCATGTCGCCTTCGCACTTGTCCTGGAGCGCCTTCAGTTCCTGCGCGGTCGGTCCCCGCTGGCCGGTCAGGCCGAAATGGGTGCCGTGCGCCGCGTCGGAGATCAGCGGCATGATGTTGTGCAGGAACGCGCCGCGGGCCTTGACCTCGCGGTTGACGTCCATCAGGTGCTCGTCGTTGATGCCGGGGATCATCACCGAGTTGATCTTGGCGAGGATGCCGGCGTCGCGCAGCATCTCCAGCCCCAGCATCTGGCGCTCGTGGAGGATCTTCGACGCCTCGATCCCGGTCCAGCGCTTATGGTCGTAGAAGATCCAGGGGTAGATGTGCTGGCCGACCTCGGGATCGACCATGTTGATGGTGATCGTGACGTGGTCGATGTTCAGGTCCTTGATGCGGTCCACATAGTCCGGCAGGGCCAGCCCGTTGGTGGACAGGCACAGCTTGATGTCCGGCGCCAGCTTTGAGAGCTGCTCGAAGGTCTCGATCGTCTGCTTGGCGCCGGCCGCGAGGCTGTCGCCCGGCCCGGCGATGCCGACCACGGAGAGCTGCGGGATTTCGGCGGCAACGGCCAGCACCTTGCGGACGGCCTGCTCGGCGGTCAGCTTCTCGCTGACGACGCCGGGGCGGCTCTCGTTGGCGCAGTCGTACTTGCGGTTGCAGTAGTTGCATTGGATGTTGCAGGCCGGAGCCACGGCGACATGCATGCGCGCATAGTAGTGGTGGGCCTCTTCGCTGTAGCAGGGATGGTTCTTGACCTTCTCCCATACTTCCGGCGTCATGTCCGAAGGACCGTCCGAAGAGCCGCAACTGGATGTCGTGCAGCCCGAAGCGGCCGGTGCCGGCTGGGACTTCAACTCCCCCACGCCGAGGATGCTGTCCAACGAGATTACATTCATGGTCCAATCCTTCCCTTGCAGCCGAAGGGCGCCTAGACGCTCTGCCGGAGGACTGAGCAAGAACGGGGCCAGTCATGATGTCTTGAGAAAATCCTTTTTAGAACAAAGACTTGCCCACCCAGGCGGGACCCCGCAGTGTCATGTCTGCAACGCGACGCTCCGGTCCGCTGTCGGGATCATGTCGGGTATCCGACATGGTTCGGGGACGGTTTCCGGTCATTGTCATACCCGGAGGAGGTGGCGCTGAGCTTCGCGAGGCCGCCGGGAGCGGCAAGACAGCGAGGCGGGTTCGGAAAGCTCAATTCCGAACGGGACGGAAAGCGATCTCGACACCCCAAGTGCAACGTGATACCCAAACCAATCGGATGGCAGACTTACGGTGTAGATACAGGCTATAAGGGTTGGCCGTGCGGCGCGATCATTCTGTCTTAGGGATCAGTCTCATCAGAGAGGATTGTTGTATTTGCCTCCCAATCCAACTTGACCTGCATATCTTGATTTATACGGTTAGGATCGGCGATGATAATGAACAATAGTTGCCGAGTTACGTGTTGCGCGCTTCTGTTCGCTTTTCCAACGGCGGCTGGGGCTTACGAGACTCTGGCTCCCGACCGCCAGGAAAGTCTTCAGAAGGTCAACCTGTGCATCGACCTGTCGAGAAGCCTCGTTCCTCCGGGCGGCTCGCTGATCTACTCGCACCCGTATCTGGAGCAGGATGAGGACAGGACCCTCGTGACCATCTATGTGAAATGGAAGAATGCGAGCTCCGTGGAAGCCGGTCCCGGGAAGCCTGGGGGAGGCCAAGTCCTGTCGCCGGAGACGCCTTACCATTGCATCTGGAACGGTGAAGAGCTTCTGATGCATGGCGACCTGAAGTCCCTGGAGGAGACCGTCCAAGCCGGTTCGATGACCTGACCTGCAGTTGCTCCCCAATTTTTCATGAGTAAGCATTCAGCGTGCCGGACAGTCGTGACTCCACCCTAAACGGGGCAGCGTGGAGTTGACCGATGCGGCAGAAGGCGGGGCTGCCGTCCGGACTGGCTCCTATACCGCGTATCCGCTCCATAAGAATCAGCCGAACGGATAGTACGAGGAACTATTATTCAGCGGAGTTACTTGTAATTTTATTTTCCGTCACCACATCCAGTTATCCGAAAACTGCGCTCGCCTCTCATGGTCCTGTATCTGGAAGCCGGGGATTCAGCGCCGGGATCTGCAAGGCCGCTTCGTTCTCGCCGCCACATCAGGGGAATCGCCATGGCCAAGGGTCAGAAAAAGAGTAATCGCGAAGCGAAGAAACCGAAGAAGGAGAAAGCCGCTCCGGCGGTGAAATCCTCCATCATGCCGCCGTCGGGCCGGTCGGTCCCGCCGAAGACCGCCGCCGCGCTACGGATGCCGATGTGATCGTGGTGCCGTTCACTTGGCGTTCCCAGAGACCGTATCCAGGGGGGCGATCCACCTGACGGACCAGCAAACGGTTGTCCTGCCCCTCGGCTCCCCCGCGGCTTCGCCCCGGCTTCTGACCGTGCGCCACGTGACGGCATACCGCTATGCCTGCCCGGTCAGGCTGGGCGATCACCAGATGATGTTCCGGCCGCGGGAAAGCCATGACCTCCGGCTGGTCAGGACGCGGCTGAGCATCTCTCCGGAACCGCGGAGCCTGCGCTGGCTCCACGACGTTTTCGACAACTCGCTGGCGATCGCGAGCTTCGACACCGAGACGGCCGAACTTGTGTTCGACAGCGAGGTGACGCTGGAGCATATCGAGGCGCCGCACCCCGATTACGCTTTGGCCGACGATGCGCAGGATTTTCCGTTCGCCTATTCGCGCGAGGAACGCCTCGACCTCGTCCGGGCGCTGGAGCGTCATAATCCGGCCGGCGAAGTGGACCGCTGGGCCGCCGGGTTCCTCCCCGCGGGCGGCAGGATCGGCACCATGGCACTGCTTCGCAAGATCACCCTGGGCATCCGCGAACAGCTGACATACTCGCGGCGGCACGAGCGCGGTGTCCAGACGCCGGCCGAGACCCTGGCGAAGGGCACGGGCACCTGCCGCGACTATGCGTTCCTGATGATGGAAGGGGTCCGGGCACTCGGCCTGGCCGCCCGTTTCGTCAGCGGCTACATCTTCGTGCCCGGCGCAGAGTCCGTTCCGGTCATCGGCGGCGGAGCGACCCATGCCTGGCTTCAGGTCTATCTGCCCGGGGCCGGATGGGTGGATTTCGATCCGACCAACAGCATCATCGGAAACCGCAACCTGATCCGCGTCGCAGTCGCCTGGGCGCCCGCGCAGGCGCTGCCGCTGTGGGGAACCTATACGGGAACACGGTCCAGTTTCCTGGGGATGGACGTCAGCGTGAGCGTGCTGGACGAGGGTGCCGCCTGAACGCGCCGGCTACCCCTGCCGTCAGCCGACACCGACTGGCCCATGTCATGCAGGAGCAAGATCGCCATCGACATGCCCGGCATCAACACGAAGGAGCCCAACCATGAAAATCAAGGTCGGATACGAGCTGGTCTACGAGTGTCCCCAGCCGACACCGATGCTCCTGATGCTCAACATCCACTATACCCGCGCCTCCGACATCGTGGTGCCCGACCACCTCGTCACCGAACCGCCGGTGCCGATCACGGCCTATCGCGACGGGTTCGGAAACTGGTGCAGCCGGATCACGGCGCCCAAGGGCGTGACGCGGATCAGCACGACCGCGGTCGTCCGCGACAGCGGCAAGCCCGATCTGGTCGTTCCGGAGGCCCGGCAGCACACGCTGGAGGAACTGCCGGAGGAGGCGCTGGTTTTCCTGCTGGCCAGCCGCTATTGCGAGACCGAGCTTCTCAGCGACACCGCCTGGAAACTGTTCAGCGGGACCAAGCCCGGATGGGACCGGGTGCAGGCGATCTGCGATTTCGTCCACGAGCACATCAAGTTCGACTACATGCAGGCCCGGGCAACCCGGACGGCCTTCGAGGCCTATAACGAGGGCGTGGGGGTCTGCCGCGACTATGCCCATCTCGCGATCACTTTCTGCCGCTGCATGAACATTCCGGCGCGCTATTGCACCGGTTATCTCGGCGACATCGGAGTGCCGCCGCCTTACGGCGTGATGGATTTCGCCGGCTGGTTCGAAGCCTATCTGGGCGGCCAGTGGTACACCTTCGACGCCCGCAACAACACGCCGCGCATCGGCAGGGTCCTGATCGCCCGTGGGCGCGATGCCGTCGACGTCGCCATCAGCACGACCTTCGGCCCCAATACGCTGACAGGCTTCACCGTATGGACCGACGAGATCACCTCTGACGGCAAGCCTGTTCCTTTGGCCAGTCCCCCTGGCCGGCACCTGGGAGAACAACAATGACGAACCGCCGCAGCACCACGCCCGCACGGGTCATGTCCGAAGTCGGCCACCACAAGTACGAGGTCGGACAGCTTGTCGACTTCACGCCGGCCGCATCGCCCCGCGAGAAATCGGTGGGCCGCTATGAAATCGTCCGCCACCTTCCGCCGGAAGGCGCCGACAACCAGTATCGGGTCAAGAGCGTTCAGAACAGCCAGGAGCGGGTCGTTCGGGAGAGTCAGCTTGGCTGAGTTGAGACGGCACGACGTGGAAGCGCTCGCCCAGAAGCTTTACGAGGCGAGCGCTCCCGACGGGGTTCCATGGGCGGAGCGCAGCCTCGTGGTGAGGGACCCCTGGCTGGCGACCGCCCGGAAAAGGCTGCTTCTGGACGGCCCGGCGGGCACCTGACCGGACTTCCGCCGGGATCAGGTCCCGCTGCCGCCCGGCGGCTCCCCTTCCGCCCGAGGATCGCCGGACAGGCGCCGGATGTCCTCCAGGGCGCTGGCGATGAGTTGCCTATGCCGCGGGTCGTGGCCCTCCGCAGTCCCGGCGAAGAGGGTGATGAGATACAGGGCCTTCTTGCCGGCCTCCTCCCATGTCGTCGCGGGACCGGCGCACAACGCCTCTTCCATTTCGTCCTGGTGCTGGCGAAGCATCGCCCGATCCGCCTCGACCTCGGCGGTGTGCCGCCGGTCTTCGGTGGCCTTTTGTGCAGCCATGCCCCTGCGAGCGTCGAGTTCGACGGGGTCCGTCGTCATGCCGATCCTTTCGATTGATTTTCAAGTATCTGGCGAACCCGGGCCGAAGAGGGTGAAATCAGCCTTTGCCCGCTTCGTCCCGTTGCCGGGCTTCCTCCAGTTCGACGGGATCGATCACGGCGACCTGGGTCAGGTTCGGCTCGCCGGGCGGCGGGGGCAGGAACATCAGAGTCTCGGTCCGCCGGTAGGCGGGAAATGAGAGCCCTTCGATGAGTTCCTCATAGGTCTCGACCTTGTAGGTTCCCGCCGGCAAGGGTTCATCGAAGCCGCTCAGTCGGAACGGATTGACGAAAGTGATGGTGCTGTGCACCGTGCGCTGAGTCATGGTCCGCCTTCCGCAGCGCCAATCCCGGCATGCTCCGGACTGGAGCCGCATCGGGAGCGTTATCCCTTCGCGATATGTGGGCACTGCCCGGGCGTTTTTCATCCATACAATTGCCCTCGGGATCTGACCGGGGCCTGCGTGGTCCGGTCGGGAAGTCTTCGCAAGCCATTTAGGTGTTAAGCACCTAGAGATGGTAGAAATCTGCTCACAGAAAATGCATTGTAGTCTTACGGATCGGGAGTGGATTGTAAGTTAATCCAGAAGAGAAGCGCGCACCATGAGGAGAAATCCGGCGCCGAGCGATCCTGATATTATCATTTTGCGGAATGTTTCTGGATTGATCAAACGCGCTCAGCATTTGGCATGGAATAATGCTGTTGCACGTAGGTCGGGTATAGCGAAGCGGCACCCGACAAACAGGAGTTTTGGATTCAGGACAGGGTGAGTCATTCATCACCCGTAAAGCGGGAGCACAGATGTCGGGTGTCGCTTCTCTATACCTTACCTACGGTTTCCAATAAACGCTTTGTTTTTATGACTGGAAGTGAATTACTTCACATAAAAGCGTCGCAGACTGAGCGATTATTTTCTTCTGGGATATGTCACGACGACTTCCTGAGGAGATACATCATGCCAAGTCAGCTTACCGGATCGGTGGCATTGCCCAGCGATGAGTGCCTGCTGTTCTCGGATAATGTCTACCACGTCCTCGACGCTGTCTCCGGCACGGTTGGCGACGGGCCGCTGCCGGTGACGGACCGTTTCGCCGGGCTCTGGCCCATGGGGAAGGTCGTTCCCGTGTACTGGGGCTGCGGCAAGGCGTTCTTCTTCAACGGTCCCGAGTTCGTGCGCTTCGATTTGCGCACGCAGCAGGTCGATTATCCCGAACCGCGCATCGTCGCCCATGGCTGGCCGGGCTTGTGGCCGTCGGGGATCGATGCCGCCTTCAACGCCGGCAACGGCAAGATCTATTTCTTCAGGGGCGAATCCTACATCCGCTACGACATGGCGCTGGACCGCGCCGATCCGGGATATCCCCGCAGCATCGCCGAGAACTGGCCGGGCGTCTGGACCGACGGGGTGGACGCCGCCCTTTGTCCCGACGGAATGACCGTCGTGTTCTTCCGGGGCACCGAGCACGTCATCTATGATCTGCCGAGCGACGCTGTCGTCGCCGGGCCGCTGCCCAACGACCGATTGGCGATCGATCCCCTGCCCTCCGGCTTCATGCGGCCCGCCCGGGAGCTGACGCCGGAACAGGCCAACGGCATCGTGGCGCATCTGGCACAGCGTGGACAGCTGACGCTCAAGGAGGGGCAGAACCCGCTGAAGCTCGGCGACGATGGCCGGATCCTGTCGCCGACGCCCCGGCAGCGCATCGCGCTGGCGCCGGCCGTGGTCGCGGGCGTGCGCTATGCCAACAAGCTGAACCGCGCCGCCGACGCCATCGACAACGTGGATCAGCGGATGGCGGTGGCGCTGTGGCGGCTCGCCCGCTGGGCCAACGCATCCGGCCCCGACGTCGAGGTGATCACGCATCTGGGCATCGGCCATGGCGGGCCGAATCTGGACGATTGCCACAATCTCGGACGCGCGATCGACTTCGCCGGGATCGAAGGCTCGCTTTCCGGCCGGCCCTTCGCCCTGGACGTGCTGCGCGACTGGGGCAGCCGGCCGGCATCCGACCCCGCCAGCTACCGGCTGAGCGAGGACGACGAGCCCGCGTGGGAGCTTTTCAAAAGGGTCTACGCCTTCGGCACTTTCGAGTGCGAGTGCCGAGGCGCGGGCAAGGACCCCTGGCCGCCGACCGAGATCGGCGAAGGGGGCTACGTGATCTGCCCCGACTATCACGGCGCCGGCACGCCCGACGACCTTCGCCTGCGCCGGCAGCACTCCGACCACATCCACATGCAGATCGGCCCCACCCGCGGCGCCTGGTGAGGCGCCCGCGTCACCCCGCACAACGGAGCATTTCAATGGCATACACCCTGAACGAGCTTGGCCGGACGCTGCGCGCCCAACTTGCCGAGATCGTCACCGGCGGCGACGCCGCGACGACCGCGGCCGCCGACAGCTTCATCACTTGGTGCACCCCCGGCATGCCCATGGAGGAGTCGGATTTCGATTTCGCGGCCAAGGGGCTGGGCACCGGCGCCACCGCCGAGGAGGAGAAGCGGCTGCTCCAGCAGGCCTATGTCTTCTCGACCCTGGTCGATTTCATCCCCGACGTCTCGGGCCTGCTGACGCTCGATAAGCAGGTGGCGGTGTTCCGCACGTCGCAGGCACGCCTGTCGCACATGTACGGCGAGATCCTGCGGCTGTCGAAGGTGGTCGACCAGGAGCTGTCGCCCGAGAACCTGGCGAAGCTGGAGCGGTGGCGCGGCAAGCTGAAGACGACCCGCACGATCAAGGACTTCATCACCGACGAGGAAAAGCAGGTCACCGAGGATTCCCCGGCGGTCGCGGCATATAACAAATACTTCGCGGACTTCCTGGCCGCGCGTTTGGAATACAACAACAAGCGCATCCAGGCGGCGGTCGCCACCGGCGCCGAGGGCAAGGCGGCCGTGATGGACTGGTCGTCGAACCAGCCGCTCTACCGCATGAAGGTGAGCCAGGCCGAAGGCAACTGGGCGGCCATGGGATACCGGAACGAGGTGGAGCAGCTCTGGGCGGCGATCGGCCAGATGACGGCCCGCAGCATGAAGATGTGGAAGCAGCGCCTGCTGGAATCCCTGGACGATTCGAAGGTCGCGGCGGTCGGCCCGGGCCAGACTTTCCTGTACGCGATGCCGATCCCGGGCAACTTCGCGAACGCCAAGGGCTGGACCGAGTACAAGGTCTATTCCAACAAGCTGACCTCCGAGATGGAGCAGAAGTCCCGGTCGTGGAGCGCCGGGGGATCGGCCGGCTGGGGCCTGTGGCACGCCAGCGCCGGGGTGCAGAGCCAGAGCTCGCAATATTCCAGCGACTTTTCGGTCTCCAACTTCGAACTGGGATTCGAGCTGGCGCAGATCCCGATCACCCGGGCCTGGTTCTATCCCGAGTTCTTCATGAACCGGGGCTGGACGCTGGACCGGGGCCGCGGGTGGAACTACGACGAGTTCCCATCCGACGGCGCGAACCCGCCCAAGGGCAACTTCGTGGGATATCCGACCTCCATCATCTTCGCGCGCAAGATCAACATCAAGTCGTCCGAGTTCGCGTCGGCCTACCGCGCGCATACCAGCAGCCTGTCCACCAGCGCCAGCGCAGGATGGGGACCGTTCACGCTGCGCGGCAACTATTCGTCATCCGAGAGCGGCCGCAGCTACGAGAGCAACGCTTCGGGCGAGTCGATCACGGTACCGGGCATGCAGATCATCGGCTTCGTGAACCGGCTGGTGCCGAAGAGCCCCAATCCGTTCCCCGACATTCCGGCCGAAGCCTTCGAGTAACGCCGGCGGTATCCGGCAGGGCAAGCCCCTGCTTCAGGACGCCAGGTTCCGGCGAAGCTTTCGTCAATCGAGGACAGGATCATGGACGCAGCGGTACAGCTTGCCCTGATGGAGAAACTGAAGGCCGTTCTGGCCGAGCCGGGGACCTTCATCTCGTTTCCAACCGTGCCGCTCTCGTTCACGAGCGACGGTCTGGCGTCGATCATCGACGGCGCGCAGACGCCGGGGGAACTTCAGATCCAGACCTCGTGGCTCGGCGCCGTCAACCAGGTGCCGAGCGGCGAGATGCTGATGAGCCTCAGCGACCGCTATCTTTGGAATGCGTTCGCCAGCGTCGTCCACGGCCCGGTGAAGCTGGCGCAGGGCACCTTTTCGGCCGAGGACCAGGCGGCGCTGGCCGCGGCCGAGGCGACGCTCTACCGCGCCGACCCCGCCACCGGCCAGCGCGTGCCCTCCGACAAGCTTAAAGCCTACGACCAGCATCGGGACGTCTGGTTCGGCTGGAACCAGACGCTCCGCAAGAGGGAGATCGAGGTCGCGGATTCGGCCGATCCGGACGAGCGGAAATACTGGGACGAGGTCGAGCGACCGACCTATCTCGGCAAGATCCGCGAGGCGGAAGATCTGTGGCGCGTCGCCGGCTTCCGCCAGGAGATCGACGCCGCCTACGCCACCGTCAAGGCGTTCGCGGCGCGCGGCCCCAGCCAGTCCTGGACGCAATGGGGAAGCCGGCTGTCGCTCGACATCGATGCGCAAAGCGACCTCAACAGCGTGAAGTCGGTGCCGACCGGCTTCAGCCCGGTCGACTTCATGCATGCGGGCACCTGGCCGTCCTTCACGCTCGGCAACGCCGAGGTCGGGGCGCTGCTGGCCCGGGCGCCCGCGGACCTGCTGCAACGCTTCGCCGTGACAGGGGTGTCGCCGGACATCGTCAGCGTCTCCTTCGAGTACACGTCGGTGACGATCCTGCGGGACTGGTTCGCGCCGGAGGTCTTCCAGGCCCGCTTCTGGCGCTTCAACGACGACGGACGGCTGCTGTCCGACGGCGCCAACCCGCCCCGGGGCGAGTTGCCGGGCTATATCGCCGCCGTGGTGTTCCTGCGCAACCTGGTCGTCGAACGCCGCGCCGGCAGCCAGCCGGAGCCGGTCCGGCCCGGCTTGGTCCTCAGCCCGTTCATCGGGCTCCGCAAGGACAGCATCCCCGTCTCTCCGGGGCCGATGGCCCCTCGGCCGATTCCGCAACAGGCGGTGCGCGTGCGGGACCATCGGGTGGCGTCACCGCTCCAAGCCGCCGGCGGAGTGATGACGGCCCGGGCCGCCTCGGTCCGGCCGGCGGCCACCATGCGCGTCGCCAACGTCGCCGCGGTGGAGCGCGGCGCCGGGGTGGCCGTGGCGCCCGCCGCGCAGCCAGGCGCCGCGACGCTGAAGGCCATGACCTTCAACCGGCTCGACGCGAAGTACGCCGACATCGCCTCCGTGGAGAAGGAATTGGCGGTCCAGCGGCCGGGCATCCGGCCGCTGCCCTTCCCCCGGCCGCAGCCGGCGCCTTCGCCGCAGGTCACGCGGCAGACCGCCTTCAGCGGCGGCGAATTGGGCGTGCTGGCCTTCGTCTGCCGGTCCCTGCCCCGCTGCCCCGACCCCGATCCGACACTGACGTGGACCTGACGGCCCGCGCCGGCCCGGTCTTCACCGTCGCCCGACCCAGGAAGCATTCCGTCCAGCATTCCCGCAAACCCGAGAGGTCGTCCCATGTCCTTCACCGAGCTTGTCAACATTCCGGCCGGCATCAACCCCAACGTCAGCAGCGCCAAGCAGGCGACCATGCTGTCCCTGCTCGGGAATCCGCGGCAATCCTATGACCAGGAATGCCGGGAGGTGACGGATATCAGGCTGGCCTCCCTGATCACGTTCCGGACGGTGGGCCGCCTGAGGGTCCGGGGTCTTGAGCCTGCGGTCGATTCCCTGGAAAGGGTGCTGGCCGACATCGAGAGCGACGAGCCCGACATATACGCCGTGATGGGCCATGCGGGCATGCTGTGCGCCCGCAATGTCCGGGGCTCCAATACCTCGATCAGCAATCATTCCTGGGGAACGGCCATCGACCTCACGCTGGAAGGAGTCCTCGACCGGCGCGGCGACGGCAGGGTCCAGATCGGCCTGACGCGCATCGCACCGATCTTCAATGCCCACGGATGGTACTGGGGAGCCGGGTTCCGTACCGAGGACGCCATGCATTTCGAATGCAGCGACGAACTCATCCGGCAATGGCACGGGGAAGGATTGCTGGACGGATTGGCTCCGGCCACCGTGCCGGACCCGGTACTGAGCCTTGGCGACCGCGGCCCGGAGGTGCTGGAGCTTCAGAGGAAACTGAACGAAGCCGGCGCCCAGCTGGTCGAGGACGGAATCTTCGGGCGCGGCACCCACGCCGCCGTCATGGCCTTCCAGGCACGGAACGGACTTTCCGCCGACGGTGTTGTAGGCCCCATGACGCGCGAGGCTCTGGGTCTTTGATGGCGATGCGAGAACTGCGAGGCAAGGCGGCTTGGGTGGCCGGGGTGGTGGGCATGTTGATCGCCGCCCTGCCCGCCGGGGCGCAGGTCAGCGAGTATACCTCCGTGGCGGCGGGCGGATGCCGGCAGCCCCCACCGGAGACGACGGAGATCTACCAGGCGCTCGACCTGGGCGTGGAACTGTGCGCGACGCGGCAGGGCATCGACCTGCTGCTGGTTTCGTCCGACCGCAGTTCATGGCTCGACGTCGCCCGGGGCGGCCGGATCTGGACGACCGAGGACGCGGTCGTCTACGACGCGCCGGTCGGCGATTTCCCCAATCTGGGAGCCGATCAGGTCGAGTGGCGGCTCTTCCCCGGCGGGCGGCCCGGAGCGCTGATCTTCCGCGTTGCGGGCCAATCGGAGGACGCCCGGCGGACCCGGCTGTACGTCGTCCGGCTGGAGGAGGACGCGGCCTGCCTGCTCGGCCGCGCGGTCACCAACGAGGAAGCCAGGGCCCTGGCCGATGGGCCGCGAACCTGCGACGAGGAGAACCAGCTGCCTCTCCGGCTAGGGCCGCCTTAGAGCGGTACCCGATCAGGTCGATCCGCCCGGGACAGCCGGACCGATGCGTCGGGCCATGGCCCAACCGACGATCGACGGCCCGCATCACCTCCGCCCTGCATCAGACCACAGGTTGGGCCGTGGCCCGACGCATCGCGACGAGTGGAACGGCAGGCTGCATGGACCGGAGCGGTTCAACTTGGTCGGAAGCCGCTCCAGGGTGCTTGCCCGCCGTCAAGGGCACGCATGGCCCGGACCAGGTCCTCCGCGGCGAGTTCGCGTTCGAAGTTGCGGGCGTGCGGGGCCTGGAGGGTCAGCGCGGCGATGACGGCATAGTCGTCGTCGGTCGGGGCGGCGAGCCCCAGGTCGGCGAGCCCGCAGGGGAGGCCGAGCGCGCGGTAGAAGGCCAGATGGTCCTCCATGAAGGCGGGATCGCGTCCTTCGAGCAGGAACTGGACCAGCAGCGCGTAGGCGACCTGAAGGCCGTGCAACGCCCCGGCCACGGCCGGCACGGCGGACAGGCCGCGCGTCATGGAATGGACGATGGACAGTCCGCCATTCTCGAAGGCAAGGCCGCTCCACAGGACGGTCGCCTCCACCACGCGCTCCACAGCCTCGTCGGTTTCATTACGGTCCACCGCCGCGAGCGCCGCGGCGGCGTGGTCGCGCAGGCAGCGGTAGCAGGCGTCGGCCAGGACGAGGCCCGCCTGGGGCGGCCGGCCCCCAAAGATGTTCCTCCCGCCGCCGCGGGCGCATTGGGCTGCCTCGAAGGACTTGACCAGCGCGTCCCCGATGCCGGCGAGGAAGAGGACGCGGGGCGCCCGGACGATGACCGCCGTATCGACCAGCACCAGCGCGGGATTGCGCGGCAGCTTGTCGACCCGCAGCAGGCGGTGATCCTCGTCGTAGAGCACATAGACGTGGCTGGTCGGCGCGTCGTTGGAGGCGATGGTGGGCAGGCTCGCCACCTCGGCACCGAGCCTGGCCGCCAGCCCCTTGCCGGCATCGATGCACTTCCCGCCGCCGGCCGCGATGACCACATCAGGGCGTTCGCCGCCGAGCGCTCCGAAGAGCCGGTCGATCTCCCCGGGCGTGATCTCGCCGCCGAAGGTCAGCCTGCCAAGGGCGACGCCCGCGGCATCGCAGCTCGCAGCGACCCTCCCTCCGACGATCCCGTCGACCACGTCGTCGGCGACCAGCACGGCGCTTTTGCCGAGCCGCCCGATCTCCTCGCCGATCCTGTCGAGTGTTCCCGGACCCTGGATGTAACGGCCGGGAGAGCCGAAGATGATCATACCTGTCCTTCCATCCGCCAGCGCGCGGCCCCTGGGCCACGTTTGGTGACCAAACTATCAGCGGTCCGGCGAAACGGATAAGCTGATTCCGGGTAAACCGGGGATGGGTCACGAATGATTCCGATGCGCGCCATCAGCATGTTCCACGCGACAGTCAAGGCGGGCAGCATATCGAGCGCCGCGCAGGAACTCGGGGTCACGCCGTCGGCGATCAGCCAGCAGATCCACTCCCTGGAGCTGTTCCTCGGGACCTCCCTGATGGTCAAGGTCGGGCGCCAGGTCAAGTTGACCGAGGCCGGCGAGCGCTATTTCGAGATGATCTCCAACGGGGTCGACCAGATCGCCGAGGCGACGCACCGGCTGCGCGGCTATCGGGCCGCGACGGTGCTGACGGTCCGCGCGGCGCCCACCCTCTCGACCAAGTGGCTGCTTCCCCGGCTCGGCTCGTTCATCGGCAGGTATCCCCAGATCGACGTCCGGATCGACGGAACCAACGAGCCCACGAACTTCGACCGGGAGGACGTCGACGTGGACCTCCGCCACGGCGAGGGCCGCTGGCCCGGGCTTTTCGTCGAGGGGCTGGCCGAGGAGCGTTTCTTCCCCGTCTGCTCGCCGAGCATCGCCGCGGCCGGAAGCCTGCAGCCGGCGGATTTCTTCCGGCATCGCCTGATCCATTCGGTCAAATCAGCGGTCCAATGGACCCACTGGTTCGCGACGGTCGGCATTTCCCCGGAGCAGCGCTGGCAGCGGGTCCTGTTCGACCGGTCGCACATGGTGGTGGATGCGGCGGCCGGCGGCCTCGGCATCGCGCTCGAGAGCAACATGATGATGTGGGACGAGCTGCGCGACGGACGGCTGGTCTGCCCCGTGCCCAATCCGCCGCCGATCACGGCGGTCACGCAGTGGATCGTCTGTCCCCCCGATCGCCTGCGCCTGTCCAAGGTCCGCTCCTTCATCGAGTGGCTCCGGGCGGAGCGTGACACGTGGCTGGCCGAGGTCGCCGCGACCAACCGCTGACCGGCTTCCATCGTTTAGCTGACCTAACAAACGGTCCTGGACATCTAAATTGTGGTGCCATCGCGGACCCGCGTAGCATGATCGGCAAGAAGTGAGGTCCCACGGAGGACCCCCGCAGAACAAAACGATCCGCGAGCGCGGGCACGGTGAGGAAACGAGACAGAAACCATGCAGAATCCGGAAGTCCGGGAACCGTCTTGACGGGCGCGCCGTCCGCGCGCCGCCGGTTCCCCTAGCCACCCCTGACCATACCGGTTTGAAATCCGGACAGCCGCCGGCCGCGTCGCGCGCAGGCGGCATGGGGAGACGCGTCTCCTCCCCGCACCCTCGATCAGCATTCTGGAAGGATTCAAGATGAACCTCGCGTCCAAGCTTCTCGAACGGGCCTCGGCCACCGGGCCGGTTCGGGTCGGCATCATCGGAGCCGGCAAGTTCGGCTCGATGGTGCTTTCCCAGGCCCAGAGGATCCCAGGGTTCCATGTGGTCGGCGTCGTCGATCTCGACGTCGCCAAGGCCCGGGAGTCGATGAAGCGGGTCGGCTGGCCGCAAGAGCGCTGCGGCGCCGCGAGCATGGGCGAGGCGATCCGGAAGGGAACCACCTGCGTGACCGACGACGTCGCCGCCCTGATGGGATGCGAAGAGGTGGAGTGCGTCATCGAGGCGACCGGACACCCGATCGCCGGCGTCCGCCACGCCATGGCGGCGATCGACCACGGCAAGCACATCGTCATGGTCAACGTCGAGGCCGACGTGCTCTGCGGGCCGCTGCTCGCCGAGCGCGCCCGGGCCAGGGGCCTGGTCTATTCCATGGCCTACGGGGACCAGCCGGCGCTGATCTGCGAGCTGGTCGACTGGGTCCATGCCTGCGGGTTCGAACTGACGAGCGCCGGCAAGGGCATGAACTTCGAGCCGCGCTACCGCTACTCGACGCCCGATACCGTCTGGAGCTTCTTCGGGTGGACGGAAGAGGAGGTGGCGAAGGGCGACTTCAATCCGAAAATGTACAATTCCTTCACCGACGGCACCAAGGCGGCGATCGAGATGGCGGCCGTCGCGAACGGCACCGGCCTCGATTGCCCCGACGACGGCCTCGCCTTCCCGCCCGCCGGTCTCCACGACCTGGCGCGCGTCTTCCGCCCGGCATCCGACGGCGGACGCCTGGCCCGCAGCGGCCTCGTGGACATCGCCGCGAGCCAGGAGCCGGACGGCAGGGAGGTCATGAACAACATCCGCTACGGCGTCTTCGTGACGTTCAAGGCGCACAACGAATATTCCCGCGCCTGCTTCAAGCAGTACGGGCTGCTGACCGATCCGTCCGGCTGGTACGCCTCGATGTGGCGGCCCTTCCACATCATCGGCCTGGAAACCTCCGTCAGCGTCCTGTCCGCAGTCCTGCGCGGCGAGGCGACCGGCACGTCCAAGGAGTTCCGCGGCGACGCCGTGGCGACCGCCAAGCGCGACCTGAAGGCCGGCGAAATGCTCGACGGCGAGGGCGGATACGCGGTGTGGGCGAATGCCATTCCGGCCACGCGCAGCCTCGAGGCATCGGCGCTCCCGATCGGCCTCGCGCACAATGTCAAGCTGAAGCGGCCGGTGGCGCAGGACGCCGTCGTCAGCTTCGACGACGTGGAACTGGTCAACGACCTTGATGTGGTCGATCTCCGCCGGACCATGGAGCGGCAGTTCGGCAGGACGAAAAGCGAGGCGGCATAGGCTTCCACGAGCACGCGAACCCAGGCCGAGCGGCCAAGACAAAACAGGCCAAGACAAAACAGGGAGGAAAGCAATGAACAAGTCTGCCGAAGGATTGAACCGCCGATCGGTTCTGGCGTTCGGCGCCGCGGCCGCGGCGCTCACGGTGATCCGGCCGGGTTCCGCCCGGGCCGCGGCCACGATCAGGCTGGCGGTCGCGGACCCCGCGGGCTCGTCTGTCGGCAAGGCTGCGGCGCGGTTCGCGGAGCTGGTCCGGGAATCGACCGGCGGCGCCGTGCAGATCATGGTCTTTCCCGACGGCGTCCTGTTCGGCAACGACCAGAACGCGGCGGTCAATCAGCTCGGCGGCGGCGCGCTCGACGGGCTGATCCTGGCGAGCAGCGTCTACGCGTCGTTCGAGCCGCGCATGAACGCGGTCAGCCTGCCCTACCTGTTCTCCGACTACGACCAGCTCAGGGGCTATCTCCGCGGCGCGCCAGGACAGGAACTGCTCGGTTCGCTCGACCGCTTCAAGATCGTCGGCCTGGGCATGATGCTGCGGACCTTCCGCAACACGACGACGCGGGACAGGGCGATCACCCGGGTGGAGGACTTCCAGGGCCTCAAGGTGCGCGTTCCGAACAACCAGCTCTTCGTCCGGCTGTTCAGGGCGCTCAACGCCAATCCGACGCCCATGGCCTTCTCGGAAGTCTACACCGCGCTCCAGCTCGGCGCGATCGACGGCCAGGAGAATCCCGTCGAGGTGCCGCTCAACAACCGGTTCTACGAGGTCCAGAAGCACCTGAACCTGACCCGGCACGTGGCGGACTCCTACCTGCTCGGCCTCAGCCGCCCCGCCTGGCAGCGCATTCCCGAGGACCAGCGGGAGAACGTGCGTGCCGCCGCGGCGAAGATGGCCGAGGAGCACAATGAAAACGAGATCCGGCAGGAGGCTTCGATCATCGCCGCGCTCCGCGAGAAGGGCATGACGGTGAACGAGCTCGGAGCCGGAGAACCCCAGAAGCTCCAGCAGATCGCGGCCGGCCTCTATCCCGAGTTCTCCGAAAGCATCGGGAAGGAGTTCCTGGACAAGAGCCTTGCCTTCGTGGGCAAGTCGTGACCAGCGTCGGCTATCAGCAGATGCGGCGGCAACGGGCGAACCTAGACCACCTGATCTGGAGAGCGGTCGATGCCCTGCTCTTCGTGATCGTGCTGGGCCTGGTGGTCACGGTCTCGTGCCAGGCGTTGAGCCGCCTGACCGGTGCTTCCGTCCCCTGGACCGAGGAGCTGTCGCGCTTCCTGTTCATCTGGACGGCGTTCCTCGGCATGGCGACGGGCTTCCGCCGAGGGGAGCACCCCAGCATCACCTTCCTGATCGACGCCCTGCCGGGTTGGGCTCGGGTGGTCTCGCGTTACCTGACCGCCGTCTCGACCACCGTCCTGTTCGCCATCATCGGCTGGCACGCCGTCGGGCTGCTGATGCAGCAGATGGATTTCGGCGAGACATCCCCCGTGCTCGGCATCGGCATGTGGATCGCGACCGTGCCGGTGATCCTGGGATCGGTCCTCGCCACGGCGGGCTGCCTGATCGAGGTCCTCGGCAAGACCGAGGCCCGTCAGGGCGGCACCGGCGTCGCCAGCCTCAACCGGGAGAGCGGTCCATGAGCCTCATCCTGCTGACGATCTTCCTCGGGCTTTCGCTTCTCGGCGTGCCGCTGGCCGTGGCGCTCGGCCTCGGGGCGGCGGCCACGCTCTGGTACCACGACCTGCCGCTGTCCATGGTGACGCAGTCGATGGCGACCTCGATCAACTCCTTCCTGCTGATCGCGGTGCCCCTGTTCGTCCTGGCCGGCCACATCATGGAACGGGGCGGACTTTCGGAGCGCATCTTCAGCGCCGCCGAGGCCTGCGTCGGGCGCTTCAGGGGCGGGCTCGGCCATGTCAACATCCTGTCCAGCTTCGTCTTCGGCGGGATTTCGGGTTCGTCGGTGGCCGACATCGCCAGCATCGGGCGGATCACCATCGGCGCGATGACGGCCCGGAACTATCCCCGACCCTACTCCGCCGCCCTGACCCTGATCACCTCGACGCTCGCGACGCTGGTGCCGCCGAGCATCCTGATGATCGTCGCGGCCGCGGCGGCGGGACAGTCCGTCGGCCAGGCGCTGGCGGGGGGCCTCGGGCCCGGCATCCTGCTGGTCACGGCGCTGCTCGTCTACAATGCCCTGGTATCGAAGGCGAAGGGCTACGGGACGCTCCTCCCGTTCGACCCCAGGGCCAACCTGAAGGCCATCGCGCGGGCCCTGCCCTCGCTCGGCGCGCCGGTCATCATCCTGACCGCGATGTTCACCGGGATCGTCACCCCGACCGAGGCCGCGGCCCTCGCCGTCCTGTACACGCTGGCCGTCGGGTTCCTGGTGCATCGCGAGATCGCCTTGGCCGACCTGCCCGAGCTGCTCATCGGTGCCGGCCGGACCGCCGGGACGGTCCTCCTGATCCTGATGGTCGCCAGCACGGCCACATATGTCTTCACCATCGACATGCTGCCGTCGAAGGCGTCGTCGTCGATCATGGCCCTGACCACCGACCCGAGGCTGGTGCTCCTGCTGATGGGCCTGATCTTCCTCGCCGTCGGCATGCTGATGGACATCGTGGCGGCGGCCCTGATGCTGATCCCGATCCTGATGCCGGCCGCCCTGCAGGTGGGCGTCGATCCGCTGCACTTCATCGTCTTCATGGTGGCGGCCCTGGCGATGGGGTTGGCGACTCCGCCCGTGGGGACCTGCCTGTTCGCGACGGCCCAGGTCTCGGGAGTTCCCATCGAACGCCTGGCGCTGGCGACAATGCCGTTCTATGTGGTCAACGTGGTCGTGCTGACGCTGATCGCCCTCCTTCCCCAGGTGGTCCTGTGGCCGGCTCGGTTTCTCACATGAGCACACCCCGGAGAGCCGGCCATGCGCCCGCCGCGACGCATGGCTGGTTTCTCCGGTCTCGCCCAGAGGCATCGGCATAGGCTATCGAGGAGGCGTTGCTCCGTTGCTCCAAGGAATGATGCCGCCGTGCCGTCCAAAAACCGCCTCTTCGACCAGGTGTGGCTTCTGCTGATGCTGCCGCCCCTGTTCTGGGCCAGCAACGCCATCGTCGGCCGGGCCGTGGCCGGGGCGGTGCCGCCGGTGGGTCTGGCGTTCTGGCGATGGACGCTGGGCGCGCTGCTGATCCTCCCCTTCGCGTGGCGGCACCTGGGGGCCGACGCGGATGTGCTGAAGCGGCACTGGGCGGTGATCGGAACGCTGGCCCTGACAGGCATCGCCGTCTTCAACACCCTGGTCTATCTCGGCCTGAACACCACGTCGGTGCTGAACGCGGTCATGATGCAGACCGGCATTCCGCCGCTGATCGTGCTGATGAGTTTCCTGATGTTCCGGGACCGCGTTTCCGCGGTGCAGGGAGCGGGAATCGCGCTGTCGCTGGCGGGGGCGCTGACGCTGATCTCCAAGGGCGACCTCGGCGCGCTGGTCCGGCTGGACCTCAATCCCGGCGATCTCTGGATCTTCCTGGCGGTCATCAGCTACGCGGGCTACACGGCCCTGCTGCGGCGGCGCCCGGCGGTGCATGCCTTCAGCTTCCTGTTCGTCACCTTCGCGGCCGGCGCCGCCATGATCCTGCCCCTCTACCTGGTGGAGACGCTCGGAGGGCGCCCCTACGAGGTGACGGCGCTGGCGGTCGGCGCCACCGTCTACGTGGCGCTGTTCCCGTCGATCCTGGCCTATCTCTGCTTCAACCGGCTGGTGGCGGTGGCGGGGCCGAACCGCGCCGGGATGTGCATCCATCTGGTGCCGGTGTTCGGAACGGTGCTGGCGATCCTGTTCCTGGGAGAAACGCTCCACGTCTTCCATGTCGCAGGCATCGCGCTGATCGCGGTCGGGATCATGCTGGCGACGCGCCGCCGATGAAATCGGCCGTTGCTCCAAGAAATTCTTGCGTTATACCAAAGCAATACTGCCGTTCATGGTACCCGGATCGACGGAAGAGTTTCCCACGAAACATGGACGGCACATGAGAACAGTTCCTACAATCGCCCGCAGGTATCGTAACGCCAAGCGGGACCCGGCGGACAACATCAGGACCAGATCACGATGACCCAGTCTCCGAATCAGCCGTCCCCAGGCCAACCGGCCGTTTCCCCCATCAACGATAAGTGGGCTCCCTACCGGCACCCGCAGCCGGTGGATTCCCCGCCCGAGCTGGTGATCCCGAACGCGATCCCCACGGACGAGCGCATCTGGGTCCCGGTCGAGGAGAATGTCTGGTTCCGTCCCCTGCTGCTCGCCGCGTCGCGCGGCTACTGGATGAACCTGCTGCGCGTCAGGAAGGCCGGCGTGCTCTCCCGCCACCGCCACCCGCAGCCCGTGCACGCCTTCGTCCTCAAGGGCGAGTGGCGCTATCTGGAACATGACTGGGTCGCGACCGAAGGCTCCTATGCCTACGAGGCGCCGGGCGAGACCCATACGCTGGTGGTCGATCCCCACGTGGAGGAGATGATCACCCTGTTCCAGGTCAACGGCGCCATGATCTATGTGGACCCGGACGGCAAGACGCTGGGCTACGACGACGTCTTCACCCGCATCGAGAAATGCCGTGCCCATTATGCCACGAACGGCCTCGGAGCGGACTATATCGACCAGTTCATCCGCTAGGCGCAGAAACTTTTTCGCAAAGCTGTTGCACACCGGCGCGTGTCCAGGTAAGCCGAGCAAAATCAACGAACAAGCCGAATAGGGAGACTTTGATGAAACGCCGTCAATTCCTGACGACCGCCGGCGCGGGCATCGCGACCGCCGGCGTCGCGGCCCCCGCCATCGCCCAGAGCTCGCCGGAAATCCGCTGGCGCCTGACTTCGGGCTTCCCCAAGTCGCTCGACACCATCTATGGCGCGGCCGACCTGATGTCGAAATATGTTTCCGAGGCGACGGACGGAAAATTCCAGATCCAGCCCTTCGCGGCAGGCGAGATCGTCGGCACCTTCCAGGCGCTCGACGCGGTCGGGAACGGCACCGTGGAAATGGCGCACTCGTCATCGTATTACTATGTCGGCAAGGATCCGACCTTCGCCTTCGCCAGCGCCGCTCCGTTCGCGCTGAACACGCGCCAGCAGAACGCCTGGATGTATCATGGCGGCGGGCTCGATCTCTACAACGAGTTCTACAAGAAATTCAACGTATACATGCTTCCGGGCGGCGCCACCGGGGCCCAGATGGGCGGCTGGTTCCGCAAGGAGGTGAATACCGTCGCCGACCTCGCGGGCCTCAAGTTCCGCATCGCCGGCCTGACCGGCGAGGTCCTGGCGAAGCTGGGCGTCATACCGCAGCAGATCGCGGGCGGCGACATCTACCCCGCCCTGGAGCGCGGCACCATCGACGCGGCCGAATGGGTCGGCCCCTACGACGACGAGAAGCTCGGTTTCCAGAAGGTTGCGCCGTATTATTATTATCCCGGCTTCTGGGAAGGAACCGGGATGATGCATTTCTTCTTCAATCAGCAGAAGTGGGAAGAGCTTCCGAACAGCTACAAGGCCATCCTCCGGGCGGGCGCGGCCTACGCGAACGTGGACATGGTCGCGAAGTACGACGCCAGGAACCCGGCGGCGCTGAAGAGGCTGGTCGCGGGCGGCGCGCAGCTTCGGCCGTTCTCCCAGGAAATCCTGGAAGCGTCCCTGAAGGCGGCGCAGGAGGTCTATAACGATCTCTCCGCCAAGAACCCCGACTTCAAGAAGATCTATGATTCGATGCGCGCCTTCCGCAGCGAGGAATACCTGTGGTTCCAGGTGGCGGAGTTCTCCTTCGACAACTTCATGATCCGCGCGCGCTCCAAGCTCTGATCGGCACGGCCGGTCGAAGCCCGTAAAGCCATAACGACGTCCCGGCCCCCGGCCGGGGCGTCGGGCGATTCGGCCGCCAGCAACACCCTTCCAATCAATCAGCCGGTACCAGCACCATGTCGATGATCTCCTACCTGACGACGATCCGATTCGAATTCGGCGCCATCAACGGCATCCAGCAGGACCTGACCGATCTGGGAATCCGCAAGCCCCTGATCATCGCCGACGAGGGGGTGGTGAAAGCCGGGCTCGTCGGCAGGATCACCGCCCTGCTGGAAGACGGCGGCGGGCTGCCGGTCTTCACCGGCACGCCGACCAATCCCACCCAGGAAGCCGTCGAAGCGGCGCTGGCGATGTATCGCGAGCAGGGCTGCGACGGCCTGATCGCGGTGGGCGGCGGCTCCCCGATCGACCTTGCCAAGGGCGTCGCGCTGCTGGCGTCCCACGACGGTCCGCTCGAACACTACGCCGCCATCCTCGGCGGCATTCCCCGGATCACGTCGGCCGTCGTTCCGGTCATCGCGGTCCCGACCACGGCCGGCACCGGAAGCGAGGTCGGCCGGGCCTCGCTGATCACGCTGAAGGACGGCCGCAAGCTGGGCTTCATCTCGCCGTACCTGATCCCGAAGCGGGCGGTCTGCGACCCCGAACTGACGCTCGGCCTGCCGGCCTGGCTGACCGCGGCGACCGGCATGGATGCCGTCACCCACTGCATCGAGACCTATCTCAGCCCGCGCGACAACCCTCCCGCCGAGGCGATCGCCCTGGACGGGCTGAAGCGGGCGGTCGACAACATCGAGAAGGCGACCGCCGACGGCTCCGACCGCGACGCGCGGTACCAGATGATGATGGCGGCCCTTGAGGGCGGCCTCACCTTCCAGAAGGGCCTGGGCGCGGTGCATGCCCTGTCGCATCCCCTGGGCGGGCTCAAGGACATCTCCCTCCACCATGGCACCCTGAACGCGGTGATCCTGCCGGCGACCCTGCGGTTCAACCAAAGCCATGCGGAGGCGAAGTACGCGGCCATACGCTCCACCCTCGGCCTGGCGGCCGACGCCGACCTGGCCGACTACTTCGCCGGGCTCAGCGGCCGGCTCGGCCTGCCGAAGACCTTGAAGGAAATGGGCGTTTCCACCACCATCGTGCCGGGGATCGCGCGCGCCGCCGTCGAGGATCATTCCCACGCGACCAATGCCCGCCCCGCGACGGTCGAGGACTACGAGCGGATGCTGACCGAGGCGATCGGCTGACGCCCGCCGGCGCTTCACCGGCTCCCTCATTCTCTCGCGGACAGGAGAACGTGATGTCGATTTCCCAGCACGATGCCCGGGCCGACCGGCTCTGGGTCCCCCTGCTCACCCAGTACCGGCGGCAGGGCGGCGCGGTCGAGATAGATCCGGACCGTACCGCCGCGCACCTGTCGTTCATCCGGCCCTGGGTCGGCCAGTTCCTGCTCGCCGGCTCCACCGGGGACGGCTGGGAGATGAGCCTGGAGCAGCTTCTGGTGCTCGTCCGTCTCACCGGCCGGCACGACCTCTTCGACGGCAGCCGGTTCCTCGTCGGGGCGCTTCGGCCGACCACCGAGGGTGTCATCGAGTGGGCGCGGGCGATCGAGAGCACGCTGGACGGGATGAAGACCACCGCCGGCGAGTTCCGCGGACTGGCGGTCTGCCCGCCGGTCGATGCCGGGGCCAGCCAGTCGGACATCGTCAGGCACTACGAGCGGGTCCTGGCGGAGACACGCAGCGACATCGCGGTCTACCAGCTGCCGCAGATCACCCACTGCTCGATCGAGCCGGAAACCATGCGGTCGCTCGCGGCCAACCCGCGGGTCACCATGTTCAAGGACACCAGCGGCGCCGACGCGGTGGCCCTGTCCGGCTTCACCGGCCCCCTGATGGTGCGGGGGGCGGAAGGCGGTTATGTCGATAACCTGAAGCCGACCGGGCTGTACGACGGGTGGCTGCTGAGCACCGGCAACGCCTTCGGATCCCAGCTCCGCCGCATGATCGACCTGCTGGACTCCGGGCGGGACGAGGAAGCCAAGGCGGTCTCCCGCGTCCTGACCGTCGTGGTGAACGAGATGTTCGCGGCGGCGGGGAAACTGCCCTTCGGCAATCCCTTCTCCAACGCGAACCGGGCGGTGGACCATCTCTGGGCCCATGGCGCGGGGTGGGTCGACGCCCCGGCCCCGCTGACCATTTCCGGCAACGAGATCCCGAGGGAACTGCTGGAAACCGCGTCGGACATCGTCGGCCGTTTCCCCACCCTGCCGGAACGGGGGTATCTGGGCAGCGGTCGCTGACGAAGACTATCCCCGGCTCCGGTCAAGACAATCAGAAACCAAAAACCCAGAATCCAAAAATAAGGAGGAAACAGTCCCATGATGAAACGTCGCGACATGCTGGTCGGCGGTCTGGCGGGTGCTTCCGCCGCCGCCGCGGTGGTGGCAGGCGGTCCCGGTACGGCACAAGCGCAGAGCACCGAGATCAACTGGCGCATGACGTCCAGCTATCCCGCATCCCTGGACGCCGTCTACGGCGCCGGAGATACCTTCATCAAGGTGCTCGGCGAGATCTCCCAGGGGCGCATGCGGATACAGCACTTCGCCGCCGGAGAGATCGTCGGCGGGTTCCAGGCGCTGGACGCGGTCCAGAACGGAACGGTGGAGTGCTGCGACACGGCGCCCTTCTACTATGTCGGCAAGGACCCCTCCTTCGCGTTCGGCGCCTCCGTGCCGTTCGGTCTCAGCACGCGCCAGCAGAACGCCTGGTTCTTCCAGGCCGGCGGGCTGGAGCTGCTGAACGAGCTGTTCAACCAGCACAATGTCGTCGGAATCCCGATCGGCAACACCAATGCCCAGATGGCCGGCTGGTTCCGCAAGGAGATCAAGTCGGTGGACGACCTGAAGGGCCTGAAGATGCGGATCGGCGGACTTGCCGGGCAGGTCATCGCCAAGCTGGGCGCGGTGCCGCAGCAGATCCCCGCGGGCGACATCTATCCGGCGCTCGAACGCGGGACGATCGATGCCGCCGAATGGGTCGGACCCTATGACGACGAACGGCTCGGCTTCGCCAAGGTGGCGCCCTATTACTACTATCCGGGCTGGTGGGAAGGCGCCTCCGCCATCTTCCTGTTCATCAACAAGGACAGGTGGGAAGCGCTCTCGCCGCTCGACCGCGCCCTGATCACCGCGGCGGCGCACCAGGCCAACACGCTGACCATCGCCAAGTACGACCAAGTCAATCCGGGCGCCATCCGCCGGCTCGTCGCCGGAGGCGCGCAGCTGAGGGCCTTCCCGCCCGAGGTGATGGAAGCCTGCCTGAAAGCCGCCAACGAAATGTTCGCCGAGATCAGCGCCCAGAACCCGCTGTTCAAGCGCCTGCATGAACACATGACGGCGTTCCGCAACGAGCAGTATCTCTGGCAGCAGATCGCGGAATACAGCTACGAGACGTTCATGATCCGGGCGCGCGGCCGCGGCTGACCGAACGTTTCTCGGAGCAGGACAAAGTCTCGGGAGGAAACCTGTGCAAGCATTGTTGGGCGTCAGCCGCTCCATCGACACCATGAACACATGGATCGGGCGCATAGCCGCCTGGGCGATCGTGGTCGCCGTCCTGGTCTCAGCGATCAACGCCATCGTCCGCAAGGTCCTGGGCACCTCGTCGAACGCCTGGCTCGAACTCCAGTGGTACCTGTTCGGCGCGGTCTTCATGCTGTGCGCCGCCTGGACGTTCATCGCGAACGAGCACATCCGCATCGACATCGTCGCGAACAGGTTTCCGCGGAAGGTACGCAACTGGATCGAGGTGATCGGCCATGTCTTCTTCCTCGGCGGCTTCTGCGCCGTCCTGATCTATACCTCGATCCCCTTCTTCCTGAACTCCTACGAATCGGGCGAGGTCTCGACGAACGCCGGCGGACTGATCATCTGGCCGGCGAAGCTCCTGATCCTGGCCGGCTTCGTCCTGCTCGCCCTCCAGGGCGTCAGCGAACTGATCAAGAGAATCGCGATCATGCGCGGCCTTATCCCCGAAACCGGGATGGGCGGACACCACGACATGGTGGAGAGCGAGGTGGAACGCCTGCTCTCCATCCAGAAAGATGGCCCCGGTGAAGGCCTGGGAACCGGAAAGCCAGAAACCAGCGCAGGGCCGCAAGCTTCCAGGAACCACCCATGATCGAATTCATCGCGCAGAACATGGCGCCCATCATGTTCGTGGCGCTCGTGCTCTTCCTCCTGCTGGGCTATCCCGTGGCCTTCGCGCTCGCCGCGAACGGCCTGCTGTTCTTCATCATCGCGGTGGAACTGGCGCCTTTCTCCAATGGGGAAATCACGCTGTCCTGGCCGCTCCTCCAGGCCATGCCGGAACGCGTGTTCCAGACCATGGCCAACGAGACGCTCCTGGCGATCCCGTTCTTCACCTTCATGGGCCTCATCCTGGAACGCTCCGGGATGGCCGAGGATTTGCTGGACACGATCGGCCAGCTCTTCGGAACCATACGCGGCGGCCTGGCTTTCGCGGTCGTCTTCGTGGGGGCCCTGCTGGCGGCTACCACGGGCGTCGTGGCGGCCTCGGTGATCTCCATGGGCCTGATCTCGCTGCCGATCATGATGCGCTACGGCTATGACAGCCGGCTGGCGACCGGCGTCATCGCGGCTTCGGGAACCCTGGCCCAGATCATCCCGCCGTCCCTGGTCCTGATCGTGATGGCCGACCAGCTCGGCCGCTCGGTCGGCGACATGTACGAGGGGGCCTTCCTTCCGGGCCTGGTCCTCACGGGCCTCTATGTCGGCTACATCTTCCTCATCACGATGCTGAAGCCCCAGTCGGCTCCGGGACTGCCGCTGGACGCGATCGGCTACCATGAGCCCAACAGCTCGCGGGGAACCTGGCAGCTCGGCCTTCTCGCCGTGTTTTCCGGCCTGGTCGGCTACTATGTGATGGTCCAGACGGGCATCGCCGGCGGCGCCGACTTCGTCATCCTGCTGATCTCCGTCGCGGTCGTGGTGGCGCTGGCCTGCGCCGTGCTGAACCGGCTGTTCGGCGCGGAGCGGGTGCCGGCGACCGCCGCGGTGACGGCGGTGCTCGTCGCGGCCTGGTGGTACGCCGCCGGGACCGGCAATCTGGCATGGACCATCGCCGCCGAGATGGCGGTCGCGGCGGCAGGCTACGCGCTGCTGGTCGGCATCGTCGAGCGGACGACGGGCCTGCGCCTGATGTCCAGGATCGCCGAGCAGGTCACCTTCGTCATGGTGCCGCCGCTTCTCCTGATCTTCCTCGTCCTCGGCACCATCTTCATCGGCCTGGCGACGCCGACCGAGGGCGGCGCCATGGGTGCGCTGGGCGCCGTCATCCTGGCGGGGATCAAGCGGATCCTGGACCGCAACCCGGACCGCCTCAACCCCGCCATCATCCGGCAGGCCACGGAGTCCACCGCCAAGCTGTCGGCTTTCGTGCTGTTCATCCTGCTCGGCGCCCGCGTGTTCTCGCTCACCTTCTACGGGGTGAACGGCCATGTCTGGGTCGAGCATCTGCTGACGTCGCTGCCGGGAGGCCAGACCGGCTTCCTGATCGTGGTCAACGTCATGGTGTTCCTGCTGGCTTTCTTCCTGGACTTCTTCGAACTGGCGTTCATCGTCATCCCGCTGCTGGCGCCGGCCGCCGACAAGCTGGGGATCGACCTGATCTGGTTCGGCGTGATCCTGGGCGTCAACATGCAGACCAGCTTCATGCACCCGCCCTTCGGGTTCGCCCTCTTCTATCTCCGGTCCGTGGCGCCCAAGGTGTCCTACATCGACCGGGTCACCAAGAAGCGGATGGAGCCGATCGCGACCAGCCAGATCTACTGGGGCGCCGTGCCCTTCGTGATCATCCAGTGCATCATGGTCGGGATATTGATCCTGTTCCCGGACCTGGTGATGCACTACAAGGCGTCGGAGACGCGGCTGGACCCGACGGAAGTGCAGCGCCAGTTCGACAACCTCCAACTCCCCGGCACGGGCGACGGCGACATGCCCGGCCTGCCGCCCTTCGACCTGGAACCGCCCAAGATCGAGTAAAGGGGCGACAAGGCGATAAAGTATCGGCCGGGTGATCACTTCGGAGCAGCGCTGTTCATCAAGGTATGGGAAAAGCACCGAACCAGATCGACGGTCTTCCACCGGTGTCGTCCGGCGGCTCCTTTCGCGAGGGTCCGGCGACGGCCCGGTGGCTTATCGTCGCCGACGACCTGACGGGTGCCGCGGACTGCGCGATCGGCTTCGCCAGGCGGGGCTTGGCGGCGGCCGTCGGCTGGGGCGGCACGGAGGAGAGGATCGGAGAGTTTCCCGTTTTCTCGTACGACACCAACAGCCGCGGCCTGCCCGCGGCCGAGGCTGCGGCGGTCCATCGCGCAGCCCTCGCCCGCTTCCTCGACGGGGACAGCATCCTCTTCAAGAAGATCGATTCCACGCTTCGCGGCCAGCCCGCCGCCGAGATCGCCGCGGCGATGGAAGCCGTGCGCGGCTTCGGGGGTTCGGCCTTCGGGATCTTCGCGCCGGCCTTCCCCGCGACCGGCAGGACCACCGAGGACGGCCGTGTCCGTGTCGGCGGCAAGCCGCTTGAAGAGGCCGAGGTTTGGCGGCGCGACCACAGCTACCCCAACGCCGATCTGGTGGAGATCCTGGCGACGGCGGGAGTGACGGGCGAGAGGGTTCCGCTCTCCATGGTCTGGAACGGTGTGGACATGCTCCGAGCGGCCTTCGCCGATCTGGCCGCCCGGGGAGACGTGGTCGCCGTCTGCGACGCCACGACCCGGGAGGACCTGGACCGCATCGCCGAAGCGGGCCTGCGGACGGGTGCTCCGGTCTTCTTCATCGGGAGCGCTGGGCTTGCCCAGGCGCTGGCCGCCGCGGCTCCCGGGGAACGGTCCGATCCGGTAACCCTGGCCGCGGCCGAAGGCGGAGCGCTGGTGGTGGTCGGCTCGCTGGCCGGCGCGTCGCGGGCGGCGGCGCGCAGCCTTGCGGAACTCCCGGGCGTGCGGTACGTCCCGGCCGATCCCGCCGTCCTGCTGGACGCGGGTGCAGCCGGCGACCGCTCCGCCCTCGGACGGGCGGTGATGGACGGCCTCGACGCCGGCGAGGATGTCCTGGTCGAAATCCTCATGGGCGGAGAGCCGGACCTGCGCATCGGCCCCGGGCTGGTCTCCGGGCTTGCGGACGCATTGCATCCGGCCGCGTCCCATATGGGCGCCTTCGCCGCGACTGGAGGCGAGACGGCCGCGGCGCTCCTCTCGCGGTTCGGGGTGAGCGGCATCAGGCTGGCCGACGAAATCGAACCCGGGGTTTCCCTGGGATTGACGCTTGGCGACGTGGCGGTTCCGGTCGTCACCAAGGCAGGCGCGTTCGGCGACCAGGGCAGCCTGGTGCGGATCGTGCGGCGTCTGCGTTCCATAAGACAAAAGGGAGAACTGCCATGAACCGTCCGACCATAGCGATCACCATGGGCGACGCCTCGGGCATCGGCCCGGAAGTGATCATGAAGGCGCTGTCCCAGCCCGCCGTGCAGGAGATGTGCAATCCGCTGGTCGTCGGCGACGCGGAGCGCCTTCGGACGGCTGGCCGGATCGTCGGCTCCCCCCTGCGGGTCGAGAGCCTGGACGACGCGGCGAAGGTCCGCTTCGAGCCCGGTACCGTGAATTGCGTGGACCTGAAGCTGATCCCCAAGGACCATCCGTTCGGGCAGGTCTCGGCGATCTCCGGCGAGGGTTCGTTCCGCTACATCGAGCGCGCGGTGCGGATCGTCGAGGCCGGCGAGGCCGACGCGATCTGCACGGCACCGCTCAGCAAGGAGGCGCTCCACGCCGCCGGGCACAAGTATCCGGGCCATACCGAGTTGCTGGCGATGCTGACCGGCACGCCCGAGGTCTCCATGATGCTGGTCTCGCCCAAGCTCCGCGTCATCCACGTGACGACGCATATGGGCCTGATCGACGCGGTCGAGCGCATCGAGCCCGGCCTGGTGGAACGCACGATCGCACGCGGCCACGACACCCTGGTCAAGGCCGGGATCGCCTCGCCGAAGATCGGCGTCTGCGCGATCAACCCCCATGCCGGCGAGAACGGGCTGTTCGGCCGCGGCGAGGAGGCGGCCAAGATCACGCCGGCGGTCGAGGCCTGCAAGGCGAAGGGATGGGACGTCACGGGGCCGCTGCCGGCGGACACGCTGTTCTTCCTCGCCGGGCGCGGCGACTACGACATGGTCGTGGCGATGTACCACGACCAGGGCCACGGCCCGATCAAGGTGCTCGGCCTGGAAGCGGGCGTGAACATCACGGTCGGCCTGCCGGTGATCCGTACGTCGGTGGACCATGGTACCGCGTTCGACATCGCCGGCAAGGGGATCGCCGACGAGCGCAGCCTGATCGAGGCGCTGCGGCAGGCGGCCGACTTGGCGCCCAAGCGGGTCGCCGCCTGAGGCCGGGAGGATTGCCCGACCAGCCCGGCTCAGCCGGGCTCATCCCCCGCCAGGGGCGGGGCATTGGGCGCCTTGTCCAGCACGGCCAGGAAATCTGCCCGCCTTCCCTGCGCGGCCTCGTTGCGCAGATAGTCCAGAGTCATCACGCTGGCCATCTTCTCGGCGGCGGCGCTGGCGATGAACTGATTGACCGACACGCCGTCGCGGGCAGCCAGTTCCTTGATCGCGCGGTGCACGGACTCCGGCAGGCGGATGGTCAGGGCGGTCATGGGAGCGTCTCCTGATGGTGAAGGAAGGCGCCGGGCGAGATGGCCTCCACGCCCAGTTCGCTGCAACGCCGGAAGTCGTGAGTGACGATGAAACGGCTGCCGGAGGTTACCGCGCATTCGACCCCCATGTCGTCGTCGAAATCGCGCAGGAAGGGCCGCCAGAGATAATAGACATCCTGAAGGTGGGACAGCGACGCCAGATAGCGCAAAAAATCCCAGCATGTGTCCGACACCGACCGAGCGGTCACAAACTCCGCAAGAAGCCTGTCCGTCAAAGGAAGTGAGAACGGACTCGAGTCTCTGGCGTGCCGTCGTCGATGGCAGCCCGGCCCTTATTGCCGCTTCCAAAGGTCGCACAGCGGCCCGTTCCGGCCGGTCACGGGGTCAGTATCGGGGAAGCCCAGCCCGGCCATCTTCTCCGCCTCCGCGTCGGTCGGCGCCTCCCGGCTGATGTCCCACTCCTGGCCGGGCGGATAGGCGCCGACCACCAGGAAGTCAGGGCTGGCGTCCAGCCGGCAATGGCCGGTGCCCGCGGGGAGGACGGCCACGTCGCCGGCCGTCACCGCGACCTCCTGCCCGTCCGGGCCGCCGAGCATCAGCCTCGCCGAGCCGGCGGCGAACCCGAGCACCTCGTGCGCCGCGGGATGATAGTGGTGATAGGGAAAGACGCCGTTCCGCCACTGCGCCGGCCAGCCGTTGCGCCCGAACAGCGCCTCGAAGCCGGATGCCGTTTCCTCGGCGGATTTGCCTGTGATCACGCCCCGATAGAGCAGCACGGGAAGGACCGGGTTGTTAGGCACCCAGTCGTTCCGGGTGAGCAGCAGGGTTTCAGGTTGTACGGGCATGACTTCCGTCCCCTCGAAGTTCGTTGCGCCAGATTTTGATAACACCGTCGCGCCGGTTTCGGTCACCGGTGCTGGACGGAAAGATTGATTTTTGGATGCAAAGTCCATATTTTACCGGCACACCAGATTTCAAACGGGGCGCACGGCCCCGCGCACAGTCAGAGGAAGCGCCCGCGATGGTCCAGGTTTCTCCCGTCATCCATTTGAATCCGCTCGACAATGTCGCGGTCGCACGGGTGAAGCTCACGCCCGGGACCGTGCTCGACGGGTTCGGGGTCACGGTCACGGACGCGGTGCCGCAGGGGCACAAAGTGGCCGTGACGGGCATCGCCGAGGGTGAGCCGGTGCGCAAATACGGCCAGATCATCGGCGTCGCCAGCGCCGCGATCCCGCCGGGTCAGCATGTCCATACCCAGAACCTGGAGATGCGAGACGTCGAGCAGCACCATGATTTCGGCGTGGACGCACGGGAACCCGATTACATCCCCGAGGACCGGCGGGCGCGCTTCATGGGTTACCGGCGGGCGACCGGCAAGGTCGGGACGCGGAACTACATCGCGGTCATCTCCTCGGTGAACTGCTCGGCTACGGTGTCGAAGGCCGTGGCGGACCACTTCAACCGGATGGGCGGGCTGGAAGGTCGCCGCAACATCGACGGCGTCGTGGCCCTGACCCACGGCGGCGGCTGCGCGATGAACACCCAGGCGGAAGGGTACAGGTACCTGACCCGCACCATCTGGGGATACGCGACCCACGCGAATTTCGGCGGCGTGGTCATGATCGGCCTTGGCTGCGAGACCAACCAGATCTCGCTGATCAAGGAAATGTACGGCATGACGGAATCGCCGAACTTCCAGACGATGAACATCCAGGGGGTCGGCGGCACCCGCAAGACCATCGCCAACGCGATCGACGTGATCGGCGGCATGCTGGACGAGGTCGATTCCGCGCGCCGCACCTCCGAGCCGGTGTCGGAGCTCACGCTCGCGCTGGAATGCGGCGGCTCCGACGGCTATTCCGGGATCTCCGCCAACCCTGCCCTGGGGCACGCGTCCGACCTGCTGATCCGGCACGGCGGCACGACGATCCTCAGCGAGACGCCGGAGATCTACGGGGCCGAGCATCTGCTGACCCGCCGCGCCGCGTCGCCGGAGGTGGCCCGCAAGCTGCTGGAGCGGATCGAGTGGTGGCGCGACTACGCCGAGCGCAACAAGGCCGAACTGAACAACAACCCGTCCTACGGCAACAAGGCCGGCGGTCTAACCACGATCCTGGAGAAGTCGCTGGGCGCGGTCGCCAAGGGCGGCGGCTCGCGGCTCAACGCGGTGTACGAATATGCCGAGCCGGTCAAGGAGAAGGGATTCGTCTTCATGGACTCGCCGGGCTACGACCCGGTCGCCGTGACCGGCCAGGTCGCCAGCGGCGCCAACATGATCTGCTTCACCACCGGCCGGGGCTCCACGTCGGGCTTCAAGCCGACGCCGTCGATCAAGCTGGCCACCAACAACACCATGTACGAGCACATGGCCGAGGACATGGACATCAACTGCGGCGGGATCGTCACCGGCGACGAGACCATCGAGCAGTCCGGTCAGAGGATCTTCGACAAGATCGTCGCCGTCGCGTCGGGCGAGCGGACCAAGAGCGAGGAGTACGACTATGGCAACAACGAGTTCGTGCCGTGGCAGGTCGGCGCGGTAATGTAAGACTAATGGTTGGAGCCGCTTACCACGGCTCCAGGTCGAGGACCGATTGGATCACCGTCCGGCCGGCCTTGTCGGCGACGGGGATCGGGCGTCCCCGGTTGTCGCAGGCGGTGACGCCGATCCGGGCATTCGCCCTGTCCACCAGGACCTGGCAGAAGTTGTCCTCCTGCGTGAACCCCCAGGCTTGATAGTCCATGGTCATCCCCGGCGCGATCGTGAACGTGTCCGACTGTGCGGGTGCGCTGGAGTCATGCACGTAGTCGGACGGTGACCCGTCGGCGAAGGGAAATGGCCAGTAGAAGGCCGACGACGTTATCGCGAAAGCCTTGATCCCGCCCGCCGTTCCCGGGCCGGCGAAGGACAGGGCGGCGACGTTGGCGCAATGGATGTCACCCGACAGGAAGACCACGTTCTGGACGCCGTCATCGACGATGCATCGGAGGATCGCGGCCCGGGTCGCCGGGAAAGCCGGCCAGGAATCGCTCCGGTCCAGGCTGGGGATGCCGGCACCGGTCCGCTCCGAGATATTGTTGGGCACGAAGACGCTGGGAGTGACGATGAACTTGGGAACGTTGCCCAACCTGGCCTGGCAATCCTTCATCCAGGCGAGCAGCCGGCTGAGCTGGGTCTCCTCGCCGGGCGCCAGGGCGGGGCGGCCGAGAAGATGGTTGTCGTCGATCGCGTTCGGCCTGTCATCCTTGTACCGCTGGGTCCGGGTATCGAGGGTGAAGAAGGGAAAGCCTGCGCAGTCGAACTTATAGTAGAGCAGCCGGTCCCATGTGCGCGGACCATGGCTCCACTGGTAGCTCATGTAGGCGCCGACGGCGAGGTTGAACAGGACGCGCTTGCGCCGGTCGCGGATACGATCCTGTGCCCAATTGTCCTCGATCTCGTGGTCGTCCAGGATCATGTAGGTCGGCATCGTGCGCAGCAGCCGGCGCATGTTCGGAGAGCCGAACGCGGTGGCGTACCGATCCTGGAACTCGACGTAATCGTCCGCCCGGCCGACCGGGACGACACGGTTGAACATGTCGGCGTAGATCTGGTCCCCGGTCATGAGCGTGAACATGGGGGCGTCGGCACCGGCCTTGGCCAGGTCCGCCATCGGGCCAAAGATCCGATCCGATCTCTTCACGCCCCACAGCAGGCCGGGATAACGGCAGGAGCCCATCAGGAAGTTCAGCGTGTCCGCGGACCCGGCGGGAAAGGTCCGGAACCGCGCTTCGGCGCTCTCTTCCGGCAGGTTGAGCAGATCGGGTATCCAGACCTCTGCCGGCGGCAACCGCCGGGCGACCTCCCTGTCCGCGACCATTTCGTCATCCGGAAACGCATCGTCCAGGACGAGCGTCCCGAAGCGGACCTGGTAGAGGGTATCGGCCTTCAGGGGCAAGGGGGACTGGCCCGGCGCCGGGGTCCGGGACCCATCGTCGGCATATGTGTATTGGGTGATGCAGAGTTCGCGGCCCAGGAAGAATGTGCCGGTCCGGTCGAATTCGCGATGAAGCCTGAAGTAGAAGGCCTGCGCGGATTCCGGCGCCTTTCCGCCCTCGGAAATGACGGCGCCGACTCCGATCGTCCGTCCCGATGAGCTCAGGTCGGCGCCCCGGTCCACCGGATCGGCCCCCCGCATCCAAAGCCGGCAGGCGTCCTCGGTCGTATGCCCGACGATCGGACCCAGATCCGGCGGTCTCAATCCTGCCATTCGAAGCCCCGTCACATGATTTCCATCAACGGCTTGCTGCCTCGATACCGCAGGCAGGAACCGGATGATGCCTCAGGAACGATACCGGCGAAACCTTCTCTCCCGGCCAGCGAGCACAGCCCGGAAGGACGGTGCCATACTCGACCTAATCGGTTTCGACAGCCTCTCGGGTGATCCGTACCATTGCAGGCCATCGATGCGCGAGACCGGCCCGGCGCGACATCTCGGCCCAAGCCGGTCTCGCCGCTCAAACCGCGAAGGCCGCTTCCTTGATGTAGGGAAGATCGAGCGGCACGCCCATAGACCGGGAGTGCCGGACCCGGTCCAGCACCTTCAGCCGCGCCTTGTCCAGGTGCGCCCTGGCTTCGCGCGCGACCGCCTCCCCGTCCCGCCGCGTCATGGCCTCGATGATGCGGCGGTGCTCGTGGAAGAAGGGTTCCTCGTGGGGCAGCGCTATCTCGCGGCCCAGCAGGTGTTTTCCGAAGATCAGGATGCAGCGCGTTCGCTTCAGCGCCTCGACCAGCTCCGGATTGGGGCAATGGCCGAGGCAGCGGACGTGCAGGTCCAGTTCCAGGTCGTCGAGTTCCTCGGTGGGCAGGTTCGGGTAGCGCGGCATGGCCTCGGCCAGCCGGCGGCCGACCCGCTCCAGCTCGCCCATGGGAATGACCCCGGCGGCCTTGGACAGGGCTATGGGTTCCAGGTGCTCGCGCAGTTCGTACAGGCAATTGACCCGGTGCTCGTCCAGCGGGACGCTGTACCAGCGCGACCGCTCGTCCTTGACGACGAGGCCGTTGACCTGGGCGAGCATCAGGACGTCGTGCATTACCGTCCGGCTGACGCCGTAGTGGTTGGCCAGTTCGTTCTCGTTGATGCGGAAACGCCCATGGAGCGAGCACCGTATCAGCTGGCTTTCCACCGGATCATGGACGCTTTCCATCGCCCGTTCCTTCAGGCCGGTCGCCTCCTGGTCTTCCAGCCCCAGCGCCTTGGCGCTGATCGGGGTCCGGATAACGGTGCCCTGGTCGCTTCCCACGATGTAGCCCCGCCCCTCGAACCGGCTGATCATGCCGTCGGCGTGCAGCTGCGCGAAGGCCCGCTTGATCGGCCCGCGGCTCGACCCGACAAGGTTCGCCACATGGGTTTCAAGCAGCAATTGGCCTTTGGGAAGCAATCCGCAAAGGATCGCCTCCTGAAGCAGCGCCGTGATCTTCGTGGTCAGGCGGCTGTCCTGTTGCTGGATCTTGGCAGTCGTCATCTTTCCCGTGCAGACTTTCAAAGCCATGGTTGCGACGGCCGGACAAGGACTCGGCGTCGATGAATATGGCATGACGCGCGGAGCTTGCCATGACTTCGCGCTCGGACGGCCTTCTTGCCGCACCCGGAGGTGCCTCGGATTGGCCGTCGGCGGATTTGGCCGTTCTCAGAAATGGCTATTGTCGGCAAAAGCCATTGATGCTAAGCATCACACAGAGCGGTTATCGATGACAAGCAAATTGGGGGAGAGACAGCGGGCCTTCGTAGCCAAAACGACGCCCAGATGCAACACCGTCATCGGACAACCGCACCGATGCGAAATGAAAAATCACCTGAAAACTGAACTTGCGATCACGGCACCAAAAAGCCGTTGGATTCGCACGATGCGATTACTTTGCGTTCCATCTGGAGTCGTGGCCTGAAAAAGCCTATGCCGACTTCAGGAAGCGGAACTTGGGGAGGCAAATGTCAAAAATAGCTGACGCCTATTTCGGCCTCATAAAGATCCTGATCGCGACCTGCCTCGTCGTCATGGTCGTCCTGGTATTCGGCAACGTGGTCCTGCGATACGGGTTCAACAGCGGCATCACGGAGTCGGAGGAACTGTCCCGGCTGCTGTTCGTCTGGCTGACCTTCCTCGGCGCGATCCTGGCGCTCCGCGACCACGGCCATCTCGGCATGGACATGCTGGTCAATCGGCTGCCGAAGGCCGGCAAGCTGGTGTGCTTCGTCGGCAGCCACCTGATCATGCTCTACGTCACCTGGCTGCTGCTGGCGGGAAGCTGGGAACAGACGATCATCAACATCGACGTCGCGGCCCCCTCCACCGGGCTGTCCATGGGCCTGTTCTACGGCGTCGGCATCCTGTTCGGCGTGTCGGCCCTGACGATCCTGATCGTCAACCTCGCTCGCGCCTTGACGGGCCGCATGAGCGACCGGGACCTCGTCACCGTCACCGAATCCGAGGGGGAAGTCGAAATGTCGGGCCTCCGGAACGACCGCAGGAGCCCTCTCCCATGACCATCGCCATCTTCCTGGGCTCGCTGCTGGGCGCCATGGCCATCGGCACCCCGATCGCCTTCGCGCTGCTGCTGTGCGGCGTGATGCTGATGTTCCACCTCGACCTGTACGACGCCCAGATCGTGGCGCAGAACGTGATCAACGGCGCCGACAGCTTTCCGCTGATGGCGGTCCCGTTCTTCATGCTGGCAGGCGAGATCATGAACGCCGGCGGCCTGTCGCGCCGCATCGTGACCATCGCCATGGCTCTGATCGGCCATGTCAAGGGCGGTCTCGGCTATGTCGCGATTCTTGCGTCCTGCATCATGGCCAGCCTGTCCGGCTCCGCCGTCGCCGACGCCGCGGCCCTGGGCGCGCTGCTGGTGCCCATGATGGTGCGGGCGGGCCATGACAGGGCGCGCTCGGCCGGCCTGATCGCGTCCGGCGGCATCATCGCCCCGATCATCCCGCCCAGCATCGGCTTCATCATCTTCGGCGTCGCCGCCAACGTCTCCATCACCAAGCTGTTCCTGGCCGGCATCGTGCCGGGCCTGCTGCTGGGCCTCGGCCTGGTGTTCACCTGGTGGCTGGTCGCGCGGAACGAGAACGTCGAACCGCCGCCGCGCGCTTCCCGCCGGGAACTCGCCCACGCCATCCTCGACGGCTTCTGGGCCCTGCTGCTGCCGGTGATCATCATCGTCGGCCTGAAGATGGGCGTCTTCACGCCGACCGAGGCGGCGGTCGTGGCGGCGGTCTACTCGCTGTTCGTGGCGACCGTGATCTACCGCGAATTGAAGCCGTCGCACCTGTTCGAGCTGTTCGTCAACTCGGCCAAGACGACCGCGGTGGTGATGTTCCTGGTCGCGGCGGCCATGGTGTCGGCCTGGATGATCACGGTCGCCGACCTGCCGGGCCAGGTGACCGAGCTGCTGGAGCCCTACATGGACAACCAGACGCTCCTGATGATCGCGATCATGCTTCTGGTGGTGGTCGTCGGCACCGCGATGGACATGACGCCGACGATCCTGATCCTGACGCCGGTGCTGATGCCGGTGATCAAGGAAGCGGGCATCGACCCGATCTATTTCGGCGTGCTGTTCATCATCAACAACGCGATCGGCCTGATCACCCCGCCGGTCGGCGTCGTGCTGAACGTCGTGGCCGGCGTGTCCAAGATCAGCATGGACGAGCTGATCAAGGGGGTTTGGCCCTTCATGATCACCCACCTGATCGTGCTGGCCCTGCTCATCCTGTTCCCCATCCTGGTCACGGGGCCGGCAAGCTGGTTCTACGGCTGAGCCCATTCCCGGACCGCAACGCTTCGATCCTATCCAAGACAAGAGGAAACGTCCGATGAAACAGTCGATCAAGACCGTGCTGGCCGGCTTCGCCCTGGCCGGCGCCCTGTTCACGGCCGGCGCCGCTTCGGCGCAGGACATCCAGTCGCGCAACTTCAAGGTCGCCTTCGTCCAGAACAACGACCACCCGCACGGCATCGGCGTGAAGAAGTTCGGCGAGCTGCTGGAGGAGAAGAGCGGCGGCAAGATGAAGGCGCGGGGCTTCGGCGGCGGCCAGCTGGGCGGCGACGCGCAGGTGATCTCCTCCCTCCAGGGCGGCGTGCTGGACATGACGCTGGTCAGCCCCGGCCTGCTCACCGGACTGGTCAAGGAATTCTCGGTCTTCGACCTGCCGTTCTTCTTCAACGATTACCGCGAGGTCGACGCCGTCATGGACGGCCCGGTCGGTACCCGCCTGCTGGGAATGCTGCCGGAGAAGGGGCTGATCGGCCTTGGCTACTGGGACCACGGGTTCCGCAACCTCACCACCGCCAATACGCCGATCAACAAGATGGAGGACATCGCCGGGCTCAAGGTCCGAGTGATCCAGATCCCGATCTTCATCGACACCTTCGCGGCGCTGGGCGCCAACCCCGTCCCCCTGCCCTTCCCGGAGCTCTATACCGCGCTGGAGACCGGCACCGTGGACGGCCAGGAGAACCCGTTCGCCTCGATCGAGACCAGCAAGTTCTACGAGGTGCAGAAGCACGCCGCGACCACCGGCCACGTCTATAACCCGCTGGTCGCCATCTTCAGCAAGCGCGTCTGGGACAAGCTGTCCGAGGAAGAGCGCCGCATCGTCCAGGAGGCGGCGACCGAAGCCGGCCTGTATGAGCGCCAGGTCTCCCGCGAGGCCAACCAGAAGTCGATGCAGACGCTGCGCGACGAGGGCATGCAGATCACCGAGCTGCCGGCGTCCGAGATCGACCGCATGCGCCAGAAGGTCAAGCCGGTGACGGACAAGTATGTCCAGAGCATCGGCCCCGAGCTTGTCCAGGAGATGCAGGCCGAGGTCCAGAAGGTGCGCGACGGCAAGTAACGGCCGACGCCCGGAGAAAACGATGAAAAGGCGGCTTTACCAGGGAACCGACTTCCGGCGCGCGCAGAACATCGACGAACTGCGCGCCGTCGCCCGCAGGCGCGTTCCCAACTTCTGCTTCGAGTATGTCGAGGGCGGAGCGGACGACGAGGTCACCCTGCGGCGCAACCGGTCGGTCTTCGAGGAGATCGGCTTCGTGCCGCGGACCCTGGTGGACGTCTCGGCACGGGGCCAGACGGTCGACCTGTTCGGAAAGCCGTCGGCGGCGCCCTTCCTGATCGGTCCGACGGGCTTCAGCGGCCTGCTCGCCAGGGAGGGCGACCTGGCGCTCGCCCGCGCCGCGGCGGCGGCCGGCATCCCCTTCGTCCTCAGCAACGCCTCGACGATGCGGCTGGAGGAGGTGGCGGACCGGGCCGGCGGGCGCCTGTGGATGCAGCTCTACCTGTACCGGACGCGCGCCTTCGCGGCCAAGCTGGTGGAGCGGGCCAAGGCGGCCGGCCTGGAAGCGCTGGTGGTCACCACGGACAGCGCGATCTTCGGCAACCGCGAATGGGACCGGCGCAACTATGCCCGCCCCCTGAAGCTGAACCTGCGCAACACCATCGACGTGGCGCTCCATCCGCGCTGGATCCTCGATGTGCTGGTGCCGAACGGCGTGCCGCGCTTCGCCAACCTGGGCGACCTGCTGCCGCCCGGACAGGACAGCGTGCGCGGGGCGGCTTCCGCCATCGCCAAGGAGCTGGATCCGTCGCTGGACTGGGCGGACATTAGGTGGCTGCGCGACCTGTGGCCCGGCAAGCTGATCGTCAAGGGCGTCATGACGGCCGAGGACGCCGCCCTGGCGGCGGACTGCGGGGCCGACGGCATCGTGCTGTCCAACCATGGCGGCCGGCAGCTGGACGGCGCCGTCTCGACCATGGAGGTCCTGCCGGAGGTGGCGGCCGAGGTCGGCGGCCGGCTGACGGTGATGCTGGACGGCGGTTTCCGCCGGGGTTCCGACATTGTCAAGGCGCGGGCGCTGGGAGCGGACGCCGTGCTGCTCGGCCGCGCCACGACTTACGGCCTCGCCGCCGGCGGCGAGGCGGGGGTCGCCCACGCGATCGACATCCTGAAGACCGAGGTGGACCGGGTTGTCGGCCTGCTCGGCTGTGCCGACCTGTCGCAGCTCGACACGAGCTTCCTGCGCTGGACGGGCCGTCCGATGCCGCCGGCCCGGAACACCGGGCCGGGGCGGGGCATCCTGTCCCCGGTCGCGGCGCTGGCGACGAATTCCAATCAGAAGAGGGAAGCCCAGATATGAGCGAGACGACACGGGTCGGCTTCATCGGCCTCGGGCTGATGGGCACGGGCATCGCGCGGAACATCCTGCGCAAGGGTTTCCCCGTCACCGTCCTGGCGCACCGCAACCGCCAGCCGCTGGAAGAGCTGCTGGCCGAAGGTGCCGCCGAGGCGGCGAGCGCCGCCGACCTGGCGCGCAATTCGGACGTGGTGATCGTCTGCGTCACCGGGACCCCGCAGGTCCGGGACGTGCTGTTCCGGGAAGGCGGACTGCTGGAAGGCGTCCATGCCGGCCTGACCGTGATCGACAGCAGCACGGGCGACCCCGAGTTCGCCGCCGAGGCCGAGGCGGCCGTCACGGCGCGCGGCGGCCGCTTCATGGACGCCCCGGTCAACCGGACGCCCAAGGAGGCGGCGGAGGGCCGGCTGAACGTGCTGGCCGGCGGCGACGCCGCGACGTTGGACGAGGTGCGCCCGATCCTGGAGACCTACTCCGAGACGATCCACCATGTCGGGCCGCTGGGGTCGGGATACCGGGCGAAGCTGATCCACAATTTCATCGCCCAGGGCACCGCCGTCCTGCTGGCCGAGGCGTTCTGCACCGCCGCCAAGGTCGGGCTGGACCTGGAAGCCTTCGCCGATCTCTGCCGGCTCAGCGGCGCGCACAGCCGCACCTTCGACCGGATCGTTCCCTTCGTCCTGGAAGGCGACGATTCCGGGCAGAAGTTCACCCTGCGGAATGCGGTGAAGGACATGCGCTCCTACACCCGCCTCGCGGAGTCGGCGCCGACCACTGCGTTCGCGGCGCAAGCGGTCCACCAGACCTATCTGCTTGCCAGCAATCTCGGGCATGGCGACAAATATGTGCCGCATCTGTTCGATGTACTGGGGCAGATGAACGGCGTGACCGTCCGGGCCCGTTAAGGGCCGGACCGTAAATGAACAGGGCGCGGGGCGGCTCGACCGGCCCCGCGGACCCCACCATCGACAAGGACCCGCAATCATGACAGCACAAGGGCAGCCGCGCTACAGGGGCGTATTTCCGGTGGCGCCGACGGTGTTCACGGACTCCGGCGACCTGGACCTGGACGGCCAGCGCCGCGCCATCGACTTCATGATCGACGCCGGTTCGCACGGCATCTGCATTCTCGCGAACTTCTCCGAGCAGTTCGTGCTGACCGATGCGGAGCGCGAGAGCGTCCAGGACGCCGTCCTGGAGCATGTCGCCGGCCGCGTCCCGGTCATCGTGACTACGACCCACTTCGGCACCGCCGTCTGCGCCGAGCGCAGCCGGCGTGCCCAGGAGGCGGGAGCGGCCATGGTCATGATCATGCCGCCCTACCATGGCGCCACGTTCCGCGTGCCGGAGGAATCGACCTTCCAATTCTACCAGCGCGTGTCCGACGCGATCGACATCCCGATCATGGTCCAGGACGCGCCGGTGGCCGGAACGCCGCTTTCCCCGGCTTTTCTCGCCCGGATGGCTCGCGAAATCGAAAACGTTTCTTATTTCAAGGTGGAGGTCCCGCAGGCCGCCGCCAAGCTCCGCACCCTGATCGAGCTGGGCGGCGACGCGATCGAGGGGCCTTGGGACGGCGAGGAGGCGATCACGCTGCTCGCCGATCTCGATGCGGGTGCGACCGGCGCCATGACCGGCGGAGGCTATCCGGACGGCATCCGGCAGATCATGGACCCGTACGAGGCCGGACGCCGCGAGGAAGCGGTCGAGGCCTATGGCCGCTGGCTGCCGCTGATCAATTACGAGAACCGCCAGGCCGGGCTGATCGCGGCCAAGGTTCTCATGAAGGAAGGCGGAGTCATCAAGTCCGAAGCGGTCCGCCACCCGCTTCAGCCGCTGCACCCGAAAACCCGCGCCGGGCTGATCGAAACAGCCCGGCGTCTCGATCCGCTCGTCCTCCGCTGGGCACGCTGAGGACGGACGGGACCCCGAGAAACGGTTCCAGAGGAGTTAGTCGAACATGAAAATCACCGGTGACATGCTGATCGGCGCCAAGTCCGTGCGCGGTCGCGAAACCACGTTCTACGCGGTGAACCCCGCCAGCGGGGAGAAGATGGAGCCGGCCTTCGGCGGCGGCGGCGAAGCCGAGGTCCGCCAGGCCTGCGAGCTGGCCTGGGCCGCTTTCGACACCTATCGGGAAACCGGCCTGGAAGCCCGCGCGACCTTCCTGGAAACCGTGGCCCAGAAGATCATGGACCTGGGTGACGAACTGGTCGAGCGGGCCTCCGCCGAAAGCGGCCTGCCGCGCGGCCGGATCGAAGGCGAGCGCGGCCGCACCGTCGGCCAGCTCCGCCTGTTCGCCGGGGTCGTCCGCGAGGGCGGCTGGATCGAGGCCCGCATCGACCCCGCCCTGCCCGACCGCAAGCCCCTGCCGCGCCCCGACCAGCGCCAGCGCCACATCCCGCTCGGCCCGGTCGCGGTCTTCGGGGCCAGCAACTTCCCGCTCGCCTTCTCGGTCGCGGGCGGCGACACCGCCTCGGCGCTGGCCGCGGGCTGCCCGGTGATCGTCAAGGCCCACTCGGCCCATCCCGGCACGTCGGAACTGGTCGGCCGGGCCGTCCAGGCGGCGGTCGCGGAGTGCGGGCTGCCCGAAGGCGTCTTCTCCATGGTGTTCGGCGCCGGCAACTCGGTCGGCACCGCCCTGGTCTCCGACTGGCGGATCAAGGCCGTGGGCTTCACCGGATCGCGCCGGGGAGGCATGGCCCTGGTGAGCGTCGCGGCGGCGCGCCGCGAGCCGATCCCGGTCTATGCCGAGATGAGCAGCATCAACCCGGTGTTCCTGATGCCGGCGGCGCTGTCGTCGCGCGCCGAGGCGCTGGGCAAGGGCTATGTCGCCTCGCTCAACCTGGGCGCCGGCCAGTTCTGCACCAACCCCGGCATCGTGCTGGCGCTGGATGGCCCGGACCTCGACCGTTTCCTTGAGACGGCCAAGGCGGAAGTGGGCAACAGCGCAGCCTCGACCATGCTGACGCCCGGCATCTTCGCCGCCTATGACGAGGGCGTGCGGAAGCTTTCGGGCAATTCGAAGGTCCGCCTGCTGGCCCGCGGCCAGGCCTGCGCCGGCCCGAACCAGTGCCAGACCGCCGTGTTCGAGACCGACGCCGCCAGCTTCCTGTCCGAGACGGACCTTCAGGAAGAGGTGTTCGGCGCCTCCTCCCTGGTGATCCGCTGCCCCGACATGGAGGCGGTGCGCACCGTCGCGGAGCATCTTGAAGGCCAGCTGACCGCCACGGTCCAGGCCGACGAGGGCGATCTCGACGCCGCCCGGAAGCTGCTCCCGGTGCTGGAGCGCAAGGCGGGCCGCGTGCTGTTCAACGGCTGGCCGACCGGCGTGGACGTCAGCCACGCGATGGTCCATGGCGGCCCCTTCCCGTCCACGGCGGACGGCCGGAGCACCTCGGTCGGGACGCTGGCGATCCGGCGCTTCCTCCGCCCGGTCTGCTACCAGGACGTTCCGGCCGGCCTGCTGCCGGAAGCGTTGAAGGACGGCAACCCGCTGAAACTTTGGCGCCGCACCGGTGGCGAGATGGGCCGCGACTGAGCCTGTCGATTGGTCCGATGAAAGGGGGAGGTGCCGGCCGGCACCTCCCTTTTTCTTTTTATCCGGCCTTCGGGACGGCGTCGTAGAAGCTGTAGTCGAACAGGTCGTCCAGGTTCACCGGCTTGACCTGCGTTCCCAGGGTCTGCTGGAAGTCCTGGAGCACGGCCGTGGCTTCCCGGATGACATGGGGGTCGGCGACCAGGTTGGTGCTGGGGGACCGCAGCGCCTTGTCGATGATCCGGGGGTCCACCAGTCCCTTGCCGACGAAGGCGGTGACGTGGTCGGCCGCCCGGTCCTGCCGGCTGCGGGCGAATTCGGTCGCGCGGACGTGAAGTTCTACCAGCGTCGCGACGGCGTCCCGGTGGGCGGCGATGACGGTCTCGCGCACCGCCAGGACGGCGCCCGGCTGGCGCGGCAGCATGGTGCTGGCCGGCGCGACGATCCGGGCGGTCGGGTCGCGTTCCTGCACGATGGTCAGGATCGGCTCCAGGATCGAGGCGCCTTCGACCGCCCCGGCGAGCAGCGCCTGCTGCACCTGGTCCTCGCCGACGCCGACGATCTCGACATGCTTGGGATCGGCCTTGGCGACGCGGTTCAGATAGTATCTCAGGATCGTGTCCGGCACCGAGCCGGTCGGCAGGGTGGCGATCTTGGCGGGACGTCCCGCCCGCTCGAAGAAGCTCCTGAACCCCTCCGCCGCGGACGGCGCCGCGGCCATCATCTCCGCGAAGGGGCCGCGGCCGATCAGGGCGACCTGATCGATGATGTTCGACGCGAGCACCTTGATGTCGATGCCCCGCGAGCGGGCGACCATGGCCGGCCCGATCCCGACATAGGCCACGTCCAGGCTGCCGGACGCCAGCGCCTGGACCATGGCGGGGCCCGACGAGAACTGGGTCAGCTCCAGCTTGAGTCCGGCCTTCCCGGTCCAGCCCTCCCCCTGCATCACGAAAAGCTGGGTCATGGGGATGATGGGGATGTAGCCGACCCTCAAGGTCACCGGTGCCGCCATGGCGGCGGCGGGCAGCAGGGACGCCGCGGCTGCGATGCCTGTGAGGTGGACGAACCGGCGGCGGGACAAGGCGAGCGGCATGGGCGGGTGCTCCGGAAGGTTATGCTTTTTTCCGACCTTAGCATCCCGGGGCCACGGAATCGTGGGGCATCCCTGGTACGGGACTTGGCCGATCGTCAGAGGCGCGGCGATGCGATGCCCCCTGACCTGTCCGATCGATCATCACCGGAATTGCCTTTCCCTTGAAGAGGGACGGCTGCTCTCCTGGAACCGTCATCCCCGATACGGACACCGTCCCGATGCTGAATTCCGGTAAATCCTTGATGATCGCGGCCAGATTCGCCGTCGCCATGGCAATCGGCGCGCTCGTTCCCCAGGAATCCATGGCGCAGCAGGCGCGGGAAGCCCCGGGAACGCAGGCGGCCCCCGTCCGCAAGGGTGGACAATCCCCGGCGGAGCGGATCAACGCCTGGACGGTGGGCCTGGCCGGCGGACAGTTGGAAGGGGCGCCGCTGCGCCTGGCGTCGGAGATCGCGCGCGTCGTGGACGACGGCGACAACGCCCACGTCCTGCCGATCGTCACCAGGGGTCCGACCGAGAACGTCAATTCCCTCCTCTATCTCCGGGGGGTGGACATGGCCATTATCAACACGGACGTGATCGAGGAATACAAGGCCCAGGTTCCGAACATCCAGCAGCAGATCACCTATGTGCTGAACCTGTTCCCATCGGAGCTCCATGTGTTCGTGCGGCCGGAGATCCAGTCGCTGGACGATCTCAGGGGCAAGAAGGTGAACTTCAACACCCTCGGCACCGCGGCGGCCTATTCGGGACCGCTGATCTTCACCCGGCTGGGCCTCGACGTGGAGAAGACCTTCATTCCCCATCCCGTGGCGCTGGAACAGATGCGGGCCGGCACCGGCGACATGGCGGCGGTCGTGTTCATCACCTCCAAGCCGGTCGATGCCTTCCTCAAGGGCCGGTGGGAGCCGGGATTCAAGTTCCTGCCGGTCGAATACGACAGGAAGTTCGAGGACTATTACCTCCCGTCGCGGCTGGAACCGGCCGACTACCCGAACCTGATCCCCGAGGGCGGCCAAGTCACGACGATCGCCGTCCCGACCTTCCTGGCCGCCTACAATTGGCCGCGAAGTTCCGACCGTTACCGCCGCATGGCCCGCTTCGTCGACAACCTGTTCAGCCGCATGCCGACCCTCCAGGGGCCGGGGTTCGATCCGAAGTGGAAGAACGTGAATCTCGCCTCCAGGGTGCCGGGGCTGGAGCGCTACCGCGCCGCGCAGGAATGGCTGGACAAATCGGGCTCGGCCCAGGAAAGCAGCCTGCCGCGATGACGACCTTGCCTGCCAACAGGAAATCCGCGCGGTCCGCCGTCCCGTATCGGCGGAGAAAGCAATGGTCTGGCCTGTCGTGGGCGCACGGCGCCCTGGCGGCGGCGCTGCTGCTGTTCGCCACCGGGCCGGCATCGGCGCAGGCCGCCGACTGGATCATCAGCGAGACGGCTTCCCCCGTGGACTACAGCCGTCAAGTCAGCGCCACCCTGCTCTCCCTGGCATCGCCGGAGGAGAGGGAAATGTCCTTCGCCATGCATTGCAGGCAGGGGAAGACCGAGCTGGTGCTGGGTGTTCCCGACTTCGCCCGTTACCCCGCCGGCACCGCCCTGGACCTGGAGTTCCTCCCGCTCACCCAGGAGGCGATGCGGGACCAGACGGTAGAGCGGCGCTGGGTCCGGCATCGCGGCCAGGAGCGGCGTTGGAACGAGTTGGGCGGCACCACGGAAGTATCGTTGCGGGGAGATGCCGTCAGCTTCCTCAAGCAGCTTCCGGACGGAGGCCGGCTTTTCGTGCGGGTGAAGGACAAGCGGGACGACCTGCATGAAGCCGAGTTCGACCTCGCCGGGTTCGGTCCCGTCCGAGAAAAGCTCGCCTCTGCCTGCGACTGGCCCGCCTGATTGCCCCGCCTCCCTGTTGGAAGGACCGGCCGGACCTTATCTACCTGTCTGGACCGACTTGAATCAGGGTTCTTTCGAAGGAGGCTTTCCGATGCCATCGTCCGATGACTGGCAGATTCCCCCCGAATTCCAGCCGGACCCGGGTGCGGTGGCCTTTGACCTGGATCGCGCCCTCTCCTCGGTCGTGGCCTTGCGGGCCAGCGTTCCCGACGACGCTTTCACGGCGGAAACCCTGGGGACGCAGAGGGCGGGGCAAGGCGCCGTGATCCGCGAGGACGGCTTGGTGCTGACCATCGGCTACCTGGTCGCCGAGGCGGAGGAGGTGTGGCTCACGACCAACGACGGCCGCGCGGTAAAGGGCCATGTCCTGGCCTACGATTTCGACAGCGGCTTCGGCATCGTCCAGGCGCTGTCGCCGCTCGGGGTGCCGGCGCTGCCCCTGGGGAACTCCCGCCGGGCGTCGGTGGGCGAGCACGTGGTGGTCGGCGGGGCCGGCGGCCGGATCCATTCGCTTGCCGCACGGGTGGCCGCCCGGCAGGAATTCGCGGGTTACTGGGAATACCTGCTCGACGACGCCATTTTCACGGTGCCGGCACACCCGAACTGGGGCGGCACGGCGCTGCTGGGAACGCAGGGCGAACTGCTCGGCATCGGGTCGCTCCAGTTGCAGTCACGGGATTCCGGCGGTCGCCTCGTTCCGCTCAACATGAGCGTGCCGATCGACCTGCTGAAGCCGATCCTGGACGATATGCTGAGGCTCGGCCGCTCCAGCGGACCCTCCCGGCCCTGGCTCGGGCTCTACGCCACCGAGGACGAGCGCGACCGCGTCGTGCTTGCCGGGCTGGCGGGCGACGGCCCGGCCCGGCGGGCGGAACTCCGCGCCGGCGACATCGTGCGCGCCATCGCGGGAAAGCCGATCCAATCCCTGGCAGGGTTCTACCGCTCCCTCTGGTCGCTCGGCCCGGCGGGCATCGACGTGCCGCTCACCGTGGAGCGCGAGGGCGACGTGTTCGAGCTCCGCGTCGGCTCCGCCGACCGCAGCCGTTTCCTGAAGCCCAACAGGCTGCATTGACGGCACCCAAGTCGCGGTTGTCGCGTAACGGCCGGCCGATTCAGGTGTTCACATCATACGACCACCCGGATCGGAGCCGCCTGTGCGCGTCGCGCTGTTCATCACCTGCTACAATGACACGCTGTTTCCGCAGACGGGCATCGCCACCGTCCGCCTGCTGGAGCGGCTGGGCCATACCGTCGAGTTCCCGGAGGATCAGACCTGCTGCGGTCAGATGCACTCCAACACGGGCTACGGCGACGAGGCCATCCCGCTGATAAGGCGTTTCGTCAAGTCGTTCCGGGACGCCGAGGTCATCGTCTCGCCCTCGTCGTCCTGCGTTTCCAACATCCGCACGGCCTGGCTCCGCACCCTGGCCGACACCGGCGACGAGACGCTGAAGCGCGACGTGGCCGAACTGGTGCCGCGGGTGTTCGAGCTGTCCCAGTTCCTGGTCGAGCGGCTCGGGATCGACGACGTAGGGGCCTATTATCCCCGCCGCGTCACCTACCACCCGACCTGCAACTCGCTGCGCGCCCTGAAAGTCGGCGAGGCGCCGATGAGGCTGCTCGCCAAGGTGCGCGGACTCGACCTCGTCGAATTGCCGGACGCGCGGGAATGCTGCGGCTTCGGCGGCACCTTCGCGGTCAAGAACGAGGACACCTCGGTCGCCATGCTGTCGGACAAGATGCGCTCGGTCCTGGGCACCCGGGCGGAGGTCTGCACCGCCCTGGACAGTTCGTGCCTGATGCATATCGGCGGCGGGCTGCACCGGCTGCGCAGCGGCGTGCGAACCGTCCATCTGGCGGAAATCCTGGCTTCAACGGAAAAGGACTTCATGCATGGCGAGCGCCGCTGAGCCGCACACCTTCCCGCAGCTGGCGAAGCGCGCGGTCGCCGACACCCAGCTCCGGCGCAACATCGGCAACGCCACCCAGACCATCCGAACCAAACGCGCCGGCGTCGTCGCCGAGGTGCCGGACTGGGAAGAGCTGCGCGAGGCCGGCCGCTCCCTGAAGGAGCACACGCTGCGCAACCTGGACCGCTACCTGGTCCAGTTGGAGGAGGCGGTGACCAAGGCCGGCGGGCAGGTCCACTGGGCGCGCGACGGCGCCGAGGCCAAGCGCATCGTCACCGAGATCGCCAAACGCCACTCCGCCAAGGAGGTGATCAAGGTCAAGTCGATCACGACCGAGGAGATCAAGCTGAACGAGGCGCTGGAGGCCGCCGGTATCCGACCATTCGAGACCGACCTGGCCGAATTGATCATCCAGCTCGGCGACGACGTCTCCTCCCACATCCTGGTGCCCGCGATCCACCGCAACCGCGCCGAGATCCGCGAACTGTTCATGAGAAAGCTGGGGTTGGCCGAGCTGTCGGATCGCCCGTCCGACCTGACCGCCGCGGCGCGGACATATCTGCGCGAGAAGTTCCTGACCGTGCCCATGGCGGTCAGCGGGGCCAATTTCGGCATCTGCGACACGGGCACCATCTGCGTCGTGGAGTCGGAGGGGAACGGCCGCATGTGCCTGACGCTGCCCAAGGTCCTGGTCAGCGTGATGGGGATCGAGAAGCTGGTCCCGACCTGGGAGGACATGGAAGTGTTCCTCCAGCTCCTGCCGCGGTCCTCCACCGGCGAGCGGATGAACCCCTACAACTCGCTTTGGACCGGCGTCACGCCGGGAGACGGCCCGCAGGAATTCCATCTGGTGCTGCTCGACAACCGCCGCACCGACGTGCTGGCCGACAGGACAGGGCGGCAGACGCTCAATTGCATCCGGTGCAGCGCCTGCCTGAACGTCTGCCCCGTCTATGCCCGGACGGGCGGCCATGCCTATCATTCCGAATACCAGGGGCCGATCGGCGCGATCCTCACCCCGCAGCTCCACGGGATGGACGAGGCGGCCTCGCTCCCCTTCGCCTCGACTCTGTGCGGCGCCTGCTACGAGGTCTGCCCGGTCAAGATCAACATCCCCGAAGTGCTGGTGCATCTGCGCACCAGGGCGGTCGCCCGAAGCGGATTCAACATGGAGAAGCTGGCCATGGGAGCCGCGATCCGGATGTTCGACAATCCCGGCCTGCTGGAGACGGCGCAGAAGATCGCCCGCGTGGCGCAGCGGCCGTTCGTCAGCGACGGCTACATCACGGGCGGGGTGGGTCCGCTGCGCCAGTGGACCAGGGCCCGCGACCTGCCCGCCATCCCTGCCCAGAGTTTCCGCGACTGGTGGAGGACACGCCGGTGAGCGGCGCGCGCGAGGAGATCCTGGGCCGCATCCGGGGAGCCCTGGCCGGTGATCCCGCCGGGGAGGTCGCGGTGGCCCGCGGCTACCGGAAGACTTCCGACCTGTCGGGTGCCGCCCTGGCCGACCGCTTCGCCGAGCGGGCCGAGGCCTACAAGGCGACCGTGCGGCGGGTCGATGCCGCCGGCGCCACGGAGGCGATCCGGCGGCTCCAGGGGCGTTTCGTCGTGCCCGCGGACTTGGCGGACTCCTGGCTTCCGGCCGAGTTCGTGCGGGACGACGGGAATCTCGCTCACCGCGAGCTGGACGCCGTAGCCGGCGTGATCACCGGCTGCGCCATCGCCATCGCCGAGACCGGGACCATCGTCCTGGATGCCGGGGCGGAACAGGGGCGCCGGGCGATCACCCTGCTGCCCGACTTCCATGTCTGCATCGTCCCGGTCGAGCGGATCGTCGGGTCGGTACCCGAGGCCATCCGGGCGCTGCGCGGCTCCCTGCCCCGCCCCCTGACCTTCATGTCGGGACCGTCGGCCACCTCCGACATCGAGCTGAACCGGGTCGAGGGCGTCCACGGTCCGCGGCGGCTGGAGATCCTGATCGTCGGGGCGGCCTAGCGGTCCCGCACAATATTTTTTGATGACGTTCGGCGAACCGGAGTGCGGTAGGTCGGCCTTCGGCCGAGGCCGACCTACGATAGATCAATCAAAAACACTGCGCCGAGCCAGTAGCGGAGCCGGGCTGCCGGGGCCAAGGATCCGCGCCTGGGCGCCGCTTGCCTCCCGCCACCCGGAAGACCGGCATCTCCAGGTTGACACCCTTCAACTGGGCCATCCGGCGCTCGACGGCGAAGGGTTCCAGCAGTTCCCCGACGCCGGGATAATCATGGACGTCTCCGGTCAGGTAGATCTCCTCTGCCTGGGCAAGGCTTTGCACCCGCGCCGCGATGTTCACCGCCTGGCCGAAGTAATCGAGCTGGTTGTTCGACGTGACCGCGATCGACGCCCCCTTGTGAAGCCCGATCTTCAGGATCAGCGGCCGGTCCACATGGTCGCGGTTGAACCGGTCCATCTCGTCCAGCATGGCGACCGCGGCGCTGACCGCGTCGCGCGGGTTCAGGAAGGCCGCCATTACGGCGTCGCCGATGGTCTTGATCACGGTGCCGCCGTTGGCGACGGTGACGTCCTGGATCCGGTCGAAATGCTGCTGCACCAGGGAAAAGGCGCTGAGATCGCCGATCCTGTCATACAGGGCCGTGGAGCTCTTCAGGTCGGTGAACAGCAGCGTGATGTCCTTGACCCCGATCCCCTCCGTCGCCCGGATCAGCTCGGACCGGAACAGGGTGCGGAAGGTCTGGGTGGTCAGCAGCCGCTTGCCGGTGAGGAACGGCCTGAACCGGATGTCCGGGTGGGAGAATCCCGGCGAAGTCAGGGTCAGGCCGAACAGGCGGCGCCTCGGCGAGGCGTTCCGGATTTCCAGCACGATCCGGCCGGGAGCGATCCGGCCCGTCGCCGGCGCGCTGGACCTGTCCTGATACTCGAAGGTGAGCGGCTGCGGCGCGGGCGGCGCGTCCTTGGCGACGGTGAATTCGAAGCCGTCGCCGGCATCGAAATCCCACCCCAGCAGGTTTCCCTCCCCGACATCGATCTCGATCCGCTCGACCGCGTGCGGCGGTATGAAACGAACCTCCGGGGTGGCCTGGGCGAAGTGGGCGATCCAGGGCTCTCCGTCCGGCGTCACGCCGTCCAGCGTGACTCGGCATTCGAAGCAGTAATCCCGCGCCGGCAGGCTGTCCGGATCATGGTACCTGATCCGACGGACATTGGCGCACACCGTGAACGTTACGGTGATGTAGTCGTCCAGGACAGCTTCGTAATCGGTGCGGCACAGGGCGCAGCGATAATGCTTTTCGAGCGTGCGCAGGCTGCCGAAGCTCTCGACGATGCAGGCGCACATCGGGCAGACCAGGAGCCAGTCCATCTCGAACAGGCCGAGCGAGGACGCGTGAAGGAACAGGTCGATCGCTTCCGCCTCCGCGACGCCCCGTTCGGCGGCGAAGGCCAGAGGGTTGATCCGGTAAAGGTCCCGGTCGTCGGCGGTCCGCAGGAAGCCTTCCAGCTTCGACATGACCCGCGGGCTCCAGGTCCGCGCCGTTTCGAGCGTTGCGAGGCGCCTGTCCAGTTCCGCCTCGTCGATCCCCGTCTTCATGGTTTCCCCCGTTCGAATGATCGTTACCGAGGACTCCCTGCCTCCGCAGAGAACAAAACATGAACTTCATTCTACATCACCGGTCCCGATGCACCAGTGCTCAATGGGGGCGGTGACCGGATCTGCTGATCCGGGATCGCGGAGCATGCTCAGGTGCCGGCCGGCGGGGCCTCCTTCATTTTCTGCTTCGCCTGGCGGTATTGTTCCTTGAACGCCGCCTTCAGGGCCTGCTTGCTCATCCGGCCATCCTGCTTGAAATAGGTCTCGGCCGTGTGGCCCACGGCATAGGTCACGGCCGCGCACAGAACCGCGTCCGCCGCCATGGCCGGAATCGTCCCCAGGCCGGTGAGCTTGAGGGCGTCGTTGACGAACTTGCCGCCCGCGAGCAGCAGGCCGGTCGAAAGCCCCATTCCCCTCAGGATCTGAAACAGCAATCCCTTGGCCTTGTCCTTGTCCCACAGATGGCCATAGGCCCGGCCGATGAACGTGATCATCGTCATGTTGATCATCACGAGTGCCACCCAGGAGACGGCGGGCCATGCGCCCCAGAAGGCGGCCTGCGCGGTCGCGTGGTTGATGATCGTCCCGGCCCGTTCCTCCGGCGTCCGGGTATCGTCGTCAGCTTCCTCGAAGCTCTTGTCGATCTCCTCGGGTTTGGGTTCGGGTTCGGGCGGTTTCTCCGTGGCCATCACGCTCCCTCGCCCCTTGCGGATGCCGGCTTGCGGTCGCCTGTCTCCTCGGCCACTTCGCTGACCGCCTCGGCCAGGGTTTCGAGCACGTCGGCGAGCTGGCCGGGCGGCAATTCCTCGGCCTCCATTCCGGCGGCCTCCAGCATGCGGACCACTTCGTCGGGGTCGAGATTCCGGGTCAGGATCTCGAGGTGATCGCCGTCGAGCGATGCCAAGGCCTCGCTCACGGCATCGCCGGCAACGCCGAAATGGCCTCGCAGGGTTTCGACCAGTTGGTCGAATTCGATCATCGCTGTCTCCTACTCATGGTCGGCAAGTGTTCCGGCCAAGACATCTGTTTCCATGCGTTGGGCCGTGGCCCGACGCATCGCGGAACTTGAGGTGCCCCCCGGGCGCTCCCGAGAAAAGGATAGGGGCTGTACCAAGGTCGGTTGAAACAACATCAGGTTCAGCATGTTGGCATGAGGAGCGATCGTAAATTATCCGGTGACCCATGACGGACCTTTTGCAGCCCGCCACGGCGGACGCCCCTTTCGATTGGCATTTTCCGGTTCGTCCGGATTGGCATGACGGGACGGACACGCTTTCCCGTCCCGCGGATGACGGATATGCGCGATGCTGGCAGGCGATCCTGGCGGATCTGCTGGACCAGGCGCTGACGGTGGACACCTTCATCGAGACGGCCCGGCAGGCCTTCGGCGAGGACTGCACCGTGGTCGCGCCCGGCGAAGGCATCTCGATGCAGCAATTCGTGCCGCCCCGGCGGATCATCATCACGAACATGGCCGATGACATGGTCACGGGAGCCGCCTGCTATTAGCCGGCCCGCCCGCCCCGGACGGGAGACCTGACCGGGGCCGGCAGCCGGCGTGAGATCAGGGCTGGCCGGCGGTCCCGCCGACCTCGTTCGCCGGAGTCTGCATGTCCGAGGCCACGGGACCGCCCTCGCCGGCCGTGCCGGAAAGCTTGGCGGCGATCTCCGCGACGTGCCGTCCCTGGAATCGCGCTCCATCCAGCTCGTTTTGGCTGGGCTGGCGCGAGCCGTCGCCGCCGGCCAGGGTGCTGGCGCCGTAGGGCGTTCCGCCGCTGACCTCGTCCAGGCGGGTCTGTCCGGGGTAGCTGTAGGGCAGTCCCACGATGATCATGCCGTGGTGCATCAGGTTCGTGATGATCGAGAACAGGGTGGTTTCCTGCCCGCCATGCTGGGAGGCGGTGCTGGTGAAAGCGCTGCCTACCTTGCCGACCAACGCCCCCTTGACCCAAAGGCCGCCCGTCTGGTCCCAGAAGTTCGCCATCTGGGACGTGATGCGGCCATAGCGGGTGGGCGAGCCAACGATGATGGCGTCGTAATCGCCGAGTTCGCTCGGGCTGGCGATGGGAGCCGCCTGGTCCAGCTTCATGTGGGCGTTGCGGGCGACGTCCTCGGGGACGAGTTCCGGCACCCGCTTGACCGCGACCTCCGACCCCGGCACCGACCGGGCTCCCTCGGCGATGGCGTTCGCCATCTGCTCGATATGACCATAGCTCGAATAATACAGCACCAGCACTTTCGGCATCGACCAACATCCTCTCGAAGACAACGGAGACCGTCCGGCGCCGATCAGGGGCGACGCCGGCCTGCCGTGACAACCGCCGCTGTTTCTCTTTGTTCCTGATCGGGCACCGGGACGAAGACACCCCGAAAGGCCGCCCCGCCGTCGAGACCATGCCGGACGCGCGTTGTTGAGAAGAACGAGCCTCGCGGCATCTCCCTGGAAGGAAGCGACGGGGGAGAAGAAGCGATAGGGGAGGAAACGATGGAACGCAGGTTTGTCTGGCCGGCTGTCTGCTGCGTTGGTCTTGCCCTTGCCGTGATCGGATTGGTTTGGGCCTTCGGCGATCATGCAGGGGTAAGCCTGACCGCCGGCTGGGCGGCGGCACTTGCCGTCGCCGCCACGATGGCGCTCGGAATCGGTCTGATGGCGGTCATCTTCTATGGCCGGCGAAGCCGGCGCGACCGGGCGGTGGACCGGACGACCCGAAGGGACGATTGACCCGCCGCCGGGCGGGTCTCGTCTTCGTGGAATCGACCGTCAGTAGCGCCCCGGCATGCCGCTGCCGCCGCCCATCTGGTCTCCGCTCCCGCCGTCTTGCCGGGTAGCGCCATAGGCCTTGATCTCGGCGTCGAGCTCCATGCGGCGGCGCCCCTGCGGGGAATCGTCCGGCGCGTCGCGAAGCTGCTGGAACTCCTTCATGGCCTTCTCGAACTCTTCGGTACTGCTGATCGGCATGTCTCGCTCCAATTTCGGGTCTCCCTATCCTCAACAGATATGGCGACGAAACGGCGAGGCGATTTTTTCTCAGCCGTCGATGTAATGCGGTTCCGGACGGTGGTGCAGGTCCTCGTAATGGACCAGGACAGGCTTGCCGAGCGGGACCGGCCGGCCGTCGCGCCAGGTCCATTCCCCCCGGTCGCAATCGGCCGCCCGGACATAGCCGTTGATGTAGAGCCGCCGGTCATGGCCGGACCGGTTGGCGGCCGCCCCATGAATCATGTACGGGTGCCACAGGCCGACGTCGCCCGGCTCCATCGCGAAATCGACCAGCTTGGCGGGGTCGAGGCCGTAGCGCTCCAGCGCCTCCTCCGCGATGCCGGACCCCAGGATGCTCGCCCGCGGCATCAGGTCCAGGTCGCCGAGCAGGTGGCTGCCGGGATAAAGGCGCATGGCTCCGCTCTCGGCGGTATGCGGGTCCACGGCAAGGCCGGTCTGCACGTAGGAGTCGGACAGGTTCCGGTAAGCCTCGCGCGGGCGGCGGAACCGGCTGTCCTGGTGGAAGGCGTAGTCGCCGCCGGCCGCCCCCGGCGGTTTCCAATGCAACTGGTTGATGATCTGCTTGAGATCGCCTCCCAGGAGCGGCTCGATCAGCCGGAGCATGCGATCGTCCTGGCGGAACGCGTTCAGCACCGGATCGCCGTAGGACGGCCACTGCACCATGCGCACGGTATGGCCCAGGTTCCCGTCGTCGGCGACGCGGACATGGAAGTTGCCGTGACGGAAACTGCTGGGATGCTTCAGCCCGGCCTGGAACTGGCGGTCGAAGGCTTCCGACAGCGTCGCCACGTCCCTGGCGGTGAAGACGCCCCGCACGACGACGAACCCGTCACGGCGATAGGCATCCCGAAGCTCGGATGCGGACGGCAGGGGCATGGTCGGCGTCTCCGGTCGAAGGACGGCACTCCCCAATTTCTCGCATTTCATACCGTGCCGTCAATCATCCCGCGTGCATCCTTCCTGCGGTACATCCCAATCGCCGATCGCTCCCGATTGTCCGAGCCCGACATGGGATGCTTCCGCGCTTCGGGAGGTTTCTTGCGGAAACCGCACCCGTCCGGCTTTCGCCCCGGACTCCAGGCACGGGCAAGGAATTAACACTATTGCATCGAAGAATACGACTATACTTCGCGCGGCCGCGAGCATCTACTTTGATGCGGGCGGGAGCCGTCGATACCTGCTCTTCATGATTGCAGACCCATGATCCAGCGATGACGGTTGCCCGGATGCCCACCGAACGGATCGCCCACGCCGGGCTGGCAAGGCTGCCGCCTCACGGTCCCTGCCCGCCACGGCATCGGACACCAGGCGCCGGGACGGTTGGGCATCGCATCCTCCCGGCCTGCGGATAATCAACAAAGACAAGGGAGTTATGAATGTCCAGGGATGGTTTATTCCTGTCGCGCCGCGAGATGCTGATCGGAGCCTCCGCGGCAGGTGTCGTGGGAAGCCTGGCGGGGCCGCTGGGAAGCCCCGCTTTCGCCCGGGCGCCGATGCTCGATACCCAGGCTCCGTATTTCTATCGGTTCAAGGTGGGCGACGCCCAGGGGACCATCGTGTCGGACGGCACCCTGCCGCTGGGCGATCCCCGCAAGAATTTCACCGGCCTCTCCGAAGAGGAGATCCAGCGCCAGCTCCACGATAATTTCCTGCCGAGCGACAACGCCGTGCTGGAGCAGAACGTGCTCGTGCTCAATACCGGCGACAGGCTCGTGCTGTTCGACACCGGCATGGGAAGCCTTCGGCTTTTCGGGCCGACCACGGGCAAGCTGATGAACAGCCTGAAACAGGCCGGTATCGATCCGAAGGATATCGACGCCGTGGTGATGTCGCACGCCCATATCGACCATTGCGGCGGCTGCATGGCCGACGACGGCACGCGAAATTTCCCGAACGCGGAATATTACATCACCCAGGCCGACTACGAGTTCTGGACAGACGAAACCAAGGTGCCGGCCCAGTTCAAGGTCTTCCTGGATACCGCCGTCAAGAACCTCACGCCCAACCGCGACCGGATAAAGTTCATCAAGGACGGCGAGGAGTTCCTGCCCGGCATCCATGCGATCCTGGCCCCGGGTCACACCGTCGGGCACACGATCTTCATGATCAATTCCGGCAACAGCTCACTGTGCTACATCGCGGACCTGGCCCATCACCCGGTCCTGCTGCTGGAAAAACCGCTGACCGAGTTCATGTACGACACCGACCCAAAGCAGTCGGCCCAGTCGCGCATGAAGATGCTGAGCATGCTGGCGGCGAACCGGACCCCTATCCTCGCGTACCATTTCGCGTGGCCGGGCATCGGCCATGTCGCGAAGCAGGGCGATGGTTTCCGCTACCATCCCCAGGGCATGAAAATGGAACTCTGACAGGCGCAATGCCGGCCAAGCCCGTCCTTGGCCGGCCCCTGCCGACCAGCCGAAGGCGTCCGAAGACGGTGGAGCCTGCCGGATCAGAGCAGGAACATGGATTTCTCGACGGCCGCGATCCCGAAGACCTGGATTTCGAAGTCCGCCCGGCCGTCACCGTTCACGTCGCCCTGCACGAGCTTGAAATTCTTGACCTTCGACCATGCCAATGTCCCGGCGGTCCGGCCGAGGGACGCTTCCCCGATGAAGGTGAAGGCCTGGTTTCCTGCTGCGGCCGTTTTGGCGTCGATACCCGTCAGGTCGATGCGATCGACGCCGCGTTCGAAATCGAGGATGCTGTCCCGCTGTCCCCAGCCGGGGGCGCTGTCCCTGGCCGCTTTGAAGACGAACCGGTCGGCTCCGCTGCCGCCGTAGAGCCGGTCCATGCCCGCGCCGCCCGTCAGGACGTCGTTACCCTCGGCGCCCTTGAGAATATCCTTGCCGATGCCGCCATCGAGGATGTCGCTACCGCTGCCTCCGTACAAGTGGTCGTTGCCGTCGCCGCCGAACAGACTGTCGTTGCCGTCCAGGCCGTGCAGCTTGTCGGAACCGTCCCCGCCGCGGATCGTATTGGCCTCCTTGTTTCCCCGGCCGGTCACCCCGGCGGATGCCGTGACGGTGAGGTTCTCCACCGACGAAGGCAAGGTCCAGGAGATCGAGGACAGGACGGTGTCCCGCCCCTCGCCGGCATGCTCTTCGATCCGGTCGCCCGCATTGTCGACCACGAAGGTATCGTCGCCGGAACCGCCGATCATCCGGTCGGCACCGGTCCCGCCGTCGAGAGTATCGTTGCCGCTGCCGCCGGAGAGATGGTCAGCCCCTCCCTTGCCGGACAGGGTGTCGTTCCCCGCGTTGCCGACAAGCACGCCGGGGTCGTCGTCGCTGGTCAGGCGGTCCGCGTAGGGAGAACCGAGCACGTTGTCGATCCCGCTCAGTCGGTCGTCGCCACCGCCGCCGCTGGCCCGGCCGAGGGAGAGATCGACGACCACTCCCGATTTCACCCAGCTGTAGTCCACCAGATCCCGGTCGTAGTCACCTTTGAACACATCGTCCGCGGCGGTCCCGCGGAAGGCGTTGGAAGACGACAGTTCTCCATTGTCGTATCCGGAGCGGTCGAAGTTGAGGCCCACCTCCCCCGCCGACACGAAGCCGGCGGTCCCCACCTTGATCGACCCGGAATAGGGGTGGTTCGGAAAGGTTATGGTGTCGCCCTTGCGAACCGCGCCGTCCAGCCAGGCCGAGGGATAGACCGAATTGTACTCGGCTCTCTGGCCGGGCTGCTCGGTGACCAGCACGTTCTTGAAGGAGATCGGATACTTTTGGTCGCCGGGCTGTGAAAAGTAATACAACCAGGATTTCGCGTCGCCGCCCGGCAGCTTCCGCATCTCGACGTTTTCGAGGGTCACGGAGCCGATCGGATCCCTGGGCTGCAGGAACAGGCCCTGGTAGGTCGTCGTACCGGTGACATTGTAGAACTTGAGATCCCCGACCGGCCCCTGTGGTTGGAAAACGTCGCCGTGGACCCCGTAATAGCTGCCCTTCACGTTTTCGATCAGGGAGTTCTGCAGGGTGAAGTCCGCCCGCTTGCCGGCGGCGCTGTAGAAATTGATCGCGTCCTTCCCCCCGGCGTACCGATGGTCGATATGCACGCCCTCGACATGGACCGACCCGTTCACCTTGGTGAAGTTGAGGGTGCCGGCCGCGGAGCTGTGCGATTTCGGTTCGAACTTGCCGCCGATCAGGACGATATTGTTCCCGCCGGTCGTCTGCAGCCGATCCAGCGTCCTTACCTCGTCCGAAGCGATGAACAGGACGTCTTCGTCGCTATCGAAGGTCCACACGGTTCTTGACCCTGTCTTGCTCAGATCAATCACAGTGTGGTTCGGCTTGAGGACAGGAGCATCCCAACGTTTCGCCGGACTTTGAGACATGCTGAACACCTGAAACAGAATAAATGGTTCCGTCAGGTTGCGTTCTACGGGTTAACAATACCTCTATCGATTTTTCTATTAACCATAATACCGCTGTGTACATCGGCAAGGGCCTCTAACACTGGCGCTGACGATGCATGGTTTCAATCAATCCTTATAAAATACCGCCTTTTGCGGCGAGTAGTCAGCGGAGATCGGAATTCCGAGTGTCGTGGGATCGGCGGCGGGGTATGCTGACGCAGAAAGGCCCCGCGCTTTGGGAAGCGCGGGGCAGTGCGAGGTTTGAGCGCGGTACCGCATCGCGCCGCCAGCACCATCCGACAGGAGTTGCTAACAGTTTGTTAACCATAATTATGCGGAATTTTATCATTTTTTTGTAGCCGGCTTCTCACACGGACAGGCCTATAAGGATATGGTCCAGAGCGTCCTACCGATCCGGCATTTACAGGGGTGAATGGTGTGGAAATCGAAGAGCGTACTGAAGATATGTTGTTGTTCGCCTACGTGGATGGCGAATTGGACGAGGATCAGCGGCAGCTGGTCGAGGAATTGATCGCCAAGGATCCGGATGTGAGCAATCGGATCTTGCAGATCCGCGAGCTGAGCAGGCTGATCAAGGCCGCATATGACGAAGACGGCGACGAACCCGTCTGAGCGGCAGCGCCGCCAATCCCTTACCAACCAGATAGCGTCCCTTACAAATCCAGTTTCCGTATCAGGGTCAACCGGGCACGAAGCAGGCGATCCTTGACCGTAGAAGCCGAGATGCCAAGTTTTTGGGCGGCATCCTGATAACTCATGCCCTGTACGCAAACCAGCATGAGAACTTCCCGATCATCGGCAGGCAACGCCCCCACAACCATTCTGACCTGCTGTGATGACGATGGATGGCACTGGTATTTGCTCGGTCTCTCCATCACGTCGCTCATTATTTTCCGTCCAGGGTAGACCAGCGCATAAAACGATTGAACAACAATTCAATCATATTGATACACAGTTATTCCCTGATTTGGAAACATATTTAGAAAGTTTGCCGCTATCTCAAAAGCGTAATCCGATGGAACTTTCCGCGGCATGTTGGCGGTATGCATAAACGCCGTATTGGGCAAGACTCCACGAAGGAGAGCGCACAGCCTTGCCCTATTTTTCCCGCCCCGCGAGGGATCACTTCACGGGCGGGGTCGGCAGGATCGTCAGCTCATGCACATCCACGCCCGGCGGCTGGGAAAGGGCGTAGATGACGCTGCGGGCGATGTCTTCCGGTTGCAGGGCATCGGATTGGGGAGCATCGAAAAAGGGAGTGTTCACCATCCCCGGCTCGATCAGGGTAACCCGGACTCCGCTGCCGCGCAGTTCCTCCCTCAGACCGTATCCGATGGCCGAAACGGCCCATTTGGTCGCCGCGTACATCGACCCGGCCAGGACCCGCCGCCCCGCGACGGACCCGGTGATCACCACATGGCCGCGTGCTTTCCTGACATGCTCCAGCACCGTCCGCAGCGTGTAGGCGACCCCGAGGATGTTGACGTCCACCATCTTCCGCCAACTCTCCGGGGGCGCCCCGGAGAAGCCCCCGGGCTCGCCGCCGGTGCCGGCATTGGCGAAGACGGCGTCGATGCGGCCGAACCGCGAGACGGCGGCGTCCACCATCCGTTGCTGGTCCTGGAAGTCGGTGACGTCGCAAGCCACGGCGCAGGCCCGATCCTCGCCGATCTCCCGGACCAGGGCTTCGAGCTTTTCGGCGGACCGCGCCGCCAGCACGAGAGTCCAGCCGGCTTCGGCGGCGGCGCGCGCCGTCGCGGCGCCGATGCCGCTGGAAGCTCCGGTGATGAGAAGGACCTTGGCATCGGGCATGTGCTTGTCTCCTGCTGTCGCGGCCCCGCCGCACCCCATGGGGCGGGAATGGTGAAACGCGCGGGTCCGGAGACCGGTTCCGAAGACCGCTTCCGAAGACCGCTTCCGAAGGCATGGGTTATCAGCCCGCCGCCCTGCCTCGCACCCGAAGGCTGGCTTCGGTCGCCCGGCGCACCAGTTCCGCCGTGTCGATCGACGTCAGCCGGCCGTTCCGCTTGAGGATCCGGCCATCGACCATGACCATGTCGATGTCCGCCGGACGGGCGGAATGGACCACGAGATGGGCCATGTCGGTCGCCGGCGCCGTATGGACCCCGCCGGTGCCTATCATGATCAGGTCGGCGCGCTTGCCGGCAGCGAGCGACCCGGTGCGATCCGACAGGCCGAGCGAGCGGGCGCCCTCCAGCGTGCCCAGTTCGAGCGCCCGCTTGGCGGTCATGCCGGCTTCCCGCTCCGCTTGGCCGTTGAACAGGTTGTGGGTGATCTTCATGACTTCCAGCATGTCGGCCCTGCCGGTCAGCGGCGTCGTGTCGACCGACAGCCCGGTGGTGACGCCGCCGTCCAGGAACGCCTTGATCGGCGGGACGCCGTAGCCGATGGTCATCTCGGAATAGGGTGAAACCGTCAGGACGGCCTTGCTGTCCGCCAGCATCCCGATCTCGGCGGGTGAGGCGTGCGTGGCGTGTACGACCTGAAACCCCTCGTGCAGCAGGCCGAGACGGTCCAACGCCGCCACGTGCCCGTGGTCGGCAGGGGTCGAGTTGGCGTGGAGGGTGACGGGAAGCCCGCGCTCCCGTGCGGCATCGTAGTCGGCCCTATAGACGGCGGGTTCGACCGGGACGATCCGGCTGGCGCCACCCTCGGTCACGACCGCCTGGACGCCGCGCCAGCCGAGGCCGAGGGAGAGCAGGCCGTCGTTTCCGAATTCCTGCCACTGGTCGTGCAATCGTATGAAATCGGCGACGTCCAGCGGCTGCTGCGGCGACAGCGGACGATAGGGACCATAGGAGAAGCGGCCGCGGATGCCGCTGTCCGCCAGCGCCCGAAGGTCGCTGCGGGCATGCCGGGGCGTGCGGATATTGTGGCACCAGTCATGGACGGTGGTGATGCCCGCGTCGATCGCCTCTGCGGCCGACAGCAGCGTGGCGATATACATGTCCTCCGGATCGAACGCCGACCCGATCTTCGACACGACCTGGAAATAGCCGTTGCCCTGGGTTCCGGTCGCCATGTTGCGCATCAGCGACGTCCACATGTGCCAGTGGGTGTCGACGAAGCCGGGGGCCACGATGAAGCCGGCGCCCTCGATGATCTCGGCGGACGGCGCCGCGAGATCCTTTCCGACGGCGACGATCACCCCGTCCCGGACATGGACATCGCCTTCGGGAACATCGCCCGCGGCGGCATCCAGGGTAAGCACATGGGCGCCCCGGATGATGAACTCGCCCCGACGGGAAGGCTGGTGGACAAGCTGGCCGGACCCGGCGCCACCCGTTTGAGCGAAGGTCGAGCGGAACGGCATCATCGCCGTGCCGAACGCCAGCCCGCCCAGGAAGGAGCGGCGGCTCACCGCGAGGCGGCGCGGACCGGGGAAACTGCAGCAGTCACAATGCATCACGGACCTTTCGAGAGAAGATGACGGGCATCGTCTCCCCTCAGATCTGAGGCTGGATCGGTCCGTTTCCAGTTCGAAGGCATCTCCCGGTACCATATTCGGCCCGGGGCCTGCCGATGCCGGTCAGGCGGATGCCTCAGCCCTTGGCGTTCTGGTCGGCTTCCCGGATCGCTGCCTCGTGATACCAGCCGCTGCCGGAAGCACCTTCGAAGACCGGCGCCGAAGCCGGATCCGCCGCCGCCTTCGCTTCTTCGGCAAAACTGCGGAGCCGTGCGCCGGCTCTTGCGGGGAACTTGATTATCTTCGCCGATTGGAAACCAGGGCTCATGGTCATTGTTTACATCTCCTTAAAACAGGCCCCCAAAATTAGGCTACCGCCGTCAGAGTATATAATGTCGCACCCGCAGGGTTTGCACCCTTTTGTGCAAACAGCTGCATTTAAAATCACTGTTTGCCTATTTTGTCAGCACTTGGATGTTTGCACAGTTCCTTGGCACCGGTCCGGCACGGAAGGCCTTCTCCGAGGCCGCACCGTGCCCGACTTGGTTTTTCAGAAGGATTTGGGACGATCCCCACAGGTTGCCGGCGCAGTCATGACCGAGGCCGGAGCCGTTCCCGGCCACCGCACGGGCTGGCATGCCGAGTGCAATGAGTAATGACGCGTTGGTGGGCGCCTGTGCCTTCCGGCGGCAGGAAGCGCTGCACCGGTTTCTCAAACAACATGTCCAACACCTGATGAGAGACCCGCAATGACCAAGTATAAGCTGGAGTACATCTGGCTCGACGGGTACACTCCGGTCCCCAATCTGCGCGGCAAGACGCAGATCAAGGAATATGCAGACTTCCCCACGCTCGATCAGCTTCCCCTGTGGGGCTTCGACGGCAGTTCGACCAAGCAGGCGGAGGGCAGCAGCTCCGACTGCGTCCTGAAGCCCGTCCGCATCTTCCCGGACAGCGAGCGCAAGAACGGCGCGATCGTCCTGTGCGAAGTCATGATGCCCGACGGCGAGACCCCCCATCCGTCAAACATGCGGGCGACCATCCTGGATGACGAGGGCGCCTGGTTCGGTTTCGAGCAGGAATACTTCTTCTACAAGAACGGCCGGCCGCTCGGCTTCCCCGAGACTGGGTATCCCGCGCCGCAGGGTCCCTATTACACCGGCGTCGGCTACAGCAAGGTCGGCGACGTGGCCCGCAGGATCGTCGAGGAGCATCTCGACATCTGCCTGGCCGCGGGCATCAACCACGAGGGCATCAACGCCGAGGTGGCGAAGGGTCAGTGGGAATTCCAGATCTTCGGCAAGGGCTCCAAGCGCGCCGCCGACGAGATGTGGGTCGCCCGGTACCTGCTGGAGCGGCTGACCGAGAAGTACGGCATCGACATCGAATACCACTGCAAGCCGCTCGGCCAGACCGACTGGAACGGCTCCGGCATGCATGCCAACTTCTCCACCGCCTTCATGCGCGAGACCGGCGGCAAGGAATATTTCGAAAAGCTGATGGCCGCCTTCGAGACGGCGAAGGACGACCACATCGCGGTCTACGGCCCGGACAACCACATGCGGCTGACCGGCAAGCACGAGACCCAGTCGATCCACACCTTCAGCTATGGCATCGCCGACCGCGGCGCCTCGATCCGCGTGCCGCACAGCTTCGTCCGCAACGGGTACCGGGGCTATCTGGAAGATCGCCGCCCCAACTCCCAGGGCGACCCGTACCAGATCGCCTCCCAGATCCTGAAGACCGTCGCGACCGTTCCGACAGGCGCCGAAGCGGACGTTTCGGCCGCCGCCTGAGCGTCAGCCGCGGCGTGGATGTTTTGCATCCACGCCGCGACCCGCTCCCGTCGCGCGGTACTACAGATACCGGCCGTTTTCCCGGCGCCACCGCCATCCGTCGATGCTGAAGCGCCCAGGCCCCGCCGCGGCGAAGGCCAGCAGGCCGCCCGTGATCGCCAGGTTCTTCATGAACTGCGTCTGCTGGGCGGCCATCTGCTCGGGCGGCATGATCCAGTAGCGGTGCGCGATGTACGTGGCCACGACGGTGAAGGCCGCCACCAGGAGGGCGGCAAGCCACGTCCAGGCGCCGAGGATGATGGCGAGCCCGCCGAAGAACTCGACGAAGGCCCCGAGCGGCGCGGTGACCGATGCAACCGGCACTCCCATGGATTCCATCCGCGCGGTGAACGCCGAAAGCTCCATCACCTTCCCGAACCCGCTGTGGAGGAAGATCACGCCGATCGCGACCCGGCCGATGAGCAACAGCCCGTCCTGCCAACCGGCAGTCAACCTGTCTCCTGAAATTTCCACTTCCGCCCTGGGAAGCGGCGCAAAGCCCTCGTCGTATCTCGCCATCTTCGGCTCCAATCCCTGCTGAATGACCCCGGATCAAGAAGTTTCTCACTCAAACAGAGTGAAGCCATCGCCGTCAACAGACCGGTCGGTGCAATCCTTTGCGGAAGATCGGGTTCAATGGCGGGACAGGCCGCGGGATTCGGCCGGCGCCCGCACCGGTTCCGCCGCCTCTTCCGGGAAGCGGTCGCGGGTCCGGTTGCACAGGGCCACCAGCGACAGCATCACCGGCACCTCCACCAGCACGCCGACCACGGTCGCCAAGGCGGCGCCGCTGTCCAGCCCGAACAGGCTGATCGCGACCGCGACCGCCAGCTCAAAGAAGTTGGACGTGCCGATCAGCGCCGCCGGGGCGGCGATCGCGAACGGTATCCGCCAGGCCCAGGCCCAGGCGTATCCGATCGCGAAGATGGCATAGCTCTGGACCACCAGCGGCACCGCGATCAGCAGGATCACGAACGGCTGCTCGACGATGGTCCTGCCCTGGAAGCCGAACAGCAGCACGATGGTCGCCAGCAGGCCGACGATCGTGTAGGGCTTCAGCCGGCCGGTGAAGCGGGCCACGGCCTCGGGGTCCTCCGCGGCATGCAGGGCGCGGCGGGTCGCATAGCCGGCCGCCAGCGGGATGACCACGTACAGCACAACCGACAGGATCAGGGTCTGCCAGGGCACGATGACGTCGGTCACGCCCAGCAGCAGCGCCACGATCGGCGCGAAGGCGATGACCATGATGATGTCGTTCAGCGAGACCTGGACCAGCGTGTAGGTCGCATCGCCGCGGGTAAGCTGGCTCCACACGAAGACCATCGCGGTGCAGGGCGCCGCCCCCAGCAGGATCATGCCGGCGATATATTCCTTGGCGTCCTGCGGATCGACCAGATCACGGAACAGCAGCTCGAAGAACAGGATGCCGAGCCCCGCCATGGTGAAGGGCTTGATCAGCCAGTTGACCACCACGGTGATCACCAGCCCCTTGGGCCGCTCGCCGATGCGGCGCAGGGACGAGAAGTCCACGGCCACCATCATGGGATAGATCATCACCCAGATCAGCACCGCGACGACGAGGTTGACCGAGGCGAACTCCAGCCCCGCCAGGAAGCCGAACAGGCCGGGCAGCAGCAGCCCCAGGGCGATGCCGGCGCCGATGCACAGGGCGACCCAGACGCTGAGATAACGTTCGAAAGCTCCGAGTGAGGCGCCGGCGGACCGCCGGGCCGTGATGTCGCATTGAGCGGACATGATGTTCAAGACTCTCCTTCAATCGCCGTCGGGTACGGCGCCTGCCGGACGGGCGGCATGGGTCGCGTCCACATGGGCGCCGGTCGGCAGCAGCAGCACGAGCGCCGCCGATGCCGCGACCAGTCCCGCGGCGGTCAGCAGGCAGCCTGCCAGGCCGAACCACTGATAGGTCAGGCCCGACAGCAGGCTCCCCATCAGACGCCCGCCGGCATTGGCCATGTAATAGAAACCGACGTTCAACGCGACCTTATCGGCATCGGTGAACGCCAGGATGAGGTAGGAGTGCAGCGAGGAATTCACCGCGAAGGCGACGCCGAACAGGCCCAGGCCGACCATGACCGCCAGGGCCGGGTCCGCCCCGGCCTGGAGCGCCCCGACGAGCGCCAGCGGGATCACCGCCAGCACCACCGCCCACAGGCGGGCGGCCCGCACCTCGGACGAGGTGCCGTCGGTGGAGCGCCGGACGATAGCCGGCGCCGCCGCCTGCACGAAGCCGTAGCCGATCACCCAGGCCGCCAGGAAGCCGCCCACCTGGGCGAAGGTCCAGTCGAGCTGGGCATAGAGGAAGATCGGCACGCCGACGACGAACCAGACGTCGCGCGCCCCGAACAGGAAGAACCGCGCCGCCGAGAGGATGTTGATCTCCGGCGACTTGGCGAACAAGCTGCGGAACCCGGCCTTCGCCTTGGATTTCCCGAAATCCCCCCTCAACAGCACCATCGCCGCGACCAGCACGAGGGCGAGCGCCGCGGCCATAAGCCAAAGCCCCTGGACGAAACCGATCGTGGACAGGAGCAGGCCGCCCAGGAAGAACCCCACGCCCTTCAGAGCGTTCTTGGAGCCGGTCAGCAGCGCCACCCAGCGGAACAGCGTGCCCTCGGCACCGGCGGGCACCACCAGCTTGATGGCACTCTTGGAACTCATCTTGGTGAGGTCCTTGGCGATGCCGGCCAGACCCTGCGCCGCCACCACGTAAGCGACGGACAGGGCGAACTGCCACTCCGGATCCAGCAGGGACAGCATGACCAGTGCCGCCACCTGGAGTCCCAGCCCGGCATAGAGCGTGATCCGCAGCCCCAGCCGCGACCCGATCCAGCCGCCGATCAGGTTGGTGACGATCCCGAAGAACTCGTACAGGACGAACAGGAACGCCAGCTGGAACGGCGTGAAGCCCAGGGTGTGGAAATGCAGCAGGACCAGCATGCGCAGGGCGCCGTCGGTCAGGGTGAAGCCCCAGTATGCCGCGGTGACGATGGCGTAGTCGCGCAGGGTTCCGCCCATGTCCGCCCGCCTAACCCTGCTGCAGGTGGCGGGCCACCTTGGCCGCCAGCTCGGCGAGACGGTGGGCATAGCCCATCTCGTTGTCGTACCAGGCGAAGATCTTCACGGCGGTGCCGTCGACCACCAGGGTGGACGGGCCGTCGATGATCGACGACCGGGTGTCGCCGCAGAAATCGATCGACACCAGCGGCCGGGACTCGAAGCCGAGGATGCCCTTCAGCGGGCCGTCTGCCGCCTCCTTCAGGAAGGCGTTGACCTCCTCCGCCGTGGTCGGCCGGGCCACCTCGAACACGCAGTCGGTCAACGAGCCGGTCAGCAGGGGTACGCGCACGGCCAGCCCGTTCAGCTTGCCCTGGAGCTCGGGATATATCAGCCCGATCGCCGTGGCCGAGCCGGTGGAGGTGGGGATCAGCGACATCAGCGCCGAGCGGGCGCGCCGCAGGTCCTTGTGCGGCGCGTCAACGACGACCTGGGTGTTGGTCGCGTCGTGGATCGTGGTGATGACGCCGTGGCGGATGCCGAGCTTTTCCTGGATCACCTTGACGACCGGTGCCAGGCAATTGGTCGTGCAGGACGCGGCGGTAACCACATGATGCGCGTCCGGATCGTACAGATGGTCGTTGACGCCCATGACGACGTTCAGCGCGCCGGGAGTCTTGACGGGGGCCGCCACGACCACCTTGCGGGCACCCCGGTCCAGGTGCGGGGTCACTGTCCCGGTCGTAACGAACTTGCCCGAGCATTCCAGCACCAGATCGACGCCCAGGTCGGCCCAGGGGATGCCGCCGGGCTCGCCGTGGTCGGTGAAGCCGATGCGCCGGTCGCCGATGCGGATCCCGCCGTCCTCGGCGGCGACCGGCACGGGCCAGCGGCCCTGGACGCTGTCGAACTCCAGCAGGTGGGCGGCCGTTTCCGGGCCGCCCTTCACCTCGTTGACATGGACGATGTCGAGCAGGCCGCGGTCTACGGCGGCCCGGCAGGCAAGCCGCCCGATGCGGCCGAAGCCGTTGATGCCGACACGGATGGTCATGCTACACCTTTCCGGCCCGCCCCCGGGGACGGGCCGTCCTGAAACGAAACAGTATCTTGATTGAAGCTCTAGGCGCGGAGTTGCCCGGCGATCACCCGGCCGCCGCGACCTCTTCCTCGGACAGCTTGATCTTGCCGATCTCGGCGAGGCGGTTGCGCAGGCTGAGCTTGTCCAGCGCCTCCAGCCGGAGACTCGTGAAGATCTTGATCCGGCATTCGAGCTCCAGATAGGAGCGCTTGAAGACCTTCTGGACCCGTTCGTCGGACCCGACGAAAGCGACGGGATCCTCGACGCCCCAGTGGGCGCTCATGGGCTGTCCGGGCCACACGGGGCAGGGTTCGCTGGCGGCGCTGTCGCAGACGGTGAAGACGAAGTCCAGCTCGGGCGCGCCGGGTGCGGCGAACTCGTCCCAGCTCTTCGACCTGAGATGATCGGTCTTGTAGTTCAGGCGCTTCAGAAGCTCGATCGCCTTCGGATGCACGCTGCCGCGCGGCTGGCTGCCGGCGCTGTAGGCATTGAACCTGCCCTGCCCCCAGCGGGTCATGGCGCATTCCGCCATGATGCTGCGCGCCGAGTTGCCGGTGCACAGGAACAGGACGTTGTAGGGTCTCTCCAGGCTTGGACGTTCTGACATCGGAGCACTCCATGCTGCGGATTCGGCTAGGCTCGGGCGCGCCCCGCGCCGGTCTGGAGGACAGGCGGCCGCGGCGAGCGCCTGCAGCGACGGGCTGCAGACTTCGGGATTTCCCTGGCAGCAGTCCTCGGTCAGGAAGACCAGAAGGTCCCGCATGCCATCGTAATTCGCGTTGTAGATGATCGACCGGCCGACCCGGCTGGCGGTCACGAGGCCGGCGTTGGCCATCAGCGCCAGATGGCTCGACAGCGTGTTGGGCGGCACACCGAGCGTGCGCGCGATTTCCCCGGCCGGCATGCCCTCCCCGCCCGCCCTGATGAGCAGGCGGAAGACATCCAGGCGGGTCTCCTGCGCGAGGGCGGACAGGGTGACTATGGCGTGTTTCGTATCCATGATTCGAGAATTATCGAAATATAGGCTGGAGCGCAAGCGGGAAATCGCCGCGCGGTCGGCGGCTCCCTGCCGAACGCGAACATGAACTTGCAAAGTTCGCACGCGAAGGCACGATGTGGCACGGTGGCGACGCCGCTGTTCCGGCACACGCGGGTGCGGATCAGGATTACGGGGGGAATGATGGCGAAGACCACGATCACGGCCGTGAAGGCCCGGCAGATCCTCGATTCCCGGGGGCGGCCGACCGTCGAGGCCGACGTGATGCTCGAAGGCGGGGCGGTGGGCCGCGCGTCGGTGCCGTCCGGCGCCTCGACCAGCCGGACCGAGGCGCACGAGCTGCGCGACGGGGACGCCGCATCCTATTTCGGGCGCGGCGTATCGAAAGCCGTGGCGAACGTCGCGGAGGAGATCGCCCCGCTCCTGCGGGGCCGGGATGCCGACGACCAGACGGGAATCGACGGGGCCATGCAGGCGCTGGACGGAACGGCCCGCCTGGAGCGTCTCGGTGCGAACGCGGTCCTGGCGGTCTCGCTCGCCACCTGCCGGGCCGCGGCTGAAGCCGCCCGGGAACCCCTCTATCGCCGGCTCGGCGCCCTGGCGGGGGCCGGCGATCCGGTGCTGCCGCTGCCGATGGTGAACATCCTGAGCGGCGGGCTCCATGCGGGCCGCGGCATGGACGTGCAGGACTTCCTGGCCGTCCCCTTGACCGCGACCGACTATTCCTCGGCGCTCCACGACATCGTCCGGGTGCGTGCCGCCGCCGAGGAAGTCGTGGACCGCTATGGCGCCCCCGTGCTCCTCGCCGACGAGGGGGGGCTGAGCCCGGGATGCCCCTCCGCCGAGATCGCGCTTAAATTGATGGTGGAGGCGATCGAGCGCGCGGGCCTGACGCCCGGCCATGACATCGGGATCGCCATCGACGTGGCGGCGACGTCGCTTCTCGGGGCCGACGGTTCCTACGCCTTCTCCCGCGAAGGGCGCTCCCTGGACAGCGCCGGCATGATCGACACGATAGCGGGATGGATCGGGCGATTCCCGATCGTGTCGGTGGAGGACGGCCTGCACGACGAGGACTGGGACCATTGGCCGGAACTGACCCGCCGGCTGTCCAGCATCCAGGTGGTCGGGGACGATCTGTTCAGCACCAACCCGGAGCGCATCCGGCGCGGCATGGCCGCCGGTGCCGCCAACAGCGTGCTGATCAAGCTCAACCAGAACGGAACCCTGACCGGCACCCTGGAGGCGATCGCGACCGCGCGGGCCGGCGGCTATTCGACCGTGGTCTCCGCCCGGTCGGGGGAGACGGGCGACAGCTTCATGTCGGACCTGGCCGTGGGTGCGGTCGGCGGACAGATCAAGATCGGCTCGGTCCGCAACACCGAGCGGCTGGAGAAATACAACCAGCTCCTGCGGATCGCCGAGGACCCGGCCGTGGGCTATGCCGGTGCGCGCTTCCTGGCCGGACAGAGGGGACCATGACGGCCCCGGAAGCCGGCCTTCCCGACGACATGCGCCGGTTCCTCGCCGACCTGGGCATCCAGGGGCGGGACCTCCGCGCCCATCCGCTGACGGGCGGCGTGTCCTCCGACATCTGGTTCGTCGAGGCGGACGGGCGCGCCCTCTGCATCAAGCGGGCGCTTCCGACGCTTCGGGTGGCGGCCCACTGGACCGCCCCCATCGAGCGCAACGGCTACGAATACGCCTGGTTCGAGAGGGTGCGGGAGATAGCGCCGGCGGCGGTGCCGCCGCTGATCGGACGGCACGCCGACGGCAACATGTTCGCCATGGCGTTCCTCCCGGCGGATCGTTATCCCCTGTGGAAGGCCCTGCTGCTCCGGGGGAAGGTCGATGCCGACTTTGCGGCGGCGGTCGGCGGGATCCTGGGCGCGATCCATGCCGGAACGGCCGGAGACGACCGCACCGCCGCGGCCTTCGCGACCGACGCTTCGTTCCACGCGCTCCGCCTGGAACCCTATCTGCTGGCGACCGCCCGCCGTCACCCGGACCTTGCCGGCCGGCTGGAAGCGATCGCCGCGACGACCGGAACCACCAGGCTGGCGCTGGTCCACGGGGACGTCAGTCCCAAGAACATCCTGGCCGGTCCCGAAGGCCCCGTGTTCCTCGACGCGGAATGCGCCTGGTACGGCGACCCGGCGTTCGACCTGGCCTTCTGCCTGAACCATCTGCTCCTGAAATGCCTTCCCGTCCGCGACTGCACCGGCCCGCTGATGGACGCATTCGACCGGATGATTGGCGCCTACCTGCCCCATGTGACCTGGGAGGACGCCGGGGGTTTCGAGAGCCGGTGCGCGGCCCTGCTCCCTGCCCTCATGTTTGCCCGCGTCGACGGCAAATCCCCCGTCGAGTACGTGACCGGGGAGACGGACAGGGAGATCGTCCGGAGCGTTGCGCGCAGTCTCCTGGCCGGGCCTCCGGACCGGCTCTCCACCGTCAGGCAACGCTGGCTCGATGGCCTGCGGCGATGAGGCAAGGGACATCATGAGCCAGAACCCGCTGGTCCGGCCGGTCACGCGCCGATGGCTGCTTCTCGCAGGCGCCGCCGCCGGCGCGGCCTTGGCTTTCCCCCCGATCCTGCGCCCCGCGGCGGCCTTTGGGGCAACCCACACCCTGAGTCCCGGTCCCGCCAGGATCCGGATGGTCGGCGACGCCCACCCCGAGACGACCGTATGGGCCTATGACGGGCAGGTGCCCGGCCCCCAGATCCGCGTCCGCCAGGGCGACCGCCTTCGTATCGAAGTGACCAACCGGCTGGCGGAGGAGACGACCGTCCACTGGCACGGGCTCCGCGTCCCCAACGCCATGGATGGGGTGCCGCACCTGACGCAGCGCCCGATCGGTCCCTTCGAGACCTTCACCTACGAGTTCGATGCCGTGGATGCCGGGACCTTCTGGTACCACCCGCACCAGCGGAGCCATGAACAGGTCGGCCGCGGCCTTCACGGCGCGCTCATCGTCGAGGAGCGCGAACCGGTCCCGGTCAACCGCGATCTCTGCTGGGTGCTGGGCGACTGGCGGCTGAGGGGAGACGCTTCGATCAGCAATGACTTCGGCGCCATGATGGACATGAGCCATGGCGGCCGGGTCGGGAACACCGTCACGGTCAACGGCCGCGTGCTCGACGAGGTGCCGGTGCGGGCTGGCGAACGGGTCCGGCTGCGTCTGGTCAATGCAGCCAACGCCCGGATCTTCGGGCTGCGCTTCCAGGGGCACCGGCCGGTGGTGATCGCCATCGACGGCCATCCGGTCGAACCGCACGAACCGGAGGACGGCCGCATCCTCCTGGCACCCGCGATGCGCATGGATCTCGTCCTCGACATGGCCGGCGCTCCCGGGGAGCGGGCCGCCGTCATCGACGACTTCCATCCCCGCCTCGCCTATCGGCTGCTGGACCTCGGCTACGGGCCGGACCGTCTGCGCGACCGGCCGCCGGAAACGCCGATCCGCTTGCCGGCGAACCCGGTGGCGGAGCCGGACCTCTCCGCCGCGGTCCGCCACCAGGTGACGCTGGGCGGCGGCATGATGGGAAGCATGGCCGGCGCCCTGGTGGACGGGCGGATGACGGACATGCGGACCCTGCTGCGCCAGGGCATGGCCTGGGCGATCAACGGGGTTGCCGCCGGCGGCGCCGACCGGCACGGCGGCGAAGCTTCCGGACATGTCATGGACCCCATTTTCACGATCCAGCGCGGCCGAACCTGCGTGATCGCCATGGCCAACGACACGGCGTGGCACCATCCGATGCACCTGCACGGCCACACCTTCCGGGTGCTGTCGCGGAACGGCAGGCCGACCCGCTTCAAGGAATGGCAGGACACCGTCCTGCTGGCCCCGCGCGAACGCGTGGAGATCGCCTTCGTCGCCGACAATCCGGGCGACTGGATGTTCCACTGCCATATCCTCGAACATCAGGCCGCGGGGATGATGAGCACTATCCGCGTCGCCTGAACCGGCACCTGCCTTCGGAGGAAAACCGCCATGCCTGTCCCGACCGTCCTGGGCCGGAAGACGGCGCTGGTCGCCGCGCTGGTGCTCCTCGCTGGCGGCTTGGCCGCCTGGATGCTCTCCCAAGGAGGCGCCCGGATCGATCCGGGCGACGCCGCCCAGGTAGCCCTCGGCAAGACCGTCTACGCGGCGAACTGCGCATCCTGCCACGGCGCCGCTCTGGAGGGTCAGCCGGACTGGCGGGAGCGGAAGCCCGACGGCAGGCTGCCCGCCCCGCCCCACGACGTCTCCGGCCATACCTGGCACCATCCCGCCGAAACGCTTTTCGGCATCGTCAAGGACGGCATGGCCGCGTACGCCCCTCCCGGCTACGAGAGCGACATGCCCGCGTTCGGCGGCACGCTGTCCGACGAGGAGATCCGGGCGGTGCTGGCCTTCATCGCGAGCCGCTGGCCGGAAAACGTCCGGACCCGCTGGATGGCCGCCGGCGTCAGCTGAGGGCCGGCGTCACCCGCCCCGTGACCTGGCCGAAGCCCACGCGGTAGCCGTCTCCCTGGCACCAGCCGGTGATGGTCACCTCGTCCCCGTCCTCCAGGAACGTGCGCTCGCCGCCTCCCGCCAAAACGAGCGGGTTCCGGCCGTTCCAGGTGAGTTCCAGCAGGCTGCCGAGGCTGTCCGGCTCCGGGCCGCTGATCGTGCCGGAGCCCATCAGGTCGCCCACGCGGGTGTTGCACCCCGATACCGTGTGATGGGCGAGTTGCTGCGCCATGCTCCAGTACAGGTGACTGAAGTTCGTCCGGCAGACCGTGGTGGGGTCGGCACGTCCGTCCGGCCGCAACGCCACCTCCAGGTGGAGGTCGATCGACGCCTTCCCGATCTGGCGGAGATAGGGCAGCGGCTCCGGGTCCTGGGGCGGGCCGGCCACCCGGAACGGCTCCAGGGCGTCCAGCGTCACCACCCAGGGCGAGATCGAGGTCGCGAAGCTCTTGGCGTTGAACGGCCCGAGCGGCACGTATTCCCACTGCTGGATGTCGCGGGCGCTCCAGTCGTTCATCAGCACCATGCCGAAGATATGCCTCTCCGCCTCGCCCACGGGGATCGGCTCGCCCAGGTCGTTGCCCTGGCCGACGATGAAGGCGGTCTCCAGTTCGAAGTCGAGCTTGCGGCTCGGCCCGAAGCCGGGCCTCTCGTCGGCCGGCGCCTTGGTCTGGCCGTTGGGACGGCGCACCGGCGTGCCGCTGACCACCACCGAGCTGACCCGGCCGTTGTACCCGACCGGCAGGTGCAGCCAGTTGGGCAGCAGCGCATTCTTCGGGTCCCGAAACATCGACCCGACATTGGTGGCGTGTTCCTTCGACGAATAGAAATCCGTGTAATCGCCGACTTCGACCGGCAGGTGGAGGCGCGCACCGGCCATCGGCACCAGGGCGCGGGCGCGCAATGCCGGATCGTCCCGCAGGGTCGGGATGTCAAGGCGCAGCAACTCGCCGACCCGTGCCCGCACCCGGCGCCAGGCATCATGCCCCAGCGCGATGAAAGGGTTCAGGCTCGGCCGGGCGAACACCCCGACGGCGCCGGAGCCAGCTTGCAGCAAGCCGGCCTCCTCCAGCAGCGCCAGGTCGAGGATCCGGTCGCCGATCGCGACGCCGACCCGGGGCGCCGGGACGGCGTCGGTCGAGAACACCCCGAAGGGCAGGTTCTGGATCGGAAAATGGCTGCCCGGCGCCACCGTCACGAAGGACTTGAGGAAGGGATCGTTGGGATGCATGCGGTTTCCTCCTCAGCGGCGCCCGGGATCGAAATGCTTGCGCAGCCGCGTTCCATAGGTGCCGTAGTCCTGCTGGAGTTGCTCCAGCCCGGCGGCGTAGGCCGTCACCCGCTGCGGGAAGCGCGTCTCGAACATGAAGGCCAGGGTGCCTTCCAGCTTGTGCGGCTTGAGCTCGGCGTTGCTCGCCTTCTCGAAGGCGTCCCTGTCGGGGCCGTGCGGCAGCATCATGTTGTGCAGCGAGAAGCCGCCCGGCACGAAGCCGCCCCCGGTCTTCGCGTCATAGACGCCATGGATCAGCCCCATGAACTCGCTCATGACGTTCATGTGGTACCAGGGCGGCCGGAAGGTGTTCTCGGCCACCATCCAGCGCTCGGGAAAGATGACGAAGTCGATGTTCGCGGTGCCCGGCGTTTCCGAGGGCGATGTCAGCACGGTGAAGATCGAGGGGTCGGCGTGGTCGAACAGGACGGGGCCGACCGGCGAGTAGCGCCGCAGGTCGTATTTGAAGGGCGCATAATTTCCGTGCCACGCGACCACGTCGAGCGGCGAGTGGGCGATCTCCGTCACCCACAGCGAACCGCCCCATTTCACGGTCAGCGTCGACGGCGCGTCGCGGTCCTCATAGGCGGCGACGGGGGTGAGGAAGTCCCTCGGGTTGGCGAGGCAATTGGCGCCGATCGGGCCGCGCTCCGGCAGCGTCAGGCCGCCGCCATAGTTCTCGCACAGATAGCCGCGGGCCGGGCCATCCCGCAGTTCGGCCTTGAACTTCACGCCGCGCGGGATCACCGCGATCTCGCCGGGCTCGATGTCGATGGTGCCGAACTCGGTGCGCAGCCGCAACCCTCCCTGCTGGGGCACGAACAGCATCTCGCCGTCGGCATTGTAGAAATACTCGTCCTTCATCGAACGGGTGGCGAGATAGACGTGGGCCGCCATGCCGGTCTGGCTGCCGGCGTCGCCCGCGGTGGTGATGGTCCGTACGCCCTCCACGAGGCAGAGCGGCTCCGAGGGGATCGGCACCGGGTCCCAGCGCATCGGTGCCGGCGGGATCTCGACCTCGACGCAGGGCGCCGTCCGCCACAGCCCGGCGTCAGCCCTGGCGAACCGGCCCCAGTTGGCGACGGTCGGCCGGATGCGGTACAGCCAGGAGCGCTCGTTGGACGCCCGCGGCGCCGTGAAGGGCGAGCCGCTGAGCTGCTCCGCGTAGAGGCCGTAGGCGCACCGCTGCGGCGAGTTGCGGCCGACCGGCAGGGCGCCGGGCAGCGCTTCGGATTCGAAACCGTTGCCGAAGCCGGATTGGTAGGCCAGTTCGGTTGCCATGGGTGTTCCTCCGATCATCTTGTTCTTCGCGAGGTCCGGGTTCGCGGTCGCCCTTCCGGAACTTGGACCATCGAGGATACCGGATACCGAACGGGTCCGTCCGCAGCGATCATCGGTGGCACTCTCCCTGGTCGGCGGCCTGCGGGCGCCCATGTCATTGCCATGGACGCGCCACGCTTATCCCCTCCCGCCGCGACCGTCTACTATGACGGCGCCTGCCCGATCTGCTCCCGGGAGATCGCCTTCTATCGCCGGCGCGACGCGGCAGGGCGCGTCCGCTGGCATGATCTGCGCCGGGAGCCGGTCGACCCGGCCCGGGACGGGATCTCCCAGGAGGCGGCTCTCGCCCGTTTCCATCTCCGCCGCGCGGACGGCACGCTGGTTTCGGGCGCCGCGGCTTTCACCGCCCTCTGGTCCTTGATTCCCGGCTTCCGGGTTCTGGGATCCCTGGCGCGCCTGCCCGGCATGACCTGGGCGCTGGAACGAGGCTACCAACTCTTCCTGCGACTGCGCCCGCTGCCGTCATCCACGGGCGCCTGCCCGGAAGATCGCTGCGGCACATGAGTTTCCCCGGACCCGGAAGCTTCGCCTGGGCTGCGGCGGCCATCCTGATTGCCGCCCTGGTCGGACTCGGCCTGTGGCTGTGGACACCCGACAAATCCAGGGAAGAGCTGGAATCCCGGTATCTCGACGCACCGACGGACATGGTGGACGTAGCGGGACTGCGCCTGCATGTGCGCGACACCGGCCCGCGGCAGGCCCCGGCGGTGATCCTGATCCACGGCTTCGGGTCGAGCCTGCACACCTGGGAGGCATGGGCCGGCGGCTTGTCCACCGATTACCGGGTTGTCCGCTTCGACCTCCCCGGTTCCGGCCTGTCGGAGCCGGACCCGACGGGAGACTACACGGTCGGACGCAGCGTGGAGATCCTGCAGGCCCTGATGGACGGGATGGGGATCGACCGGGCGAGCCTGGTCGGCAATTCCATGGGCGGACGGGTCGCCTGGAACTTCGCCGCCCGGAACCCCGGCCGGGTCGAGAAGCTCGTGCTGATCTCTCCCGACGGTTTCGCCAGCCCCGGTGAGGAATATGGGCGCCGGACGGAAGTGCCCCTCCCCATGAAGCTGATGCGCTACACCCTGCCCCGGGTGTTCCTGAGGATGAACCTGGCGCCGGCCTACGGCGATCCGGCGCGGATGACGGATGCCTATCTCGACCGCTATCACGACCTGATCCGGGCTCCCGGCGTCCGGGACGCGCTGATCGCCCGGATGGAGCAGGCGGTCCGCGAGGACCCCGTGCCCCTGCTGCGGCGCATAGAGGCTCCGACCCTGCTGCTGTGGGGCGAGAAGGACGCCCTCATTCCGGTCGCCAACGCCGAGGATTATCTACGGGCCCTGCCCCACGGCACGCTGGTGCGCCTGCCCGGCATCGGCCATGTCCCCCAGGAGGAAGCCCCCGCCGCCACCCTGGAGCCGGTCAAGGCCTTCCTGGCGCGGTGAGCGGCCGGCGTCCCGGCGGCAAGCGTCAGGATCGGCGGGAGGCCGGATGGCGCGGAGCCCCGGAGGAGTTGGCGCGCATCACGACCCCCAGGACCACGCCGAGCACCCCGCCCAGGATGTGCGCCGTCTGCGAGATGCCGTCGTCCGCGAACAGCGCCATCACCTCGCGGCCGAGATAGAGGGCGGCCACCAGCAGCACGGTGAGCGGGATCGTGCCGGACCGCCCGGCCAGCATGGCCGTCAGCATGATCAGGCAGAAAACCGTGCCGCTGGCGCCGATCAAAGCACCCCTCGGGTCGAGGATGCATTGGGCCAGCCCGACCGACACCGACGCCGTGACCAGCACGGCCAGCATCTTGAAGGAGCCGAAACGATCCTCCAGCAGCGGGCCGGTCAGCAGGATCACCACGAAGTTCGACAGCAGGTGGGTCATGCCGCCATGGGCCAGCGTCCATGTCAGCAGGGAAAGGAGAAAGTCGCCGTCCCACGGACGGATCGGCCCATGGACCGCCAGTCTTCCCTGGATCGGCAGGATAGTGGCCGCGACGGCGGCCAAGGTGTAGCAGACCGTCACCGGCGCATTCAGTTCGATCCTGGGCAAGGCGGCACCTGGGCAGTGGACTTCCGCCGAGACCATAAAGACTCCTGCGGCCGCCGTCACCGGGAGTCGCTCCCGCGGGGATCAGGATGCGGCCAGGGCGGCTTTGCGCTTCTCCTGCGGCGGTCTCTTGGCGAGAGTGGCGGCCACGGAGTTCAGGACCGCACTGACTCGCACGGGCTTGATCAAGACGTCCGATGCGTATTCCCGCCCGTCCAGGGCCGCTCTCTGGTAGTCGGAGGTGACGAAAATGATGCTCACCCCCATCGGATGCAGTTCGGCCGCCACCGATATGCCGTCGACGGCGCTTGCCAGCCCGATGTCTAGCAGCACAAGGTCCGGCAGGTCCTGGAACGCCGTACGAAGCGCTTCCTCGCCGGTGTCGACCGGCCCCAGGACGGTGTAGCCTTCCCTGGTCAGGATGGATGCCAACCCCATGGCGATCAGGTGGTTGTCCTCACAGACCAGGATGCGCCGCGCGCCGGCGTGTTCCTTGCTGGTGGCGATGTCTCCAGTGAAAGGCATCTGAGCGACCCCTATGCTGAGCATGACCTCCGTGAGCGATCCTGAAGAGTGCGCCCCAGATCGTTAACCAAACGTTAGCTATAAATTGTGACTCATTAAACTAATTTCTCTGCGATCTGCCTGGCGCTTCTTTCTCGCGACCCCGGTGCCACAAGAGGCGGCCGGGGTGGACCCAAGGGCCGGGACAGGGTGTTGCTATGGGGGAAGCGGCCTGGGACAGGCACTTCCCGTCCCGACCCAATCCGCAATCGAGCCCAACGGGGCGAGCCAAACGGGGAAGGAGTCCAGTGACACGTATCGTCGTTCTCAGCACCGGCGGAACCATCGCGTCGCGTTACAGCGCCGAGCATGAGTCCGTGGTGAGCAACGTGGCGGGCGAAGAGCTCGTCTCGACGCTCGGTCCCCTCGCCCCCGACGTGGCGGTCGCGGCGGAGGAATTCTCCAACCTCGGAAGCTACCGGATCGACCTGCCGACCGCCTTCGAGCTGGTCCAGCGCATCGGCGTCCTTGTGTCCGACCCGGAAATCGCCGGCGTGGTCGTCACCCATGGAACCGACACCATGGAGGAAAGCGCCTATCTCGCGGACCTCCTGCTCGATACGGAGAAGCCGGTCGTCTTCACCGGGGCGCAGCTGCATGCCGACGAGCCGGACTCCGACGGGCCGAGGAACCTGGCGGACTCGATCCGGGTCGCCGCCTGTCCGGATGCCCGCGGACTGGGCGCCCTGATCGTGTTCGGTCAGGAAATCCACGCGGCGCGGGACGCCACGAAGGTACATGCGTCACGGGTCGGGACCTTCGCCTCGTCGGAGCACGGCAAGCTCGGCGAGATCGACGCCGGCCGGGTCAGGCTGCAGCGCAGGACCATCCGCCGCGGCCCCGTCGAAACCGGCCGGATCGAGCCGCGGGTCGACCTGATCAAGCTGGTCATGGGGTCCGACGCGGCGTTCGTCAGGGCGGCGCTGGAGAACGGCGCTCGCGGCCTTGTCCTGGAAGCCTTCGGCCGGGGCAACGCCACGCCCGCGGTCACCGAGGCGGCGATCGAGGCGATCGGACGGGGAATCCCCGTGGCCGTGACCTCCCGCTCTCCCCAGGGGAGGGTCGAGCCGATCTACGGAGCCGGCGGAGGATCGGACCTGGCGTCCGCCGGGGCGATCTTCTGCGGCGACCTGAGCGGCATCAAGGCGCGGATCCTGCTGGCGCTGCTGCTCGGGTCCGGTGCGGACCCATCCACCATCCGCCGGCGGATGGAGCTTCACGGCAACTGATCCGGCGGAACCCACAGACAGGGGAGAAGAAACATGGCGAAAGAAATACTGGTATCCTACGGGGTCGACGTGGACGCGGTCGCGGGATGGCTCGGGTCCTACGGCGGCGAGGACAGCCCCTGCGACATCTCCCGCGGCGTGTTCGCCGGGCGGGTCGGAAGCATGCGGCTGCTGCGCATGTTCGAGAAATGGGGGATCAGGACGACCTGGTTCATGCCCGGCCACTCGATCGAGACTTTCCGGGACCAGATGAAAGCGGTCGCCGACGCCGGCCACGAGGTCGGGATGCACGGCTACAGCCATGAGAACCCCATCGCCATGACTCCCGTGCAGGAGGAAGCGATCTTCGACAAATGCGTCGACCTGATCGCCGAACTGTCGGGCAAGCCGCCGCGCGGCTATGTGGCTCCCTGGTGGGAGTTCGGCTCCAAGACCAACGAGCTGCTCCTGAAGAAGGGCATCAAGTACGATCACTCGCTGATGCACAACGACCACCATCCCTATTACGTGACGGTCGGCGACCAGTGGACCAAGATCGACTATTCCCAGCATCCGTCAGCCTGGATGAAACCCTATGTTCCGGGCGAGGAGACCGACCTGATCGAGATCCCGGCCTCCTGGTACCTGGACGACCTGCCGCCGATGATGTTCATCAAGGCGTCGCCGAACAGCCACGGTTTCGTCAATCCGCACGACATCGAGCAGATGTGGCGCGACCAGTTCGACTGGGTGTACGAGAACTACGACTACGCGGTCTTCCCGCTGACCATCCATCCCGACGTCTCTGGCAAGCCGCACGTGCTCCAGATGCACCAGCGCCTGTTCGACTACCTTAAAGGTCACGACGGCGTCCGGTTCGTCACGATGGAGGAGATCGCCGAGGACTTCGCCCGGAGATTCCCGAAGTCGGGTTCCGCACGGCCCCAGTCGTGACGCCACGCCGACACCGGAGGCGATGAACGCCATGTGCGGGCTATGCGGAACGTTCGGGGCCGCCGATCACTGGACCGACGGCCTGGGGGAAGGCACGGCACTCTCCCCCACCGCCGAACGGAGGCGGCGCGCTCAAATCGCCAACGAGGTGCTGGGCCTCTACGGGCTCAAGCTGACGGAATGGGCGAACCGCTTCACCCTGACCGGCCGGACCGGGAAGTCCGCGGTGGTCGACCAGTTCGGCGGCATCTGGGCCGAGGCCGAACGGCTCACGGGACGGGCCTGCGACCCGCTCGACCCGGCGGTGATCGAGGCGATGGAGGCCCGGCAGCGCGCCGGAAGCCATGGCTGACGCCGTGCCCCATGTAGGGCTGCCGCCGGTGACGGTGAACATCCTCACCGGCTTCCTCGGCTCGGGCAAGACCTCGCTGCTGAAGCGCCTGCTCACGCAGCCGGACCTGAAGGACTCGGCGGTGCTGATCAACGAGTTCGGCGAGATCGGCATCGACCATTTCCTGGTCGAGGAGGTGGACGAGGACGTCGTCCTCCTGAAGAGCGGATGCATCTGCTGCACCATCCGCGGCGACCTGAAGGAGGCGCTCCTGGACCTGGACCAGCGGCGGGCCGCCGGGCGGGTGCCGGCTTTCACCCGGCTGATCCTGGAAACGACGGGGCTGGCCGACCCTGCGCCGATCGTGGCCACCCTGGTGGCCGACCCGGCGCTGCGCCATCACTTCCGGATCGGCAACATCGTGACGGTGGTGGATGCCGTCAACGGCGCGCGGAACCTCGACGCCCATCCGGAATCGGTGCGGCAGGCGGCGGTCGCGGACCGGCTCGTCCTGTCCAAGACCGATCTGGCGGACGCCGGGACGGTGGATCTGGTCGAGCGCAGGCTGGCCGCGCTGAACCCCGCCGCCGATATCCACCGGCTCGACGAATCCCGGACGCCCGAGGCTTCCCTGTTCCTCGGCGACATCCACGACGCCAGTGCCCGCCGGAGCGAAGTCGCGCGCTGGCTGGCTTCCGAATCCCTGGAACACCATCACCATCACCATGACCGCCCGGACGTGAACCGCCACGATGACGTGCGGGCGTTCCTGCTGACGGCGGAGAAGCCGTTGGACTGGGCCCGCTTCGGGCTCTGGCTGTCGATGCTGCTCAACCGCCACGGCACGGAAGTGCTTCGCCTCAAGGGACTGCTGTCGATCCGGGGGGTGGACACCCCCGTCGTCGTCCAGGGAGTGCAACATCTGATCCACAAGCCGGTTCACCTCGACGCCTGGCCCGACGGCATTCCGGGCACGCGGATCGTCGTCATCGCCCAGGGCCTGGACCCGGCCATCGTCCGGCGATCCTTCAAGGCCTTCGTCGATACTCCGGCCGGGCAGAAAGCGACCTGACGTTTTCGACCCCGACCGCCCCCTTTCCGATCCTGCGAGGAACCCACCAGATGGACTATCGTCAACTCGGCCGATCCGGCCTCAAGGTGTCGGCGTTGACGCTCGGCACCATGACCTTCGGCGGCAAGGGCAGCTTCGCCAAGACCGGCAACACCGATCCGGCCGGCGCCCGCCGCCAGATCGACATGTGCCTGGATGCCGGGATCAACCTTTATGATACGGCCGACGTCTATTCGACCGGCCTGTCCGAGGAGATCCTGGGAGAAGCCGTCGCGGACCGGCGGGACCGCCTGCTGATCGCCACGAAGGCGCGCTTTCCCATGGGAACGGACCCCAACGACCGGGGCCTGTCCCGCCACCATCTGGTCCGCGCCTGCGAGGCGAGCCTCCGGCGGCTGAAGACCGACTACATCGACCTCTACCAGCTCCACGAGTGGGACGGCCTGACCCCGCTGGAGGAGACCCTGGCGGCGCTCGACGACCTCGTCCGGTCGGGCAAGGTCCGATACGTCGGCGTGTCCAACTTCTCCGGCTGGCACCTGATGAAGGCCCTGGGGATCTCGGAGCGGGACGGGTTCGTCCGCCCCGTTTCGCAGCAGATCCATTACACGCTCCAGGCCCGGGAGGCGGAGTACGAGCTGGCACCGATCGCGGTGGACCAGGGTGTCGGCATCCTCGTCTGGTCGCCGCTGGCGGGGGGACTGCTCTCCGGGAAGTACCGTCGCGGCCGGCCTGAGCCGGAGGGCACGCGCAAGGCCAACGACTGGCGCGAGCCGCCGGTGCGCGACCTGGACAAGCTCCACGACATCGTTGAGGTGCTGGTGGAGATCGCGGAGGCGCGCGGCGTCTCGGCCGCCCAGGTCGCCCTGGCATGGCTGATCGGCAGGCCGGGCGTCGCGTCGGCGGTGATCGGCGCGCGGACCGACGAACAGCTCGCCGACAACCTCAAGGCGACCGAACTCACCCTGAGCGCCGACGAATGCGCCCGGCTGGAGGAGGTCAGCCGGCCGCCCCTGCTCTATCCCTACTGGCACCAGGCGAACACGGCATCCGACCGCCTGTCCGCGGCGGACCTGGTCCTGATCGCCCCGCACCTGAAGGCATGAGCACTGCCACCGCCGCTGTGGAGGGAGCCGGCCACGGCCTCTCCCCGGCGCTGACGGCCGCCTGCGCGGTGGCCTGCGGCGCCATGGTCGCCAACCTGTATTACGCGCAGCCGCTGATCGACCTGATCGCGCCGGAGCTTAGCCTGAGCGGCAACCTGTCCGGGATGATCGTCACCCTCACCCAGCTCGGCTACGGAGCCGGGCTGCTGCTGATCGTCCCGCTGGCCGATCGGGTCGAGAACCGGCGCCTGATCCTCACCACCCTGCTGTGCGCGGCTGCGGCGCTGGCCGGCGTCGGCCTCTCCTCGTCGGCCCCGGTCTTCCTGGTGGCGGCGGTCGCCGTCGGCTTCTGTTCGGCGGGAGCCCAGGTGATCGTGCCGTTCGCGGCGTCCCTGGCGCCGGAGGAACGGCGCGGGCGCACCATCGGGAACATCATGGCGGGTCTGCTGGCCGGGATCATGCTGGCCCGGCCGGCCGCCAGCCTGCTCGCCGACATGTTCGGCTGGCGCGCCGTGTTCTGGGTGTCGGCCGGACTGATGCTGCTGCTGGCGGGATGGCTGGCGAAGGCGCTTCCGAAGCTTTCCCGGGCCGAAGCGCGGCGGACGGAGTCCGGCGACTATGGCCGGATGCTCCGGTCGCTGTGGCGCATCCTCGTCACGACGCCGGCGCTCCAGCGCCGCGCCGTCTACCAGGGGATCCTGTTCGCGGTCTTCAACATCTTCTGGACGGCGGCCCCGCTGATGCTGGCCCGCAGCTTCGGCTACGGCCAGAAGGGCATCGCGCTGTTCGCCCTGGCGGGAGCCGGCGGCGCGCTGGCGGCGCCGCTGGCCGGCCGGCTCGGCGACCGCGGCCATGTCAGGGCCGGCACGGCGGCGGCGCTCGCCACGGTGACGCTCAGCTGCGTGCTGTCGGGATGGGCCGCGGCGATCCCCTCGCTGGCGGCGCTGGTCTTCTTCGCGGTGACGCTCGACGCGGCGACGCAGGTGAACCAGGTGCTGGGCCAGCGCGTGATCTACTCCCTGCCCGGCGACGCCCGCGGCCGGATGAACGCCATCTACATGACCATCGTCTTCGTGCTGGGGGCCGGCGGTTCGGCGGTGGCCACCCTGACCTACCACCATGGCGGCTGGTGGACGTCGATGCTGGCCGGCGGCATTCTGGGTCTCGTCGCGCTGGCCGTCTTCGCGACCGAGTTCCGCCGGCCGGCCGGGACCGCGGGCCGGTGAGCCTCAGGTCGTACGACTTTCGATTTCACCCCTTATGCGCAACGATCGCCGAGCTTCCTGGTTGATGGATTGAAGCCAACTTTAGGGGAATGCAATCCATGCGTACCATGAAGATAGTCCTTGCCGCCCTGGCCCTCCCGGTGCTCCTGGCCGCCTGCGGTTCGGACGACACGGTGACGGAGCGGACGACGACCACGACGACTCCGGGCACCTATTCGGACTCGGTGACGACCGAGCGCAAGACGACGGTCGACGACTGAGCCCGCGCACGGGCGCGACTTCCTGGATCCCGGCGGCATCGGGCCGGCCGGGCGACGACAACTTCGGGGAAACGCCGTGATGGGCAACGTGTGTCGTTTCGAGTCCCTGGCGCGTCTCGGCTACGGAGCCCGCGGCGTCGTCTATGTGCTGGTCGGCTGGTTCGCCATGATGGCCGCGTTGGGCGCAGGCCAGCTGACCGACACCAAAGGGGTCCTGCGCGAGATCCTGCTGCAGCCCTTCGGCAAGGCGCTACTGGCGGTCGTGGCACTCGGCCTCGTCGGCCACGCGGTCTGGCGCATCGCCCAGGCCTGGCTCGACCTGGACGGGCACGGCGCCGACGCCAAGGGGATTGTGGTGCGGGGCGGCCTGCTGGCGAGCGGGGCGATCCACGTCTCGCTCGCCTTCTTCGCCATTTCGCTGGTGCTGGGCCTGCAGGGGCCGGGATCGGGAGACAGCGGCGACGGAGCCCGGGACTGGACCGCCTGGCTGCTGTCCCAGCCCTTCGGGCGCTGGCTGGTCGGTGCCGTCGGGGTCGCGGTCCTGGGGGCCGCCGCCGGGCATTTCGTGAAAGCCTGGAAGGCGACCTTCCGCCGTTTCCTGAAGGCCGATCCCAGGACGATGGAGATGATCTGCCCGATCGGTCGCGTCGGCCTCGGCGCCAAGGGCGTCGTCTTCCTGATCATCGGCGTCTTCTTCCTGACCGCCGCCTGGCAGGTCGACTCGTCCGAATCGGGCGGTCTGGGGAAGGCGCTGGAGATGCTTCAGGAACAGCCCTACGGCGCCTGGGTGCTCGGCGTCGTCGCCGTGGGCCTGTTCGCCTTCGGCATCTACAGCATGATCGTGGGGTTCTACCGGCGGATCGACTATCCGTCGGTGCTCCCCGGCCTCAAGGCCCCGGCCTAGGTTCCCGCCCAACGGGTCAGGCGGGCGGGCGCCTACTCCGCGGCGACGAGGCTTCCGTTGCTTTCCCGCACGAAATACTCCCGGCTCAGCTTCACGATGACGGGCGAGAGCAGCAGCAGCGAGATCAGGTTGGGGATCGCCATGAAAGCGTTCAGCGTGTCCGCGATCAGCCAGACGAGGTCGAGCTGCGCCACGGCGCCGAGGAACACCGCCAGCGTCCAGCAGATCCGGTAGGGCTTGGCGGACCTGGTGCCGACCAGGAATTCCCAGCATTTCTCGCCGTAGTAGGACCAGCCCAGGATGGTGGTGAAGGCGAAGACGGCGAGCTCGACCGACAGGAGATACTGGCCGATCCCCGGCATCGCGGCCTCGAACGCCGACGAGGAGAGCACCGCCCCGGACTGGCCGCTGTTCCAGACGCCGGATACGACGATCGCCAGGCCGGTCATGGTGCAGACGATGATGGTGTCGATGAAGGTGCCCATCATGCCGACCAGGGCCGAGCGGACCGGGCTGCGCGTGGTGCCGGCCGCCTGGGCGATGCCGGCGGTGCCGAGGCCCGCCTCGTTGGAGAAGATGCCGCGGGCGACGCCGTAGCGCATGGCCGCCCAGACTGCGGCACCGGCGAAGCCGCCGCTGGCCGCGACCGGGGTGAAGGCGTGGGTGAACACCAGGGAGATCGCCTCGGGCAGCCGGTCGGCGAAGACCACCAGGACGAACAGGGCGCAGATCACGTAGCTGACGCACATGGCCGGGACCAGCGCCTCGGCCACCCGGCCGATCCGCTTGATGCCGCCCAGGATGACGGCGCCGGTGACAACGGTCAGGACGACGCCGGTAAGCCAGACCGGCACGCCGAAGGTGTTCTCCGCGACCCCGGCGATGGCGTTGGCCTGAACCATGTTGCCGATGCCGAAGCCGGCGAAGCCGGCGGTCAGCGCAAAGGCCACGCCCAACCAGCGCCAGCGGGGGCCGAGGCCGTTCTTGATCGCGTACATCGGCCCGCCGACATGCTCGCCCTTGTCGTCCACCTCGCGGTAATGGACGGCCAGAAGGACTTCGGCATACTTGGTCGCCATGCCGACCAGCGCGGTGCACCACATCCAGAACAGGGCGCCCGGACCGCCGAGGGCTATGGCGGTCGCGACGCCCGCGATGTTGCCGGTGCCGACCGTCGCGGCCAGCGCCGTCATCAGGGCCGCGAAGGGGCTGATCTCGCCGTCCTCTGCCGAGCCCGACTTGCGGCCCTGCCAGACGAGCCTGGCGCCGTAACCGATCTTGGCGAGCGGCATCAGCTTGAGCCGCACTTGCAGGAACAGGCCGGTGCCCAGGATCAGCACCAGCATGGGGACACCCCAGACAACGCCGTTCAAGGCGTTGAGGCTTTCGGTGAAAGCTTCCACGTTTCCTCCGACTGAATCTTTGTTCTGTTTCTTTGTTCCGTGTTCCGGGAAGGCCGGGCGGACCTGCGGGCGACCTGGATCGCCGGCCCGGAACCGGTCTTCGTTAACCAGAATTCAGCAAACGCCGTGCCACTCCGGAAAACGCGGTGTTACGGCGCTTTCCGGGGCGGCTTGGGGGCTTGGCGATGTATGCGGAGGTTTACGCCGCCACCGAGCAATGAGCCCAGAGGCGGGGAAGTCTGCGAACAATCAGGGGCTTGCCCAAGCTGTACGCGAGGGCTTACAGCGTATACGAAGATGTACAGGCGGATGCTGCCCGGTTATCGGCGCACCGTTCCGGCTTCCACGGACCTTACTACGTCGTCGCGGATCGACTGTATCCAGACCCCTTCGTTCGCGGCATAAGTGTCACGTTTTCCATTCAACATGCTCGTTTCCTCGAAGCCGGCACGGTGCAGCCCCACGACTCTCCAGGCTTGCGCGGAGAACACCGGACTGCCGGAGCTTCCGCGCTCCGTGGGAGCACGGTAATGCAGCAAGCAGCGGCCGGGCCGGCTTGGACGCCCGTCGGGTGGTCCTTCATGATCAAGCAGCCGGTTGTCCTGGATGGAGAAGCTCAAGTCTCGGCCAGAGGGATGGCCGATGATGTAGACCCGCTGCCCCTCCTCCAGGAATGGCAGTGTCCTTGAGATCGGACAAGGCTTGACCCCTCCCGGTGTTTCGTCCAGGCGCAACAGGATGGCGTCGAGATCCCCGGGAGGGGAACTCCAGACCACTTCGGTCGCCGAGTATCGGGGAGCGGTGAAGCCGGGCTCGGCCAGGGCCTCGAAACTGATCTCGGCCTCGTCGATGCTCGATGCCTCCGTATCCATAGGATCATCAGTCACCACATGGGAGTTGGTCAGCAGGAACATCTCGTCGCCGAAGGACTCATGCAGGTCGCCCCCGCGCAGGAGAAAGCCGGTCCCGTTGCGATTTCCATCGTGAGATTGGATCCTGGCGACCGCCCGCGCGCGTTCGATCCCCATGCACATCCATCGATAGGTCGTCAGGCCGGTATTTCCCAGGACGCGCTCGAAGGTGCTTGAATCGGCCGCCTGCATGCCCTTCACCTGACCGGGCGCGAGGCTGATGCGGCCGTTCTCGCGCCGGAGCAGTTCTGCCTGGAGCACGGGCAACAGGTCGCCGCCCGGCCCGCCGCCGATCCGCAGATCCCAGACTTCCGTAAGCTGGCGCAGGGTGCCGGCGATGGCGAAGGCGTCCACGTCCTGCGCGGCCAGGTACTTGCCGAGCCAGCGTTCCGCCCCGGACCAGTCCTCCAGCGCGATGCAGGCCTCGGCGGCGGTGGCGTAGTCCCAGGCGGGCAGTACCTCCGTCCAGCGCCGGCCGATATGGTCCCTGATGCGGGCGGCCAGCTGCGCGGCGTCGGGCGCGAACGGGATGCGGATGCCGTCCCGCTCGGCGCGGCACAGCAGGGCGACCACATTGACGCCGTGCCAGACCCGCTCCGCATCGGCCTCGTAGATCTTGTTGTACCACGCGACGGACTGGCCCAGCGCCGACTCGCCCATGCCCAGCCGGCTGCCCCGGGCCTCGACGAAGATCTGCTTGTAGGTGCGGCCGAGCAGTCCGCATGTCTCGGGATACTCGTCGCGGTCGTCCCGGGCGCGTTCCTCCAGCCGTTTCAGCAGGTCGAGAGCGGGGATGAGTTCCCCCCGGTTGATCAGCGCCTGGGCGTATTGGCGGTATATGAGGTGCGAGTCGCAGCCCATCCGGATCATCGCGTCGGCGAACCGTTGCAGGGCGCCGAAATGCCGCCAGCGCCGCAGTTCCCCGAGAACCCTCTTGACGAGGGGCGTGTCCGGCGGGTCCGACTGGCGCCGCAGATGGGCGACAAGGATCTCGGTCGCCTCGTCCAGCCGCGCGGTATCCAGGTTGCGGGCGGCATCGAGGACGTCATCGACCATTTCCGGCAGGTCCGGCGGTTTGGGAAGACCGGTTGTCGTTGGAGTCATGGACGTTCCTTCGGTGGGCAGGACGGATGGCGGACCGACACCTGATGCGCGTCGGGCGATCATCATCCAGGCTGCGTGTCATCCGACGCTATATTCTTTTCAGGGAGTTTTCCAGCAATCGATCCTCTTATGCGTGCGCTTTGCTGCCCCGTTGCGCATCCGGTGGCGGGGAAAGCCGGTCAGCCGCAGAGGCTGTCCGACAAGCTCGGCCCTGCGGCGGCGAGCGCGCGGAAGGTGGGATGGACGCTGCCCGACTTGGCGCCGGAAACGACGCCCGGGGGCCGGCCGAACGCCGGGACGGAGCCGGCCAGCGACGTCGAGCCGAGGAGCGCGGACAGGTCGGAGGTCAATAGCTCCAACTCCCGCGCAAGGTCATCATCGGTCATCCTTCCGGACGGTGCCGCCGGCTGCGCGGCTGCGGATCGGGACGCGCCGGGCTCCGGGGACGCCTGCGGTGCCGGGTCGGCGGGCTTCGCCGGAGCGGGCGCGGAAAGCTCGGGGGGCGTGGACGGTACGGAAGGTGCCGAAAGGTCATCATCGGTCATCATGGCGGCGTTGCCGGCATCCTCCGCCATGGGCTCCCGCGTGGAGCCGGGACGGAAGCGGAGGGGGTCGAGTTCCTCCTCCGGGTCGGCGGCGAGCCCTTCCAGATCGGCGTCGGGATGGGGCCGGCTGTCGAGGCAGCCGTTATAATGGTGGGTGATCCGCTTGTCCTGGATGACGCCGCACAGCTTCAGGCCGAACTCGACGGCGCGGAGGGCCACCCCCAGGCGCTTCGTCTCCAGGGCGTCCTCGATGATGCGGGCCACCTGCCGGTCGGCTTGGTCGAGGCGTGCCTGATGTTCGGCCCTCCGGGCTGCCCGGATCTCGTCGATCCGCACCCGGATTTCCGGCTGGCGCATCAGGAAGGCGCCCCGCTGCTTGGCGCCGTTCGCCGAATAACCCGCCTGCCGCGCCGCCTCCGCCCCGCCGACGCCGCCGGCCATGGCGTGGCAGAAAGCTTCCTGGCGCGGGGTCAGCAGCGGACGGGAGGATGCGGCCGGCCGGGGCTTGGAGGTGGGTTCGACGGGGGCTGGGGCGGACATGGCAGGGGCCTTTCGGGACGCGGAAGAGGTAGTGGATTATTATCCTATAATCCTGACTATATTCAAGCCGAACATCTCCCGTCGGTACGATCGCATCCGCTGGCCGCGTGGCATGGCGTGGCGGGAGAATCCGCTTGTTTTCAAAGCAGCGGCCGCAAGGCCAGATGCCCGCCCAGCGCCAGCAACCCCAGGAAGAAGCAGCGCCGGAAGGTTTCGGGCCGCACATGGGTCCGCACCCGCTGGCCGAGCGCCATTCCGGCAAGCGCCGGGACCAGGGCCAGCAGCGACGCCCCGGCCACGGCCCCGTCGAACGCGCCGCCTTCCGCCAACCCCGCCGCCATCGCGACCGTGGAGGTCAGGAAGGACAGGCCGAGCGCCTGGACCAGATCGTCCCGCCGAAGCTCCAGCGCCTGGAGCCACGGAACCGCCGGGATCACGAACACGCCGGTGGCGGCGGTGACCGCGCCGGTGGCGGCGCCGACCAGGAGCGAGAACCGCCTTTCCACCCCGTCGGGAACCGTGAACCGCGCCCGGGAAAGCCCGAAGCACGCATAGGCCAGCAGGGCGATGCCCAGCGCGGCGGCCGCATGGTCCGCTTCCCCGCCGGCCATCAGGTCCGCGCCGGCCAGGGTCGCGGCCCAGGTCCCGATGCAGATGCCGACCAGCATCGGCCAGAGCCGCCGAAGCAGCGTCCTGAAGCTGGGTCCCGCCGCCAGTTGCCAGACATTGGTCACCAGGGACGGCACCACCAGCAACGCCGCGGCTTCGGCGGGCGGCATGACCAGACCGAGCAGGCCGATGGCGACCGTTGGCAGGCCGAGCCCGATGACTCCCTTCACGAAGCCGGCGATCAGGAAGGCGATGGCGGCGATGATGGTGCCGATGGTGGTGATGGTGGCGATGGTGGTGGTGAACATGGGTCCTCCGGCTGTGCGCGGCCTGCGCGGCCGGTGCGTCCTGTATGCCCTGTGCGGCCTTGCGCCGAAATTGACGGTCTCAGGCATCCGCCGCAATGTGGGAGTCACGGTGGCAGCCTTCGGATGAGCCGAAGCCTGCCGGTCCAGCCCCGGAGGGTGCCCCCATGCGCTTCGACCTGACGGACCTTCGCTTGTTCCTGCGGGTCGCGGAGTCCTCCAACATCACCAGGGGGGCCGAACAGGCCGGTCTGGCCCTGGCGTCTGCCAGCGCCCGAATCCGCGCGATGGAGGAGGAACTGGGGGTTCCGCTGCTCGAACGCGGGCGGCGCGGCGTGCGGACGACGCCCGCTGGCCAAGCCCTGGCTTTCCATGCCCGGACGGTGCTGGAGCAGATGGAGCGGATGCGGGGAGAGCTGGGCGCCTATGCGCGCGGGCTGAAGGGGCATGTGCGGCTGTGGGCGAATTCGGCGGCCGTGGCCGAGTTCCTGCCCGATTCGCTGGCGGGCTTCCTTGCTGTCAACCCGCATATCGATATCGACCTGGACGAGAAGCCGAGCCCCCGGATCGTCGAGGGCGTCGCGGAAGGCTTGGCGGATATCGGCATCGTCGCGGACGGCGTCGATGTCGGCGATCTGGAGACCCGCCCGTTCCGGATCGACCGGCTGGTGGTCGTGGCCCCTCCCGATCATCCGGCCGCCGCATTCCGGCAAGTGGCGTTCCGCGAGATCGTGGACGCGGAGTTCGTCGGCCTGGGCCGGCACAGCGCCTTGCAGGAGCATATCCGGCGCCACGCGGCGCGCATGGGGCGGACGCTGAAACTGCGCGTCCGGATGGGCGGCTTCGATGCGGTCTGCCGGCTGGCGGCCCAGGGCGTCGGCCTTGGCGTGGTGCCGGAGATGGCGGCGCGGCGGTGCGCGGCGACCCTGCCGATCCGGGTGATCGGCTTGACGGATGCGTGGGCGCTGCGGCACCTGACGATCTGCCTGCGGCGGTTCGACCAGCTTTCCCCGCAGGCGCGGCTGCTGGTGGAGGCGTTGGGGGCGGATGGGGGCTGACGAGGGTTCTCGCGGAAACCGTGATGGCTATCCGGGACAGTCGCTGCTCTGACGGAGAGCAGGGCTTTGAGAAGTTCCTTGGAACGCCCGTCTTGTTGGGTATTTGAGGGCCACCTTTTGCGATTCGGGTTGCAGCCGCTACTTTGGGTACCGATAAAGTGGCAGTCGTCTGGAGAGTGGGCCATTCAGTTGATGCTGTTGGAAGCACATCAAGGCGGGAGGGGGGCATGGCAGGTATTGAAGAGAAGATGGTTAAGGCTCACTGCCCGCACTGCGACGGGGAGCGCGTTTGCGTGGTTCACGGTCACATCTACAAATCTTGGGAATGGGAAGACCGTCGGGGCTATTCGATGAGTGGCGGTGTCGATCATTCACTTCTCGAATGCAGGGGGTGTGAAACCGTATTCTACGAGTCGTCGAGTTGGAATAGCGAGGACGTTGATTACTGGTATGACGAGCAGGGCGACACACAGGGCGAGCCCCTGCGGACAAGAGAGACCTATCCGCGCCCGGAGAGCAAGACTAAGCCTGCTTGGTTCGACGCAATGGCCAAAGTCGATGGGCAGTTACACGACATAATTACCGAGATGTATATTGCTTATGACAATGGTGCATACATTCTAGCTGCTATCGGTCTTCGAACTGCGCTAGACCGCGGAACTGAAGTTCTTGGCATTGATCCTGCCAAGTCGTTTTTCGAAAAGCTGGCTGAGCTTAAGAATGGTGGCTGGATAGGTGATACTGAGAAAGATATTCTCAAAGTCGTGACTGATGCTGGGAATGCAGCGGCTCATAGGGGATGGGCACCTGAAAGCCACGAGATCGTTCAGTTAATGTATGCAATGGAAGTATTCCTCCAGCGAGCATTTATAGTTGGTCAAAAGGCTCTCAGTATAAAGAGCAACATTCCCGCTAAGCCTAAAAGACAAGAAATACCAGCGGCAAACCTACCAGACAAGACATCCTGACAGCGGTATCGGTGACCGGACTAATGAACGTTATCGAACAGAACCTCGCTAACTGGAAGGAATCGCTCGTCCGGAGCATTCCGGTCGGTGACCTGCTGTCCCGCAATGCCGTCGCGTACAAGTGGAAGGCACCCTTTCGGGTCTGGATGCTCCGCGAGGCAGCGTTCTGGCGGCTGAACGACCTGCTGACGCAATCCTACGCATTGCATCAGCAGGGGCATGGACTTGGGGCGCGCATCCTCCTTCGGAGCGGGTTCGAGTCGCTCGCCACGCTGATCTACCTCGACCAGATCATGCAACAGGTGCTGGACGGCAAACTGAACTTCCATGCCTTTGGGGACAAGACGAGCACGCTGCTGCTCGGGTCGCGAAACAACGATCAGATGCCACGCTCGCTCAACATCGTCACGGTGCTGGAGAAGTGCGGCAAGCGGTACCCAGGCCTCATGGCGCTGTATGCCGACCTGTCCGAGAGCGCCCACCCCAGTTATGAAGGACTGTGCAAGGGGTACTCGAAGATCGACCTCAACGAGTACGAGACGCACTTCTCGAACCGCTGGATGGAGCTGTACGGCGATCGGCATCTGAAATCGATGAAGCTGTGCATGGAGATATTCTATCATGAGTACAACGAGGTCTGGCCTCCGCTCATGGAAAAACTCGAAGGTTGGATCGAGGCAAACGAAGCTGAGCTTGAGGCGACCAAGAACAACTCCGCACTCGTAGGCTAGAGCGGCGAGTGTAAAACCCCAATCAATGTTGCGCTTTGGGCTGGGGGGGGGGGTGATTCACCGTGTTCGGAGGTGGATCCTGGCTCACGGCTATTCGTCTGATTTGCGTGTGCGGATCATCAGAGCGATCGAGAGCGGGAACTCGTGTCGAGCGGCGGCACGGCGGTTCGGCGTCAGTCCGAGCACGAGCATCCGGTTGGCGGCAGCGCAAGGCGAGGACCGGCTCGCTGGAGCCTATGCGGTAAGGGCCTCCACCCGGCGGCGACAAGTTGACGCCCCATGCTGACTGTTCCAATTGGGGCAATCCGCCGTCGGGCAAGGTCTGGCCTGATCCATTCTCAAAGTGCCATCTTCATTTCAATAGAGTCGTACTCGGCGCGCAACCCGTCATGATCATCGATCAGACCGGCCGAGATCAGCGCCGTGACATCCTGATGGACATTCTTGTAGTCACGGTTAAGAGCCTTCGACAGGCTCCGGATACTGGTCTCCGGGTTGCGGTGAAGATGCCGCAGGATTTCCAGACGCTTGCTGGTCAGAACCTGTGTCAGTCCCTCCCAGGACTCGAAAGTGATATGAGCCTCTTGAACCGCTTCTCCAGCTTCATGCCGGCGTAGCGCATCCTTGATCGAGCCAGCCTCCCGCGCGAGATCGACCCCGACATGAATCTCCAGCGTGCTCACAGCTTTCCCTCCCGTATCGCAGTCACATCGGCCATGAAATCATCAATCATCCTGTCGAGATCCGTGAATGGATAAGACAATTCATCGTCGCGGATGTGTTTGTGATCGCCCTTGCCTCGCTCATTGTCGTAACCAACCAGCCGCACGCCATCGCGGCCATAAAACAGGCTGTATTTGTATTTGTGCCGGCTGGCCATGACCGGCGACGGCACCGACCAGATCCGGATTTGAAGGATCCCACCGTCGTCATAGATGACCTTGCGGTCGATCAAGGGGCGCGCCTTGCTCATCCCTGAACTTCTATCAGGATTTTCCTATGGTTTCAATAACCATATGGCGAGAGACACCATAACAATCAATCGGCGAGATTCGCTGCGTTGGCGCGAGGATGCCGTGATTGCTCGCGTGGATGATGCTGGACGGCGAGCCTCTTCCCGATCACCAAGCCTTGCAGCACTGATCAAGCTCATCAAATGCATCTTGGTGAGATGCTGCTTCGGGAATGCCTTGCATGCCGGTACGTCGGTTTCCGACTCCTTCGGGAAGGTTGCCGATTTGGGAACTCTGTGCGGCGCGGGTTGCTTGAACTTCTTTCGCTCCGCGTAGGTTGGCCATCGCCCGCAAGGGCGAACGCCGACACCCTGCATCGACGTTCCGGAATGGGCGTCGGCGTCGGCCTTCGGCCGAGGCCGACCTACGATGCAACCCAGCCGGGTGTCGATCAGTCGCCGGTGGGCTTCGGCTCCTCCTCGATCCGGGCGCTCAGGGTGTCGCGGGCGCCGTCGCGCTCCACGGTGAGCGTCACCGGGTCGCCGACGCGTTTGAGGCCGACATGGTTGCGGACCTGGGTGGCGCTGCGGACTTCCGCCCCGTCGATGGCGATCACCACGTCGCCGCGCCTCAGGCCGGCGCGGTCAGCGGGGGAGCCGGGTTCGACCTCGGCGACGATGGCGCCTGATGTCGAGCGGGTGCCGAGGGCCGCCGCGATGTCGGGCGTCAGGTCCTGGACGGAGATCCCGATCCGGCCGCGCCGGACCTCGCCGTACCGGATGATCTGGTCCATCACGGTCCTCGCCATGTTGGCGGGCACGGCGAAGCCGATGCCGACATTGCCGCCGCTGGGCGCCAGGATGGCGGTGTTGATCCCGACCAGTCGGCCTTGGAGATCGACCAGCGCGCCGCCGGAATTGCCGGGGTTGATCGAGGCGTCGGTCTGGATGAAGTCCTCGTACCCCTCGACCCGCAGGCCGCCGCGGCCGAGGGCGCTGACGATGCCCGAGGTGACGGTCTGGCCCAGGCCGAACGGGTTGCCGATGGCGACGACGTAGTCGCCGACCTCCAGTGCGCCGCTGTCGCCGAACGGCACGGCCTGGAGGTCTCCCAGGGCGGCTCCCTGGGAGCCGTCGCCCGGCACGATCCGCAGCACGGCGATGTCGGTTCCCGTGTCCCGCCCGACCAGCCGGGCCTCGAAGCGGCGGTTGTCCTTGGTGGTGACCTCGATCGACTCGGCCTCCGCGACCACGTGGCTGTTGGTCAGCACATAGCCCCGCCCGGCATCGACGATCACGCCGGAGCCGCTGGAGAAGGTCCGGCGCGGCGGCTGCGGGGGACGTTGCGGCTGAGGCAAGTCGGGCAGATCGAAGAAGCGCCGGAAGAAGGGGTCGTTGAGCAGCGGGTTCAGGGCCTGTGCGCGCCCCGTCACCGCGACGTTGACGACGCCAGGCGTCACCTCGCGGAGCATCGGGGCGAGCGTCGGCGTTCCCGGGACCGGGGAGGCGTCCGGCGCCGGGACCGCGCACCCGCCGACCGCCAGGGCGGCGGAAAGGCCAAGCGCCAGGACGAGCGCGATCGGGGGGCTTGCTGCGGGCATGTCGGGCACACTCCTGCTCGGCTTGCGGTTCCAGACTTCCCCTCTGGGTCAGGCGGGGCGGGCCATCCTCAGAACGGTCGTGGCAAGGATCTGGGCACGGGCGAGCAGGGAGGGAACCTCGATATACTCGTCGGCGGTATGGGCCTTGCCGCCGACCGGGCCGGTGCCGCACAGGGTGGGCGCTCCCAGGCTGGCGGTGAAGCCGGAATCGGCGCAGCCGCCGGTGAACTCGCCCGAGATCGGGTGGCCCAGCTCGGCCGCGACGGCGAGATAGGCGCCGGTCACCGCCTCGCTCGCGGGCGTCGGCACCAGCGGCAGGAACTCGCTCAGCAGGGTCGCGCGCGAGCGGGTGCCGGGCACCTGGACCTCCGCCATGATCCGCTCCACCGAGGCGACGAGATGGTCGCGCTGGTCGTTGGTCACGTAGCGGGTGTCGATCTCGCCCCGGGCGTGGGGGGCCGTGGTGTTGTGCGACTGGCCGCCACCGGCCAGGCCGACATTGACGGTGATGCCCTCGGGCACGCGGGTCAGGCCGTGCAGGGCCAGGATCTTGTGCGCCATCTCCCCGATCGCGCTGGCGCCGTCAGTGAAGTTGACCCCGGAATGGGCCGCCTTCCCCGTCACCTCGAAGGTGAAGTGCAGCCCGCCCTTGCGCCCGGTCACCACGTTGCCGGACACGCGCCCCGGCTCGGCGTTGAAGACCGCGCGGGCCTTCCGGGCTTCCCGCTCGATGAAGGGCCGGGAGGCGAGCGAGCCGATCTCCTCGTCCCCGGTCATCAGGGCGACCAGCGGGACGCCGGGCGCGAACTGTTTGAAGGCCGCCATGACGAAGGCGTTCATGACCAGCCCGCCCTTCATGTCGGCGACTCCGGGTCCGTAGGCCCGGCCGCCGTCGATGCGGAAGGGCCGGCGCGACGCCTCGCCCTTGGGGAACACGGTGTCGCGGTGGCCCATCAGCAGGATGGCCGGGGCGGCGGCGTCCCGGTCCGTGCCGGCATGATCGGGGCCGGCATGATCGGGAACCGTGGCCATGCGCATCACGTCGCCGCGCTCCGCGACCGGCTCGGTCTGGACGTCGATCCCGGCGGACTCGAAGAATTGCGCCAGCCGCGCGCCGACCGCGTCCACGCCGGGCTTGTCGTAGGAGCCGCTGTCGATGTTGACCAGCTCGGCCAGCAGCGCCAGCATGGCGGGTTCCCGCTCGGCCAGCCAGGACCGGATCTCGTGTTCGTTCGCGTCCTTCATGATGCTTCCCTGATTCGTTTCACGGTGGCCCGGCTGAGCGCCTGGGCCGTCTCGATCGCCGGACCGGCGAATTTGCGGGCGTATTCCTCCGGCGTCCATTCCGCCAGCGAGCCCGCGATATGGACCGCCGCGACCGGGTTGCCGCCGGCGTCGATCACGGCGGCGCCGATCACCACCTCGCCCAGCAGCACCTGCTCCGCCGTAACCGCGTAGCCCTGGCGCCGGACGGCGGCGATCTCCTCCAGCAGGAGCCGGGGATCGACCAGCGTCTTGGGCGTCAGCGGGGACAGGTCGGAGCGCGCGACGATGTCGGCCGCGCGGGCGGGATCCAGCTCCGCCAGGATCGCCCGGCCGCCCGCGGTGCAGAAGGTCGGCACCCGGCGGCCGACCAGCGAGGCCGCGAAATATTCCCGCTCGCTCTGCTGCCGGATCGCGTAGATCACGCTGGTGTCGTCGAACAGCGACAGCTTGATGTGCTGGCCGGAGAACCGCCGAAGCTCGATCAGCACGGGCGTCGCCGCCTCGATCAGCGGGTTGGAGCGGAGATAGTTGTAGGTCACCTCCAGCAGCCGCTTGCCCAGGCCGTAGCGCCGCGTTTCCGGGCATTTCTCCAGATATCCCGCGAGATGGAGCGTGTGGGCGAAGCGCTGGGCGGCACTCTTGTCCACGCCGCAGCGGGTCGCGATCTCCGTCAGCCCGAGGAAGCGGGTCCCGCCGTCGAAGGCCTGGAGGACGCGCAACGCCTTCTCCACCGACTGCACCAGCAATGCGTCCCGCGTCATGGATCCTCCGAAGGGCCGATTATTGGGGTTGCCCGCAATCAATATACGGTATTAAATGATCACAAATCGGTATCGCCCTGCAATACGCAATCTCATGGCGACCCGAAAAGGCAACGGACGGAAAACGTCCCGGGGAGACTTCATCGGCATGCACACAGCAAGCAACGGAGGGAGACCGAAGATGAAAACTCGTAATGGCCTGCTCGCGGCGGCCCTTCTGGCGGGCACCGGCCTGCTCACCCAGCCGGCCCTGGCCGGCAAGTCCGACAACAGCGTCCACCTCGCCTACGACCAGGCTCCCGAGAGCGTCGATCCCTTCTTCAACAATGTCCGGATCGGCGTCATCATCGGCCAGCATGTCTGGGACACGCTGATCTACCGCGACCCGAACACCGGCGAGTACAAGGGGCAGCTCGCCAAGTCCTGGCGGCAGGTCGACGACCGCACGCTGGAATTCGACCTGCGCGAGGGCGTCAAGTTCCACAACGGCGAGGAATTCGACGCCGACGACGTGGTCTATACGCTGAACTTCGTTTCCAAGCCGGAGAACGGCGTCACGACCCAGCAGAACGTCGCCTGGATCGAGAAGGCTGAGAAGCTGGACAAGTACAAGGTCCGGGTGACGACCAAGCAGGTCTTCCCGGCCGCGGTCGAGTACCTGTCCGGCCCGGTGGTCATGCACCCCAACGAGTATTACGCCAAGGTCGGCCCGCAGGGGCAGAACCAGAAGCCGGTCGGCACCGGCCCGTTCCGCGTGGCCGCGCATGAGATGGGCAAGTCGATCACGCTGGAGAAGAACCCGGACTACTTCAAGGATTCGCCCAAGAAGCAGGGGCCGATCGAGACAGTCGAGATCCGGTTCATTCCCGACCGCCAGACCCAGATGGCCGAGGTGCTGTCCGAGGGCGTCGACCTGATCATGCACGTGCCCAAGGACCAGGCCGACCAGATCGAGATGGTGCCGCACCTGAAGGTCGTCAGCGGCGAGACGATGCGCATCGTCTTCATGCAGATGAACACGCTGGAGGGCACGCCGGCCCCGGCCCTGAAGGACGAGCGGGTGCGCCGGGCGATCATCCACGCGATCGACCGCGAGACCATGGTCAAGGAGATCGTCGGCGCCGGGTCGCGGGTGATCCACACGATCTGCTTCCCCGAGCAGTTCGGCTGCACCGACGAGGGCGCGCCGCGCTACGAGTACGATCCGGAGAAGTCGCGGCAGCTGCTTAAGGAGGCCGGGTTCCCCAACGGGATCGAGCTGAACATCGTGGCCTACCGGGAGCGTAACCAGACCGAGGCCATGATCGGCTATCTCCAGGCCGCCGGGATCAAGGCGAACCTGAACTTCCTGCAATACGCGGCGATGCGGGAGCAGATCCGAAGCAACAAGGCCATGCTGACGCACCAGACCTGGGGCTCGTTCTCGGTCAACGACGTGTCGGCCTCGACCCCGGTCTACTTCAAGTTCGAGAGCGACGACATCACGCGGGACCCGGAGGTGCGCGACCTGCTGCGGAAGGGCGACACCAGCGTCGATCCGGAGGCGCGGAAGGAAGCCTACGGCAAGGCGCTGGCGCTGATCGCCGAGCGGGCCTACGCGGTGCCGCTCTACTCGCTTCCCGTCTACTACGTCGCGGCCAAGGACCTGGAGTTCAAGGCCTATGCCGACGAGATGCCGCGCTTCTGGGAGATGACCTGGAACTGAGGCCCCTCCTTCGGGCGGGGCGCCGGCTCAGGACCGGACGGGGTCGCGGCCCCGTCCGGCTTTCGCAGAAAAGGACCTCGACGTGGCACTCTTCATCCTCAAGAGGCTCGGCCTCGCGCTGCTCGTGGCGCTCACGGTCTCGATCATCTCCTTCGTCCTGCTGCGCACCTCGGGCGACGCCGCCATCGCGATCGCCGGCGAGGGTGCCCGGGACATCGATATCGAGGCGATCCGGCAGGCCTATGGGCTGGACCGGCCGCTGGCGGTGCAGTACCTGATCTGGCTGGGGCAGACGCTGGGCGGCGACTTCGGGCAGTCGCTCTATTTCAAGACCGACGTGGTCGACCTGGTGCTCGCCAAGGCGCCGGTGACGCTGATGCTGGGGCTGCTGTCGCTGGGCTTCGCGCTGCTGGTCGCGGTGCCGCTGGGCGTGCTGGCGGCGGTCTTCGCCAACAGCTGGATCGACCGGGCGGCGCTCGCGGTCGCCGTGTTCGGGCAGGCGATGCCGAACTTCTTCTTCGCGCTGCTGCTGGTCATGCTGTTCTCGATCACCTACCGCTGGCTGCCGGTTTCCGGCTCGGGGAGCTGGCTGCATTTCGTGATGCCGACGGTGGCGCTGGGATATTATGCGGCGCCCGCCTTCATGCGGCTGGTCCGGGCCGGCATGGTCGAGGTGCTGTCGGCCGACTATGTGCGGACGGCGCGCGCCAAGGGCCTGCCGACCCGCATGGTCGTGTTCAAGCACGCGCTGCGCAACGCCATCGTGCCGGTGGTCGCCCTGTCCGCCGTGCAGCTGGGATACCTGCTCGGCGGGTCGGTGGTGATCGAGACCATCTTCGCCCTGGATGGGCTGGGATTCCTGGCATACCAGAGCATCACCCACAAGGACTTCCCGGTGATCCAGGCCGTGGTGGTGATGCTGTCGGTGATCTACGTGCTGCTCACCCTCCTGGGAGACATCGCCAATGCCTGGCTCGATCCGCGGATCCGGGTGGCCTGAGCCATGACCGGAACAGCATTTCCCCCCGCCGCCTCCGCCCCCGCGAGCGTCGCCGCCGTGGCCGAGCTGAGCGCCGGCGCCCGGCTGCGCCGGCGCATGTTCGGCCAGAAGAGCTTCGTCTTCGGCGTCGGGCTGCTGCTGGTGATCGTCGCGGTGGCCCTGCTGGCGCCGGTGCTGGCGCCGCACGATCCCTATGCCCAGAACCTGTCGCAGCGCATGGTCCCGCCGTTCTGGTACGCCAAGGGCAGCTGGGAACATTTGCTCGGCACCGACAATCTGGGCCGCGACTATCTCTCCCGCCTGCTCTACGGCGCCCGGATCTCGCTGCTGATCGGCCTGTCGGTGATGGTCATCTCCGGCCTGATCGGCACGACCATGGGGCTGCTGGCGGGCTATTTCGGCGGCAAGGCCGACCTGATCGTGACCTTCCTGATCACGACCCGGCTCGCCATGCCGGTGATCCTGGTGGCGCTGGCCGTGGTCGCCATGGTCGGCGGCTCGCTGCCGGTGGTGATCCTGGTGCTGGGCCTGCTCAAGTGGGACCGCTTCGCGGTGGTGATGCGGAGCGCCACCCAGCAGGCCCGCGCGCTCGACTACGTGACGGCGGCGGAGGCGGCCGGCGCCTCGACGCCGCGGATCATCCTGGGCGAGATCCTGCCCAACGTGTTCCCCCAGCTGATCGTCGTCGCCACGCTGGAGGCGGCGAGCGCCATCCTGCTGGAGGCGGCGCTGTCCTTCCTCGGCCTGGGCGTGCAGCCGCCGCTGCCGTCCTGGGGCCTGATGATCTCGGAGGCGAAGACCTACATGTTCTTCTCGTTCTGGCTGATCGCGATACCCGGAACGCTGCTGGCGCTGCTGGTGCTGTCGATCAATCTGGCGGGCGACGGGCTGCGCGACGTCGTGGCGCCGGAAGGACGGGGCTGACCATGACCGTGGAACGCCCCATCCTGGAAGTGAAGAACCTTTCGGTCGATATAAAGACCGCCGGGGGAACCCTGCAAGCCGTCCGCGACGTGTCGTTCTCCGTCGGGCGCGGCGAGACGCTGTGCCTGGTCGGCGAGTCCGGCTGCGGCAAGTCGGTCACCTCGCTCGCCATCATGGACCTGCTGCCCCGGGCGGCGACCCGGCGCGTCTCGCGGCTGGCGTTCGACGGGATCGATCTCGCCCGCAGCGGCAAGGGAGCGGTCAACGCGCTGCGCGGCAACCGCATGGCGATGATCTTCCAGGAGCCGATGACCGCGCTGAACCCGGCCTACACGATCGGCGACCAGCTGACCGAGGGCTATCGCCGGCACAAGAAGGCGGGTGCCGCGGAGGCCCGCGAGCGGGCGGTCCAGCTGCTGGAGAAGGTCGGCATCGCCGCGGCCGGCGACCGGCTGGGCCAGTATCCGCACCAGCTCTCCGGCGGGCTGAGGCAGCGCATCATGATCGCCATGGCGCTGATGTGCGGCCCCGACCTGGTGATCGCCGACGAGCCGACGACGGCGCTGGACGTGACGATCCAGGCGCAGATCCTGCGGCTGCTCGCCGAGCTTCAGCGCGAGCTGGGCATCGCCCTCGTCCTGATCACCCACGACCTGGGCGTGGTCGGCCGCATCGCCGACCGGGTCGCCGTGATGTATGCCGGCGAGGTGGTGGAGAACGGCACGGCGGCCGAGATCTTCGCCCGCCCGCGCCATCCCTATACCCAAGGGCTGATGGACTGCATCCCGCTGCCGGGCCGGACCAAGCCCGGCGAGCGGCTGGGCGTGATCCCCGGCGTGGTGCCGTCGCTGGTCGGCGGGATCGAGGGCTGCCCGTTCCGCGACCGCTGCCCCCACGCCCGGCCCGTCTGCGCCGAGGCCCCGCCCGTGAAGACCCGGGGCGACCACGCCTGGCGCTGCATCCTGGAGGACGCATGACCGCGATGATGGACATTCCCCTGATCGAGGCGCGGGGGGTCACCCGCTCGTTCCGGGTCGGCGCCGGCCTGTTCAACCGGAAGCGCACGCTCCACGCGGTCAACGGCATCGACCTGACCATCCGCAAGGGCGAGGTGCTGGGGATCGTCGGCGAGTCCGGCTGCGGCAAGTCCACCCTGGCCCGCATCCTGCTGGGTTTGCTGCCGCCCTCGACCGGGACGATCAGCTTCCAGGGGCAGGAGCTTTCGACGCTGGACCGCCGGGCGGTGGCGCGACAGGTCCAGCCGGTGTTCCAGGACCCCTATTCCTCGCTGAACCCGCGGCGGCGGATCGCCTCCATCGTGTCGTTCCCGCTGGACGTCCACGGCATCGGCACCTCGGCCGAGCGGCGGCGGCGGGCGCTGGAGATGATGGACCTGGTCGGCCTGCCGGCGCGCTTCGCCGACCGCTTTCCCAGCGAGTTGTCGGGCGGCCAGCGCCAGCGCGTCGCCATCGCGCGGGCGCTGGTGATGAAGCCGGAGATCGTGGTCTGCGACGAGCCGACCTCGGCGCTCGACGTCTCCGTCCAGTCGCAGATCCTGAACCTGCTGCTGGACCTGCGGCGCGAGCTGAACCTCACCTACGTCTTCATCAGCCACAACCTGGCCGTGGTCGAGCACATCGCCACCCGGGTGGCCGTGATGTATCTGGGCCGCGTCGTGGAGCTGGCGGACACCGCCGAGCTGTTCGCGGACCCGCGCCACCCCTACACGAGGGCGCTGCTGGCGTCGATCCTGACGCCGGAGCCGGGGCTGGGCATTCCCGAGACGGGGCTGGGCCTGGCCTTCCCCGACCCGCTGAACCCGCCGCCGGGCTGCGTCTTCCATCCCCGATGCCCGAACGCCTTCGGCCCCTGCCCGACCGTCGTGCCGCGCGCGCTGGGGCAGCACCCGGCGGGCCTCGTCGCCTGCCACCTGCACGATTCCGAGTACAACGCCGTTAACAAACAGGGAAACCGCCCGTCATGAGCCGCGACGCCGCCATCGCCCGTGCGACAGACTATTTCGATTCCGGCGCCTTCCGCACGGACCTCGCCCGCCGCGTCGCCTTGCGGACGGAGAGCCAGGACCCGGAGCGGACGCCCATGCTCGACGCCTATGTCGAGGAGGAGATGCGGCCGGCGCTCGAAGCGCTGGGCTTCACCTGCGACACCGTCCGGCACGCGCGCGCCGGGGGTCCGTTCCTGATCGCCGAGCGGATCGAGGACGAGGCGCGGCCGACCGTGCTGGGCTACGGCCACGGCGACGTGATCCGGGGCCTGGACGACGGCTGGAGCGAGGGGCTTTCGCCCTGGGAGATGCGCGAGGTCGGCGATCGCTGGTACGGCCGCGGCGTCGTGGACAACAAGGGCCAGCACTCGATCAACCTGGGCGGCCTGAAGGCGGTGCTGGAGACCCGCGGCAAGCTGGGCTTCAACGCCAAGTACCTGATCGAGATGGGCGAGGAGACCGGCTCGCCGGGCCTGCGGGAAGTTTGCGCCGAGCATCGGGACCGGCTGGCCGCCGACGTGCTGATCGCCTCCGACGGGCCGCGGCTGTCGGCGGAGCGGCCGACCGTCTTCCTCGGCTCCCGCGGCGGCGTCACCTTCGACCTGTGGATCGACGCGCGGGACGGCGGGCATCATTCGGGCAACTGGGGCGGGCTGCTGTCCAACCCGGGCATCCAGCTGGCCCATGCCATCGCCAGCCTGGTCGGCCCGACCGGCCAGATCCGCGTGCCCGAGCTGGTGCCGGCCGAGGTGCCCGCGAGCGTGCGCCGGGCGCTCGCCGACTGCGAGGTGGACGGAGGGCCGGACGGTCCCGCCGTCGAGCCCTGGTGGGGCGAGCCCGGCCTGACCCCGGCCGAGCGGGTGTTCGGCTGGTGCTCGCTGGAGGTGCTGGCCTACGAGACCGGCAATCCGAAGACGCCGGTCAACGCGATCCCGCCGCGGGCCTGGGCGCGACTTCAGCTGCGCTTCGTCGTGGGGGTCGATGCGCAGGCGGTGCTTCCCGCCGTGCGCCGGCACCTGGACCGGCACGGCTTCCCGATGGTCCGGGCGGAACTGTCGCGGGAGGAGATCTTCCGGGCGACGCGGCTCGATCCCGAGGACCCCTGGGTCACCTGGGCCGTGGACTCGATCGCCCGGACGACGGGGAAGAAGCCGGCGATCCTGCCGAATCTGGGCGGGTCGCTGCCGAACGACACCTTCTCCGAGATCCTCGGCATGCGGACCGTCTGGGTCCCGCACTCCTATCCGTCCTGCTCCCAGCACGCCCCGAACGAGCATCTGCCGGTGGCGATCGCCCGGGAAGGCCTGGCGATGATGGCCGGGCTGTACTGGGACCTGGGGGAAGCCGAGGTGCCGGCCCGCTGACGCCGGCGGCGGAGTCTCCGAGGCCGATCCCTTCGGGTGTCGTGGCCTCAGAGATCCAGCGTCAGCTTATCGCCGCCGCCGGCGGATCGGTCGGCCGGGACCCCGCTGCAGATCAGTGCTATGTCCTCCGTAACCTTGGCTTGGATCGGGTGTTCGTAGGTGACCTTGCCTGACAGGACCCTGGTGGCGCAGGTGCCGCAGCTTCCGGAGCGGCAACTGAAGTCCGGCGCCAAGCCGGCGGACTCGGCGAGATCGAGAAGCGCGCCGGTTCCCGGCTCCCAAAGCGCCTCCTTGCCGGAGCGGGCGAAGACCACCGGCACGGCTGTTTTCGAGGGCGCCATCGGCTGTACCGCCGGACCGTCGCCCGTTCGCGCCAGGGACGCCGGCTCGAAGGCCTCCGCGTGGATGCGGTCGTCCGGTGTGCCGATGGCGCGCAGTCCGTCGTACAGGTCCCGCATGAACGCCGGCGGGCCGCACATGAGGAAATCGTAGCCGTCCAAGGGCAGGACCGCCCGCAGCAGGTCCAGGGTGATCCGCCCCGCCACATCGTAGTCACGCCGCTCCACGGCACCGGTGGGGTCGCCCAGCACGCGGATCAGGCGAACGGCACCGTCCGACCGCTCGACCAGTTCGGCGATCTCGCTGTCGAACGCCCGTTCGGCGAGGGTGCGCGCCGAGACGAACAGCCAGGTCGGACGGATGCGCCGCGTGCGCAGACCCTCGTGGACCAGATGGCGCGCCATGGCGAGCAAGGGCGTGATGCCGATGCCCGCCGCCAGCAGGACGGCGGGCCGACGCTCGGCGGCGTCGATCGTGAAGCCACCCGCCGGGGCACGCGCCTCGATGATGTCGCCGACCGAGAGGCGGTCGTGGAGATGCCGGGAGACCAGCCCCTCGCGCTTGACGCTGATCCGGTAATACCCGTCGGAGGGGGCGGTCGACAGGGTGTAGGTGCGCGCGACCGGCTCGGCGTGACCGTCCGGCAGCACGCGGATCGGAAGATGCTGGCCCGCCAAGTGGGGAATGATGCCGTTGCCATCCGCCGGCTCGAGGTGGAAGGAGCGGATCACGTCGCTCTCGTCGACGAGCTTGGCGATCCGGAAGGGGCGCCAGCGCGAGCCCAGCGCCGCGGCGGCCAACCTTGACCCGGCCTCCTCCCAATCGCCGGTCATCAGGCTGTTGGGCGACCAGCCGTCCGGCAGCATCGCCCCTCTCAGGGCCAGCGCGCCGGGCCGGAAGACGACCTTGCGGGGCCTGAAGGTCCAGAGGCGTTCAGCGCCCTGGAACGCCGCGATCTCCTCGGACTCGAGGATCACCTCGGCGTCGCCCGTCAGCTGCAGCAGGTCGCCGGTCTCGAAATCAGGGAAGACCAGCCCGGCCTTGGGGTTGAGCACGAAGTTGCCCAGCGTGTTGAACTGGAGGTTCCCCGCGAAATCGGGGATCGTCAGCGACCCGTCGCCATTGACGCGGACGAAGCCGGCCTTGCCGCCGCGATGCGAGGCGTCGACATGGCGGCCGGCGGCGTCATCCATGTGGGAGGAGACGAAGAAGCTGTCCGCCGCCGCGATGAGCCGGCGGGCGCGTTCATCCAGCCCTTCGGTGACGACGGCGTCGGGCAGCGCGTCGGTATCGCCGGGGTCGCGGACGAAGGCGTTGTCGCGCTTCTGGATGTATTGCGGGCAATTGCCGAAGGATTGCTCGACGCGGACATCGAACCCGCCCGGACGGCTGCCGAAGATCCGGCCGTTCAAGCGGTTGCGGCGCCGGGTGTGCGGTTCGATGCCGAGCAGCCCGATCGCGTCGCCGTCCTTCAGGTGCGCCAGGGCGGGATCGCGGCCGTCGCGCGGAGCCGTGACGGACAGGGTCCGGGGATCCGGACTGTTCATGAACCCGGGGTGTCCGGCCAGCAGGGTCACCCAGCCATCCCCGGCGGGATCGACCGAGCCCAGGACCACGAACGGCAATTGCCGAAAGAAGTCGCGGTGCTGATCGGGCATATGGTCCCGGATCGCCCTGCCCTGCGGCGCCACCCGTTCGGCGACGCCGAGCAGGCGCTGGAGGCGGATCTCTCCGGGATGGAAGGGTGATGACCCGGATGCTGGATCGACCGACATGGTGAAGTCCCCCTTGAGGGTTGGCCGGGCTTGCCGATGACTGGGCGGCGGCCCGGCGGCGACGATCAGGCGTTCAGGCCAACCGGCGTCCTGGCGAACTCGACGAAGCCGGGAAGCGCCTCGATCCGCCGAAGCCACGCGTTGACATTGGCGTAGGGGGCCAGGTCGACATTGCCCTCGGGCGCCCGTGCCACATAGCTGTAGAGCGCCACGTCGGCGATGGTCGGCCGCTCGGCGGCGATCCAGTCGCGGCCCTCCAGCTCGGCGTCGATGAGCTTGAGAATGCCATGCGCGCGGGCGATCACCTCTTCCGGGTTGAAGCCGGCCTTGAAGATGGTGACAAGGCGGGCGGCGGCCGGGCCGAAGGCGATCTGGCCGGCGGCGACCGAGAGCCAGCGCTGGACCTTCGCGGCGCCCGGCGCGTCCTCCGGCAGCCAATCGGTGCGGCCATGCTTCTTGGCGGCGTAGACCATGATCGCGTTGGAATCGGCGACGATGACACCGTCGTCATCCAGCAGCGGAACCTGACCGAAACGGTCCAGCGCCAGATATCCGGGCGACTTGTGCTCTCCCTTCGCCAAGTCGAGGTCGACGATCTCGACATCGGCGCCGATCAGCGACAGGAAGAGCCTGGCGCGGTGCGCATGGCCGGATAGCTGATGTGAATAGAGTTTCATGTGACGGCTCCCAGGAGGTCCAACACCGGGTTTTCCCGGCAGGGAGACCTTGCCGTGGATCACCCGGCGGAAGAAGCCGCGTCCTGGTCAATTCAGCATTCCGCGGAATGGAATAAAGAACTGGCGCCGGCCCCCGGCCCGGTTATGGTTGGGAAGCTCATCACGCGGGGACAAAGGGGGCGGAGACAAAGGGGAATGGATCGCCACCACGCCATGAAAGTGATGGTGCGCATCGCCGACACGGGCGGCTTCGCCGAGGCGGCGCGACAGCTGCACATGAGCCCGCCGGCCGTCACGCGCGCCGTGGCCGCGCTGGAGGATCTGATCGGCGCGCGACTGCTGGTCCGCACCACGCGATCCGTCAAGCTGACCGAGGCAGGGCATCGCTACGTCGAGGACTGCCGCCGCATCCTGGCGGCGATCGAGCAGGCGGAAGCCTCCGCCGCCGGATCCTTCGCCAAGCCGACCGGGGGGCTGACGGTCACCGCCCCGGTCCAGTTCGGCCAGATGCACATCATGCCGATCATGATGGACTTCCTGGAAACCTATCCGGAGGTGACGGGCACGGTGCTGTTGCTGGACCGGGTCACAAACCTGGTGGACGAGGGCATCGACGTCGCGATCAGGATCGGGCACCTGCCGGATTCGACCCACCGGGCGACCAGGGTCGGAGCGGTGCGCCGGGTGATCTGCGGAGCACCCGCCTATTTCGAGCGCCACGGTGTTCCGGAACACCCGACCGAGCTCGCCCGGCACCGCGTCATCGCGGTGACCAGCGCCTGGCCATCGCTCGATTGGCGCTTCGGGCCGGGGGGAAAGATCGTCGCCCACGTCAAGCCGGCCCTGTTCTGCAACTCGAACGCGGCGGGGATCATCGCGGCGCGTGCCGGATGGGGCCTCGCCCGCGTGCTGTCCTACATGATCGCGCCGGATCTGCTCGACGGCGGCCTCCGGACCATCCTTGACGAGTTCGAGGAGGAGCCGCTGCCGATCCACGTCGTCCACCCCGAAGGTCGCAACGCGTCGGCCAAGGTGCAGGCGTTCGTCGAGTTCGCGGCTGCGCGGCTGCGCGCGAACCGGGCGATCACCTGAGAGGCCGGCGAGGTCTCGATCGTCGCGGATGGAAAGCCGAAGGCGCGGTGGGTGGCGCCCAGCCTTCCGGACATGCCGGAACCGGAGCGTCCTTACGGCAGGGGGCCGGTCCTGAACAGGGTCACCCGCACGCCTCCGTTCGTCACCGGGGCGGACGGCGGCAGGAACCGCAGCAGGGTCGCCCGGGCGAGCGCCGCGTCGCTCGTCACCAGCCCGACCCTCCAGCCGGAGAAACGCGCCAGAAGCGTCTGCCCGAGGGCGCCGTAGAGAGGGTACAGGGGCTTGCCGTCCCCCATCCGGGTGCCGTAGGGCGGGTTGACGATGACGAGGCCGGGAGGGCCGGCGGGGGGCGCCAGGTCGCTGATCGCATGGTGCCGGAACTCCGTCAGCTCGGCGACGCCCGCCCGCTCCGCGTTGGCGCGGCTCATGGCGACGGCCCCCGCGTCGCGGTCGCTGCCGTAGAACCGGAGGTCGGGCCTGGCCCCGCCGCCGGTCCCGCGCAGGCGCTGCCAGGCCGCCTCGTCGAACCCCGCGAGCGCCTCGAAGGCGAAGCGGCGCGACCGGCCGGGATGGAGGCCGGCGGCGATCTCCGCCGCTTCGATGACGAAGGTGCCCGACCCGCACATGGGATCGACGACGGGCTCGGCGCCGTCGTAGCCGCATTGCCGCAGGAAGAGGGAGGCCAGCGATTCCCGCATCGGCGCCTTGTTGACGGCTTCCTTGTGGTTCCGCTTGTGCAGGGATTCGCCCGACGTGTCGATGCTGACGGTGCAGAGGTCGTCGTCGATGCGCGCCTTGACCTGGATCTCGGCCTCGGCGGAGACGGGGGCGCCCAGTTCCTCCCGGATCGCCTTCTCGATCCGCTGCGCGGCGGCGCCGGCGTGGTAGATGCGGGAGCCCTTGCAGGACGCCTCGACGCGGACGGGCACGTCCGGCCGCAGGACGTCGCCCCAGGGCAGCCGGCGCGCCCGCTTGTCGAGTTGGGCCAGGTGGAAGGCCCGGAAGGCGCCTATGCGCGCGAGGACGCGGCTGGCACCGCGGATCTCCAGGTTCGCCCGCCACACCTCGGGCCAGCCGCCCCTCACCGTCACGCCGCCCTTGACGGCGGTGGGATCCCTGAAACCCTTGGCCTGCGCCTCCGCGCACAGGACGGGCTCCAGGCCGGGGAATGTCACCAGGAAGATTTCGAAATCGGCGTCCGTGTTCATCCCGCCTACATATCGCCCCGGCGCGCGATCATCGACACCTTTCTCGCGCGATCGTCCCTTGCGCGATCGCTGGGGCGGCTGGACGGGGCTTCAGCGCCGATAGAGGGATTCCAGCATCCGGGCGATGTTGTCGCGGATCGCCTGTTCGAGCGCGTCCCGCTCCATCAGCACGGGCTCCGGCAGGCCGGCGGTGACCTTCCGCTCGGCGCTCGTGTCGATGTCGGCGCGCCAGACTTCGGCCGCGGTCCCGGCGTCCCTCAGGACATAGGCGGCGGTGATGCCGATCTCCGTCTCGAAGGGTCCCGGTATGGCCGGCGTCCTCGCGTTGGAGATCGCCATGTCGAGCCGATAGGTCGGGCGGCTCGCCGCCAGGAGGCCGCGGCTGGCGAGCGTGTTGATCAGTGCCTCCCGCAGATCGGTACGGGAAATCGCGCCGACGCCGGAGATCTGCCCCGCGGCACTGCCTTGCAGCGTTATCTCGCCGACCTCGATGCCCTGCCGGAGGGTTGCGTCCCTCGGCTGCGGAGGTTCCTGCGGATCGACGGGGACCACCATCTGCGGCATCCGGGGATGGACCGCGCCGGGCGGAGTCTGACAGGCGGCGAGCATGATGGCGAGGAGAAGGACGACGTGACGCATACCGCACTTGTACACACCGATCCGGGCCTGTCACCCCATCTTTGGGGGAAACCCGAAATCAACCCGGGCGCGGCGTGCCGGGACCCATCCTGGCGTCGCCTCACCCGCCCCTGACGTCCATGGAGAGGACGACCATCGAGAGATAGTCGGAGAGCATGGCCTTGTCCCGGCTTTCCAGGAGGATCTTGGAAGACACGTTGCCGTTGCCGGTCCTCAGCCCCGGGGTCCGGCTCTCCCAGGCGTCGAGGAACCGGTCCAGGGCGGCGTTCCATCCGGCATCGCTGTTCCGGCAGAAGATCTTCGACAGCGAGAAGTGGGGCACCTTGCGGAAGGGGGACGGAAGATTCCGCCCCCGGAAGCGGGCCGGCGGCTCTCCCAGGGATTGGAAGCGGGACTCCAGGGTCCGGCGGAAGTCCCGGAACGTCGCGCCGCCGCTCTCCATGCCGATGGTCACGACCGGGATGCCGAGCAGCGCCACGATCTCGGCGATCAGGCGGGCGTTCTCCTCCTGGTCGTAGCGAATGGCCCGATCGACCGCGGAATCGCCGACGCCGTCCCTCAGGGTCTGCGTCAGCCCCGCGGTGCGTGGCGTATGGTAGGAGCTCTTGTTCAGCACCATGACCTTGGACCGGAACGATCCCGGGCCGTAGATCCCGTCGAAGAAGGCGTGCGCCATCCGTCCGGCGCGCCCCGCCGCGCAGAGATAGACGGAATTCTCCCACTCCCTGCGGCCGGGATTGTCGCCGACCAGGACAAGGTCGGGCAGCGGCCCGCCGTCCGCGGCATAGTCCGAGAGATCCCGGTTCTCCACGAACAGGGACGACACGGTGTCCCTCAGGTGCCGCGTCCGCTGCCCGTGGGCGGCGACGATCTCCCGGAACGCCGCTACCGGGGCGGAGGTCCCGCCGGATGCCGGCGGATCGCCGGGGATGACGGTTGGACGGACCGCGTTCGGACGGTCCGGGGCGGCTGCCCCTTGGCTCGGATTACTCAAGATTCCCCCTTCCGCTGCGAGGCGCGCCTTATCTACGGTTCCGGCGACTTCCTTGTCGAGGGGCATCGATCCGGCTATAGAGAACACCATGGCAGCGACCGGAGGCATTGCGTTTGCGGTCCCGGCAGAAGGTTCGGAAGGCATGAAACTCTCAGACGTCGATATTGACCGATACCTCGCCGAGGGACGCATCCAGATCGACCCGATGCCGACGGAAGGCCAGATCGGCGCCATGTCGGTCGATCTCCAGCTGGGGGACACTTTCCAGGTGTTTCCACCCGGCAAGGCGGCCTTCGTGGACCTCGCGCCGCCCGTGGGGCATCCCAGCCAAGTGCCGGACAAGCTGATGGACCGGGTACAGATACCCGCCGGGGAGTCGTTCTTCCTGCATCCCGGCGAACTGGTGCTGGGCATCACCGTGCAGCGCATCCTGCTGCCGAACGACATCGCCGGCCGCCTCGACGGGCGCAGCAGCCTGGCCCGGCTGGGCCTGATGGTGCATGCGACGGCGCACACGATCGATCCGGGCTGGAACGGCCGCATCACGCTGGAATTCTTCAACTGCGGCCGCCTGCCGCTGGCGCTGCGGCCCGGCATGCGCATCTGCGCGCTCAGCTTCGAGACGCTGATGTCGCCGACCTCGAAGCCCTATGCCGCGAGGGCCGACGCCAAGTACCGCGACCAGCTCGACCCCCTGCCGAGCCGGATCAACCTGGAGCAGCCGCTCAAGGAATAGCGGCGGTCTTTTCGTCCAGAATGCCCGCCGCCTCGCGGGCGATCTCGTGCAGATCCTCGCCGCCGGCGGCGGCGTGGTCCAGGAGGCGGCTGCGCATCCGCGGCTCCCAGAAGCTGCGGATATGGGCGGCGGTCTCGGCGACGGCCTCGTCCCTGGGATAGGACTGGAAGAAGCCGGCGATCTGGTTCGCCATCCGGACCAGTTCTTTCGTATCCATCATGGGCTCCCATGGGCTCCGGTTGAGTGGGGTCGGGTCAGTGGAACAGCATGACGCCGTCACGGCCCGACCGGGCGGCGAGCGTCATGCCGGCGTCCCGCGCGAGGTTCAGGGCCAGCGCGGTCGGGGCCGAGACGGAGGCCAGCATCGGGATGCCGAAGGTCGCGGCCTTCTGCACCAGCTCGAAGCTGCACCGGCTGCTCATCAGGGCGAAGCCGCCGGACGGGTCGGTGCCCGCCCTGGCGAGCGCGCCGACCAGCTTGTCCAGCGCGTTGTGCCGGCCGACATCCTCCCGCGCCATCAGGATCCGACCGTCGGGATCGCACCAGGCGGCGGCATGGAGCGAGCGGTTCGCGCGGTTCATCGGCTGGTGGTCCGGCAGCCGGGCGAAGGCCGCCGCGATCGCCGCCACCGACGGGGCGAAGGACGCCGTCACCCGGCGCGGCCGGCGCACCGCGCTGGCGAGGCTGCTCACCCCGCAGAGACCGCAGCCGCTGCGGCCCTCCATGGTGCGCCGCCGCTTCACCCCGTCCAGCAGGTGCCGCCGGTCCACCGCCATGGACAGGACGATCCCCTCCGCCTCCTCCCTGATGGTGACGCCCTCGATCTCGGCGGCGGCGCCGACGATCTCCTCGCACAGGCTGAATCCCAGCGCGAAATCCTCCAGGTCGGCCGGCGTCGCCATCATCACGGCGTGGGACCGCTTGTTGTACTCGAACGCCACCGGGACCTCCTCGGCGACCAGCCAGACCGTCCCGGCCGGGCCGACGCCGTCGGCGGGACGGGAATGCGCGTGGCCCGATACCGGGTCCAGCACGGGGTTAGACATCTCGCGCCCTCCCTATTCCGCCGCCACGCCGGCCGCTCCGGTCCGCCGGAGCTGCCAGTCAGAAGGCTGGTTGCTGCGGGTCACCTGAACCGCCGTCACCTTGTATTCGGGGCAGTTGGTCGCCCAGTCGGAGTTGTCGGTAGTGACCACGTTGGCGCCCGTCACCGGATGGTGGAACGTGGTGTAGACCACGCCCTGGGGCATGCGGTCGGAAATGCGGGCGCGCAGCGTCGTCCCGCCGATCCGGCTGGCCAGCGACACCAGGTCGCCGTCCTGGATCCCGCGCTGCTCGGCGTCGTGCGAATGGATCTCCAGCACGTCCTCCGGGTGCCAGGCGACATTGTCCGTCCTGCGGGTCTGGGCGCCGACATTGTAGTGGCTGAGGATGCGCCCCGTGGTCAGGATCAGCGGGTACCAGCGGGACGCGCGTTCCGGCGTCGCCACGTATTCGGTGATCATGAAGCGGCCCTTGCCGCGCACGAAGCCGTCGCCGTGCATGATCGGCGTGCCCTCGGGTGCGGCGTCGGTGCAGGGCCATTGCACGCTGCCCAGCCGGTCGAGCCGGTCGAAGCTGACGCCCTGGAAGGTCGGGGTCAGGCGCGCGATCTCGTCCATGATCTCCGACGCCTTGTCGTAATGCATGGGATAGCCCATCGCCGAGGCCAGCTCGGCGACCACCTGCCACTCCTGCTTGCCGGTCTTGGACGGCATCACCGGGCGGACCCGGTTGATCCGGCGTTCCGCGTTGGTGAAGGTGCCGTCCTTCTCCAGGAACGAGGTGCCGGGGAGGAACACGTGGGCGAAGGCCGCCGTCTCGTTCAGGAACAGGTCCTGCACGATTACGATCTCCATCGCGCGCAGGGCGGCGGTCACGTGCTGGGTGTTGGGGTCGGACTGGGCGATGTCCTCGCCCTGGACGAACAGGCCCTTGAAGCTCCCCTCCCCTTCTGCGCCGGGAACGGCGGCGTCGAACATGTTGGGGATGCGCAGGCCCGGCTCGGCGTCCAGGGCGGCCCCCCATTCCCGTTCGAACAGGCTGCGCACCCCGTCGTCGGAGACGTGGCGGTAGCCGGTCAGCTCGTGCGGGAAGGAGCCCATGTCGCAGGAGCCCTGGACGTTGTTCTGCCCGCGCAGGGGGCTGACGCCGACGCCGTCGCGGCCGATATTGCCGGTCAGCATCGCCAGGTTCGCCATGCCCATCACGGCGGTGGATCCCTGGCTGTGCTCGGTCACGCCCAGGCCGTAATAGATCGCGGCGTTGCCGCCGGTGGCGTAGAGGCGGGCCGCGGCGCGCATCTCCGCCGCCGGGACGCCGGTATATTGCTCGACCGCCTCCGGGCTGTGCCGCGGGTCGCCGATGAAGGTCTCCCACCGGGCGAACTCCAGCGCGTCGCACCGATCGGCCATGAAGGCGTGGTTCGCCAGCCCCTCGGTCACGATGACATGGGCGATCGCGTTCAGGGCCGCGACGTTGCTGCCGGGTCGGAGTTGGAGGTGGTGCGCGGCGGCGACATGGGGGCTGCGTACCAGGTCGATCCGGCGCGGATCCATGACGATCAGCTTGGCCCCCTGGCGGAGCCGCCGCTTCATGCGCGACCCGAAGACCGGATGGCCGTCGGTGGGGTTGGCGCCGATCACCAGGATGACGTCGGCATGGTCCACGCTCCGGAAGTCCTGGGTGCCGGCCGAGGTGCCGAAGGTCTGCTTGAGCCCGTATCCGGTGGGCGAGTGGCATACCCGCGCGCAGGTATCGACGTTGTTGTTGCCGAAGGCGGCGCGGATCATCTTCTGGACGACATAGACCTCCTCGTTGGTGCAACGGGACGAGGTGATGCCGCCGATCGAGCGCCGGCCGTGGCGCGCCTGGACGTCGCGCAGGCGGGACGCGGCGTAGCCGATGGCCTCGTCCCACGAGACGGTCCGCCAGGGATCGTCGATGGTCTCCCGGATCATGGGCTTCATCCGGCGGTCGGGGTGCGTGGCATAGCCCCAGGCGAAGCGGCCCTTGACGCAGGAATGCCCCTCGTTGGCCCCGCCGTCCTTGTGCGGCACCATGCGGACCACCGTGGTGCCCTGCATCTCCGCCTTGAAGGAGCAGCCGACGCCGCAATAGGCGCAGGTCGTGATGATGCTGTGCTCGCCCTGTCCCTGGGCGATGACCGACTTTTCCATCAGGGTCGCGGTCGGGCAGGCCTGCACGCAGGCGCCGCACGAGACGCATTCGGAGTCCATGAAGCTTTCCAGCGCCCCGGCCGACACCTTGCTGTCGAAGCCGCGGCCGTCGATGGTCAGGGCGAAGGTACCCTGGACCTCGCCGCAGGCCCGCACGCAGCGGGAGCAGGCGATGCATTTCGACGGGTCGAAGGTGAAGTACGGGTTGCTCTCGTCCTTCTCCGCCTTCAGGTGGTTCGCGCCGTCGAAGCCGTAGCGCACGCTGCGCAGCCCGACCGCGCCGGCCATGTCCTGGAGCTCGCAGGCGCCGTTGGCCGGGCAGGTCAGGCAGTCCAGCGGATGGTCGGAGATGTAGAGCTCCATCACCCCGCGCCGCAGCCGGCCGAGCCGGTTGTTCTGGGTCGAGACCTTCATGCCGGGGGAGACCGGCGTGGTGCAGGAGGCCGGCGTGCCGCGCCTGCCCTCGATCTCCACCATGCACAGCCGGCAGGAGCCGAAGGGCTCGACGGAATCGGTGGCGCACAGCTTGGGGATGTTGATGCCGGCCTCGGCGGCGGCGCGCATCACCGAGGTCCCTTCGGGAACGGTCACGCTGCGCCCGTCGATGTCGAGGGTCACCAGCGCTTCCGAGCGTCGCGCCGGGGTGCCGTAATCGATGTCCTGGATCGACGACATGGTCTGCTCCTTAATCCTGTCACTGGGCCGGTCGCCCGGCCGGTCACTGGGCCGGTCACTCGGCCGCGAGGGCGGCGGAGGGACGGGTGAAATCCTCGGGAAAATGCTTGAGCGCGCTGCGCACGGGGATCGGGGTCATGCCGCCCATGGCGCACAGCGAGCCGTCGGTCATGACCTCGCACAGGTCCTGGAGCAGCGTCAGGTTGCCGCCGACATCCTTCCCGGCGATGATCCGGTCCATGACCTCCACGCCGCGCACCGCGCCGATGCGGCAGGGCGTACACTTGCCGCAGGATTCGGCAGCGCAGAACTCCAGGGCGAAGCGCGCCTGCCGGGCCATGTCGACGCCGTCGTCGAACACGACGATGCCGCCATGGCCGACCATCGCCTCCTGCGCGGCGAAGGCCTCGTAGTCCTTGGGCAGGTCGAACAGGGAGGGCGGCAGGTAGGCGCCCAGCGGGCCGCCGGCCTGCACCGCCCGGATCGGCCGCCCGGTCCGCGTGCCGCCGCCGAAATCGTACAGCAGCTCGCGCAGGGTGATGCCGAACGCCTTCTCGACGATGCCGCCGTGCCGGATGTTGCCGGCCAGCTGGAACGCCAGCGTGCCGCGCGACCGCCCGACGCCGAAGTCGCGGTAGAAGGCCCCGCCCCTGTCCAGGATCACCGGCACAGAGGTCAGGGACAGCACGTTGTTGACCACGGTCGGCTTGCCGAACAGCCCTTCCAGCGCCGGCAGCGGAGGCTTGGCGCGGACCATGCCGCGCTTGCCCTCCAAGCTCTCCAGCATGGAGGTCTCCTCGCCGCAGATATAGGCGCCGGCGCCGACGCGGACCTCCAGGTGGAAGGTGTTCGCGGTGCCATGGATCCCCACGCCCAGCCAGCGCTCGTCATAGGCCAGCCGGATCGCCTCGCGCAGGGTGGCGATGGCATGGGGGTATTCGGACCGGATATAGACGAAGCCGTGGCGGGCACCGACCGCTATGGCGGCGATGGTCATGCCCTCGATCAGGCAGAACGGATCACCTTCCATGATCATGCGGTCGGCGAAGGTGCCGCTGTCGCCCTCGTCCGCGTTGCAGCAGACGAACTTCTCCGCGCCCGGCGCGTCGAGCACCGTCTTCCACTTTATGCCAGTCGGGAAGCCCGCCCCACCGCGGCCGCGCAGCCCGGACTCCGTGACCTCGGCGACGATCTCCGCCGGGGTCATGGCGAGCGCCCGCTCCAACCCGCGGAAACCGCCGTGGCGGCGGTAGTCCTCGACCGACAGGGGATCGATCACGCCGCAGCGGGCGAAGGTCAGCCGTTCCTGCCTCGCCAGGTAGGGGATTTCCTCGGTCGGCCCGTGCCCCAGGGGATGCTCGGCGCCGGCCAGGAAACCGGCGTCGAACAGGCTCGGCACGTCGCCGGGCGAGACCGGGCCGTAAGCGACCCGGCCGGCCGCCGTCTCGACCTCGACCAGCGGCTCCAGCCACAGCATGCCGCGCGACCCGTTGCGGACGATGCGGACGGGAAGGTCGCGCCGGACCGCCTCGGCGCGGATCGAAGCATCGACCTCGTCGGCACCGACCGACAGGGCCGCCGCGTCGCGGGGGATATAGACCGTGCATAGGGGGATCGTGTGCAGGGGGACGGTCATCGGGCGCCCTCCGCTTCCAGGGTCGCGGCGGCGATGGCGTCGAAGCGGCGGGCGTCGACGCGGCCGTACAGCGCCTCGTCCACCATGACCGCCGGGGCCAGCGCGCAGTTGCCCAGGCAGAACACGGACTCGAGGGTGAAGGCGTCGTCGGCGGTGGTCCCGCCCAGGGCGACGCCGAGGCGGCGGCGGACATGGTCGATCAGGCCGTCGGGGTCCATGGACTGGCAGGCTTCCGCCCGGCAGACCTTGACCGTGTGGCGGCCGGGACGGGTGCGCCGGAACTCGTGGTAGAACGACACCACCCCGTGGACGTCGGCCCGCGACAGGTTCAGCTCGCGGGCGAGCAGCGGGATCGCGTCCTCGTCGATGCAGCCGAACTCCTCCTGGAGGGCGTGAAGGATCGGCAGCAGGGCGCCCCGCATGTGCCGGTGGGCGGCGATGATGCCGGCGGCGCGTCCGGCGTCCCATGGAGATCGAGCGTTCATGTTCCCCTCCCGCGCGGCCGGTTCGCGGCGACCGCTTATTCTCGGTTGATCCATCCACGGGCAGGGTGGCGGATCCGGGAGAGGTTCGGCAAATTTGATTTATCGATAGGCCGATAGGGTTTCGCTATCGCAGCCAGAGCGCCTGCGTCTCCTCGGCCAGGGCGCGCAGGCGCTGGGCCAGCCCGTCCTCGGCGGCGACGGCGGCGAGCGCGCTCGCCAGGGGCGACGGCGGATCGCGGTCGGCATGGACCAGCCCCACGGCATAGGTCAGGTCCGGGTCGGTCAGCGGCAGCGCCACGAGGTCCGGGTGCGCCGCCACCACCGTGAGCAGTTGGCCCGGCACCACGCCGGCCCCCAGGCCGCTCCGCACCAGGGAATAGAGCGTCATCATGGAGTTGGTCTCCATCAGCGGCGCGACGGCCCGGCCGGCCATGCGGAAGGCCGCGTCGGCGATGCGGCGGTTCTGCATGTCGGGCGTCAGCAGGCAGAGCGGCAGGTCGGCCGCCCGGCTCCAGGCGATGCCGGTCGCCCCGTCGGGCACGACGGCGCGGGGCGCCAGGAGGAAGTAGCGCTCGGAGTAGAGCGGCACGGTCCGGACGTTTCCCAGCGGCTCATTGTCGAGGTAGGTGACCGCGGCATCCAGCTCGAAGGCGTCCAGGTCGCGCTGGATCTCGCGCGAACTCAGCGAGGTGACGCAGGAGCTGATCCGCGGATATCGGCCGGCGAAGCGGGCCAGAAGCTGGGGCACCGCCGGCAGCGCGGTCGGGATGGCACCGATCCGCAGCCGCCCCGATAGGCCCCGGGAGAGCGACGTCAGTTCCTGTTGAAGCCCGTCTCGCTCGGCCAGGATGCGGCGGGCATAATCGAGGACCTTCCGGCCTTCCGGGGTGAAGCCGGCGAATTTCTGGCCGCGCTCCACGATTGGCACGCGCAGCTCGTCCTCCAGTTGGCGGATCGCGTTCGACAGGGTCGGCTGAGAGACGTGGCAGGCCTCGGCCGCCCGCCCGAAATGCTCCTCCCGCGCCAGGGCCACCAGATAGACGAACTTACGGAACACGGCGCTTCCCCCCTGAACGGAATCCTGCATTTTGATGCTTCTGATACATTATTCTGTAATTCATGCATGTTCATGCAGGAGAACAGCAAGTATGTTCTCGGACAGACTACGGAGGGAAGGCGCATGCGGCTGGTTGAGAAGCTTATGGGCGGCGCGGTGGCGTGCCTTGTCCTGGGGGCCGTGCCGGCGAAGGCCGACGACGCCGTCCGCCTGTTCGCCGCCGGCAGCCTGAAGGCCGCCCTGACGGAGCTGGCGAAGGGTTACGAATCGGCGGGGGGTCCGAGGGTCGAGGCCACCTTCGGCCCGTCCGGCCAGCTCCGGGCGCGGCTGGAGAAGGGCGAGGCGGCGGACCTGTTCGCGTCCGCCAACCTGGAGCATCCGCAGGCGCTGGCCGACGCCGGGCTGGCCGCGCCCGTGCGTCCGTTCGCCCGCAACGAGCTGTGCGCCCTGGCGCAGCCGCACGTGGCGGCGACGCCCGATACGCTGCTGGACCGCCTGCTGGACCCGGAAGTCCGCGTCGCGACCTCCACCCCGAGGACCGATCCTGCCGGCGACTATGCCTGGGAGCTGTTCGGCAAGGCCGAAGCTCTGCACGGCGGCAGCGCCGGCCTGCTGCGGGACAAGGCGCTGCAACTGACCGGCGGCCCGGAGTCCCCCAAGCCCCCGGCGGGTCGGACTGCCTATGGCTGGCTGATGGCGGAGGACCGTGCCGACATCTTCCTGACCTACTGCACCAACGCCCGGCTGGCGGTGGACGAGGTCCCGGACCTGAAGATCGTCGCGGTGCCGGAGCCTCTGGCCGTCGGCGCGGTCTACGGCCTCGCGGTGATCACGGGGGGCGACACGGCCCGGGGAACCGCGCTGGCGGACCATATCCTTTCCCCGGCGGGGCAGGCCGTCCTGGAACGCTACGGCTTTTCCAAGCCCTGACGGCAGGCGGGAGGTATCATGGGAAGAGGGTGCATGGGCACGGTGGCGGCCGTGGCGCGCATGCTCGCGCTGCTCCTGGCGCTGGCACCGGGCTGAGCGGCCCGCCCTGGGGAATGGGCGGCGGTTTCTCCTTTGGAAACCACCTGTCGCACGGCTGGCCATTTCCGGTCACTCCGGAAGGGTCCCGGAAGATGACCGGCATTCGAGTCGGCGGGATGGTATGTATTGCGCAGCCGGATCGCGGCGGCGGCCGGCCCAATGAGACGCTCCAGACTAAAAGCCCCGTCGCGGCGAAGCGGCGGGGCTTACTTAAGTAATATACTGCACCACGAGACCTTGCGGCCGGCGGCCTTCCCGGCATCGCGACTTGCGTCATGCGCGATCGTCTTGGGACCTGGAGTCCGGCGACCGACGATCCACTTCACCGGCTCACTCCGCCGGGACCGCCACCAGGGGACGCGAGGTCTCCCGGATCGGGAGATGGACGAGCGCGCTGAAGGCGCCGATGCCGACGCCGATCCACCATACCGCGTCGTAGCTGCCGTAGGCGTCGTAGAGCCGGCCGCCGAGCCAGACGCCCATGAAGCTGCCCAGCTGGTGGCTGAGGAACACGATGCCGTAGAGCGTGCCCATGTAGCGCAGCCCGTAGAGATGCGCGACCAGACCCGACGTGAGGGGCACGGTGGCCAGCCACAGGCTTCCCATCACGGCCGAGAACACCAGCACCGTGGTCGGCGTCATCGGCGTCAGGATGAACCAGGCCGAGGCCAGGGTGCGGCCCGTGTAGATCCCGGCCAGCAGGTATTTCTTGGTGTAACGCTTGCCGGCCCAGCCCGCCGCCAGCGTGCCCGCGATGTTGCCGAGCCCTATGATCGAGATCGCGACGGCGCCCAGGGCGCCGGTCGTCGTGATTCCCATCGAGTGCAGCACGCTGCCCAGCATGATCGGTCCGCACACCTCGGCCACGAAGGCCGGGAAATGGGCCGTGATGAAGGCGAGCTGGTAGCCGCAGGAAAAGAACCCCAGGAAGATCAGCGCGAAGCTGGGGTCCCGCAGCGCGCCCAGCACCACCGACCCCATGCTCTGCTGAAGCTCCGTCCTGGAGACGGGAGCGGGCGAGCGCATCCAGGGCAGCACGGCCAGCACCGCCAGGATCAGCACCGCGAAAGCCAGGAACACGCCCTGCCACGGCATCAGCGCCAGGAGACCTTCGGCCAGCGGCGGCCCGACCACCTGCCCGGCGGACCCGGCCGCGGTCACGATGGCGAGCGACATGGAGCGGTTCTCGTCCGACGAGGCCCGGCCGACGACGGCGAGCACCACGCCGAAGCCCGTGCCCGCGATGCCCAGGCCTACCAGCACCTCGTACAGGTGGTGCTGGATCGGCAGGGTGGCACCCGCCGAGAGCACGAGGCCCAGCGCGTAGGCCAAGGCACCGAGGATGATCGCCTTGCGGTCGCCGATCTTCTCGGCCAGCGCGCCGAAGAGCGGCTGGCCGAAACCCCAGGCGAGGTTCTGGATCGCGATGGCGAGGGAGAACTCGGCGCGGGGCCAGTTGAACTCCATCGCGATGGGAAGCTGGAAGACGCCGAACGAGGCGCGGATGGCGAATCCCACCAGCACCACAAGGCTGCCGGAGAGGAGGACAGGCGTGATGAGGGCGGAGCGCTGTGTCATCCGATCTGTCTGCGCCGGGTCGGGAATCCTGTCAACCGGCGGATTCGCCGAACCTGCCATGCGCCGATCGCCCGCAAGGGAAAACCGATCGTCATCGGGGAGACGCCAAGCTTCCCCTGTGTCATCCCGTCATGCTCTCCGGCTTGATTTCCTCCCCAGTGCCTCTTCACAGGGCGTCTATCGGGATCTTCAGGTAACGCCTGCCGTCGTCCTCCGGGGGCGGCAGCCGACCGGCCCGGACGTTCACCTGGATCGAGGGGATGATCAGCTTCGGCATGTCGAGCGTCCTGTCGCGGGCCTCGCGCAGGGCGACGAACTCTTCCTCGCCCACGCCGTCATGGACATGGATGTTGCACGCCCGCTGCCGGGATACCGTGCTTTCCCAGGCGAAATGATCCCGGCCCGGCGGCTTGTAGTCATGGCCGGTGAACAGCCGGGTTTCGGGCGGCAGGTCCAGGATGCGCCGGATGGAGCGGTACAGGGCATGGGCGTCGCCGCCGGGGAAGTCGCATCGCGCCGTGCCGTAATCGGGCTGGAACAGCGTGTCGCCGACGAAAGCCGCGTCGCCGACCACATAGGTCATGTCGGCCGGCGTGTGGCCCGGCGTGTGGATGGCCCTGCCCTCCAGCCCGCCGATCCGGAACCGCTCGCCGTCGGCGAACAGGTGATCGAACTGGCGGCCGTCGGTGACGAAGGCGGGCTCCATGTTGAACAGCGTCCGGAAGACTTTCTGGACCTCGCGTATATGCTCCCCGATGCCGATGCGGCCGCCCAGCTTCTCCTTCAGGTAGGGAGCGGCGGACAGGTGGTCGGCGTGGATGTGGGTCTCCAGTATCCACTCGACCGTGAGGCCGCGCTCATCCACCGTCGCGACAAGGCGGTCCGCCGAGGCCGTCGAGGTGCGCCCGGACTTCGGGTCGAAATCGAGCACGCTGTCGACCAGGGCGGCGGCCCTGGTGGCGGGATCGACGACCACGTAGCTGACGGTGTTGGTCGCCTCGTCGAAAAAGGGGATGACCTCCGGTTTCATCATGACCTCCTGTATCGGCCCTTTCGAGGGCTGCCCGCGTTGCTGCTTGAACAGGTGGGTCCGGCTATTATATTAGTCAATACTAATTTATAGCGAGAGACTTCGCGTGGGCGAACCGAACGATGATCCGACTGACGCCACTCCCCGCTCCCGATAGCCCGTTTCCTAGAAGCCCGAGCGTGCCCCGATGCAAGAACTCCTTACGATCCTGTCCGGCTCGCTGGTCGGATTCACCCTCGGCCTGATCGGCGGCGGCGGGTCGATCCTCGCCGTGCCGCTGCTGCTCTACGTGGTGGGAATACCGGATCCCCACGTCGCCATCGGCACCAGCGCATTGGCGGTCGCCGTCAGCGCCTTCGCCAACCTTGCCCAGCATGCCCGGGCCGGGACGGTGAAGTGGCCGTGCGCCGTGACCTTCGCCGCCTCCGGCGTGATCGGCGCCCTGGTCGGTTCGACCATCGGAAAGGCGGTGGAGGGCGAGAAGCTGCTGTTCCTGTTCGCGCTGGCGATGGTCGCGGTCGGGGTTTCCATGCTGCGCCGGCGGGGTGGCGAGGGCGATCCCACGGTCCGGATCGACCGGCGCATCGCGGGTCGGCTGCTGGCCGTCGGGTTCGTGGTCGGGATGGTATCGGGCCTGTTCGGGATCGGCGGCGGTTTCCTGGTCGTGCCCGGCATCCTGTTCGGCAGCGGCATGGCGGTGCTCAACGCCATCGGGTCGTCCCTGTTCTCGGTCGGGGCCTTCGGCCTGACCACCGCGGCCAACTACGCCGTCTCCGGCCTGGTCGATTGGACGATCGCGGCCCTGTTCATCGCGGGCGGGCTGGCGGGCGGCTTCGCCGGCCTGAAGGCCGCGGTCCGGCTGTCCACCCGCAAGGGAGCGCTGACCCGGATCTTCGCCGGCGTCATGTTCGCCGTCGCGGCCTACATGCTGTACCGGAACGCGGGCGCCTTCGGCCTGCTCTGACCGCCCGGAAAGGAGGCCCCTTACTGGGACCCGCCTCCGGAGCCACCGCCGGGGCCGCCGCCGCGCGAGCCACCTCCGCCGCCAGGTCCCATGCCCATTCCCTGCCCCATGCCCATGCCGCCATGGCCGGGCATCGGGGGAGGTTCATCGGGCAAGGTGACGCCACGCTCCTTGGCGCGGGCCTGCATCTGGCGATGATGTTCCTGGCGCAGCTGCTCCCGTTCCGCCGCGGACTTGGCCTGATGCATGCGGTTGCGATGATCCGCCCGCTCCTGCTGGGTCATCATCTGGCTCCCATAGATCGGCGTATCGTCCGCCGGGGGCGACTGCGCGAGGACTCCTCGGGAGGCCGGCAGGGACAACGCCAAGGCAACCATCAATACTGTGGGAATACGCATGGTCGCGCCTTCTTCCTGAAAAGGATTGAGCCTCGCTTCAGTGTCGTCGCGGATTCAAGTCATGGAATTAAACTGGATCAAGTCGGCACGCGTCGCAGCCGTTATTCCGCTCCAGCCGACAGGGCATGGAATGCCGACCTGAGAAAGATCGGCGTTTTCGGAGGGTGCCCCGAAGTGGACGTGGTTCAACCATTGGCTCCACCGATCTTGGAACCGGGTCCGGGATGCCTTGTTGCACTAGTACGGAAAGCAATGCGGGCAAGCCCTGGTAAAGGGAAGGGCGGAAAGAGATGGACAGTCGGAAGAAATCCATAGGCCTGGCAGCCGCCGCGGGCATGGTGGGCACTCTGGCACTGCTCGGCATCGTCGGATTGCTCATCGTCTATACCGGTGCGTTCAACGTTGCCGCGACGGAAGAGCATGCCTCGTTCACTCGGTGGGCGTTCGACACCACCTTTCATAATTCCGTCGAGAGCCGCGCCGCGGATACCGAGGTGCCCGAAGACGTCGCTCCGGACATGATCGAGACCGGCGCACGCTCGTACAAGTCGATGTGCCAGCACTGCCACGCCGGACCGGGTGTCGAACGGTCCCCTTGGGCGAGCGGCATGCGGCCGAGGCCGCCCCACCTCGCCGAAGCGGCGGCCGAATGGGAGGAGCAGGAAGTTTTCTGGATCGTCAAGCACGGGGTGAAGATGAGCGGAATGCCGGCGTTCGGGCCGACCCACGACGACCGGGCACTCTGGGGAATCGTCGCCTTCGTCAAGGAACTCCCGGCCATGACGCCCGAGGAGTACGCGATTTCCGGTGGTGCGAACGACAAGGGCGGCGATCATGCGTACTGACCAGGGAGGACGAGCCTGATGCAGATGTCGTACTGGCGCTTCGCCGCGATGATAGCGACCTCGACGGTCGTCATGTATGGTCTGATGTACCTGAATACCTACTCGTTTGAGCATGTCTTCTGGAGCGAGACGCGCGCCTGGATGGCGCTGGTCATGGGTTCCACCATGTCCATCATCATGCTTGGCTACATGCTGAACATGTACAGGAAGCGGGCGGTCAACCTCGCCATATTCGGGGGCTCCATCGCGGTCTTCGCCTTTTCGCTCTGGGTCGTGCGCAGCCAGGCGACGGTGGACGACGTCGAGTACATGAAGGCGATGATCCCGCACCATTCTATCGCGATCCTGACGAGCGAGCGTGCGCAGATCACCGATCCTCGGGTCCGCAAGCTCGCGGAGGAGATCGTCGAAGCCCAGGAACGGGAAATCGCGGAGATGAAGTACCTCGCCGCCGACCTGGAGGCGCGGGACTGATGGATGCCGTGTTTCCGCAGAATGGACGGGTCCCTTTTCTCCCGGGACTGATATTCGTCCTTGGGCTGCTCGCCGGGTGTGGCCAGGACGACGCGCCGGACGACGACACGGGGGCCATCCACGCACCCGAGATCGCGAGGATCGTCCCGGCGGAGGAGGCGCTCGCGGGCGCGCATATACCGACCCTGGATCCCGCCACGATGAACGGCGCGCAGATCCGCAAGGCAGTCGGTGCGGGTCCCCGCTGCGAATTCCGGTACACGGCCGCAGGCAAGCCGGCTCTGGCCGTGAGCATGGGAGCCGCTGGAGAAACGGGGGTCGGGATCGTCAGGCTGAACGGAAACCTGGTCGTCTTGGAACCGGCGCCGATCGACGGCAACGTCGGACAGGGCTCGGATTTCTCCCTGACCGCGATCCCGATCCGGATCACCGTCTCACCTGATGCCGGAGAGCCGGCCGAAGGCCGAGACGGCGTAAGGCGCCGGGAGGCCGACATGATCTTCGAGATCGGGCAGAGGCTCAGGGTCGGCTATCGCGGCTATCTGGACTGCCTGTCAGAGCCGGCGGTGGTCGATCCGGCACCGGGTGCGTGAGGGATTTTTCCCGCAGCCCGGCGGACGCCCGGTCGGCCGTCGACCCGCAGGACGACGTGGATGGCCGGGATGACCAGGACGGTCCGCAGGGTCGAACTCAGCGGGCCGAACAGCAGGGAGGCCGCCAGCCCCTGGAAGATCGGGTCGGTCAGCATGAAGGCCGCGCCGATCGATCCCGGCTCCGGCCTATGCGGCGGCCTGCCTCAGCCAAGCCACGATCTCCTCCCGGCGCGGCAATCGGCCGGACATCTTGACCTCCTCCCCGACGACGAGGCCCGGCGTGCTGATGACGGAGTAATCGAGGATCCGGGCCATGTCCGTGACATGCTCGATCTCGACGGCGACGCCGGCTTCCTGCGCCGCCTCCCGGGTCAGTTCCTCCAGGCGCTTGCAGCGGGCGCAACCCGGCCCAAGGACCTTGACGCGCATGATTCCATCCTCCTTCGAAGCAGTGGTTGCTCACGTTAGCGTTCGAGGCTCAAGCGGCCTTCGTCATGGTGCCGGCCCGGCGATGGAAGGCATGCAGGACCGCGGCAAGGACCAGCAGGAAAACCACGAATCCTCCGCCGAGCAGCCATAGGCTTGTTCCGTCGCGCCATGCCCCGAAGGTCAGGCCCGCCGCCGTGCTGAACAGCGCGACCAGGCCGACATAGGCCCACGCCTTGGTCCGGCCGATGATGCTGGCGGTGATCAGGATGCTTTGCAGGCTCAGCTCGGGGTCCGCCATCAGGTAGGCCAGCAGCGGCCCCGGATGCATGCCGAGCGACAGGAACATCTGCGCGACCGGCACCTCGACCAGGGTCGGGAAGTACATGAACACACCGAAGACGACGCCCACCAGATTGGCGGGAATGGTGTTGCTGCCGGCCATCGTCTCCACCCATTCCGGCCGGATGAACACGCGCAGGACCCCCACCGCGAAGACGCCGACGACCAGCAGCGGAAAGATCTGGCGGACGAACCGCCAACTCTCCCACAGCCACTGCCGAACCTCGAACGGGTCGATGTGGCGGCAGGCGACCCAGACGATCGCCGCCATGATGGCCACCACGCCGACCAGCCTCCCGGTCAGGTGGAGCGTGACGCCGCCGGCCCGGGGCTGCACGCCGACGGCCGCGACCGCCAGGGTCAGCACGACCAGCGCCAGCGTCGCCCAGGTCCAGCGGTTGAACCCCTCGTCCACCCGGCCCAGCCCGAGCGGCGCCACCGCCGCGATGATGCCCAGCAGCAGGACGAGGACCGCCCCTTGCGCGCCGATCCCCTCCTCGCCCCTCGCGGGATCGAAGGGCACCAACCGGTGCAGCGTCGCCTCGACCTCGTCCATGCCGTGGATCGGCAGGGTGACGCTGGCAAAGCTGTCGAGCAGGAGGCCGACCTTCAGCGTTCCGGCGACGAGCAGCGCCACCAGGAGAAGCATCAGGACGACGGCCGGGGGTTGGAAGCGCTCACCCCCGGCAAAGGCGCCGTCGGCCTCGCCGGCGTGGGCGCGGTCGTCCCCGCTGAAGACCAGCGCCATGATCATCCCGATGCCGATGCCGAAGACCAGCGACAGCACGAGACGCGCCGCCGCGAACTCGGCCCCCAGCGCGGCGCCCGTGTAGGTCAGCGCCAGGATGTTGGCCGCGGGCGCGAAGAACAGGAAGGTGATGGCCGGCCCCAGCCCGGCACCCTTCCTGTAGATGCCCGCGAACAGCGGGACGATGGTGCAGGAGCAGACGGCCAGCAGGCTCCCGGCGGCGGTGGCCGCCGGATAGGCTATGGCCTTCGGCGCGCCGGGCCCCAGGAAACGGGTGATCACCGACTTCGGCATCAGCGCGGAGAGGCCGCCCGCGATGAAGAAGGCCGGCACGAGGCACAGCAGCACATGCGCGGCCAGATAGGCCGCGAGACTCCCGAACCCGCTCTGCATGGTCTGGACGAAAATGGCGGACGGTTCCACGTCGGGGATCCCCCCTCGGTTCGCAGCGTGTCGAGGGGCATTAGGCGACGGTATCGGGCGATCCGCCGTGACACATGTCAAAGCGTGCCCACTACTCGTGTCCCTTCGGGGCGAGAAGGCCTATTCGATCCCCGCGGCCTCCCGAGCGATACCGTCCAGAACGGAATTGATCTCCTTCAGCGCGGCCCGGGAGCTTTCCGATCCGGTCTCGCCCAGGCGCCGGAATCCCACCACGCTGGTGCCCGGCGCGTCGGCGGGCGCATAGACGAAGAGGACATAGGGGCAGTAGGCGATATTGCCGGGGTCGGCTTCCATGGCCTTGCGCGACAGCAGGGCCGAGCAGAACTGCATCGTCTCGGCGTCGGCGTAGATCGCACGCGTACTTCCGACATCACCGGCGGTACGCTGCAGCATCGCCCCGATCTTCGCCTTGTAGTCGATGACATAACCCCGGTTTACGATCGAGTCCTCAAGGTCGTGCCGGGCTTGGTCGAAGCTCCCCCTGGCCTCGTAGAGGACGATGCCCTGCATGTCGCCGGCAAGGGTGGGGTTGGGTGCCAGCCCCCACAGGACCGCCGCGAGCGTACCGAACCTGAAAGCGAAAGACATGACCTTCTCCCGATCCGTCCGACGGCCCCATGCCGCCATCGTGTGATGCCGTCTCAAGGTTTGATTATGGTGTAGCCCTGCTCGTGGAGGGCGATCAGTTCCGCCACCCCCGCCTCGACGATCTCGGCGTAGGGGACCAGGTCGGGCCGCCGGCCCTCCTTGCGCTCCAGGGTATCCAGCGTGTTGCCGCAGGCCACGAACGTCACGTTCGGCATGCTCTGTTCGAAGGCCTTCAGCCGGTCCAGCACCGGCGAACGGTCCGGGCGCAGCATGTCGAGGCCTGGGCCGTAGACGACGATCCGGATCTCGACCTCATGGGCCTTGGCGCCGTAGCTCCGCGAGACGTTGGAGGCGATGTCGAGCGCCGAGCGCATGGCCTCCGCGTCGCCATCGCCGACCTGCAGCGCCAGTTTGTGGAAGACGATCTCCTCGCCGTCCTGGGGCTGCGCCAAGGCCGCGCCGGGGGCGGCGGCCTGCGGCACGATGCAGCCGGCGGCCAGGATCGCCGCCCTGACAGTCGCCCGGAGTTTCAAGCCCGCCATCCTGGTTGCTCCCGGTGCTTGGCTGCCGTTTCGGGTCAATCGACGTTGCCGGCCGCGGGTCCCTCTTCGCCGCCGCCGTCCGGCGTCACGTCGAGGACGCGCGCCCGCATGGTGATCGCGACGGGTCCCGGCTTGCAGTCCTTCATGCAAGGCTCGGTATCGGCGACGTAGTGCTTTTCCCGCTCGCGGTCGTCGGGGACGAAGTTATCGACGTTCGGCATCCGGATGTCCGCGAAATTCTCCCGGGAAAGCTCGAACTCCTCGTCCGTCACGATGTCGTTCAGGTACAGGAGATAGGCGGTCAGGGCATAGACGTCGTCGGGGCCGAGGGACCGGGCGTTGCCGAACGGCATCGCGCGGTTGACGTAGTCGTAGACCGTGGACAGGTAGGGCCAGTAGGACCCGATGGTCTTCTCCGGCCGCTCGCGGTCGAGGGTCCCCTCGCCGCCGGCCAGCACCGGCCAGCGGCCGACGCCCTCGCCGAAATCGCCGTGGCAGGCGGCGCAGTTGTCGGTGAAAAGGGCCTCGCCGTCGGCAACCGTGCCCCGCCCGTCCGGCAGCCCCTTGCCATCGGGCCGGATGTCATGGTCCCACGCCGCGATCTCGGCTTCGGTCGCGATGCGGCCCAGCTTGAGCGGGCCGGGGGAAGAAGCCGCCTCGGCATGGACGGAGCCCGCCGACATGGCGAGCAGGCAGGCGGCCAGCAGCGATGCCTTAGGAAACTTCGACATTCTCGAGCGCTCCGTCGGGTTTCAGGTACCAAGTCTGGATGCCGTTGTTGTGGTAGATCGAGTTGGTGCCGCGCGCGGCGCGCAGATCTTCCTTGGTCGGCTGGACGAAACCCTTCTCGTCCATCGCGCGCGACTGGAGGAACAGCTCCGAGCCGTCCCAGTCGAACTCGTGATAGAACCGGTGCAGCGCCTTCGGCAGGCTGGGCCCGTCGATCCGGGCCGTCTGCCAGTTGCGCCCGCCGTCCAGGGAGACATCGACCCGGCGGATCGTGCCGTTGCCCGACCACGCCAGGCCGGAGACCACGGTCCGCCCCCGCCCGTGGGCGATGGGCGCCTGCGGGCTCGGGCTGGTGATGACAGACTTGACCTCCATCTGCCAGGTGAACTTCCGGGCCTTGCCGTTGGCGAGCAGGTCCGTGTATTTGGACGTCTCCTCGCGGTGCTCCCAGGGCGCGTCGCCGACTTCCAGACGGCGCAGCCACTTGACCCACATATTGCCTTCCCAGCCGGGAACCACGAGGCGCACGGGATAGCCCTGTTCCGGCCGAAGGGCCTCGCCGTTCATGCCCCAGGCGACGAGGCAGTCGTCCAGCGCCTTGTCCAGGGGGATCGAGCGGGTCATGGCGGACGCGTCGGCCCCTTCGGCCAGCAGCCAGGTTCCCGACGTCTTCAATCCCGCCTCTTCGAGAAGGGTGCGCAGCCGGACGCCGGTATACATCACGCAATGGACCATGCCGTGGGTGAACTGGCAGCCGTTCAGCTGGGCGCCCCGCCATTCCATGCCCGAGTTGGCGGCACATTCCAGGAAATAGACCCGGTTCTCGCGCGGGAAGCGCTTGAGGTCGTCCAGGGTGAAGACCAGGGGCCGCTCGACCAGGCCGTGGACCATCAGCCGGTGGTCGGCCGGCGCGATCTCGGCGATGCCGCCATGGTGCCGTTCGAAGCAGAGTCCGTTGGGCGTGATGATGCCGTCCAGCCTGTGCAGCGGCGTGAAGTTGACGGAGCTCTTGGTGTCCGCCGTCAGCCAGGGCACGTCACGGCGCACGACGTCGGCTTCGAACCTGGACGGCACCCCGTAGGGCCGGGCGTCCACCCCATCGCCCAGGTAGCGGTTCCAATCCTGGACCTCGGTGATCAGCGGGTCGCCGGCCGCCAGGGCCGGCCGCACGGCGAGCCCGGCGCCAAGCGCGGCGGCACCGCCGAGAAAGGCGCGGCGGGATGCCTGCGGTCGCGATGGCTTGTTCATCTGTTCGGTCATGGTCTTTCTCCAGTCGCCGGACGAAGGCCAGTGGTCACTAGGCGCCCTTGAGCAGGACGGAGCGGTTTTCCTTGAGGCGGACGACCGGGTGTTTCGCCAGGTAGCTCTCCACCACGTCCCAGATCGCCGGACCCTCGGTGTTCTCGTTGATCGACGCCCACCCGGCGACGGCATATTCGCGGCCGGCCTCGATGGGCTTCCGGGTCGCCAGGATGGTCATGTCCGAAATGCGGGAGCCGATCGTCCGGGTCGGGTCGATGGCGAAGCCGAGCCCGCCCACCCGGACCATGTCGCCGCCTTGCTGGTAATAGGGGTCGGCGTTGAAAAGATTGTCCGCGACATCCTCCAGGATGGTCTTCAGCGTCTGCCCGGTCATGGTGCTGCGGTAGGCCGCCGGGTAGGTCATCGCGCAATTATTGTGGAGGTCCTCCACGGTGATGGCGCTTCCCGCCGGCAGCGTGGTTCCCCACCGGAAACCGGGGGACAGGGCGATCTCGGCATCGCGCTCTTCCAGCAGCGCCTCGCAGATCAGGTCGTCCCAGGTGCCGTTGAAGTTGCCGCGGCGGTAGAGCAGCGTCTCGGTCCGCCCGATCTCGCGCTTCAGGTCGCTCTCGTAGGGTGCCCGCACCCTGTCGATCAGCGCCGCCATGTCCCGGTCGGCGGAGATCACGTCGGAGAACACCGGGATCAGCCGGTACCGGAAGTCCTTCAGCGCGCCGTCGCGGACGTCCAGATCGAGCCGGCTGAGGAACTTCCCGTTCGAGCCCGAGGCGATCAGCAGCGTCTTGCCGACCTTGAACGGTTCCGGAAGCGCGTCGTGGGTATGGCCGGTCAGGACGATGTCGATGCCCTGTACGCGGCTTGCCAGCTTGCGGTCCACGTCGAAGCCGTTGTGCGACAGCAGGATGACCAGGTCCGCCCCGTCGGCGCGCACCGCCTCGACCGTCCTGGCGACCTGCTCCTCCCGGATGCCGAACGACCATCCCGGGATCATCCAGCGCGGGTTGGCGATCGGGGTATAGGGGAAGGCCTGGCCGATGATCGCGACCTTGACGCCGCCCCGCTCCACCATGTGGTGGGCCTCGAAGGCCGGCTCGTCCCACTCCGCGTCGAAGATGTTGCAGCCCAGGAAGGGGAAGGACAGGCTCTCCACCACTTCCTTCACCCGGTCGGCGCCGTAGGTGAATTCCCAATGTCCGGTCATGGCGTCGGGCCGCAGAAGGTCCATCGCCTCGATCATGTCGGCCCCGGCGGTCCGGTTGGACGTATAGCTGCCCTGCCACGTGTCGCCGCCGTCGAGCAGGATGACGTTCTCCTCCCCCCGCTCCGCGCGCGCCCGTCCGACGATGGTGGCGATGCGGTCGAGCCCGCCCATCCTGCCGTAGGTCCCGGCCAGGGCGGCATAATCCTCGGAGGTCAGCGCATAGGCGTCGGGCGAGCCCGGCTTGATCCCGTAGAGCTTGAGGAAATCCGCCCCGGTCACGTGCGGCGGCAGGCCGGCGACCTCGCCCACCCCCAAGTTGATGGAGGGCTCGCGGAAATAGAGCGGCTTCAACTGCGCATGGATGTCGGTGATGTGCAGGACCGTGAGGTTTCCGAAATCCTCGGCCGCCAGCAGGTCGTCCTCGGTCAGGCGCTGCTGGGCCGCCGCGCGCGACCAGCGGCCGGACAAGCCCAGGCCCATCGCCGCGGAGAGGGCCGTCGTCGCGGACAGGAACTCACGTCTGGAAAACATGCACGATCTCCCTTGCGGGCGGCATCGCGCCGCCGCATCGATGTTCGGCGAAGTCTAGGATCGGTTGGCGGTCGGCTGGAGCTATTGCCGGACGGCCGGGGTTTCGACCGACAGGCCCGTGCCGCGCCAGGCGGTATAGACCTCGAGCGCCATCAGCTCGTCGGAGAAGGCCTCCGGCTGCTCCGCCCGGGTGTCCCTGATGCAGCCGCGGAAACGGTTGTGCAGCGAGACCATGCCCGCGGTGTTGAACCGGTAGGTCGGAAAACCGTTGGTCTGCCCCTGGCTCAGATGGTCGGCGCGGATGTACTTGCCGGAATTCTGCTCGTGGCAGGAGGCGCAGGAGAAATTCAGCTGGCCGGTCCGCTGATAGTACCGGTCCCTGCCCTTCTCCCACCAGGACATCATCCCGCCCTGCGCCAAGTCGATCTCGACCGGCTGTCCCAGCGACTGGTGCCTGATGAAGGTCGTCAGGTCCCTTTGCCGCTGGTCGTCATAGGGATAAGGCTCGGCCTGCATGTTCCGGGACCGGCAGGCGTTGATCTGGAGTTCCAGGTTGAAAGGCTTGCCGGCCTCCGCGTTCCATTTGGGATAGTTGGCGCCGACGCCCTTCATGGACTCCGCGGCATCGCCGTGGCAGGAGGAGCAGGACTTGCCCGCGGCGCCTTCGGCGGTCTCCCAGAGGTCGGCCCCCCGCTCGACGCTGAGCATGCCGGGGTTCTCGAAGCTATCCTCCTGCAAGGCCCGGGTTTCCGCCTCGCGGTACAGCCAGCCCGACTTGACCTCGGGGAACGGATGCTCGGGCGGCTGCGACGGCGCCTTGGCGACGGTGGCGACCGTCACGCCGTCGATCTCGAGCTCGTCCTCGACCGGATCGGCGACGACGTGGGATACGGTCGAAGCAACCAGCAGCGACGCGGCCCCCGCCAACAGGACAGACAGTTTCTTCACGCGCTCCTCCCAATCCGGCGGACCGGTTGTTCTTTTCCTTATTGGACCTTGATCTGCTGCTCGTCGGTGTAGACGGAGCCGTCGTCGTCCACCCAGGTGAACTTGAAGGTGCCGCTCTCCGGAACCTTCGCGGTGAACTCCAGGTACGGGTTGGCCGAGACCGCCGGGTCGAGGTCGCAGCCGAACACAGTCCGGCCGTTGAACTCGCAGGTGAACTTGTTGATGATCTGGCGCGGGATCGTCTTGCCGCTGCTGTCCTTGCGCTGGCCGGATTCCATCTCGTGGCTGATCAGGGTCTTGATCGTCACGACTTCGCCTTTGGAGGCGGTCTTCGGCAGCTTAACGCGGGGTTTGGGCGTCGCCATGGGTTGCTCCTCTTCGTTCGGTCAGCCGCCGCAGCCGCCGATGGTCACCTTGACTTCCTTGCGGTCGGAATAGACGGTCCCGTCCTTCATCCTGGCGACCGCGACGACGTTCTGCGTCTGCGCCAGCCGGATCCGCGTGGTCGCCGTGGCATCGCCGCTCATCGGCGTGAAGTGGAAGGTGGCGACGCCGGGGTTGGGGTTGCCTTCCGCCAGGATGATCACGGATTCGACATGGTCGTCGTCCGTCATCGGGCTTTCGACCTGGACCGTGATCGGGACGGTGTTGCCGTTCTCGGCGATCTCGGGCGCGGTCAGCACGATCCGGCCGGCCTGCGGCTCCTTTCCGCCGGTGAAGGAGGACAGCATCTTCCGCGTCTCGTCGACGCTGGCGAATGCCGGAACCGATCGCAATCCGCCGAGGGCCACGACGGCCGTTCCGGTCGATAGCGCGAAGAACCTGCGTCGGGTGAGCCTCATGCCGTCACCTCCTTGCTTTCTGAACATGTCAGGGCTTTCTGGTCATTTCAGGGTTCCGAGGAAGGCGACCACGTCCTCGACCTGCTCTGCGGTCAGGATGGTCTTGCCTTTGAAGGCCTTGGCGACGCCGGCACCGACATCGAGGGTGTAGAACCCCGGCATGACAGTGTCGGGACCAAACACCTGCTTGGCGTTCACGACGATCGCCCGCAACTGGGCGGCCGACCAGCGGCCGGCGGCGCCGTCCAGCGACGGGCCCACGTCGCCATGGAAAAGCTCGTCGGAGAGGGTGGAGACGGCGTGGCAGGCGAGGCAGTTGCCCAGGCCGCGGTTGACGAAGGCCTTCTTCCCGGCCTCGGCGTTCCCGACATGGTCGGATACCCGCTCGGGAACGGCGGCGTCGTCGAACCGCACGGCGCCGGGTCCGATATCGGCAGCCATTGCGGCAGCCATCGCGGCAGCTACGACGGACGAGGAAATCAGGGACGTCAGGCACAATGCCGCGTGGAACGGTATCCACTTCACGGGCCACCTCATGGGCTCATCTCCCCCAGGACGCCGCCCTGTCCGGGCGATCTCTCTTGATTGTTCGAGCGTACCGCTGTTCGCGAAGCCAATCAATGCAAAAATTTCTATGTTTGAATATGTCCTTCGTGAGCCCCGCCCGGCCCGGCGGTCACTCGCCGGGCGCCAATCCCTGGGCCTGCAGTTCCGCGAGCTTCCGGGCATGGTATTTCTGGAAATGCTCGTCGGTCGCGTAGCCTTTCTCGCGCACCCACTGGAACATGTGCAGGAAGGTCTGCTTGCCGAAGGCGCCCGGCATCGTCGCGACCGCCGCCTGCGCCACCGTTGCCTCGGAGGAGGCGTCTTCCGGGACCGTTTCGGGCAGGAAGATCAGCGTCGGCGTGAACACCACGTTCCAGCGCCGGGCGGCCGTCTTCTCGGTCAGGGCCTCGCCGTCGAGGTCGGTCACCTCCTCGCTTCCGAAGAGATTGTACTGGACCACCTTGAAGTTCGACCGGATGAAGTCCCGGACCTGCGGATCGCTGAGGATCTGCTCGTGCATCTTGGCGCAGTAGATGCAACCGCGCTGCTCGAACACCAGGACCAGCCCCTTCCCCTCGGACCGGGCCGCCTCCATGTCCTCCCGGACGTCACGGAAGGTCAGGGAGAACCAGTCCTGCTTGTGCAGTCCGTCGTCCCCGATTTCCGCCGCACTCGCGAGATTGACGCCCGCGAGCAGGACGGCCGCAGCCAGCAATGCCTTCACCATGGTCGACTCCGTGGATCAAGGTTTTCCTAACCGATCGATGCGAAACCCGGGAACGTCTCCAGCAGCCAATAGGAGATCGCCGCCATCTGCCCGGTGATGAACAGGATGCCGGTGAGCACGAGGAACCCGCCCATCGCCATCTCGACCTTGTGCATGTGTCGGCGGAAACGTGCGGCGAAGCTCAGGAAACGCGTGGCGAAGGCGGCGGCCAGAATGAACGGCAGGCCGATCCCCAGGGAATAGACCGCCAGCAGCCCGGCACCGCGCAGTGCCTCGCCCTGGGAGCCCGCCACGAACAGGATCGCCGCCAGGACCGGGCCGACGCAGGGAGTCCAGCCGAACGCGAAGGCCAGGCCCAGGACAAAGGCGCCGCCGAGCCCTGCCGGCTTCCTCTCCACCGTGATCCGGGCGTCGCGGTAGAGCAGCGCCAGCCGGAAGACCCCGAGGAAATGGAGTCCCATGAGGATGATGATGACGCCGGCGACGATCGACAGCACGTCGTACCATTGCGCGATCATCTTTCCGACCACGCTTGCCGTGGCGCCGAGCGCCATGAAGACCGTGGTGAAGCCGGCGACGAATGCCACCGACGACAGGACGATCCGCCGCGACTCTCCGGCCCCTCCCCCGCCCGACTGGACCTGATCGAAGCTCAGGCCCGCCAGATAGGCCAGATAAGGCGGGACGATCGGCAGGACGCAGGGCGACACGAACGACAGAACGCCGGCCAGCAATGCGGCACCGAAACCGACATCGAGCATTTGAACGTTCCCCAGGGCGGTCTTATTATCCACTCCGGAGCGTGACCGCGCTTCACGCCTTCAGGAAACCGGGCTAAGCTGAAGTATGCGGAAATCTAGATATATTGCAAATCGAATTTATGGGCTGGCGCTGTTGGCGGCGGCATCGGCCGGGGCCGCCGAGCTGCGGGCGGCCGAACTGGTCATGATGGAGCAGCCGGGCTGCGTCTGGTGCAAACGCTTCAACGAGGAGGTGGCACCGCAGTACGGCAAGACGCGGGAAGGACAGCTGGCCCCCCTGCGCCGCGTGGACATCACGGAGCCCTGGCCGGAGGATCTGGCCGCGGTCGCACCGGAGCGGCTGACGCCGACCTTCGTGCTCGTCCACGAAGGTCGGGAACTCGACCGGCTGCGCGGCTACCCGGGCGACGATTTCTTCTGGGGGCTTCTCGGCCGGATGCTGGAAAAAGTACCGGGGCACGGCGATACCTCATCGACCCCCGAACGATAGACGGAGTGGCTTCGCGAATGGAACGACCTGCTGCACCCGCTTTTCCGCGGATCGACAAGGCCACCTCCAGGAAGGACGTCGAGGTCTATTTGGAACAGGCGAGGAAAGCGAGCGAGCTTCTGAAGGCGCTGGCGCATGAAACCCGCCTGCTGATCCTCTGCCTGCTGGTCGAGGGCGAACGGTCCGTTTCCGACCTTGAGGAGATCCTGTCGATGCCGCAGGCCGCGGTATCGCAGCAGCTTGCCCGCCTCCGCTACGACCGTCTGGTCAATACCCGGCGCGACGGCCGGATGATCTATTACAGCCTTGCCAACGAGGAGGTGACCGCCGTCATCGGCATGCTGCACGAGCTGTTCTGCGCGCCTGCGCGCGACGGTCGGGACCGCCCCTGAGGAGCGGTCGCCATACGCGGGCTTGAACACGGCCGAAGTCGCCCTTAACGTTCATCCAACCATACGAAAGAGAAGCCCTTCGAAGGGCGCGGGGGAGGACGCAGCATGCTCGTCGAGAACGGCCTGCTTCTGCCGCTTGGCGGTTTCCTGGTCGGCTGCCTGATGGGCTTCATCGCCCGGCGGCATCATTTCTGCACGATGTCGGCGCTCGAGCGCCACTGGTACGCCGGTGACAGCAACGGCCTGCGCGCCTGGGCGCTGGCCATCGTGGTCGCCATCGCGCTGACCCAGGGACTTGCCGCGACCGGCCTCTTCGATCCGCGGGAGAGCTTCTACCTGTCGCCGTCCTTCGGGTGGACCGGCGCGATCGCGGGGGGACTGGCCTTCGGCTTCGGCATGGCCCTGGTCGGCACCTGCGGCTTCGGCGCGCTGGTGCGGGTGGGCGGCGGATCGCTGCGCAGCGTGGTGGTGATGCTGGTGCTCGGCCTGTCGGCGCTGGCGGCGCAGCGCGGGCTGATCGGCCATGGCCGCATCGCGGTGGTCGATGAACTCGCTTTCGATATCAATCGGATCGGCGCTTCCGACCAATCCCTGGGCTCGATCCTGTCGGCCCTGGCGGGAGCGGACCTCCGGCTGGCCACGGCCGTTGCGGTGGCCGGGCTCCTGGCGTTCTGGGTGTTCCGAAGCGCCGAATTCCGGAGGGACCGGGGCAAGATCATCGCCGGCACCGCCATCGGCTTCGCGGTCGCGGCCGGCTGGGCGATCACCTCCTATACCGCCGGCAATTCCTTCGTGCCGGTGCAGATAGAATCCGCCTCCTTCGTCGTCCCGCCGGGCGACCTGATCCTGCATCTCATCACCTTCACGGGCACGATCCCCGATTACGGCGTCGGGCTCGTCGCCGGCGTGATCACCGGCGCCGCCGCCGCCGCGTGGCGCCGTCACGAAGTCCGGTGGGAAGCCTGCGACGACGCCCGCGAGCTTTCCCGGCACATGGCCGGTGCGTTCCTGATGGGAACCGGCGGCGTGTTCGCGCTGGGATGCACCATCGGCCAGGGCGTCTCTGCCGCCTCCCTGCTCAGCGTCTCCGCCCCGGTGGTCCTTGTCTCCATCGCCGTCGGCGCGCGCCTCGGCCTGGCGCTCCTCCTGGAGGGGTCCGTCCGTCACGCCTTCTGGCCGCTCCACCGGGCGCGGCTCGGCTGAGGCCCCCGGCGGACGCGGGATCAGCCCTCGCGGACGAAGCGGTAGCCGCCGCCCTGCCGCTCCGCCCGGCCGATGCCTCCGCCGGGCAGGTGGAAGCCGATCAGCCGCGCCCGGTCGCCGGCAAGGCGGTCGAGCAGGCGGCGGCGGGTGGCGGCTCCCCGGGCGGGATCATGGTCGGCTCCCCAGTGCCAGTCCGGCCGGGCGAAGGAGATCGGGTCGTTCGAAACCGCATCGCCCACGACCATGAGCGGATTATCGAGGCCATGGACGACGAAAGCCATGTGCCCGGGCGTGTGCCCGGCCGTGTCGAAGGCTTCGACCTGCGGCAGGACCTCCTCGCCCGCCTTGAACAACGCCACCCGCGGCTCGATCGCGTCGAGCCGGCCGCGGGCGCCGACCACGAACGCCTTGCGCTCGTCCGGCATGGAGGCCAGCGTCTCCTCGGCCCGCCAGAAATCCCATTCGGCCTGGGAAATGCGGAAGGTCGCGTTGGGGAAGACGACCTCGTCGAAGTCGTCGGTGACGCCCCAGATATGGTCGGGGTGAGCGTGGGTGAACACCACGTCGGTGATGTCGGCCGGATCGACGCCGGCCTTGGCGAGATTGTCCGGCAGCTTGCCGGCGGTCGGCATGAAGTTCGGCCCGGCCCCCGCGTCGAACAGCACCAGCCGGTCCGGCAGACGCAGGAGCGTGACGTTGCACTCCGGCCTCAGTCCATCCTGCGGCAGGTCGAACTCCCGGCGGAAGTCCGCCAGTTCCGCCTGGGGAATGTCCGGCAGCACGAAGTTCAGCGGCAGCTGGAGATGGCCGTCGCTGACCGTCCGGACCGTGCCTTCGCCGCCGGCCAGCGCAAGACGCGGCCCCAGGGCGACCGCGGCTCCCGCGGCAAGCAGCGTGCGGATCGCCAGGCGATGGAAATCACGCCGCGACGCCCCAGCCCGGCCGCCCGTTCCTGTCCAGTCCATGTCCCCTCCCAACACATGCAATTTTTTGCATGTTTGCACGGGTCCGCCGGGCCGTCAATGCCGCCGCGGTGGCGTGGCGGCCTGGGGCATAGTATCGTGCCCGGGACACGGCGGCCGGAACAAGCACCATGGTCGGAAAGCATCTGCTGATCGTCGCCAATACGCCGTCCGAGAACACGCGCGTCCTTCGTGATGCCGTGGTCCGCGGCGCGCGGTCCCCCGACATCGAGGATGTCGAGGTGCGGATCCTGGAGCCTCTGCGGGCCGGGCCGGAGGATGTCCTGGCGGCGCAAGGCATCATTCTCGGGACGACCGAGAATCTCGGCTACATGAGCGGTGCGCTCAAGGATTTCTTCGACCGCATCTACTATCCCTGCCTCGAACGAACCCAGGGGCTTCCCTACGCCCTTTACGTTCGCGCAGGTCATGACGGGACCGGAACCCGTCGAGCCGTCACCAGCATCGTCACCGGGCTCCGATGGAGCGCGGTCCAGGACCCGCTGGTGCTTCGGGGAAGCTTCCGCATCGAGTTCGTCGGACAATGCGAGGAGCTCGGCACGCTGATGGCGGCGGGATTGGAGGCCGGTATCTTCTAGAGCGGTATCCCACCAGGTTGAGCCGCTCCGGTCCATGCAGCCTGCCGTTCCACTCGCCGCGATGAGTTGGGCCACGGCCCAACCTACGGTTCGATGCAGGGCGGAGGTGATGCGGGCCGTCGTTCGTAGGTCGGGCCGTGGCCCAACGCATCGGTCCGGCTGTCCCGGGCGGATCGACCTGATCGGGTACCGCTCCAGGTCCCGGGTTGCATCTCCCGGCTTTCAGGGCCGGGGCCGGCCGAGAAAACGTCGGAACCAATCCATGTTCCGGAGTGTCATTACCTCGGGCCGGTTCTACTCAGCAGGATTTCTCCAATGCCGCATCCCGTCGCCGAAGCAGCCCGCCGTTCGAACCGTCGGCGAACCCGCGGCACCCGTCGGAGCCGCTGAGATGCTGCTGGACCTGTCGGGCATCCCCCTTGCGGCCGTGATCGGCATCTTCGTGGTTTGCGCCGTGGCCATCGCGTTCGCCGGCACCAAGCTGGCCGGCGTCGCGGACACGCTGGCCGACCGCACCGGCATGGGCGAGATCATCGCGGGCGCCCTGTTCGTCGGCGGAAGCACGTCGCTGCCCGGCATCATCACGTCCATGACGACCGCCGCCGAAGGCTACGCGGGCCTGGCCATCGGCAACGCGGTTGGCGGGCTGACCGCCCAGACCACCTTCCTGGCGGTCGCCGACCTGGTGTACCGGCGGGCCAACCTGGAGCACGCCGCCGCCACCCTGACCGGCCTGGTCCAGGGCACGCTGCTCGTTACCATGCTGACCATCCCGCTGCTGGCGATGGCCTCGCCCGAGATCACGATCCTCGGCGTCCACCCCGCCTCCATCCTCCTGTTCGTCATGTACGGCTTCGGCCTGAAGCTGCTGTCGCGCGTGAAGGAAATGCCGATGTGGTCACCGGTGATGACGGACGATACCCAGGACGAGGCGCAAGAGGCCCAAGACGCCGAGGAAGACGGGGACCGCCGACCGACATCGAGGCTGTGGATGCTGTTCGGGGCCTATGCCGCGGTCACGGCGGTCGCGGGATACCTCATCGGCGAGGCGAGCATCGCCCTGGTCGGCCTGACCGGATTGTCGGAGACCGCGGTCGGCACCGTGTTCACCGCGGTGTCGAACTCCCTGCCCGAACTGGTGACCGCCATCGCGGCGGTCCGGATCGGCGCGGTGAGCCTGGCCGTCGGCGACATCATCGGCGGCAACGCCTTCGAAGTGCTGTTCCTGGCCGCGGCCGACATCTTCTATCGCTCCGGCTCGATCTACCACCGGTTCACGGACGAGAACGTCTTCACCACGGTGCTGGCCATCCTGATGACCGGCATCCTGCTGCTCGGCATGCTGCGGCGCCAGCAGCAGGGGATCGCCAACATCGGCTTCGAAAGCGCGCTGGTGCTCGCCCTCTACGCCTGCTCGATCGTGCTGGTCTTCGCCTGACCGTCGCCGCGCGCGGGTCGGAGCCGGGCTTCGGTTCCCGGCCGACAAGCGCCCGAGGCGTTGCTGCCGCTGCCGTACCCGACGCACCTGACCTCGACGCGGCACTTCAGGCTGGGCGCGGTGAGGAGAGGATAGGGGATCCTGGCGGACAGCGACGTTTTTCTCGGCAAAGCCTGATCAATCCTTTCGCATCGTGTCCACTGAATAGGCGATCACGAAATTTGTGCGCATTCCAGCGCCAATTTTCTTGATCATGCTTCCGTATTCTGTATTGGGAATGCACCATAGTTAACGCGCTGGTAATACCAACTGCCCAACGCCCCAGGCTTGGGCACCCAGAGTAGCGGGCGGGCGCCAGCCTGCCGCCGGGCGTTTTGATCGGTAAGGCGGAGTGACATGACAGGCGAAGCGGAGATCCAGATTTCATGCTTGCAGTTCGAGCCGCGCATCGGCGAGCTGGAGCGAAACGTCGAGACCAGCATCTCCCTGATCCGCGACGCGGCGGCGCAGGGCTCCAAGCTGATGGTTCTTCCGGAGCTTTGCAATTCCGGCTATGTGCTCGGCTCCCGCAAGGAGGCCTACGCGCTTTCCGAAACCATCGAGACCGGAAGCTCCATCGCCGCCTGGACGAAGGTGGCGGCCGACCACGACCTCCATGTCGTCGCCGGCTTTCTCGAGCGGCAGGATGATCGCCTCTATAACAGCGCGGTCGTCATCGGCCCCGGGGGCGTGATCGGCACCTATCGCAAGAACCACCTGTGGAACGCCGAAGCGCTCTATTTCGAGCGCGGAGACCTGGGATTCCCGGTCTTCCACACGCCGTTCGGCAGGATCGGCGTCCTGATCTGCTATGACGGCTGGTTCCCCGAGGCATGGCGGCTCCTGGCCCTTCAGGGTGCCGATCTGGTTTGTGTGCCGACCAACTGGGTGCCCATGGCGGAGCAGCCGGCCAACGCGCCGGCCATGGCCAACATCCTGTGCATGGCGGCCGCCCACAGCAACTCGATGTTCGTCGCCGCCTGCGACAGGATCGGAACCGAGCGCGGCCAGCCGTTCATCGGGCAGAGCCTGATCATCGATCCCAACGGCTGGCCGATCGCCGGACCCGCCAGCGTCTCCGAGCCAGCCACGGTGACCGGCATCTGCAATCTTTCGGCAGCGCGCCGCCAGCGCACCTGGAACGACTTCAACCAGGTCATGCGGGATCGGCGGACCGACCTCTATCCGGAGATGCTCGGCACGACGGCGCGGCCCAACTGGTACTGACAAGAACCTCGCCCAACAAACATCACTCAGGACAGGGAAAGAACCATGAAGACGATTCAATGGATCGGGGGCCTCGCGCTGCTGGGCGCGCTGATGAACGGCGCCGCCGCGCAGGAGACTGTCAAGATCGGCATCCCGGTCGGGCTGAGCGGCGCCAACAGCGTGGTGGCGCCCTCGGTCGTCCAGTCGAGCCAGCTTGCCGTGGAAGAGATCAACGCGGCGGGCGGCATTCTCGGCCGGCAGGTCGAACTGGTCGTCGCCGACGACGGCAGCGGCGCGCAGGGTGCGCAACGCGCCTTCAACTCGCTGGTCTTCCAGGACGACGTGGACGTCCTGATCTCGATGGAGACGAGCGCCGCCCGCAACGCCGGCCTGCCGATCGTCAACCGGGCGGGCAAGCCCTACATCTACACGTCTTTCTACGAGGGCCGCTCGTGCAGCCCCTGGATGTTCGTCCCGGCCTGGGTCCCGGATCAGCAGGTCAAGCCGATCGTCGACCATTTCAGCGACACGCTTAAGGCGAAGACCTTCTACCTGATCGGGAGCGACTATAATTTCGGCCGCGGCATGCTCGAGTTCACGCGGCAATACATCGAGGAAAAGGGCGGCGAGGTCCTGGGAGAGGAATACCTGCCGATGGACGGTTCCGACTGGACCTCGATCATCAGCGACCTGCGCTCCAAGAACCCCGATGCCCTGATCACCTCCACCGCCGGCGGCGCGCCCAACGTCACCCTGACCAAGCAGCTGCGGAACGCGGGGGTGACGATCCCCTACGGCAACCTCGCCGTCGACGAGGGCACCGCCAAGACGATGGGCGCCGACGCCACCGGCATGTTCATCTCGCAATCCTACATGACCGGCATCGACAGCGCCGAGAACAAGAAGTTCCTGGATGCGATGGAGAAGAAGTTCGGCGGCGAGCTCAAGACCCCGAACGATCTCTCGGTCCCGCAGTACGAGGCGATCTACCTCTACAAGGCCGCCGCCGAGAAGGCGGGATCGACCGACCCGGAGGAAATCGTCGAGGCCCTGCCCGAAGTTTCGTTCACCGGGCCGCGCGGCAGCATCCGGATGGACAAGCAGCACCACACCGCGCTGACGATGTATCTGGGCCAGGTCAAGGACGGCGGCAGCGTCGAGGTCATCAAGACCTTCGAGAACGTCGATCCCGGCCAGCAGTGCCCGAACCTCTGAACTTCGTTTCATGAAGGCGGGTGGCCGCCGATCCGCCGCCCGCCTCGTTTTCCAGCACGGCCAGAAACGGAAACCGGATGGCAGTCCTCCTGCTAGACATCCTGACCACGGCTTCGATGCTCTTCATCGTGGCCACCGGACTGATGATCATCCTCGGCGTCATGAAGCTGATCAACTTCGCCCATGGCGCCTTCCTGACCGTAGGCGGCTATTCCGCCCACGTCGTCACCGCCTACGGTTACAGCCCCTGGCTGACCATACCGGCCGCCGCGGCCTTCGGCTTCGTCCTCGGGATCGTGGTCGAACGGCTGGTGGTCCGGCCGCTCTATTCCAGGCCTCTCGACGCGATCCTGGCGACCTGGGGACTGGGGATCATCATAGCGCAGGTCATCGTCTTCGCCTTCGGGCGGGAGGTGCAGTTCGCCCAAAGCCCGATCTCGGGGACCGTCGACCTGCTCGGGACCGCCTACTCGTCCTGGAGGCTCATCCTGATCGGGGTCGCGGTCGTCCTGGGCCTGCTGCTGACGGCGCTGCTCTACCTCACCCGCTTCGGCCTCAACGCCCGCGCGGTGATCATGAACGAGAACCTCGCGCGGGGGCTCGGCATCGACAGCGTCAAGGTGCGGGCCGTGACGTTCGGGCTCGGCGCGGCGCTGGCCTGCGCGGCGGGCGCCCTGATCACGCCGCTGCTGTCGGTCGATCCCAACATGGGCCTGCCCTGGCTGGTCAACTCCTTCATGCTCGTCCTGGTCTCCGGGGTCGCGGTGCCCGGCCTGGCCCTCGCCTCCCTGGTTCTCGGCGGCGCCCAGGTACTCGTCAGCACCTTCGTCAGCCCGATCATCGGCGGCATCACGATCGTCGTGCTCGCGGCGGTCATCCTGCGCATCAAACCTCAAGGACTCTCCCGTGGCTGAAGCAATGCCGGCTACAACCGGTCGGTCGAGGCGCCAGATCGGGCGCACGGCCGTGGGCGCGGCCATCGCCCTGATCATCATCGGTACGGCGCCGCTCTATCTCGGCACCTACATGACGAATATCCTCACCCGCGCGCTGTTCCTCGCGGCCCTGGCGCTGACGGTGGACCTTGTCTGGGGCTATGCGGGCGTCCTGACCTTCGGGCAGTCGGCCTTCTTCGGCATTGGGGCCTACGCCTGCGCGCTGGTCTTCACCCACTGGGGCTTCGGCCCGGGATGGGCGATCGCCGCGCTGGCCGCCGGCATCGCCGTGGCGATGGTCACGGCCTGGCTGACGGGCCTGCTGTCGTTCTACCACGGCGCCTCGCCCCTCTACTCCTCCATCGTCACGCTGGCCCTGCCGATCGTGCTCGTGCAGGTCATCTTCTCCGGCGGGCGCTTCACCGGGTCGAGCAGCGGGCTGTCGGGCTTCCCGACCTATTACTGGTCGATCGACACCTGGTTCTGGATCGCCGGCGTCTTCCTGGTGGCGGTCGGCTCCGTCGCGTGGCTCTTCGTCCGCAGCGACTACGGCCGCATCCTGGTCGCGATCCGGGAGAACGAGGACCGCTGCGCCTATCTCGGCATCCCGGTTTCCCGCATCAAGACCGGCCTCTTCGTCGCCTGCGCGGGCATCGCGGCCGTCGCCGGTTTCGGCTACGCGGCCTTCTCCAACGTGGTGGCGCCGGAGCTGGCAGGCTTCCTCCTGGGTACCGAGTCCCTGATCTGGGTCGCCCTGGGCGGGCGCGGCACCCTGATCGGCCCGATCCTCGGGACCATCGGCATCGACGTCACGTCATCATACCTGTCGGGCAACCTGCCGTTCCTCTGGAACTTCATCGTCGGCGTCACCTTCGTGGTCGTCATCATCCTGCTGCCGAACGGCGTGGCGTCCCTGGTGACGGGTGCGTGGCGCCGGTACCGCAGGCGCGGCTCCGCCGACGGCGAGGTGGCGCGGGAGACCGGCGTCCGGCTCGTCTCCTCCGCCAGGGGGCGTCCGGCCGCCGCGGCAGGCTCCGGCGCGGCCCCGATCCGGATCGACGGCCTGACCTGCCGGTACGGCAGCCTGACCGTGCTGGACGGCATCCAGGTCGAGGGCATCGCGGGCCAGCTGCTGAGCATCGTGGGGCCGAACGGCGCCGGCAAGACGACCCTGATGCGCTGCATCAGCAACGGCACGGAGCGCACCGGCGGCACCGTCGCGATCGCCGGCACCGAGATCGGGCGGAGCTCGCCGCAGCGGATCGTCGGGCTCGGCGTCGGGCGCAGCTTCCAGAACACCAGCCTGTTCGACAGCCTGACCGTCGGCGAGTGCCTCAAGCTGGCCCGCTACCGCATCGACGGAGCCAGCGGCCTCCATCGCGGCGAGACGGTGGCGCTGCCCGATCCGGCGCTGGAGATCCTGGCGGCCACCGGCCTGGACCGGAAGCTGGGCGAGGAGACGCGCTACCTGTCGCACGGCATGAAGCGCGGGCTCGAACTGGCGATGGTCCTCGCCACCGAGCCGCGCGTCCTGCTGCTGGACGAGCCGACGGCCGGCCTCACCCGGCCCGAACGGGTCGCGATCGGGCATGTCCTGACCCGGCTGGCCGAGGAATACCGCCTCTGCATCTTCCTGATCGAGCACGACCTGGATTTCGTCCGCGAGATATCCAACCGCATCGTCGTGCTTCACCAGGGCAAGCTGCTGCTCGACGGCACCGTCGAGGAGGTCGTCTCGTCCGAACTCGTCAAGGCGGTCTATGCCGGCCACGAACTGGAGACCGCACCGTGAGCGGAACGGAAATCGAAGCCGCCGGCAGGAGACGGCTGGAGATCGCCGGCCTGAGCAGCGGATATGGCGCCGCGACGGTCATCCGCGACGTCTCGTTCTCGATAGCGCCGGGCGAGATCCTGGTCGTCCTGGGCAAGAACGGGATGGGCAAATCGACGCTGCTGAAGACCATCATGGGTTTCGTCCGGGCCAGGACCGGCACGATCCGCGTGGACGGGAACGAGATCACCAACCGCGCGCCGCACCTGAACGCCCGTGAGGCCCTGGCCTATACGCCGCAGGAATACGCGATCTTCCAGGATCTCACGGTCGAGGAGAACCTTCGGCTGGGGGTGACCGAGGATCGGCTGCTGGGCGAACGGATGGACGAGATCGAGGCGGCCTTCCCGGTCATCGCCAAGCGGTTCAGGCAGCGGGCTGGAACGCTGAGCGGCGGCGAGCAGAAGATGCTGCTGCTGTCGCGCGGCCTCGTCTCCCGACCCAGGATCATGCTGATCGACGAGATTTCCGAGGGTCTCCAGCCTTCCATGGTGAACAGGATGGCGCAGGTCCTGCGCTCGACCAAGGAGCGAAGCGGCGTCACCATCCTGCTGGTCGAGCAGAACCTGCCCTTCGCCCTGTCCGTCGCCGACCGCTACGCGATCCTGAAGATCGGCGAGATCGTGGAGTCGGGCGACGTGGCGCACGCCGACACGGCGGCGACCCTGGAGCAGCATTTGCGCATCTGATGCGGAGGAGCCAAGCATGAGTATCGAGGCGAATACCTTCTCCATCGTCGCCCGCTGCGCTTCGACGAGCGAGTTCGGGGTGGCGGTCGCGTCGGCGGTTCCCGCCGTCGGCTCGATCTGCCCGTTCGTCCGCGCCGGCGTCGGGGCCGTCAGCACCCAGTCCTGGGTAAACCCCTATCTGGCCGTCCGGATACTGGACGCCATGCAGGCCGGCCGCGACGCCCGCTCCGCCCTGGACGGGGCGCTGGCCGAGGATGCCGAGGCGAACCTGCGCCAGGTCGGGGTCGTGGACGCTTCCGGCGGCTCCGCCTCCTGGACCGGGGGCGATTGCACCTCCTGGCATGGCGAGGTCAACGGCCGGGATTTCGCGGCGCAGGGCAACATGCTGACCGGCGGCCAGGTGCTGTCCGCCCTGGCGGAGACGTTCCGGGAGACCGGGGGGCAACCCTTGGAAGACCGCCTGATGGCCTGCCTGGAGGCGGCGCAGGCGGCGGGCGGCGACAAGCGCGGCCGCCAGTCCGCCGCCCTGGTGGTGTTCGGCGCCGAAGCCTACGCCAAGCTCGACGTCCGGGTCGACGAGGACGCCGATCCGATCCCCCGCCTGCGCCGGACCTTCGAGATCGCCAAGGCGCAGTTGCTTCCCTTCATCGCCGGAATGCCGAAACGGCAAGGCGGCAGCGCGTTCCCGCCCGAGGTCATGGACCTGCTCCTGCAGTCGCCGCCGGACCGGCCGGCGGGCGGAGGGAGCGCCGAGCCATGAGCAACGGAAAAGACGGCCCCATGACCGAACCTGCATCGGATTCCGAAACCCATATCGCGGCGGAGCGGGACGCCGCTGTTCGCGAGGCCTTCGAGGTGATCGCCGCCGAGATCGGCAAGCTGCGCGGCCTCGACCTGGGCGACCATCCCCCCGCCGTCGTGTTCCGCCCGCTGCGGAGAAAGGATCCCTCCTGATGCGCGTCGAAGAAGCCCTTCACCGGCCGATCGAGGAGGTCGCGGAGGCGATCCGGGCCGGCCAACTCTCCCCCGTCGAGCTTACGGCTGCCTATCTCGACCGGATCGCGGATAAGGACGGCGTTCTGAACGCCTTCGTCCATGTCGCGGCCGACGCCCTGGACCAGGCGGAAGCCCTGGCCGCGGCGGCCAGGGAGGGGAGGATCCTGGGGCCACTCCACGGCATTCCCCTCGCGATCAAGGACAATTACCTGACCGCCGGCATGCCGACGCGGGCGGGCACCGAAGCCGCCATCGAGTTTCCAGGCACCGAAGGGGCCGCGGTCCGCAAGCTGCGCGAGGCCGGCGCCATCCTGCTCGGCAAGACCCGAATGCACGAGTTCGCCTGGGGCATGGAGACACCGCCGGCCCGCAATCCGTTCGACACCGACCGGGTTCCCGGCGGCTCCAGCGGCGGTTCGGGGATCGCCGTCACGGCGGGGTTCGCCATGGCGGCGCTCGGGTCCGACACCGGCGGGTCGATCCGCATCCCGGCAAGCCTCTGCGGCACCGTCGGCATCAAGCCGACCTTCGGGCGGATCGGACGGTCCGGCATCGTTCCCCACAGCTGGTCCCTGGACCATGCAGGTCCGCTGACGCGCAGCGTCGCCGACGCGGCATTGCTGGTCGATGTCCTGTCCGGACACGATCCCGCGGATGCCGGCTCCGCCGACGAACCGCCGACCGCCCTTCATGCCGCCGTCCGCCCGGCGCGCGAGGCCGGCGCCGCCGGACTGCGCGTCGGCGTCTGCCGCAACCACTTCTTCGAGGCGCTGGACGACGAGGTCGGCGCCGCCGTCGAAGCGACGATCTCCCGGCTCGCCGCCGACGGCGCCGAGGTGGTCGAGTTCCAGGTGCCGGAGCTGGCCTATGGCCTGGGCGCAATCTTCGCGATCGAACTGGCGTCCTCGGCCGCCTACCATGTCCATCACCTCGCGGCCGGCAGGACTTCCGCCTACCGGGACGACGTCCGCCAGCTGGTGGAAATGGGACGGCTCGTCTCCGCACCGGATTACCTCCAGGCAGAACGCTACCGCACGATGCTGGCGGAACGGTTTCTCCAGGTGTTCGCCGAGGTCGATGTCATCGTCGGCCCGACGATGCCGATCACGGCCTGGCTCTCGGGCCAGCGGGAAGTCGAACTCGACGGCAAGCGGGAAAGCGTGTTGGAAACCTCCTGGAGGTTCACCTACCCGTGGAACCTGCTGGGCCTTCCGGCCATCAGCCTGCCCTGCGGCTATGACCGGAAGGGGCTTCCCATCGGCTTCCAGATCGCGGGGGCCGCATTCGACGAGGCGAGCGTGATCAGGACCGCGGCCGCGGTGGAGCGGACGGTGCGGATGCGGTGGTGCTTCTGAGGCGCGGGGAGACGGTCGCCCCCGCCGGCTGTTGCCATCGGGGGAAACAGAAGACAAGAACGCCGGGAGACAGCGTTGAAATCAGCCAACCTGCACTATGAGCCCCTGACGAGGGTATCGGAACTGATCCGGCGCCGCGAGGTCTCGCCGGTCGAGGTCACCGGGGAGATGCTGGATCGCATCGGCGATCTCGACGGCCGCTACCACAGCTATGCGACCGTCCTCGCGGACCGCGCCTTGGACAGGGCGAGGACCGCCGAGGCCGAGATCGCCAAGGGCATCTGGCGCGGCCCGCTGCATGGCGTGCCGGTCGCCATCAAGGATCTCTGCTACACGACGTTCGGCGCGACCGCCGGCGGCACGACCATGCACAAGGCGTTCACGCCCGACCACGACGCGACGGTCGTCGAGCGGCTGGAACAGGGCGGTGCCGTGCTGCTGGGCAAGCTCAAGATGACCGAGGGCGCCTATACGAGCCATCACCCGGACGATCAGGCTCCGCTCAATCCCTGGAACACGGAGCACTGGGTGGGTTCGTCCTCGACCGGCTCCGGCGTCGCGACGGCCGCGGGGATGTGCTACGGGTCGCTCGGCTCCGACACCGGAGGGTCGATCCGCTTTCCCTCCGCGACCTGCGGCCTGACGGGCATCAAGCCGACCTGGGGGCGGGTCAGCCGGCACGGGGTCTTCCCGCTCGCCGACTCACTGGATCATGTCGGCCCCATGGCACGGTCGGCCGCGGACGCGGCGGCGATCCTCGGCGTCATCGCGGGAGCCGACCCGAACGACCCCACGGCGCTTCAGGACCCGGTGCCGAACTACCTGGCGGGGCTCGGCGACAGCATCCGGGGCGTCACCATCGGCATCGACCGTTCCTATGCCGGAGACGGCATCGACCCGGAAGTGGTCGCCGCCCTGGAAGAGGCCGAGCGGGTCCTCGTCGCGCTCGGCGCCAGGATCCGCGACGTCAGGTTTCCCCCCTTCGAGAAACTGGTCGGCATGTGGATCCCCATGTGCTCGGTCGAGACGGCGATCGCCCACGACCATACGTATCCGGCGCGCGCCTCGGAATACGGGCCGGATCTCGCCGCCCTGATCGACCAGGGGCGCTCGCTCACCGGAGTGGACGTGGGAGAGATCAACCACGAGCGGCTCAAATTCTCGGGCGGCCTCGCGGCGATGTTCCGGGACATCGACCTGCTCCTGGTGCCCACCATGCCCATGCCCGTCCCGAGCCTGGAACGCATGGGCGAGTATGGCGAAGACCCCGGCGTCCTGAACGGGATCCTCCGCTTCACCGCACCCTTCGATTTCTCCGGCAGCCCGACGATCACGCTGCCCAACGGGATCGACCGCATGGGCCTGCCGTCGAGCATGCAGCTCGTCGGCAGGCATGTCAGCGAGGATCTGCTGGTGCGGGCGGGTCACGCATACCAGTCGGTGACCGACTGGCATGTTCGCCGCCCTCCGGGCCTTGCCTAACCCATCAGCGCGTTGGGCAGGAACAGGACGATCTGGGGGAAGAAGCTGATCAGCAACAGCACGGCGATCAGCGTGAGGATGAGAGGCATCCCCTCGACGGTGAAGCGCTGCAGGCGGACATTGAGTATCGAGCAGGTCGTATACATCAAGGTTCCGACCGGCGGCGTCACGCCGCCGATCGTCAGGTTCACCACCATCACCAGGCCGAAATGCACCGGGTCGATGCCCACCTTGGTGATCACCGGAACCAGGATGGGGGCCAGCAGGATCAGCGCGGCGGTCCCCTCGATCAGCATCCCGACGGCGAGCAGCATCAGGTTGATCAGCAGGAGAAGCAGGTAAGGGTCCTGGGTCAGCGCCACCAGCTGGGCCGCCACCGTGAACGGGATCCTCTCCCACGCCATGTAGAAGCCGAAGGCCGAGGCGGCGCAGATGATCAGCATGACGGTGCTGGTCGCGAGCACCGCCTCCGTCAGGATCGACGGCAGGTCGGCGATCCGAAGCTCCCGATGGACCGCGAAACCGATGAGCGTTGCATAGAGCACGGTCATCGCGCCGGCCTCGGTCGGCGTGAAGATGCCGTACCGGATGCCGACCAGGATGAAGAGGGGAATGGTCAGCGCCCAGATCGCCTGGGTGAAGGCGCTCCACAGCTCCGCCCCGGAGACGAAGCGCTGCCGGCTCGGCCGGTAGCCCCGGCGCTTCGAGATCGCCGCCGTGACCAGCATCAGCGCGCCGCACAGCAGCAGGCCCGGGACGACGCCGCCGATGAAGAGGCGGCCGATCGAGACATCGGCCAGGAAGCCGTAGATGATCAGTCCGATGCCCGGCGGGATGATCGGCGTGATCACCGCGGCGCAGGCGGTCAGGGCCGCGACGAAGCCGGGCGCGTAGCCCCGGCGGATCATCTCCGGCCCGAGCATCTTGGCCTGCATGGCCGCGTCGGCGTTGGCCGAGGCCGAGAGGCCCCCCATCATCGCCGCCAGGATGATGTTCGCCTGCGCCAGCCCGCCGACCCAGTGGCCGACGAGCGCGTCGGCCAGCCCCATCAGCCGCCGGGTGATGCCGGCATGGTTCATGATCGAGCCCGCAAGGATGAAGAACGGCACCGCGAGCAACGGGAAGGACTCGGTGGCGCTCACCAGGCGCTGCACGAAGATGTTGATCGGAAGGCCGCCGGCGAACAGGAAGAAGCTGAGCGCCGCCATGGCGATGGCGAACGCCACCGGCACGTTGAGGGCCAGCATTCCGAACATGATGGAAACCGGGAGAAGATTCATGGCGCCTGCTCCGGAAGCGGACCGCGCAGGGCGCCAACCGCGCGTTGCACGATGCGCATCGCCATCAGGCCGAAGCCGACCGGCACCGCCGCGTAGACGATGGACGAGGACAGCCGCAGCACCGAGGTCGGATTTTCCCAGTTGGCAACGACGAAGGAGATGCCCAGCCAGACCATGTAGAGGCAGAACGCCACCAGCAGGAGTTCCACGCCCAGGTCGAGGATGCGGCGCGGCCGCGGGGGAAGCAGTGTCACCAGCATGTCGATGGAGACGTGCAGCCCGCGCTTGAATCCGGCGGCGGCGCCCAGGAAGACCACCCAGGCGAAGGCTATGGCGGCGACTTCTCCCGACCATGCCGCCGGCTGCTGCGTCACGTACCGGCTGAGCACTCCCCAGCAGACCGACAGCACGACGATGACGAGGGCCGCGCTCGCGGCGGTTTCCTCCAGATTGGCGATCGCGCGGCGCAGCCAGTTCCCCTGCGCCTGCCCGACCGTGCGGCCGTCGGCCGCCCCGACCAGTTCAACCATGGCCTCTCCCCCCCGGTCCATTCCACGTTCCGTTCCACGTTCGGATCGCCCCCGGCGACCGGCCGCTTCAGTTGTTGAGGACTTCCTGAACCTGCTCATGCAGCCCGGGCGTCCATTTCGGGAAAGCGGAATAGACACTCTCCGTCGCCTTGGCGAAGGCGTCGAGATCGACGTCGTCCACCACGGTCACGCCGGCCTCCTTGAACTTGGCGATGTAGTCCGCCTCCCGGTCCAGGGTAAGCCTGGTCATGTACTCGCCGGCCTTCTCGCCCTCCTCCAGCAGGACCTGCTGGATGTCCTTGGGCAGCATCTCGAAGTACTGCTCGCTCATCACGAAGGTGATCCACGAGATGAAATGGCTGTCGAGCGACAGCGTCTTGCGGGTCTCGTGCAGTTTCGATCCGTAGAGGGATCCCAGCGGCGCTTCCACGGCGGAGACGACGTTCTGCTGAAGCGCCGTATAGACTTCCGACCAGTTCACCGTGGTCGGCCGCGCGCCCATGGCCCTGAAGGTTTCGATCCACATCTGGTTCGGCGGGACGCGGATCGTCACGCCCTGCATGTCGGCCGGGGTGCGAACCGGCTTGTCCGACAGGATATGCCGGGGGCCGAACAGCCCATTGAAGGAAACGACGCGGAACCCCGCTTCCTGGAGACGCGCGTCGATGCGATCGTACCAGTCGCTGGCCAGGATCTTCTTGAAGTCCTCGGCCTTCTTCAGCAGGTAGGGTCCGTTCAGCACCCCGACGTCCGGCACGAAGTCGGAAAGATAGCCGGGATCGGTGATGTTCATGACCGGCGCGCCCTGCCGGATCATCTCGTTGACATCCTTTCCGGATCCCAGCTGCTCGCTCGGGAAGACGCTGATCGAGACCTGCCCGTTCGTGCGCTCCCCGACGTTCTTGGCGAAATACTCCGCCGCCAGGTGGGCCGGCTCGGTATTCGAGAGCGAATGGGCGAACTTGATCACGTAGCTCTGCGCCATGGCCGGAGCAGCGCCGGCCCAGATAGCCGCCAGCGCGGCGGCGGCGAACAACCGCTTCATGTTTCCTCCCCCTCCTACAGGCTTTCCTGCTTTTCGTTATGCGTCGGCCCGCCGGCGTTCAGCCGCGTGCGGACGGCTGCTCGAAGCGCCTGACCTCGGACGCGCCGGCGTACAGGATCTGTTCCGACCGTTCGAGCATGGCCGCGTGGAATGCCACCGACGCCGGATCGAAATCGCTTTCCGGCACCGGCTCCGGATCGAAATTCCCGTACCGGTCGGTGCCGCAGACGAGGGTGGCGCTGTCGCGCACCCCGGCGGTCTGGCGGATGTAGGTGGGGATGTACCGGATGGCGAACCCGATGCGCGGCTGGTCGGAACGGTTCGGCTCCGACCCGTGGATCAGGCGGACATGGTGGATGGACATCTCGCCCGGCTTCAGGACGACGTCGACCGCGTCGCGCTCGTCCACCTCGACGGCGACTTCCTGGCCGCGCGACAGCAGGTTGGTCTCGGCGAAGGTGTCCTTGTGCGGAAGCTGGTCCTTGTGGTGGCTTCCGGGCACGACCCGCATGCAGCCGCTCTCGGGCGTGCTGGGCGTGAAGGCGATCCAGGCCGTCACGATATCCGGAGCCGAGAGCCCCCAGTATGTCGAGTCCTGGTGCCACGAAATGAACGCGGGATCCCTGGGCGGCTTCCAGAAGAACCCCGATCCCCAGCACAGGATGTCGGGACCGAGCGCCGCGGAAACGGGATCGAGGATGCGCGGATCCCGGATCAGGCGGTTCAGCCACGGCAGGAGCAGGTGCGGCTTCTGGTTGGTCGAGCGGGACAGCTTGCCCCCTTCCCGCTTAGCGAGATCCTCTAGTTTCCCGCGGTATCCGGCGATTTCCTCCTCGCCGAAGACGGGAATGGGAAAAAGGATACCCTCGGTCCCGAGGCGATCGACGGAGTCGGCCGACAGGGTCGTGGTCATTGCGTTTCCTCCTGGCTTGATCTTTTCGGCATCGGGTCATCGGGATGAGCCGGTGCGTCGCGTTGTCGCAGCCTTGCATTGGAGGTTTTCATATTTGATAGTGATCGATCAAGGGTAAAAACACAGGTTCCGGGAAAAATGGTTTGCGATGAGTGACGCACAGGGCCAGTCCGAGCGCGCGGCCGGCTACAGCGCGCCTGCGCTGGAGAAGGGGCTGGACATCCTCGAACTGCTCGCGGGCGAGTGCGAGCCGCTGTCCCAAAGCAGCATCGCTTCCCGCCTCGACCGGTCGATCGGCGAGATCTTCAGGATGCTCGCGGCACTGGAGCGGCGCGGCTATGTCCGCCGGTTCGGCGCCGACGGAGGCTATGTCCTGACGCTGAAGCTGTTCGACCTGTCCACCCGGCACCCGGCCCTGGAGCGCCTGCTCTCCGCCGCGAGGGCTGACATGCGGGCCCTGGCCGAGCAGACCGGGCAGTCGTGCCACCTTTCCGTCTGGGACGTGGATCGCATCATGATCGTGGCGAAGGACGAGGGGTCGACCTCCCGCACCTTCTCGGTCAAGACCGGCGCGACCTTCTCCGCCACCGAGACGGCGTCGGGCCGGGTCCTCATGGCGTTCCAGAGTCCCGGCGAGCGTGCCGCCCGGATCGGATGCGCCCTCGGCCGCCCCGGGAAAACGAAGTCCGCGGCGGAACTGGAATGCCGCCTGGACGGAATAGGCAGGAACGGTTACGAGGAAAGCGGCAGCGACGCGGTCAAGGGCGTGGTCGATCTTTCCTGCCCGATCCTGAGCCATTCCCGGACCGCCCTCGCCGCCCTGACCATTCCTTTCCTGCACATGACGGGCAACAAGGTCAGCCAGGCCGAAGCGGTCGACGCGCTGAGGAATTGCGCGGGACGGATCTCGGCCCGCCTGGGCAGCGCGGGCTGACAGCGTGGGCCTGACGGCCCCCGCGTCGGGCCGGAGGCTAGGCAAGATAACCTTGCGTAATCGCGAATGCCTATCATTATCGGCCTTGAGATGCCGCCGGCGGATCACGCCGTCGCCGTAGGACCGAGAGTGCATCATGGGAAAAATCCACGACATCCCGACCATGCCGTGCCCGGAAATGCTCGGTTCCAAAAGCGTCGGCAACAAGCTGGCGCGCGGACGGCTGATCGTCGCCCTGGACGCCCTGTTGTCGAAGCGGAGCGTGACCCTGGCGGCCAGGGACCTGGGGCTTCAGACACCCGCGCTCAGCCGCCTCCTCGCCCAGTTGCGGGAGGAATTCGATGACCCGCTGTTCGTGAGAACCGGGCGCGGCCTGGTCCCGACACCGTTCGCCGAGACCCTGCGCCCCCGCGTCCAGGCTCTCGCCATGGAGATCGACGCCCTGTTCCAGGCGACGACGGATGGCGCGCCCAAGGAGGCACCGCTCGATCCGGGCTGGAGCATGCCGCGCCCCGTGCCCGTCCCGGCCCTGGAAGCCCGTCCGGCCACGCTGCTCGACGGGCAGCCGACGCCGGCCCAGTTGATGGCCAAGCTGGACCGCATCGGACCCGATGCCTCAGCCCATGAAAGGCTGGCCCGGAACATCGGCGTGCTCGGCCTCGGCGGTGGCGGGCACGGCCGTCCCCTGACCACCGGGGAAGCCGAGGAGGCGATGGGCATCATCCTGGCCGGCAAGGCGGATCCGGCGCAGATCGGCGCCCTGCTGGGCATGATCCGCGTGCGCGGGACGACGGCCCCGGAACTGGCCGGCTTCGTTCGGGCGATGCAGGCTTCCATCCGGCCCGGGGTCGGCGACACCGTCAGGGCCGATGTGGACTGGCCGTGCTTCGCCTCGCCCAACTATCACAATCCGCCGTGGTTCCTGCACGCGGCCCGGCTGGTGTCGCAGGCCGGATACCGGGTCGTCCTCCACGGCAACACGGGCGGGGGAAATGCCGCCGCCCGGTTCGACATCCTGGCCGCGGCCCTGGGGATCCCGGTATGCGCCGGGGCCGGCGACATCGCGTCGGCCCTGTCGCGGGAAGGCATCGTCTATGTTCCCCTGGCCGACCTCGCCCCGCAGATCTACAGGCTGATCGGTCTGCACCGGCTGACCTTGTTCCGCTCGGCGGTGCTGGAGGCGGTCCACCTGCTCAAGCCGGTTCCCGGCAGCACCAGCCTGCTCGGCGTGGCGAAGCCGTCTTACAAGGAACTCCATCGCGACGCCGCCGGAATCCTGGGGTGGAAGGACATGGTGGTCCTGGGCAGCGTACGCGACGTCGCCCAGTTGAACCCTTTCCGTCCCGCGACATTGTTCCGGCTGATCGACGGCCAGGCGGATGACCTGGTCCTGCCTGCGCGCATGGTCGAACCACGGGTCACGCCGAGGCCGCGCTCGACCAGCCTGGAATATTGGCAAGGGATATGGAGCGGAGCGACCCGCGACGCCCGGGCCGAGCGCATCATCGTGGGCACCGCCGCGTTCGCGCTTTCTTCCATCCCCGGCCGTACCGGTGCGGGCTTCGATGACGCGCTGGATCAGGCGGAGCGTCTGTGGCTAGGCCGGCGCAAGGCATGATCCTGGCTTGCCCGCACCTAGCTGCGAGTAATTCTTAATATCATCGTTGCATTCCTGCAACAGCGTCGGTTCGCGCCTGGCGCCGGACATCCCAGGTCTGGAACCGGCGGCGCCCGCACCTCCGTAGTGAGTTGATTTTCCTAGATAATCTCCTGTGGTGGCGCTTGCGTGCCGAGCCCGAGGATCGCCCGCCCTGCATCGCCATGCCGCCGGGCGGCCCGGTGCGGCGACAAACAGACACTTCGCTTTTTGCAATTTAGAACGCTTCTGAATCTCAGCTCTTGATGCGTGGCGCCATCGGATTGGTAAAAGGCCGGCCATTGACCGTCACGCTTACCGTGGCGAATTCCGGGAGAACTCGATGCGACAAGCCACCGCCCCACTCTGCCTCCGGCCCGTCCTCGCCGGTGCCGCCGCGACCGCCAGCCTGGCCATGACCTTCTCCGCCATCCCGGCGGCGGCGGACGCGCAGACGGCCGCTCCGGGGAACGGCGAGGCACCGGGCAGTTCTTCCGACGACATCCTCGTCCTCGACACGATCAACGTGGGCGCGGCCAATCCCGGGTCCGGCAATGTCAATTCCGCGTCCACCGGCATCTCCCGTCTGCCCGAGACGGTGAAGGAGACGCCCCGGGTCATCAACGTCGTGCCCCAGGAGATCATCGAGCAGCAGCGCGCCGCCTCGCTCGAACAGGCGCTGAGGAACGTGCCGGGCATCACCATCTCGACCGGCGAAGGCAATGGCGGGCAGAACGGCGACCAGTTCCGCATCCGCGGCCTGACGGCCCGCGGCGACATCTACCTGGACGGCCTGAAGGATTTCGGCGTCTACACCCACGACATCTTCAACACGGAAACCGTCCAGGTCCTGAAAGGGCCGACGGGGAGCGGCTTCGGCGTCGGCAACTCCGGCGGCATCATCAATCAGAGCAGCAAGAGGGCCGGGCCGGAGAGACGGGCGGAAATCGAACAGTCCATCGGTTCCGGCCCCCTCTACCGCACCACCGTCGACCTCAACCAGCCCATCAACGACACGACCGCGCTGCGGCTGAACGGCCTGTATCATGACCAGGACATCGCCGACCGGGACGAGGCCGAGGCGGACCGGAAGGGCCTTGCCCTGGACCTGGGCCTGGGTCTCGGAACGCCGACCACCTGGCACCTCAACTACTTCTACCTGAACGGCAGAAAAACCCCCGACATGGGCCAGCCCATGATCCTGGGCGGCGACGGGATATACCGCCCGGCGGGGGAGTTCGGCCTGGACCGGTCCACGTCCTATATCCGCGATCTCGACCGGGACGACACGGAGAACCATGTCGTCACCTCGCTGCTCGCCCACGAGGTCAATTCCGGGCTGTCCCTCTACAACGATACCCGGTGGAGCTATTACGAGCGGGATTTCGCCGCCACCAACCCGGCGTCCCTGAACGCCGCCAACAGCGCGCTTTTCCTGAGCGGCGGGGATCCGGCACTGACCTACGGGGCCGGCGGCGGCATGGCCTTCGAGCAGGAAGGTTGGGGCGTCCAGAACATCGCCGGCGCCAAGGCGGAAGGCACCCTGTTCGGCCTGCGGCACCGGGCGAACGGCGGCATCGACGTGAACTACCAGAAGGACGAGCGCCGCTCCGGCAGCTGGGTCAACCGCACCCCGAACCAGACGGTGCGCAATCCCGTCCACAGCTACGATGCGGGTACCTTCATCACATACCCGCCCGAAGGCGGCCGGGAGGCGAGCGTCACCAACACCGGGCTGTTCGTCAGCGACCGCGTATGGCTCCTCGACCAGGTATCGGTCCAGGCCGGCATCCGCTGGGACTATTTCCGCACCACCTTCAGCTCGGACAACCCGACCATCGCGGGCGGCGAGACTACCGAAACCACCTGGAGCCCATCGGTCAGCCTGATCTACGAGCCGACCCAGGCCTCCTCGGTCTACGTGTCCTATTCGCGCTCCTACAAGCCGATCGGCACCGACATCGCGGCAGCGGTCACCAACGGCACGGCCGAAACGCCGAACGACGCGCGGAACTTCGATCCCGAGAAGACCGACCTGTACGAGGTCGGCGCGAAGGCCGATTTCCTGAACGGCCGGCTGGGGCTCGGCGGCTCGATCTTCCAAATCGAGAAGAGCAACACCTACTCGGTCGATCCCGCGACCGGCACGATCACCGACGCCTTCTCGGAAGCCGGCCTCGGCGTGCGCGTCAGGGGCGTCGAAGGAAGCGTCAGCGGCAGGCTGACTTCGGCTTGGAACGTCTATGCCAACTACGCCTATCTCAGCGGCGAGGTGACGGAGTCCAGGACCAATCCGGACGTCGTCGGGAACGACGCCTCCAACGTTCCGAGGCACAATGCCAACCTGTGGACGAGCTATGACATCGACACCGGCCTGCCCGGCCTGGTGACGGTCGGGGGCGGCATCCAGTACGCCTCCGAATACTGGTCGGACAGCGCGAACACCGCCCGCGTCCCCGACACCTTCACCCTGGACGCGGTCGTATCGTACGAAATCGCGAACTTCTCGGTCGCCCTCAACGGCTACAACTTGAGCGACCACCGCAACTACACCTCGGCATTCAACGCCGTCCGCGCCGTCCCGGCGTCGGGCCGGACGGTCACGCTGACGGTCGGCGCCCAGTTCTGACAGCCGTGGCCGGTCCGCCTCCGCGAGCGGTCCGGCACCCTTCTACGAGGAAGCATCCCGTGCTCTTGCAGATACCGGACATTCTCACCGCCGACGAGGTCGCCCATTGCCGGGCGGTGCTCGACTCCTCGCCGTGGGTCGAAGGCCGCGTCTCGGCAGGGGGCCAGGCGGCGCAGGTCAAGTCCAACCTCCAGATCCCGGAGGACGGCGGGACGGCCCGCGAGCTGGGCGACATCGTCCTGCGGGCGCTGGCCCGGAGCCCGGCCTTCAATTCGGCCGTCCTGCCCCTTCGGGTCCTGCCGCCCCTGTTCAACCGCTATGACCGGAACATGTCCTATGGACACCATGTGGACAACAGCATCCGCGCCATCCCCGGCACCGGCGGCATGCGCATGCGCGCCGACGTGTCCACCACGATCTTCCTCAACGATCCCGACGACTACGACGGCGGCGAACTGGTCGTCGAGGACACCTACGGCGCGAAGTCGGTAAAGCTGCCGGCGGGGCATGCCGTGGTCTATCCCTCCAGCAGCCTGCACCAGGTCAGCCCAGTGACGCGGGGCACCCGATGGGCCTCGTTCCTCTTCACGCAATCGCTCGTCAAGGACGACGCCCAGCGGGCCATGCTCTACGACCTGGACGCGGCGATCATCGAGCTGCGCCGGGAAGTCGGGGACGGGAACCGTGCCGTCCTGTCGCTGGTGAACCATTACCACAACCTTCTTCGCCGCTGGGCCGAGGTATGATGGCGGACCGCTTGCCGGACATCGTGGACGCGCAGCTGGCGCTCGGGCAGCTCTGCCTCGACCGGGGAGGCGCCGAGCTGGCGCAGGCGGTCGAGTGGTTCCGGATCGCCGCGCGCAGCGGCGACGCCCGGGCGATCAACATGCTGGGGCGCTGCCATGAGCGGGGATGGGGAGTCGCCGCGGACCCGGAAATGGCGGCCGCCTATTACCTGAAGGCTGCGGACCGGGGCGATGCATGGGCGCTCTTCAACCTGGGCGACCTCCACTGCCGCGGCGAAGGGGTCCCGGCCGACGACGAGGCGGCCTACCGGTCGTATGCGGCGGCGGCCTGCCGGGGCCACGTCAAGGCGCTCAATATGCTCGGCCTGTTCCATGAATGCGGGCGGGCCGTGCCGGCGGACGCCGCCGCGGCCCGGTCCCTGTTCAAGGCTGCGGCCGAAGGGGGAGACTGCTGGGGCCAGTTCAACCATGCCCGCATGCTGGTCCTGGACGGGGCGATCGACCGGGCCTTGCCGTGGTTCCGGCAGGCGCTCCGGAACGGCTTCCCCGATTTCTTCCGAAGCATGGCCGAGGCCCTGGCGGATCATCCCCATCCGGGCCTTCAGGGTTTGGCCCGGCAGGCGTCGGACCTGGCCGGCCGATGACATCGGACATGATCGTTCCGCCCGACACCGTGTCGCTGTTCGACTACGAGCGCCATTTCATGACCCGGGCCGATCCCGCCGTCCGCGCCTATGTCGCCGGCGCCGGCGCCGACGGCATCACCCAGCGGTCCAACCGCGACTCCCTCGACCGCATCCGCCTGATGCCCCGCGCCCTGCGGGACCTGTCCGGGGCGAGCGCCCGCTCGGAACTGTTGGGCGAGGCGCTGGATTACCCGATCATCGTGGCGCCCACGGCCTATCACAGGCTGGTCCATCCGGACGGGGAGAAGGCCACGGCCACGGCCGCGTCCCTGACCCGGACCTGGATGACCGTCAGCACGCAGGCCAGCGTCACCCTGGAGGAAACCGCCGGCGTGGCACGGCATCCGCTCTGGTTCCAGCTCTACATGCAGCCCCGGCGCGACGACACCCTGTCGCTGGTGCGGCGCGCCGAGGCCGCCGGCTACAAGGCCTTGGTGCTCACGATCGACGCGCCCGTGAACGGATTGCGCAACGCCGAGCAGCGGGCCGGCTTCCGCCTGCCCGCGGGCGTCTCGGCGGTCAATCTGGCGGGGATGGAGCCCGCCGGGTTCCTGCCGGCCCGCCCGGGGAGCCCGGTTTTCCAAGGCATGCTCCGCGATGCGCCGACCTGGTCGTCCGTCGCATGGCTGTGTTCGTCCACCCGGCTTCCGGTCCTGGTCAAGGGCATCCTGAACCCCGACGATGTAGCACCCGCCGTCAAGGCAGGAGCGCGCGGAATCATCGTCTCCAATCATGGCGGGCGGACGCTCGACACCCTGCCGGCGTCGATCGACGCCCTGCCGGCGGTGGCCGGGAAGGCCGCCGGGCGCGTGCCGGTGCTGATGGATGGCGGCATCCGGCGGGGGACCGACATCCTCAAGGCCCTAGCCCTCGGAGCGTCCGCCGTGATGGTCGGCCAACCGGTCCTGCACGCCCTGGCCGTCGGCGGCGTCGCGGGAGTGGCCCATATGCTGACCATCCTGCAAACAGAACTGGAAGTCGCCATGGCGCTGACCGGACGGGCGCGCCTGACCGACATCGACCGGTCGGTGATATGGACATCCTAACGGCTTGCGTCCCGCCGCAAAGATCAATATGAGAATGTTTCTCATTCGCGACTCCGGAGCAGCTTTGCCGGCCGGGATGTCGCCCGGCCGTCCGCAGCGGAACCACCGCTCCACATCATCGCCCAGCATGGAAGGACAACAGGATGTCATATCGACCGGTAGGCCCGGCACTGGCAGGTTTCGCGAGGATCCTATCCGTTGCCGTCGTGGCCGTCGCGTTTGCACAGGCCGCGCCGGCCCTGGCCCAGGAACGGATCGAGATCACCCACGCGCAGGGCAAGACGTCGGTTCCCCGCAGCCCCGAGCGGGTCGTCGTCTTCGACCTGGCATCCCTCGATACCCTGGACTCGCTGGGCGTGGAGATCGACGGGGTACCGGGCGGACTGTTGCCGGAGTACCTGTCCAAGTACCGATCCGACGATCATGCGGAGGTCGGAACGGTGTTCGAACCGGACTACGAGGCCGTCAACGCCCTCGCTCCCGACCTGATCGTCATCGGCGGGCGTTCGTCGGCCAAGTACAAGGAGCTGGCACGGATCGCGCCGACCATCGACATGACGGTCGATGCGGGCGACTACATGGGCAGCGTCACCCGCAACGTCGAACAGCTCGGCCGGATCTTCGGCAAGGAGAAGGAGGCGGAGACCAAGCTGGCGACGATTCGCCGCTCCATCGAGGACCTGCGCGCCACCGCGTCGGGCATCGGCGAAGGGCTGCTGGTCCTGACCACCGGGGCGAAGATGAGCGCCTACGGCCCGGGATCCCGGTTCGGCATCCTGCACGACGTGTTCGCCGTGAAGCCTGCCGAGGAGAACCTCCAGGTCTCGCTGCACGGCCAGTCGATCTCCTCCGAGTTCATCCTGGCGACGAACCCCGACTGGCTGTTCGTGATCGACCGCGACGCGGCGATCGGGTCGGGAAACTCCTCCGGGGCCGTGCTCGGCAACGAGCTCGTGGCCCAGACCAAGGCCTGGAAGCAGGACCAAGTCGTCTATCTGGACGCGGTGAACTGGTATCTGGTCGGCGGCGGGCTGATCTCGCTCCAGGCCATGGTCGACCAGCTGTCCCAAGCCTTCGCCAAGGGCGGCTGACCGGCTCCGGGCACCGGCCGCGCCAACCCGCTCCATCGGACTTCCATGACGAAATTCCTCCTCGCCGCGGCCGGCGTCGGCTCGCTGGCCGTCCTCAGCCTGTTCGTGGGGGCCACGCACCTGTCGCCGGCCACGCTGCTCGCCGCCGGGCCGGAGAGCGAGGCCATGCGGGTGCTGCTCGCCAGCCGCATCCCCCGGACGATCGCCGTGATCCTGTCGGGGATGGCGATGGGCGTCAGCGGCCTGATCATGCAGCTGATCGTGCGCAATCACTTCGTCGAGCCCGGCACGGCCGGGACGGTGGAGTCAGCGAGCCTCGGCATCCTGCTCGCGACGCTGCTGGCGCCCGGCATCGACCTGATCGGCAAGATGATGGTCGCGGCCCTGTGCGCCCTGGCCGGCACCGCCCTGTTCCTCGTCATCCTGAGCCGCATCCCGTTGCGCTCGGCCCTCCTGGTGCCGCTCATCGGCCTCATGCTGGGGGGGATATTCGACTCCGTCACGACCTTCTTCGCCTACCGCTACGACTTGCTGCAATCGCTGAACGCCTGGACCACGGGGGATTTCTCCGGCGTCCTGCGCGGCCGCTACGAACTGCTCTGGATCGCCTTCGGCCTGACCGCCGCGGCTTACCTGGCGGCCGACCGCTTCACGGTGGCCGGCATGGGCCGGGCCTTCACGACCAACCTGGGAATGAACTACCGGCGGGCCATGTCCTTCGGCCTGATCATCGTCTCCATGAGCACGGCCGTGGTCGTGGCGACGGTGGGGACGATCCCCTTCCTGGGGCTGATCGTGCCGAACCTGGTCAGCATGGGCGTGGGCGACAACGCGCGCCGCGCGGTGCCCTGGGTGGCGCTGGGCAGCGCCGCGTTCGTCCTGGTCTGCGACCTGATCGGCCGCACCGTGCGCCACCCCTACGAGATCCCGGTGGGCACCATCGTCGGCGTCGTCGGGAGCGCGCTGTTCCTCTATCTCCTGCTCAGGAAGGGCGCCTCCGATGGTTAGGCCCGGCACGCCGACCCCGCGGCAGGCGCTGCTGCTCCTGGCCTTCGCCGCGCTGGCGGCGATCGCCGCCTTCATGACCCTCGGCGCCAGGGGCAACTGGGATTTCGTCCTGCCCTTCCGCGGGACCAAGGTCGCCGTGATGGTGCTGGTCGCCTATTCCATCGCCGTCTCCACGGTGCTGTTCCAGACGGTGACCGGCAACCGCATCCTGACGCCGGCCATCATGGGCTTCGATTCCCTCTATGTGCTGATCCAGAGCTGCGCCGTGTTCTTGCTCGGATCGACCAACGTGGCGATGATCGACCATCGGCTGCGCTTCGCCGGGGAGGTCGCGGGGATGGTGGCCTTCTCCGTCGTCCTCTACGGCACGATCTTCTCCAGGAGCCGGCGCGACCTGCACCTGCTGATCCTGGTCGGCATCGTCTTCGGCATCTTCTTCCGGAGCCTGGCGAACTTCCTCCAGCGGCTGATCGATCCCGCCGAGTTCGCCTTCCTCCAGGACCGCTTCTTCGCCAGCTTCAATTCGGTCGAAAGCGACCTGCTGGCGACGGCCGCGCTCCTCGTCGCCGCGGTGTCGATCGTCGCGTGGCGCATCATGCACAGTTTCGACGTGCTGGCCCTGGGGCGGGAGCGGTCGATCAGCCTGGGGGTCGACCATCGGCGCATGGTGACGATCGTCCTGGTGCTGGTCGCGGTGCTGGTGTCGGTATCGACGGCGCTGGTCGGTCCGATAACCTTCTTCGGCCTGCTGGTGGCGAACCTCGCCTACTTGGCGGTCCCGTCGGGCAAGCACCGCTTCGTGCTTCCGGCCGCCGTGCTGCTCGCGGTCATCGCCCTGGTCGGCGGGCAGACGATCCTGGAACGGATCTTCGCCTTCGACACCAACCTTCGGATCATCATCGAATTCCTGGGAGGAATCGTGTTCATCAGCCTGGTCGTACAGGGGAAGACCCGATGATCGAGACGAAGGACGTCACCAAGCGCTACGACGGCGCCGTCGTGGTCAAGGACGTGTCGCTGCGCCTGCCGGCGGGGGGCGTCATCTCCATCATCGGCCCGAACGGGGCGGGCAAGTCCACGCTGCTGTCCATGATCAGCCGCCTGCTGCCGATGTCCGCCGGCACGGTGACGGTCGACGGGCTGGACGTGACCCGGACGCCGAGCGCCGTCCTGGCGCAGCGCCTCTCCATCCTGCGCCAGGACAACCATCTCTCGTCGCGGCTGACGGTCCGGGACCTGGTGGAGTTCGGCCGCTACCCCTATTCGAAAGGCCGCCTGACCGAGGCCGACCGCGCGCATGTCGAGCGCGCGATCGACCATCTCGGCCTCGGCGCCCTGTCGGGCCGCTTCCTGGACGAACTGTCCGGCGGGCAGCGGCAACGCGCCTTCGTCGCGATGGTGCTGTGCCAGGACACAGACTACGTCCTGCTGGACGAGCCGCTCAACAATCTCGACATGCGGCATGCCGTGTCCATGATGAAGCAGGTCCGGCGCTTCGCCGACGAACTGGGGAAAACGATCGTCCTGGTTCTCCACGACATCAACTTCGCGTCCTGCTATTCGGACCACATCGTCGCCATGCGCGACGGCGAGGTGCTGTTCCAGGGACCGCCCGAGACCGTCATCCGCGAGGACGTCCTGGATGCCGTGTACGATCTCGCCATGAAGGTGCAGATCGTGGACGGGAAACGGATCTGCGTCTATTTCACCTGACCCTCCGCTCGCGCTCCAGCGGGGGCGACGCAAATGTAATTCAGGTTCTTGCCACAGATTACGGCGATGGACAAAGATATGGACCGGCTTATCTGAGGATCTCGCCGTGATCCATGGCCGGTTTTCTTCATTCCATGCCGGCTTCGAGAATGGCAGGCCGATCCTCCCTGCGCCGGCCCAGCCCCGCGCAGACCCGTTGCGCCGCCTCGGACCGTCGTCTAACCTTTCGCCCATGCATACCACCATACTCCTCGCCGCATCGTTCCCCGCCGAACTCCAGGACAGGATCACCAGGATCGGACCCCGTTACGGGGCGACAGGTCCCTTCGACCCGCCGGTCGGGGCCGCCCTCGCACCCGGCGACGCGGCGGCGGTCCGCGTTCTGGTCACCATGGGGACCCTGAAGACCGATGCGGAAGTGATGGACCGCCTGCCCTCGCTCGGCCTGATCTGCTGCTACGGCACCGGCTACGAGGGCGTCGACCTGGAGGAGGCGCGGAAACGCGGGATCATGGTCACGCACAGTCCGGAGGCCAACGCCCCGGCGGTCGCCGACCATGCGATGGCGCTGCTCCTCGCCGCCAGCCGGCGGATCGCCATGGCCGACAGGTTCGTCCGCGACGGTCTGTGGAGCGGCCATTCCGCGGCGCGCATGCCGCTGGTGCGCGGGCTTACCGGGCGCAGGATCGGCGTGTTCGGCTTCGGCGCGATCGGCCGCAGGATCGCCGCCCGCGCCGCGGCGTTCGAGGCGGAAGTGGCCTACCACAACCGTTCGCGCAAGCCGGACGCGCCATATACCTTCCACGAGACGCTGGAATCGCTGGCGGAATGGGCCGACGTGCTGATGATCGCGGCGCGGGCCGACGCCGGCAACCGCCACCGGGTCAACCGGGACGTGATGAAGGCGCTGGGTCCGGACGGCATCGTCGTCAATATCGCGCGCGGGTCGATCGTCGATCAGGAGGCGCTGGTCGATCTGCTTGGGTCGGGCGAGCTGGGCGGCGCCGGGCTCGATGTCTTCGAGCAGGAACCCGCGGTGCCCGACGCCCTCAGGGCGATCCCGCACGCCGTGCTGACCCCCCATATCGGCGGCGGCACCCACGAGGCCCACGAGGCGATGCAGAGCCTCGTCGTCGCCAACATCGCGGCGTTCCTGGCCGGCACCCCCGTCGTGACGCCCGTGCCCGAGATGTCCTGAAGCCGAAGGCCGCCCGTCAGGTCTCCTGCCCGCCCAGGATCCCCACGAGCGCCTGCGCGGCGCCCTCGATATCGGCCCGCATGGCCGCGCGCGCGGCGGCGCCGTCGCCGCGCAGCAGGGCCTCGTGCATGGCGCGATGCTCCACGTTCGACGCCCGCCAATTGCCGGTGGCGTTGAGCAGGTCGAAATAGGGGCCGATCCTCAGCCACAGGGACTCGATGATCGACAGCAACGATTCCGAACCCGCCGCCCGATAGATCGTGAAATGGAATTCCCGGTTGGCCGGGACGTAGCGGCGGCCGTCCCGCTCGGCGATGGCGGCGTCCATCTCCGCGATCAGGGCGCCCAGCCGGTCGAGGTCGGCGGCGGTGATGGACACGGCGGCCCATTCGGTCGCGACCCCCTCGATCTCGACCCGGACGCGCTTCAGATCCTTCAGCCGCTCGATGCTGAGCGGCGGAATACCGACCGAGCGGCCGGCCACGACGGTCAGCGCCTTCTCCGCCACCAGCCTGTGCAGGGCCTCGCGCACCGGCATGGCGCTGACGCCGAAGGCTTCGGACAGGCTCTGGATCGTGACCGTGCGGCCCGGCTCGATCCCGCCGTTGAGGATCAGTTCCCTGAGCTGCCGGTAGACCTGGTCCTGGACCGTCTCGCGCGGTACCGGCCGCAATGCCAGGTTCCTGGCCGCCAGCCTGCCTGGTGCTGCGCCGGAGGAAGATGTCATGACCGCCATCGCGTTATTCCCGTCTCGTGGTCCGGCCGGGTCTCCGTTCGGACACCCGCGACTATACCTGTTCGGAGGATGCGTAGAAAGAGACTTGCGCCCTATCGTGATATTTGATTTATGATCAAAACGAGAAAATGATCAAAATCACCCAGGGGGAGGAGCAAGAACGATGCACGCGGGGAAACTGTTTGCCGCCGGCTTTGCCGGCCTGTGCCTGTTCGCCGCCTCGGCCGCGCCGATGGCCGCCGATGCCGTTGCCCAGCAGAAGAAGCACAAGATCTATCTGTCGATGAGCTACATCGGGAACGACTGGCAGGCCGAGGCCAGCAACATGATCAAGGCCATGGCCGCGCATCCCGACATGGCGGGCAAGGTCGACCTTCAGGTCCAGGTTTCCGGCCCCAACGCCCAGAAGCAGATCCAGCAGATCAATTCCATGGTCCAGGCCGGGGCGGAGGCGATCGTCGTCTACCCGATCTCGCCGACGGCGCTGAACCAGGTGGTCAAGAACGCGTGCAACCGGAGCGTCGTCGTGATCGCCTATGACGCGGAGATCACCGAACCCTGCGCCTACAACGTCTCGATCGACCAGGAAGAGGCCGGGCGCGTCACCGCCGAATGGCTGGCCGAGGAGCTGGGCGGCAAGGGCAACATCATCGCGATCACCGGCGTGCCGGGTACCTCCGTCGACACGCTGCGCACCAAGGCGGCCAAGGCCGTCCTCTCCAAGCATCCCGACATCAGGATCGTCGCCGAGGCGCCGGGCATGTGGAGCCAGGCAGTCGCCCGGACCGAACTGTCCAAGATCCTGGCGACCCAGGGCTGGGACCGGATCGATGGCCTGTGGATGCAGGTCGGCTGCTTCACGGCCAACCAGATGCAGCTCGAGGCGGGCATTCCCGAGGACAAGCTGAAGCCCTGCGCCGGCGAAGGCTCCAACGGCGGCCGCATCCAGATGCTGCCCGCCGCGACCGGGGTCGACGGCGCCAACGGCGCCTACAAGCCGATGGACGCCCCCCGCATTTCCTATGCCTCGCCGCCCTATTCCGGCGCCCTCGCCCTGAAGCTGGCGGTCAGGAAGCTCGAAGGCGGCGACATCCCGCAGAAGACCGTGCTGCCGCTCCCCGTCGTGACCACCGAGACGGTCAAGCTGTGCGAGGAAGGCACCTGGACCGAAATGTCCCAGGGCTGCAACGCCTTCCAGCCGTCGATCGTGACCAATCCGGGCTGGTTCGCCTCCATCTACTCCGCCGAGACGCCGGAAGTCGGGCTTCAAGGGGCCCTGATCGGCGAGCCCGAAGCCGCGAAGTAACCCTATCCCGAACTCCGCATATCCCGTTTTTCAGGGGAGATCCCGCGCATGACCGCAGGAAGCGAGGCATTGCGGATGGACAGGATCGTCAAGGCCTATGGCCCGACCATGGCCCTTGACGACGCCTCCATCAGCGTGCGGGCGGGCGAGACGCACGCCCTGCTCGGCGAGAACGGCGCCGGCAAGTCCACGACGGTCAAGCTGCTGTCCGGCCTGATCCGCCCGAACTCCGGATCGATCCGGATCTTCGGGGAGGAAGTCCAGCTCTCCCGTCCGGCCGACGCCCACCGGCACGGCGTCCAGACCGCCTTCCAGGAAATCAGCCTGGTCCGCGACCTGACGGTCGCGGAGAACCTGCTGCTGCCCTACGCGCCCACGGGCTTCGGCGGCCTGCTGCGCCGCCGCCGCGGGGATGCCCAGGTGCGCGAGCATCTGGAGCGCCTCGACCTCGGCGGCATCGACCCGCGCGCGGAGGTCGGCAGCCTCGACCTGCCGCAGCGGCAGAAGGTCGAGATCGCCCGCGCGATTTTCCGCAAACCGCGCGTGCTGCTGCTGGACGAACCGACCTCCGCCCTGTCCGGCCGCGACATCGACTGGCTGGGCGGGCTGATCGAGCGGCTGAAGGGCGACGGCGTCACCACGATATTCATCTCGCACCGCATGGCCGAGGTGAGGCTGTTCTGCGATCGGCTGACCGTGCTGCGCAACGGCAAGGACGTCGGTGCCGGCGAGGTGTCGGAGATCTCGGACGACGAGGTCATCCGCATGATCATCGGCCGCTCGCTGGCCGCCACCTTCCCGCCGAAGCCGGAGCCCCGGCCGGTTCCCGCGGGCACCGTCCCGGTGCTGAGCGCACGCGGGCTGACCACCGACGGCAAGCTGCGGGATGCCGATTTCGACCTGATGCCGGGGGAGATCCTGGGTGTCGCCGGGCTCCAGGGGATGGGCCAGCAGGATCTGTTCCAGACCCTGTTCGGCATCATGCCCCCGACGTCGGGCCGGATCGAGGTGGACGGGCGCGAGGTGACCATCACCTCGCCCCGCGACGCGATCCGGTCCAATATCGGCATCTCGCTGGTGCCGGAGGAACGCAAGACCGAAGGGCTGTTCCTGCGGCTGGACGGCCGGTTCAACGTCTCGCTGCCGGTTCTCGACCGTTTCTCTCGCGCCGGCTTCATCGACCGCCAGGCGGAGAAGGCGGCGGTCGCGGAGGTGCTGGACCAGGTCGAGGTCCATCCCAGGGCACTCTACACGCCCAGCGGCGCCTTCAGCGGGGGAAACCAGCAGAAGATCGCCATCGCCAAATGGCTGTTGGCGGGCAGCCGGACCTTGCTGATGTTCGACCCGACGCGCGGCGTCGACGTCGGCACCAAGCACCAGCTCTACGTGATGATGCGCAGCTTCGTCGAGGCCGGCGGCTCCGTCCTGTTCTATTCGACCGAGATCGCCGAACTGGTCAACCTGTGCGACCGCGTGCTCGTCATGTATTCGGGCCGGTTCGTCGACGAACTGCGGGGCGGCGCCATCGAGGAGGAGCGGATCATGCACGGCGCGCTGGGCGGCGCCACCGGACGCAAGCGGGAGATCGCGGCATGAGCGCCCAGACCCTTCACCATCCGTCGGCGCGGCGGTCCGGCTTCGGCCCGGCCCTGGCGCGCCACCGCGGCATCCTGATCGCCTTGGCGGTCTTCGCGGCGATGTTCCTGACCGTGGACATGATCACGCCCGGCCCGTTCAGCTATTTCGAGCTGAGCTTCATGTCGGCGGGCGGGGCCACGCTGGCGCTGGCCGCCATGGGACAGACCGTCGTCGTCCTGACCGGAGGATTCGACCTGTCGGCCGGTGCCGTGATCGGACTGGTCAACGTGGTGCTCGGCAGCGGCATGGGCACCGACATCTGGTCCCAGATCCTGTTCGGCTTCGTGGCGCTGGGCATCGGAGGCGCTGTCGGCGCCGTCAACGGCGTGCTGATCGCATATCTTCGGATGCAGCCGATCGTCGTGACGCTGTCCACCATGTTCATCACCCAGGGCATCACCCTGCTGATCATGGATGCGCCGGGCGGCGCCATCGCGCCCGAATTCATGAGCTTCTTCGTCGGGGACGCGATCCCCGGCGTGCTGCCCGCCCCGATCCTGTGGGTCGGCGTGGCGGCCGTCGCCTGGCTGCTGGTCAAGTCGACGCGGTTCGGCGTCGGCCTCTACGCCGTCGGCGGCGACGAGGAGGCGGCCAAGGCCGCGGGCCTGGCGACCGCGTCGGTCAAGTTCCGCGCCTATGTCGTCGCCGGGCTGTTCTACGGCGCCGCCGGGGCCTTCATCTCGGCCCAGACCGGCTCGGCTGATCCGCTGGTCGGCCGGCCCATGCTGCTTCAGATCTTCGCGGCGGTGGCGCTCGGCGGGACCGTGCTGGGGGGAGGACGGGGCGGTGCCATCGGCTCCATCATCGGTGCCTACACGCTGATGATGGCGGTGAACATCCTGCTGGTGCTGAACGTCTCGGCCTATTACAGCTCGGTCGCCGAGGGCGCCATCATCATCCTGGCGGTGCTCGCGGGCGGCGTCGGCCGTCACTCGCCGCTGGCGACATCCATCCGCCTGGGACTGCTGAAGCTGCGCGCCCGGTCCGGCGGCACGATGGCCGCGCGCCATCCCGGCATGCCGGCCCGGCCAACCCTGCCGAAGGCGCGCCCGGTCGAGGGCGGCACGCCCGCCGGCTGGCTGGCGCGCCACCGCGAGACGCTGCGCTACATGGTGCCGGCCTGGATCGGGTTCGCCGCGGTGCTGGTCGCGACCCACCTGGTCTACGGCAACACGCTGACCAATCCCGGCTACTTCAATTCGCTGATCGTGCTGTCCTCGTTCCTGGCCATACTGGCCCTGGGACAGGGGGCGGCGATCCTGACGGGCGGGCTGGACCTGTCGGTGCCCTGGATGATCGCGCTGGTCGGGATCGTCGTCGCCGGCCTGGTGCGCGGCGCGGACGAGTCGGTGCTGTGGGCCGTCCCGCTTGGGCTGGCGCTGGGGACGGGACTGGGTGCGATCAACGGCGTCGGAATCGTGCTGTTCGGCCTGCCGCCGATCGTGATGACGCTGGCGATGAACGGCATCCTGCAAGGCGTGGCGCTGGTCTACAGCGGCGGAACGCCGGACGGCTTCGCCTCTCCCGCCATGCGCTGGGTCATGACCGGCAACCTGCTGGGCGCCACGCCCGCCGTCTGGCTGGTCGCGGGCTTCGTGGCCGCCGCCGTGGTCCTTCTGGGCCGGACCACCTTCGGCCGGCGCATCTATGCCGTGGGCAACAGCCCGACCGTGGCGCGCTTCAGCGGCGTGCCCGTCGGCGGCACGCTGATCGGCGTCTATGCCCTGTCGGGCTTCTGTTCCGCCCTGGTCGGCATCCTGCTGGCCTGCTTCAGCGGACAGGCCAGCCTGGGCATGGGTGACGAGTACCTGCTGCCCTCGATCGCCGTCGTCGTGGTCGGCGGCGCGCTTATCACCGGGGGGCGGGGCCATTATCTCGGTATGCTAGGCGGCGTCCTGCTGTTGATGACACTGTCCACCCTGCTGGCGGGAACCACGCTGCCGTCGTCGGTGCGCGACATCATCTTCGGCGCCGTCGTGCTGGGCGCCGTGCTGGCCCTTCGGGACCGGTCCGCCTGAGCGGCAGAGCACTTGAACGAACGATAAACGGGGGAGAGAAGAACATGACGGACATGCGCGCCAATGGAAAGCGGGTGCTTGTCACCGCGGGCGCCTCGGGCATCGGTCTCGCCATCGCGAAGACCCTCGCCGAGGCCGGAGCGAAGGTCCATGTCTGCGACGTGGACGAGGCGGCACTTGGCCGGTTCCGCGAAGCCCTGCCGGACGCGGGGACCACGGTCGCCGACGTGTCGGACGAGGCTGCCGTGGACCGGCTGTTCGAGGACGTCCGGGCGACCCTGGGGGGCCTGGACATGCTGGTCAACAATGCCGGCATCGCCGGGCCGACCGGCGCCGTCGAGGACATCGACCCGGCCGAGTGGCGGCGCTGCATCGACATCGACCTGACCGGCCAGTTCCTGTGCGCCCGGCGCGCGGTGCCGATGCTGAAGGCGGTCGGAGCCGGCGCGATCGTCAACATGTCGTCGGTCGCGGGGCGCCTGGGCTATGCCTACCGCACGCCCTACGCGGCGGCCAAGTGGGGCGTGATCGGGCTGACCGAGAGCCTCGCGAAGGAGCTGGGACCGTTCGGCATCACGGTCAACGCGATCCTGCCCGGCATCGTCGCCGGCCCTCGGATCGAGAAGGTGATCGACGCCCGCGCCAAGCAGGTCGGCGTCGCTTACGAGGAGATGGAGGGCGAATACCTGCAAAAGGTCTCGCTCCGCCGTATGGTGACGGCCGACGACGTCGCGGCCATGGTGCTGTTCCTGGCTTCGCCCGCGGGACGCAACGTCTCCGGCCAGTCGCTCAGCGTCTGCGGCAACGTCGAAACCCTGTGAGGAAACGCTGATGAACAGAAAAGCATCCATCGTCGGCTCCGGCCTGATCGGACGATCCTGGGCCATCGCCTTCGCCCGCGCCGGCTGGAGCGTGGCGATGTGGGACCAGGCCGAGGGCGCCGCCGAGGCGAGCCGAAACATCCTGGTCGGCCTTCTGGAGGACCTGGGGCGCGAGGAACTGCTGGACGGCCAGCCGCCGGCCGACGTGGCGGCGCGCGTGAGCGTCGCGGCGACCCTGCCGGAGGCGCTGGACGGCACGGCCTGGGTCCAGGAGAACACGCCCGAGATCGTCGAGATCAAGCGCGAGGTCTGGTCCGGCCTGGACCCGCTGGTACCGCCCGACGCGGTGTGCGCCAGCTCCACGTCCGGCATCGTCCCGTCCGCCTTCACCGAACATCTGGGCGGGCGGGGCCGCTGCCTGGTCGCGCACCCGATCAACCCGCCCTACCTGATCCCCGCCGTCGAGCTGGTACCGGCCCCCTGGACCACGCCCGAGACCATGAAGCGCGCCGAGGAGATCATGCGCGCGATCGGGCAGTCGCCCATCGTGATGTCGCGGGAACTGGACGGGTTCGTCATGAACCGCCTCCAGGGCGCCCTGCTCGAGGAGGCGTTCCGGCTGGTCGCCGACGGCTACTGCACGGTCGAGGACGTCGATGTCGGGCTGCGCGAGGGACTGGCGCTGCGCTGGTCCTTCATCGGGCCGTTCGAGACGATCGACCTCAACGCGCCGGGCGGCGTCCGCGACTATGTCTCGCGCTACGGCGGGTTGTACGAACAGCTGTACAAGTCGATGCAGCGCAGGGCCGACTGGACCGGCGAGGTGCTGGACAAGGTCGAACGCCAGCGCCGCGAGCGCACCCCGGCGGACAAGCTGGCCGACCGCCAGCGCTGGCGCGACCGGCGCCTGATGGCGCTGAGCCGGCACAAGCGCAACGCCGCCACCGACATCGGAAACTGAGAGGAAACGACCACAATGGCACAAGCCCGCAAGGTCATCATCACCTGCGCCGTCACCGGCGCGATCCATACCCCGTCCATGTCGCCCCACCTGCCGGTCACCCCGGAGGAGATCGCCGACGCGGCGATCGGCGCGGCGGAAGCCGGTGCGGCGATCGTCCACCTGCACGCCCGCAACCCGGAGACCGGCAAGCCGGACCAGAGCCCGGAGGCGTTCCAGCCCTTCCTGAAGGTGATCAAGCAGCGGACCGACTGCGTGATCAACCTGACCACCGGCGGCGCCCCCTACATGACGGTGGAGGAGCGGGTCCGCCCGGCGGCGACGCTCCAGCCGGAGGTGGCGTCGCTCAACATGGGCTCGATGAATTTCGGCCTGTACCCGATGCTGGACCGCTTCAAGGAGTTCAAGTTCGAGTGGGAGCGGCAGCACCTGGAGAACAGCCGCGACCTGGTGTTCAAGAACACCTTCAGCGACATCGAGTACGTGCTGCGGACCTGCACCGAGAACGGCACCCGGTTCGAGTTCGAGTGCTACGACGTCTCGCACCTCTATAACCTCGCCCATTTCCGCGACCGCGGGCTGGTCAAGGGGCCGCTGTTCGTCCAGACCGTGTTCGGCCTGCTGGGCGGCATCGGGCCTCACCCCGAGGACGTGCTCCACATGAAGCGTACGGCGGACCGGCTGTTCGGCAATGAGTACCGCTGGTCGGTGCTGGGCGCCGGGCGCAACCAGATGCCGATCGCCGCCATGGCCGCCGCCATGGGCGCCAATGTCCGGGTCGGGCTGGAGGACAGCCTGTGGGACGGTCCGGGCAAGCTGGCCGAGAGCAACGCCGCCCAGGTCCGCCGCGTGCGCGGCATCCTGGAGGGGCTGGGGCTTGAGGTCGCGACCGCCGCCGAGGCGCGCGAGATCCTGGCGCTCAAGGGCGGCGACCAGGTCGGTTTCTGAGCATCCGGCCCGCAGGAAGATCCCGCGGCAAGATCCCGCAGGAAAATCCCAAAGAAAATAAGGAGAAATCCATGAGGATCGAAGTGGTGGCCGACGTCAAGACGACGCTCGGCGAGGGACCGTTGTGGGACGTGGAGGAACAGCGGCTCTACTGGATCGACAGCATGGACGGGCGCGTCTTCCGCTGCACCGGGGACGGGCGGGAAGTCCGCTGCTGGGACGTGCCGCAGAAGATCGGTTCCATGTGCCTGCGTCGGGGCGGCGGGGCGGTGGTCTCGCTCCAGCGCGGGTTCCATTTCCTGGACTTCAAGACCGGCGAGGTCGAGCTGATCCATGATCCGGAGCCCGACCGTCCGCAGAACCGGCTGAACGACGGCAAGGTGGACCGCCAGGGCCGTTTCGTCGCGGGGTCGATGGACACCATGGAGGAAGGACCGAACGCCAACCTCTATCGTCTCGACCCGGACCTGAAGGTCCACAAGCTGGACACCGGCATCATCGTCAGCAACGGGCCGTGCTGGAGCCCGGACGGCCGCACCTTCTACTTCACCGACACCTGGTCGGAGGAGATCCGGGCCTACGACTACGACACCGAGACCGGGGCCGTGTCCAACCGGCGCAGCTTCACCTCGTTCAAGGGCCGCGACGGCGGGCCGGACGGCGCCACGGTCGATGCCGAGGGATATGTCTGGTCGGCGCTGGTCTATGGCGGCAAGCTGCTGCGCTTCGCCCCCGACGGCTCGCTGGACCGCGAGATCGACATGCCGGTCAAGAAGGTGACCAGCGTGATGTTCGGGGGGCCGGACCTGGACATCCTGTACGTCACGTCCATGTCCAAGCCGCCGCTCCCGCGCTTCCCCCACGACCCGCAGCTCCGCGGCGCGCTGTTCGCGATCCACGACCTCGGCATCCGCGGCCTGCCCGAGGCGCGGTTCGCGGGCTGAGCGGGGGGCGGTGCCTTCCGGCGGGCGGAACGCGACGGCGCACCCGTCCCGCCCACCGGCGGGCGCCGCCGTCGTTACGTCCGCTCGGGAGGACGCCCGCAGGATCCGCGGATGACCAGCTCGGTCGGCAGCATCATCTGCCGTCCGGGACCGCTGTGCCGGCCGTTGATCCGGTCCAGCAGCAATTCCGCCGAGGCCTTGCCCCAGGCGGGGATGTCCCACCGGATCGCCGTCGTGGGAGGCGACGTCAGCAAGGCCAGGTCGGAGTCGCACCCAGCGATGATCGAGAGATCCTCAGGGATCCGCAACCCCCGGATCGTCACCGCCTTGAGGACGCCGACCAGCAGGGACATGCCGCCGGCGATGATGGCGGTCGGGCGCTCCGGACCGTCCAGCATGAAGGAGACGTCGCGGAAGCAGTGTTCGGCGACGAAGCTGTCGGTCCGGACCATCCGCTCGTCGAGCGGGATGCCATGGGCCGCCAACCCTTCCCGGTAGCCCGCAAGCCGCTCGCGCGCGGGACGCATGAACGGCTTGCCGGTCAGCAGGGCGATCCGGCGGTGCCCGAAGGAGGCGAGATGATCGACCGCCGCGCGGATGCCCCGCCGATGGTCGATGACGACGGTATCGGCCAAGCCCCCAACGTCGCGGTCGATCAGCACCACCGGCGCATTGACCCGGGCGATCGCCTCTTCCAGTTCCGGCACGGCCTCGGCGCTTTTGGTCAGCAGCAGGCCGTCGATGCGGCGCTTGGCGAAGGTCCTCAGGAGTTCCGCCTCGTAATGGGGATCGTCGCCGGTGTTGGTCAGGATCAGGGTATAGCCGGCGTCCCGGATGATCCGCTCGGCCGACCAGACGAAGGATGCGAACTCGGGAATGGAAATGTCGCGGATCGCGCAGGCGATCGTCCGCGACGAGCGGGTCCGCATCGCCTGCGCGGCCGGGTTGGGTTCGTATCCGAGCCGCTTTATCGCGCTGCGGACCCGCTCGCGGAGATCCTCGCTGACCGACCTGTGTCCGTGCATCACCCGGGAGACGGTGGCGATGCCGACGCCCGCCTCCCGCGCGATCTGCTTGATCGTGACGGCGCTGGCGATGTCAGGGACGGTCTCGTCAGGATCGGCCCGACCGGGGCCGGGAGGTAAGGTGCGGATCAATCTGGGCGCCACGTTCATGAGGTTTTCCGGCACGGAGTTTTCCGGAGGTCAGGTCGTCGGGGAAGTGTAAAGCAAACCGTCCGGCCAACGACCGCCTCCATGATTCCTATCCCAGCAGCAGGTTCGGCAGCCATAGGGAAAGCTGCGGGAAGGCCATTATGACGATCAGCAGGACCAGCAGCAGGATCGCGAAAGGCGTGATCCCGCGGATGACCTCCGCAAGGGGAGCCTTCGTTATCGAGGACAGGATGAAGAGATTGAGGCCGACGGGAGGCGTCAGGAGCGCAAGTTCCATGTTGATCACGATGATCATGCCGAAATGGATCGGATCGATACCGAACGTGTCCAGCATGGGCAGCAGGACGGGCAAGGCGATCAGCAGGACCGAGAACACTTCCAGGAACATGCCGAGCAGGAACAGCAGCAGGTTCACCAGCACCAGGAAGTGCCAGGGCTGAAGGTCCCACTCCATCATCCGCGCGGCCACGGCGGCAGCCATGCCGCTTTCCGTCACATAGTGCCCGAAGGCCAGGGCCATCACGATGATGATCATGATCGCGGCGGAATTGCGGGCGGCCTGGGCCAGCAGCGGCAGGACGTCGGACGGACCGATGCTCCGGTAGAAGCCCATGCTGATGGCGATCGCCGCCACGGCGGACAGCGCCGCCGCCTCGGTGACCGTCGTGAAGCCGCCGTAGATGCCCCCCAGCACGATCGCCGGCATCGCGAACGCCGGGAGGGCCCGCAGGTTCTTGCGCCGGAAGTCGCCCGCCGGGATTCGCTCGACCTTTGGGTAGCCCCTGCGATGGCTGTAGTAGAGCACCCAGGCGCCGATCAGCGCCGCCTGGAGGATGCCCGGCACGATGCCGGCCAGGAAAAGTCGGGGCACCGACTCATCCGCCAGGACGCCGTAGACCACCATGGCGAGGCTGGGAGGGATCAGGATCCCCAGCGTGCCCGAGGCGCCGACGACCCCCGCCGCGAAATGCCGGTCGTAGTTGAGCATCATCATGCTCGGGACCAGGATCGTGCCCATCGCCATGGCCGTGGCGACGCTGGATCCGCACATCGCCGCGAAGATCGAGCAGGCTAGCACGCAGACGATGCCCAGCCCTCCCCTGACCCTGCCGACCCATGTCGAGGTCGCCTCGATCAAGGCCGAGGCGATGCCGCCCCGCTCCATGAACACGGCGGCGGCCACGAAGAACGGGACCGCCAGCAGCGTCTGGGAATTGAGTTCATCGACGATCTTCTGGGCGACGCTGACCATAGGCGTGCCGGTCATCGCCAGCAGGAAGAAGGCGGTCACGCCCAGCACCAAGTAGATCGGGAAGCCCAGCACGAGCATTCCGCCGAACATCGCGATGCCGCCCATCAGGAAACCTCCCCGTCGGTCGCAGCGGACCGGCCGGCGAGCAGGCTCGCCAGGACGATCAGGTGCCGGACGGCCATCGAGAGGGCCGCCAGCGGCAGCGCCGCATAATAGATCCAGAGTGGAAACCGCAGGTTCGTCGGCGACAGGTCGCCGAAATCCCAGGCTTCGTAAGTAACCTGCCCGGCGTACCAGGCGAGCAGCAGGCAGAAGCCTATCCCGATCACCTGCCCGGCGATTTCGGAAAGCCGCTGGGCCTTCGGGGACATCAGGGAGGTCACGAGGTCCGCCTTGACATGCTCGCGCCGGGCGGTGACGCCGCCGCAGGCCAGCAGGACCGCCCACATGACCATGTAGACCGTCACCTCGTCGGTGATCCGGGGCGCATGCACGGGCGAGACATATCGCAGGACGATGGTGACGACGACGAGCAGCAGCGACGCGCCCAGCACCGTCCCGACCAGCAGGCTTTCCAGCCGGTCGGCCCATCCGAGCAGTCGGGCCGCGAAGCGGGATTCCCGGGGAAAGGGGCGCCGGACGGCCGAAGGGTCGTCGGCACCCGCGGCCGGCGGGGCGTCATAGCGCGCCCTGTCCCGGCCGATCACCTCATTTGACGATGCCAAGGCGGTCGATCTCCTGCATTGCCAAGTCTACGAGGTCGACGTCGATGTTCATCTCCTTGACGATCCGATCCTGCGTCTCGAGCAGCCGCGCGCGTTGCTCACGCAGCGCCTTCTCTTCGGCGGTCACGACCTCGACCCCGTTGGCGATCACCAGTTCGCGCGCGTGGGCCTGCGCCTCGGCCGCCATCGCGCGGGCCTGCGGGATGGTTTCGGCCCAGGACTCGGTCATCGCGGTTTTGAGGTCGCCGTCAAGCCCGTTCCAGAACCTCTGGGAAACCAGCGGCACGTACTGGCCGAACCACTGATTGTCCTCGAAGGCGTAGCGGACGCCGGACTCCCAGAGCTTCGCGCTGGCGACGCTCTCGTGGGTGGACGAGATCGCGTCGACCACGCCGGAAGAGAGGGCAAGCGGGACGTCCGGCCAGGGAATCAGGTTGGGCGTGCCGCCCAGGCCGCTGACCCGCTCGGCGTTGGACGTGCCGCCGGAAATGCGGATCTTCAGGCCGCGGAGATCCTCATGGGACCGGAGCGGCCTGGAAACGCTGTAGAAATGCGAAAAGCCGAGATTCATCCAGGGACCCAGCACCTTGACCCGCATCCGCTCCTCGGTGCGCTCGTTGATCCGCTTGCCGAGCTCGCCGTCCATCAGCGTCAGCGTGGCCTCCTCGTCGATACCGTAGAAGGCGGGAAGCGACGTCATCGCCATGGCCGGCACCAAGCCGTCGAGGACCCAGGTGCCGGGAACGGCCATCTCGACGCTGCCCTGTCGGAGCGCCCGCCCGACGTCGCGATCCCGGTACAGCTGGGCGCTGGGATAGACCTCGATCTCCATCCGGTCGCCGACGCGGCGCTTCAGCGCCTCGACGAACAGCTCCACGCCCTTGTTGCGGACATGGCTCGGGTTGGTGTCGAGGGAGATGCGCAGCTTCTCCGCCGCCTCGGCGGAGCCGAACGCCACCAGGACGGCGACGGCCGCGGACAGCGTCCCGAAAAGTCCTTTTCTGAATGGAATCATCATTTCCTCCCTTGCTTGACTGACTGTTCTTGGACTGGATCGTCGGTCCGGGCCTTTCCGGCCTCTTCTCGAGGACGCGTCTGCGCCCTGATGTTTGTCGCGGGCGCGTCAGCGCCCGACGGTGACGGCGAGCCCGCACAGCGAAGGTGCGCGGTCGAGATCCATCAGGCTGTCGAACAGCCGGTCGGCCGCCCCGCCCCCGCCCAGGCGGTCGCCCACGCAGTCGATGAACTTCGCCCGCAGCTCGTCATCGCTGAGCCGGTTGCCCCAGCTGCCCTTGGCCAGCGCCACGGGATCGTGCCGGATCGTGCCTCCGGAACGCAGGACGACCGCGACCTCGTCGGCCGGGGCGAACGGCATGTCGGCCATGCGCTCGGCCGTGGTCGTCACGGTGACCTTGGTCATGGCTTCGACCACGTCGGCGCGCCCGACGAACTCGTCGGTGAGCTGCCGCAGGCCGACCTGCCCCGCCACGAGCGCCGAAGCCATGGCGAACTCCATGCTGAACTTCGCCTCCAGCCCGGTCTTGGGCGACCTGTTGCGGAGCATCAGCCGCTGGGTCTCGCCGATGCGGACCTCTATCCCGGCGACGTCGTTCGGCGTCAACCCGTGGTCGCGCACAAGGTCGAGCATCGCGTCGATGCTGCGATGGGTGGCATAGCATATCGGGTACTGCTTGACGTTGACGCCAAGCCCAGCCAACCGCCACCGCCCGCCGAGCGGGTCGCCGGCGAAATCGAGCCGGGGTTCGCCGGAGGGGGAATGGGCGCGCAGCAGGCCCACCGGATGCTCGATCGCGTCGAGCGACCCCGTGTACCCGGCGGCGGCGAGCCGCGCGGCCATCACGCCGCCCTGCGCAGCCCGGCCGGCATGGAGCGACTTGGTCATGGTCCCGAAATTGGCGACCAGTCCCGATGCCAGGGAGGCCGCGATGGCTACCGCATGGGCCGACTGCACGGCGTCCAGCCGGTTCAGCCGCGCGCAGGCCGCGGCCGCGGCCAGCGTGCCCCACAGCGCCGTGGGATGGAAACCCCGCTCGTGCATGGCGCCGGGCTCCAGTTCGACCAGCCGCGCCCAGACCTCATAGCCGATCGCATAGGCCTCGACCGCCGTGGCGCCGTCGGCGCCCAACGCCATGCCTTCGGCCAGGATAGCGGGGGTCAGCGCGGCGCTGGTATGGCCGTCCAGCGCCACGTCGTCATAGTCCAGGACATGGGCCGCCACGCCGTTGACCAGGACGGCGTCGAGCGGTGCCAGCGGGCGGCCGGAGGGGATCTCGGGCACGCCGCCGTCCGCCGCCGGGCTGACCAGCCCGGCCGCCAGGCGGACCGCCGGTTCGTCGGCTCCGGCGATCATGACGGCGACGCAGTCCGTCATGCCGACGCGGGCGGCCTCCCGGCACTCGGGCGGAATGCCGCCGCCGTCGCAGGAGGAGATGAAGGTTCCGATGTCGCGGGTCAGGGAAGCCATGGATCAGTTCCTCGTAGCAGGACGGAGGTCAGTAGGACCGGGGCAGGCCCAGGACATGCTGCCCGACATAGGCCAGGATCAGGTTGGTGGAGATGGGCGCCACCTGGTAAAGCCGGGTCTCCCGCCATTTCCGCTCGATGTCGTATTCGCGGGCGAAACCGAAACCGCCATGGGTCTGCAACGCCACCTCCGCCGTGTGCCAGGCGGCCTCGGACGCGAGCATCTTGGCGATGTTCGCCTCCGAGCCGCAGGGCGCGCCGGCCTCGAACAGGGCGGCGGCGCGCCGGGCCATCATGTCGGCGGCCTCGATCTCGGCATAGCAGCGGGCGAGCGGGAACTGGATTCCCTGGTTGCGCCCGATCGGACCGCCGAACACCTCGCGCGTCCTCGCATAGTCGACCGCCTTGTCCAGCAGCCAGCGTCCGTCGCCCAGGGCTTCGGTCGCGACCAGGATCCGCTCGGCGTTCATGCCGTCGAGGATATAGCGGAAGCCCTTGCCCTCCTCGCCGATCAGGTTCTCCGCCGGGACCTTCAGTCCGTCGATGAAGACTTCGGTGGTGTTGTGGTTGATCAGGGCGTCGATCGGCCGGATTTCCATGCCGTTGCCGACGGCGTCCCGCAGGTCGACCAGGAAGACCGACAGCCCGTCCGTCTTCTTCGCGACCTTGTCCAGCGGCGTGGTCCGCGCCAGCAGCAGCATCAGGTCGGAATGGAGCGCCCGCGACGTCCAGACCTTCTGCCCGTTGACGACGTAGTGGTCGCCCTGGCGCTCGGCGCGGGTCTTCAGCTTCGTGGTATCCGAACCGGACGTGGGCTCGGTCACGCCGAACGCCTGGAGCCGGAGAGAGCCGTCGGCGATGCCGGGCAGGTAGCGGCGCTTCTGCTCCGGGCTGCCGTGGCGAAGCAGCGTGCCCATGATGTACATCTGGGCATGCGCCGGGCTGGCGGTGCAGCCGCTGGCGTTGATCGTTTCGAGGATCACCGCGGCGGCGCGGATCGGCAGGCCCGACCCGCCATACTCCTCCGGGATCAGCGCCGCCAGGAAGCCCGCCCTGGTCAGCTCGTCCACGAACTCGGTCGGATAACCGGACGCGTCGTCGAGCTTGCGCCAGTACTCACCGGGAAAGCGCTGGCAGACCCGGCGAACCGAATCCCGCAGTTCCGGATAATCCTCGCCGAGTTCCATCGAAATGGTGCCGGGGGTGGTCGTCAGTCCGTCCATGTCGTTTCCTCCTCAGGCCGCCAGTGCGGCCGGCCGGTAATGCTTGGGCAAGCCGGCCTGCGCGACCATCCCGTGGAATTTCTCGTCGGGCAGCCAGGTCTCGACCTTCCGGCGCAGGGCGATCAGCGCGTCGATGTCGATGCCGGTGTCGAAGCCCATGGATTCCAGCAGGAAGGCGCAATCCTCGCTGTCAATGTTGCCGGTGGCGCCCGGCGCGAACGGGCAGCCGCCCAGGCCGCCGAGAGAGGCGTCGAACCGGCGCACGCCCGCCTCGACGGCGGCCGTGACGTTGGCGAGGCCCAGGCCGCGGGTATCGTGGAAATGGGCCGCGACCGGCACGTCGCCGCAGCGTTCGACCACCCGGCCGAGCAGCCGCCGCACCTGCGCCGGGTTGCCGTAGCCGACGGTGTCGGCGACGACGATCTCGTCCGCCCCGGCTTCCAGCAGCCGGTCCACGATCTCCACTACCCGGCCCTCGTCGACGGCACCCTCCATGGTGCATCCGAAGGCCGTGGCGACGCCGCCGCACAGGACGACGTCGCCCAGGCCGCGGGCGGCGCGCGCATCCACGATGCGGTGGAAATCCGCGATCGATTCCCCGGTGGAACGGCGGACGTTGGCGAGGTTGTGCGTCTCGCTGGCGGACAGGACGTAGTTTAGCTTGTGGATACCCAGGTCGAATCCGCGCTCAGCCCCCTTCAGGTTCGGCACCAAGGCCGACTGGCGGAAACCGCCGATCCGGCCGGTCCGCTCCGCCACGTCCAGGGCGTCGGCGAACTGCGGCACGATCTTGGCAGGCACGAAGGAGGTCACCTCGATCTCGCCGACGCCGGCCGCCGCCTCTTCCCGGCACCATTCGACCTTGAGGTCTGCCGGCAGGATGCGCTTGACCATCTGGAGGCCGTCGCGCAGCCCCACTTCGCGCAGATATGCTTTGTCCCGCATGGGATCTCCTCCCTTCCAGCGCCCATGGAGGGCGCAATCTCAGCGGCCCTTGAAGTCCGGGCGCCGTTTCTCGTTGAAAGCCAGCACGCCTTCGCGCCGGTCCTCGGTGGGGACCATCCTGTTGTAGGCCTCGATCTCGTAGGCCAGGCCGTCCCACAGCGACATCTGCATGCCGCGATGGATCGCCTGCTTGGCCTGTCGGACGGAAATCGGCGCATTGGCCGCGATACGCCCGGCGGTCGACAGGGCCTCCGGAACGAGGTCCCCGGCCGGCAGGACCCGGTTGACCAGGCCCCACTCGAAAGCATCCCGGGCCGTGAAAGGCGCGCCGGTCAGGATGACTTCCTTGGCGCGCCGTTCGCCCATGGCGCGCGGCAGGTTCTGGGTGCCGCCGGCACCTGGCATGATGCCCAGCGTGACCTCGGTCAGCGCGAAGCGGGCATGCTCGGCCGCGTAGACGAAATCGCAGGCTGCCGCGATCTCGCAGCCGCCGCCGTAGGCCGCCCCGTTGACCGCAGCGATGACGGGGACCGGGCAGCCGATCAGCGCCCGGACCATCCGCTCGTAGATGGCATGCTGATGCTGCCATTCCTCGTCGGTCATGCCCCGGCGCTCCTTGAGGTCGCCGCCGGCGCAGAACGCCTTCTCGCCCCGTCCCGTCACGACCATGCAGCGGATGCCGTGCTGGTCGATCGCGAACTCCTCCATCAACTCCATCAGGTCCAGGCCCATCCGGGTATTCATGGCATTGGAGGCCTCGGGCCGGTCGAGCGTGACGACCAGGATGTGCCCGTCCTTCCGTTCGACCTTCAGGGTCTCGTACTCACTGCGCATCGACCGTCTCCCCGGAGAGCGTGGCGCGGGTGTCCCGGCCCAGGCCCGGGGCCTCGCCGTCGGCGCGCGGGCGCGTGCCGTCGAGGGTGACCGGCAGGCCCGCGAGCTCCAGCCCGGCCGTTTCCTTGAACATGCCCAACCCCCGGGTCTGGGGATGCGCCATCACCTGGTCGACCGTCTGGATCGGCGCGCAGGGGACGCCCGCGGCGTCCAGCGCGGCCGCCAGCGCGTCGAGCGGCATTTCCGCCATGTGCCGTTCCAGTTCCGGCACGAGCCGACCGCGGTTGACGACCCGCAGCGCGTTGGTCGCGAAATCGGGATCGTCGGCCAGGTCGCGGCGGTCGATGGCGAGGCACAGTTTCCGGAACAGCCCGTCGTTTCCGGCCGCCACCATCAGCCAGCCGTCCCGCGTGCTGAACGCCTGGTAGGGCACGATCTCGGCCAGCCCCGACCCGTGCGGCCGGCGAACCTCGCCGGACGCGGCGTAGCCCGCGAGATGGACGGTCATCCAGGCCAGCCCGGTCTCGTAGAGCGACGTCGCCACGTGGGCGCCGCCCCGCCGGTCGGCGCGGGCCAGCAGCGCCGCCAGGATGCCGATCACCGACCACATCCCGGATCCCATGTCGACCATCGAGACGCCGACCCGCACGGGCGGCCTGCCGCCCTCGCCGGTGACGCTCATGATGCCGGAAAACGCTTGGACCAGCGGGTCGTAGCCGGGCTTGGACGACATCGGTCCTTCCGCGCCGAAAGCGCCGATATCGCTGTAGACGAGGTCCGATTTCTCGGCGCGCAGCGATGCCGCATCCAGGCCATGTTTCGCCAGCAGGCCGGGCCGGAGGTTCTGGATCACCACGTCCGCCTCGTCCAGGATCAGCTTGCGCAGGCTTGCGACCTGGTCCGGTTTGGAAAGATCCACCGTGATGCCTTCTTTTCCACGGTTCAAGCTGTGGAAAACGCTGGCGGTTCCTTCCCAGAAGGGTGGCCCCCAGCCGCGCGCATAGTCTCCGCCCGATGGATTCTCGACCTTGATCACCCTGGCTCCCAGATCCGCCAGGATCAGTCCGGCGTAGGGTGCCGCGACGCTGTGCCCGATCTCGACGACGACGACGCCGCCGAGCGGTGTTGTGCCTGACATCGTTCCTCCCGTTTCTTGTGATGGAAACGGTAATGTGCGAAGCTGGACCGAGTCAAGAAAACGTTTCCACAAACTTCATCGGGAGAGACGCATGCCGGGACTCATCTGCTGGGAAAACGAACTGGCGCCGCTGGCCCTGCGCCATGCCGGCCGCACGGCGGTCACCGACCGTTTGGGCGACGTCACTTTCGACGAACTTTTCACCCGGGCGGCCGGGGTGGCCGGGCGACTGATGGATGCCGGCGTGTCGCCCGGCGAACCCGTCGCGACCTTCCTGCCCAATGGAAGGAGCGCGGTCTGGGCCAGCTACGGCACGGTCCTGACGGGAGCGGCGGAAACACCGCTGAACACCCTGCTGTCCCGCGGGGAAATCGCCCATTGCCTGCGGACGGCCGGTATCCGGCGGGTGGTCACCGACGCCGCGGGAGCGGCCCTGCTGGACGGCTTGGCGCCGGAGATCCACCGGGTGGAGGAGATCGGGGCGGCGAAGCTCGGCGGCACCGGCCTTCCCGCGGTGCCTGACGGGACCTGGGGCAAGATCGTGTTCACCTCCGGGACGACGGGAGCCCCCAAGGGCATCGTGCATACCCATGGCGGCCGATGGACCGCCAACGTGCTGTTGCGGGCGACGCTCCAGATCGCGCCCGGGCCGGGATCGAAGGTGCTGCTGATGACGCCGTTTTCCCACGGGTCGTCCCTTCTGAGCGCCGCCTTCCTGGACGGCGGGGCGGCGGTCTTCCTGCTGGACGGCGTCGATACCGCCGTCGTGCTGCCGATCCTCGACGCGGCCTGGGTCGACCAGGTCTTCGCGCCGCCGACGGTGCTGGCGAAGATCCTGGCGGCATCGGGCAGCCGCACCTTTCCCCGCATCCGCACCGTCTTCACCGGCACGGCGCCGTTGGCGCCGGAACTCTATGCGAAGGCGCGCCGGGCGTTCGGCCCCGTCGTCCGGCTGACCTACGGCAAGTCGGAAGTCTTCAACCCGATAGCCGTCCTGACGCCGGAGGAGACCGACGCCTGGTATTCCGGCCCCGAACCGAAGCAGGGCGCCTGCGTCGGCTGGCCCGCGAGCGGCGTCGAGATCCGCATCGAGCCGACCGTCCAAGGCGAGGGCAAGGGCGAGGAAGCCGGCCGAGTGCTTCTGCGCACCCGTCATATGCTGGCGGGACATGTCACGGAACAGGGGTTCACGCCGCTCGCCGCCGGCGAGTTCCACGAGACCGGTGACATCGGCAGGATCGACGCGCTGGGCCGCCTGCATCTGTGTGGACGCGAAGGCGACCTGATCAAGACCGGCGGCTACAGGGTGTCGCCGGACGAGGTGGAAAGCTATCTCCGGCCCGCGCTCCCCCAGGGCGAACTGCTGGTGGTCGGCCTGCCCTCCGCCTATTGGGGCGAGGTGATCACCGTGGCCGCCGCCGGTGCGCCGCCCGGCTGGCAGGAGATGCTGGCGCCGGCCCTGGAACGGATGACCCCCTACAAGCGTCCCCGGCTGTTCGTAACCTTGCCGGAGTTGCCGCGCAACGGCATGGGCAAGATCGTCCGCTCCCGGGCTCGCACGACCATCGCGGAGGAGTACGTGATGACCGACGGCCCGAAGGTGTCGCTCGCGCGCCGCGAGCCCCCGCGGCCGGGGTGATCCTTACGCCCCGTCGTCGTGCGGGGACGGGGGCGGGGGCGGGTCGCCCCGCGGCAACGGGTGCAGTCCCGCCGTTCCGATCGTTTCCAAGGATCATGGCAAGGACAGCTGATCGCGGGGAAATCGGCTGCAGCCCTCGGCAAGAGCGAACACCCGAGTGCCCGTGACGCGCGCGGAGTGGAGCGAGACTCCGACCTTGAAGATGTCTTGCATAGGCCGATGATGTTACCGCTTCTGCAGATGTCTCAGGTGCACACCATCAGTTGATTTCGTGGCTACCGCCGGCTGATTGAGACAATGCTCCCCATGGCTGCGGCTTTCGAAAAGAGACGTTCCTCTCAAAAGCCCGAAGCCTCGTTTCTGGTCAGGGCATTGATGCGAACCTCAATTTCGGCGACAGCATCGGCGGGACTGAGAAATGCGGTATCCACCACCAACCGAGGCTCGGTCCACGGGACGTAATTTCGCGCTTTTATCGTTGGCCATGTGGGAAGCTTGAACCCATGAATGTCCGGCACCCTGGCTTCCACCCGGCGCCGGTGTTCGACCTCGTCGCTGCAAATCACCTCGACATCAAGAACGAGGCTTCCGGCGTCATCCGCCACAGAGTGCCACCCCTGCCGGCTTTCCGGAACCGGATTCACGCTGTCCGCGATGACTAGATTGCCGACCTTCAGGTTTGACGATGCAATCGCGAAGGCGACGAGGTAGCCCGCAGGGCCGAGATCGCAGCTCAAGTTCGCACTGTAAGCAAGGGCATGTTCGATTTCATCGACGCGGATGTAGGTACCGGATTGCTTGGCGGCCAGTGCCTTGCCGATGGTCGTTTTTCCCGTTCCTGGTAGACCGCTGAGCACAACAAGCATGTTACCTCACGAAGATGATCTCCGTATCCGGTTATAGGGCCGGGCGCTTGGGTCGCAAATGGCTTACAGTAGTCTGAACCGGATCAGCGGCAGAGGGATTTCAAGCCGAGACACTGCCGGCCTTCGCGAGACGGCGAGCCTCGTCCTCGGTCCAATCGCGAGGTCGCCCTCGGGTAATCCGATGATTGGGTACCGGGGGATGAGCCGCAGCCAAGCCGAGCGCGACCGGGGAAATGGCTTGGTCCGGCGAAGAACGAACGAGAGCGGATCAAGGCATTGGAGCGTGAGATCCGGCATTGGCATGCTAAGCAGGGAGTGGTCTCACCCAATACATAGGAAATTTGCATGATTGGCGTCCCCAAGGGGATTCGAACCCCTGTTGCCGCCGTGAGAGGGCGGTGTCCTAGGCCTCTAGACGATGGGGACATCGCTGGGCGAGAGGCCGGCTGTATAGCCAACGTGCCGACCTCCCGCAAGGGCTATTTCATCGGGCGTTCAAGTTTTCTGGTTTTCAAGCTTCCGTCCTTCAAGCATTCCCTGGTCAAGCTTTCGCCAGCGCCCGCGCGTCGGCGATCATGCGGTCCACGTCCTCGGCCGAGGTGTTCCAGGCGGTCACCAACCGCACCACCGGGCCGTCCCAGCGGTAGAAACCGTAGCCCCGCTCCAGCAGGCCGGCGGTGACCGGCTCGGGCAGGCTGATGAAGATCTCGTTGGCTTCCACCGGGTCGCGCAGGTCGGCGCCGGGGAGTGCCGCCAGCCCGGCGGCGAGGCGGTCGGCCATGGCGTTGGCGTGGGTCGCGAGGCGCAGCCACAGGCCGCCTTCCAGATAGGCGTCGAGCTGGGCCGACAGGAAGCGCATCTTGCTGAACAGGTGGCCGGCGCGCTTGCGGCGGAAGGCGAAGCTCTGGGCCAGCTCCGGCTTGAAGAAGACCACCGCCTCTGCGGCCAGGGCGCCGTTCTTGGTGGCGCCGAACGTCAGCACGTCCACGCCGGCCCGCCACGTCACGTCGGCGGGGGAGCAGCCCAGGCGCGCGACGGCGTTGGCGAAGCGGGCGCCGTCCATGTGGACCGGCAGGCCGTGGGACCGGGCCACCTCCGACAGGGCCGCGACCTCGGCGGGGGTATAGACCGTGCCGGACTCGGTCGCCTGGGTCAGCGTCACCGCCGCCGGCTGGACATGGTGGACGACGCCGGCGCCCGCCTTTTCCAGGGTGGCGCGCAGGGTCGCGGGCTCGATCTTGCCGCCGGCGCCGGGCAATCCCACCAGCTTGGCGCCGGCGGTGAACATCTCCGGGGCGCCGCATTCGTCGGTGTTGACGTGGGCCATTTCATGGCAGTAGACCGCGCCGTAGGGCGGCGCCAATGCTGCCAGGGCGAGCGCGTTGGCGGCCGATCCGGTCGCCACGGGGAAGGCTGCCACCTCGTGGTCGAACAAGGCGGACAGCTTCTCCGAAACGCAGGCGGTCAGCGGGTCCTCGCCATAGGACGGCGTCGGGCCGCTTGAGGCGGCGACGAGGGCTTCGAGGATTTCCGGCGCGGCGCCGGTCACGTTGTCACTGGTGAAGTTCACGGGACTTTGATCCGGTGTTGCGGGCAAGATCGGTTATATGCTGGAATGATACAGTATAACGGGGTGTGATGGGCATCATTGGCGCGGGGCAGCCGCCCGGGCATCCTCGGGGCCTGTCGTGGTCTCCGGGCCGGTCGTGACGGTCGCGGTCACCGCGCCGTTCCTGGGGTCGAGCACGTAGAGGCGGTCGCCCTGCCCGTCGGGCAGGCGCACGCTGAAGACGACCCGGCTGCCGGACGGCACCAGCGTTTCGATGGTGGCGCCCTCGGGCAGCCCCAGGGCGGTTTCGGGGATTCCGCCCGGCGGCGGAGGTGGCGGAGCGCCCGGCTCCGCCCGGCGTTCGGGGTCGGTCATGCGGTTGTAGACCTCATAGCCGATGAAGACGAACCCCGCGGCGATGAAGAGGCCCATGATGACGAGGATGGCTTTGAGTGCCCGCACGATCGAGGTCCAGTCTGTTGAAGATGACGGCTGAAGAAGAGGACGACATCGAGGACCCGGACGGCGAAGCCGATCCGGGGGGCGAGCCGTTCAGTTTCACCGCGGCCGAGGCGGACCGGGGCGAACGGCTGGACAAGCTTCTGGCCTGCGGGCTCGACGGCCTGTCGCGCACCCGTATCCGCTCGCTGATCGACCAGGGTCGGGTTTCGAGTCTCGGGCGGACGATAGCCGACCCGTCATTGCGGGTCAAACCCGGCCAGGTCTTCGACGTGCTGGTGCCCGAGCCGGAACCGGCGCTCCCCGTCCCCCAGGAAATCCCGCTCATCGTAGCCTACGAGGACGACGATCTGCTGGTGATCGACAAGCCCGCCGGCATGGTGGTCCATCCGGCTGCGGGCAATGCGGACGGGACGCTGGTCAACGCCCTGCTGTGGCATTGCGGCGACCGCCTGTCCGGCATCGGCGGCGTCCGCCGGCCGGGCATCGTCCACCGGCTCGACAAGGAGACCAGCGGGCTGATGGTGGTGGCCAAGAACGACCTGGCCCATGCCGGGCTGGCCGCCCAGTTCGCCGACCGGTCGCTCAGCCGGACCTATCGGGCGGTCGTGGCCGGAGTCCCCTCCCCCACCCGGGGCGAGATCACCGGCGACATCGGGCGCAGCTCGTCGGACCGCAAGAAGATGGCGGTCGTCTCCGGCGGCAAGCCCGCGCTGACCCGCTATCGCGTGATCAAGGCGTTCGGAACCTGGGCGTCACTCGTGGAATGCTCCCTGGCGACCGGGCGTACGCATCAAATAAGAGTGCATATGACCCATGTTGGACATCCCTTGATCGGCGATCCGGTTTATGGTGTCCGTAAAAATAGCATCAGGAGCGCATCGAAGGGTATCGCGTCCGGCGCCGCGTCCGCCAAGGCCCGCGGAATTCCGGAACCGGCGCGGGACGCGGTTGTTGCACTGGGAAGACAGGCCCTGCACGCCGTGGCGCTGCGGTTCAACCACCCGCGCGACGCACGCCCGATGCAGTTCGAATCCGAATTACCTTTGGACATCCAAAGGTTAATAGCCAGCTTGGAATCGATTTAAAACTATACCTGAGCTGCGAAGTGGGGTATTATGGCTCGAAAGGCCGAGCCCCGGATGGGTCGGTCCCCGCGGCGGTCGGGGACCAAGGTTACTCAGGCACGAAAAACCACCGCCCGAAGAGAGGGGCTAGTAAATGTCGAACACTCCCAGCGTCCCGGTCATCAGTTCCGAAGGCAATCTGGCCCGCTACCTTCAGGAAATCCGCAAGTTCCCCATGCTCGAGCCGCAGCAGGAGTTCATGCTCGCCAAGTCCTGGCGCGAGCACGGCGACACCGAGGCCGCGCACAAGCTGGTGACCAGCCATCTGCGGCTGGTCGCGAAGATCGCCATGGGCTACCGGGGCTACGGCCTGCCGCTGTCGGAGCTGATCTCGGAAGGCAATGTCGGCATGATGCAGGCGGTCAAGCGGTTCGACCCGGACCGCGGCTTCCGGTTGGCGACCTACGCCATGTGGTGGATCCGCGCCGCCATCCAGGAATACATCCTGCACAGCTGGTCGCTGGTCAAGATGGGCACGACGGCCGCCCAGAAGAAGCTGTTCTTCAACCTGCGCAAGCTGAAGGGCCAGATGCAGGCGATCGACGAGGGCGACCTGTCGCCGGAGCATGTGACCCAGATCGCGACCAAGCTGGACGTGCCCGAACAGGACGTGGTCAACATGAACCGCCGCCTGGCCAGCCCGGACCATTCGCTGAACGCGCCGTTGCGCGCCGACAGCGAGGGCGAGTGGCAGGACTGGCTGGTCGACGAGAAGGACACCCAGGAGATCCACCTGGCCGAGCGGGAGGAGTTGACCAAGCGTCGCGCCCTGCTCAAGAGCGCCATGACCAACCTGAACGAGCGCGAGCGGCATATCCTGACCGAGCGGCGTCTCCGGGACGAGCCGACCACGCTGGAGGACCTGTCGCAGCACTACGGCATCAGCCGCGAGCGCGTGCGCCAGATCGAGGTCCGAGCGTTCGAGAAGCTCCAGAAGAACATCAAGAACGCGGCGATCGAGCAGCGGCTGGCCCAGTAAGGGATCGGCCGCCCTACTCCTCCGGAGTTTCCTCGACCACGCCGCTGACCTCCGGTCCCCATTCGGCGATCAGTTCCTGCTGCTCGCCGAGCCGCTTGGCGATCCGGTTTTCGGCGCGGAGCGTGATCCAGCCCGCTACCGCGGGCGGAATCCCGTAGTATAGCGCCCAGCCCATCCCCGCCGCCCCGTACATGACCAGCCACGAGAACGGGTCCGACATCACCTTGGACAGCGCCCCCATGGTGTGCCCGCCCTGCCAGAGGCTGATGACGAAGGCGACCACCCCGACGAAGTTCAGCGCCCCCACGGTCATGGGCGCCGTCTTGTCCGGGTCGCGGTCCACCACATAGGCGACCGCGGTCGGGATCATGCCGACCACCAGAAGGATCGCGCTCGGCAGGAAGATCAGTCCCGCCGGGAACAGGATCACCAGCGCGGTCACCATGCCGCTGGAATTGCCTTTGCGCCTCCTCCCGCCCCGGCTCATCGCAGCATCACCATGTAGACGGCGATGCCGACCAGGGCCACGGTGGCGAACACGCTGGATACCACCGCCGCCGCCTGCCGGCCGGAACTTTCGGCGATCTCCGTGCGGTTCGCAATCTCCCGCTTCAGCTTCTCGACCTCCCGGCCGGCGATCTGGAACTCACGCCGCGCCCGGGCGAACTCGATCTCGTCCTTGCGGATCGCCGCCGGGTCGTCGATCAGCTTCAGCAGGCCCAGCAGGTTCCCCTCCGCCGCCGACCGGGCCGCCTCGCCGCGCAGCTTGGCGCGGTGCGCACGGCTGTGGAAGCGGTCGATCGCCGGGCCGATCAGGTCGATCATCCAGCCGCACAGGTTCGGCAGGCTGGCCGGCCCATAGCGCTTCTGCACCTCCGCCAGCACGTTGACCATGGCCGAGATGCGGCGGAGCGTCTCGCCGCTGGGCGTCGTCAGCGCGATCAGCCGCTCGTCCAGCTTGCGGTAGCGCGCGATCAGGAAGGCCGCGATGTGGCGGTCGATCGGTTCCCGCGGGCGGCCGGGCTGGCCCGCGACCTCCTCCAGCGCGGTCAGCAGCTCGTTGGCGCTGGTCACCATGTGGTTGCGGACCATGGGGCTGAAGCAGGGCTGCATCGGGTTCAGCTCGTACAGCACCCGCTCGATGCCGTAGCCGGAACCGAGCCGTTCCAGCAGGGTCCGCAGCGCGTCGAAGGTCTGGCTCAGGGGCACGTACTCGGCCTTGAACTCGGTCTGCATGCTGACCCAGAACATCGGCAGCTGGGCCGAGATCGCCTCGCCCAGCGCCTGGTAGCCCTCGTTGCGGGCGAAGGCCTCCGCCATGGCGGTCCCGAAGCCGTCGATCATGACCGCCTTCTGCTTGTACCGGATGGGTGCGGGCGGATCGAGCGCGATGCAGACCCGGGCGACCAGCCGCTCCTCGAAGTTGCCGCCCTTGTTGGCGCCGGCCGAATCGACCGCGGTCGCCACCGCCTCGGCGCGGCCCTCGTCGCCCAGGCTGCGGCGCAGCCAGCGGTCCAGGTCGCCGTTCTCGATCACCGGGACCGCCGCGGCGGGGCTCCTGGCGAAGACCCGCGCCAATGCGCGGCAGTGCCAGTAGCTCGCCCCGGAAAACTCGAAGGGCCGCGCCGCCTTGCGCGGCACCTGGGGCTGCTTGGGGCTCAGCCGCCGGCCGCTCAGCCAGAGATCAAGGTCGTTCAGGGTCCAGCGCATCTTCGGATCGTCGGCCAGCAGCCCGCGCAGCGGCTCCATCAGGTTGAGCGACAGCCGCGCCGTGCCGACCAGAGCCGGATATGTCCCGCGGTCCAGCTTGGCCTGGAGCACCGCCTCGTCGTCCAGGTGACGCACCGGGTTGCGGCCCAGGAACAGCAGCAGGATGGACACCCCCAGCGCGTAGAGATCGTCGGCGGTGGTCCCGGCCCCCCGCCCCGACGGCTGCGCCATGCTTCGCTCGATCGTCAGGAACAGCGGCACCTGGCCGAAGGAGGTCACGGTCGAGACGCATTCGCCGAGCATCACGCCCGCCGTTCCCTGGTCGCGCAGGAAGATGTTGGTCGGACGGATGTCGCCGTGGACGATGCCCCGGCTGGACAGCTCGCGGAGCGCCGAGGCGAGCGGCTGGATCACCGCGCGGGTGATCTGCTCCTCCGTCATCTGCTCGCGGGTGTCGTTCAGGCTGTTCATCAGCCGGCGCCCGCCGGGATTCTCCAGGATGAAGACGATCCGCTTCAACCCGTCGAGCGGCCAGTCGACCACGCCCCACTCGACCATGCGCATCAGGGCGACATGCTCGACGCCGCGGATGCCGGACAGCAGGTCCATCCGGGCCGGCACCCCAGCCGTCGCGACGATCGCGAAGACTTCCATCCTGCGGTCGCGGAGCGCGCGCACGGCATAGGCCTTGCCGGCCGGCCCGTCCAGGGCGGGTAGCGGGTTCCCGGGCTGTATCTCGAATCGCCCGGCAAGCGAGACGGGTTCGACGTCGCGGCCGGCGAGGCCGGATCCAGGGGCGGTGGCTTGGGCGGCGGTCGCCATCAGGTCGCAGGAGTCCCGGCATGCAAACAGCTCTGGACCAGCTTGGCCCAACGACCGATAAGGAAGCGTTAAGGGCTTTCACCTGGAACCGATGCGACCTGGCCCGACCGGTCGGGTTACGCTGGCAACCAAATCCCATCCATGGCGTTTATTGTCACCATTTTATCCGAAGAACACGGCTACGGTGCCATATTGGCTCCTGCGGCGCTGAACCGACAGCCTGTACGAAACTCGACCGATGGGCCGCCGTCCCGAGAGGATGTCGGCCCCGAGACCGCGAAGACCGGCGCCGCGTGACGTGCGCGCCCAAGAACTGGAGGCACCAGAACCATGGTAAAGCGCACCGATGGGAGCTTTCCCGCCACTACCCTGCCGGGCCTGACGGCCGCAGGCTCCACCCGCCGCCAGTTCCTCGCCGGAGCGTCGTCGCTGGCGCTGGGGGCCGCCCTCGGGCTGGCCGGAACGGCGGCATGGACCCTCCCGGCATCCGCGCAGGGCACGCCCCGGCGCGGCGGCTCGCTCAAGATCGCGGTCCCGGCCGCCACCTCGATCGACCCGGTCCGGCTGAACAGCTCGGGCGGCATCGCGATCGTCCAGCAGGTCGCGGAATACCTCGTCTATGCCGAGCCCGACCTGACCCTGCGCCCGGTGCTGGCGACCTCGTGGGAGCCGAGCGAGGACGGCAAGGTCTGGACCTTCGCGCTGCGCCAGGGGGTCAAGTTCCACGACGGGCGCCCGCTGACCGCCGACGACGTGGTCGCCACCTTCCAGCGGCTGGTCGATCCGGCCAACGCGTCCCCGGCCGCCGGCGCCATGCCGTTCCTGAAGAAGGAGGGCGTCGCCAAGGTGGACGACCATACCGTCCGCTTCACGCTCGACCGGCCGATCGGGACGTTCCCCTATTTCACCCACACCTATAACTGCGTGATCCTGCCCGCCGACTACGCCGGCAATTTCGCCGAGAAACCGATCGGCACCGGGCCGTTCAAGCTGGTCTCCTACCGGCCCCAGGAAGGGGCGAAGTTCGAGCGCAACGCCGACTATTGGGATCAGCCCAAGCCCTATCTGGACAGGCTGGAGATCCAGACCTTCGAATCGCCGCAGCCCATGGTGCTGGCCCTCCAGTCCGGCGACGTCCAGGTGGTCCAGCAGCTCAGCTACATCGACGCCCAGGGCATCCGGAGCGACAACAACATCACCCTGATCCAGGCCGACGCCGCCGACCACCGGCAGCTCTGCATGCGCACCGACATGAAGCCGTTCGACGACAAGCGGGTCCGACAGGCCGTCGCCCTCTGCTTCGACCGCCCGGCCATGGTGCGGGGCCTGCTGGGCGGCTTGGCCGACGTGGCGAACGACCACCCCATCGCGCCCATATATCCCGAGCAGATCGAGCTGGCGCAGCGCCAGGCCAACGTCGCCCAGGCACGCCAGCTGCTGGCCGACGCCGGATATCCCCAGGGCTTCCCGATCGACCTCTACACCCACCAGTACCTGGAGCTGCCGCAGTTCGCGGCGCTGGCCCAGCAGATGCTGGCGCCCGCCGGGATCAAGGTCAATCTCAAGGTCGAGCCGACCAACCTCTATTACAACCATTGGACGGAGGTCAGCTTCGGCCTGACCGACTGGACCAGCCGACCGGTCGCGGCCCAGATCCTGGCGCAGTCGTTCCGCGGCTCCGCCGAATGGAACGCCGCCCACTGGAAGAACGAGGCGTTCGACGCCCTGCTCGCCCGGTTCGAGGCGGAACCGGACGTGGAGCGGCGCGGCAAGCTGGGCTCCGAGATGGCGGCGATCCTCAACGACGAGGTCCCGGCCGTCATCGCCTATTTCAACAAGAACCTGCGGGCGGCCCGCACCAACGTGAAAGGCCTGACCGGCAGCATGTCCAACTATCTCGACATGACCCGGACCTGGCTGGACGCCTGAGGGGGCGGGCATGCTGCGCTTCTTCGGGCGCCGCGTCCTGCTGGTCCTGGTGACGCTGGCGGTGGCGTCGGTCCTGATCTTCGCCATCACCAACGTGCTACCCGGCGATGTCGGCCGGATCATCCTGGGACCCTTCGCGCCCCAGGACGCGGTCGAGCGGCTGAACGCCGAGCTGGGGGCCGACCGGCCGGTGGCGGTCCGCTATGCCGAGTGGCTGGCCGGCGTGGTCCGGGGCGACTGGGGGCGGTCCTACGCCTTCGATACCGCCGTCTTCCCCCTGGTGGCGGAACGGCTCGGCCGATCCCTCCTGCTGGCTGGCAGCGGACTGGCCGTGCTGGTCCCGCTGGCGGTCGCGGCCGGCGTCGCCGCCGCGCGGCGGGAGGGCGGGCTGTTCGACCGCGTGCTGTCGGTGGTCGGGCTGGCGGTCGGGGCCCTGCCCGAATTCGTCACCGGCGTCTTCCTGATCCTGGTGTTCGGCATCTGGCTGGGATGGCTGCCGATCCAGGCGCTGCCGCCCGAGGGCACCGGACCGCTGACCGTGGCGGCCCATCTGGTGCTGCCGGTCGGTTGCCTGGTGCTGCTGCTGTTCGCCTATCTGTTCCGCATGACCCGGGCCAGCATGATCGAGGCGCTGGCGTCGGACTATACGAGGACCGCCGTGCTGAAGGGCCTGCCGCAGCGCACCGTGATCCGGCGCCACGTGCTGCGCAACGCGCTGCTGCCGACCATCACGGTGGTCGGCGCCCAGATCGGCTGGCTGGTCGGCGGGCTGGTGGTGGTCGAGACGCTGTTCAAGTATCCCGGCATCGGCAGCCTGATCCATTTCGCCGCGACCAACAAGGACATCCCCTTGCTGGTCGGCTGCTCGCTCGCCATCACCTTCGTGTTCGCCCTGGGCAACCTGGCGGCGGATCTTCTCTATGCCGCGTTGAATCCAAGGGTACGCCATGGCCGTAACGCTCACTGACCAACGGAGCCGGGACCAACGGAGCCGGGACCGACGGGGCCGGGACCGACGGAGCCGCATGTCGATGCCGCGCGGCGCGGTATCGCTCGGCATCGGGTCGCTGATGATCCTGGTCTGGGTGGTGACCGCCCTGGGCGCCTCCTGGATCGCCCCCTACCCGCCCGCCGAGATCGACTTCCTGGCGATCTCCCAGCCGCCCTCGGCCGCCCACTGGTTCGGCACCGACCAGCTCGGCCGCGACATCCTGAGCCGGGTGATCCATGGCGGCGCCTATGTGCTGACCATAGCGCCGGCGGCGACGCTGCTGGGGCTGGCCCTGGGCGCGGCGATCGGCCTTGCCACCGCCTGGTTCGGGTCCTGGGTCGACGAGGTGGTGATGCGCGTGCTGGACGCCGTCATGGCCTTTCCGATCGTCATCCTGGCGATGCTGGCGCTGACCTTCCTGGGCGCCGGGACCGGCAACGTGGTGCTGGTGATCGGGCTGGTGTTCGCGCCGCTGATCGCCCGCACCGTGCGGGCATCGGCCCTGGTCGAGGCCCGCAAGGAATATGTCATGGCGGCCCAGCTCCGCGGCGAGGGCGCCCTCTACATCATGGTGATGGAGCTGCTGCCCAACGTGCGCGGGCCGCTGATCGTCGAAGGGACGGTCCGGCTCGGCTACGCCGTCTTCACCTCCGCGACGCTGGGCTTCCTGGGCCTGGGCGTCCAGCCGCCGACCCCCGACTGGGGCCTGATGGTCAGCGAAAACCAGGCGCTGCTGACCACCGCCCCCTGGACCGTCCTGTTTCCAGCCCTGGCGATCGCCTGGGTGGTGGTCGCCATCGGGCTGGCCGCCGACGGGCTTAAGGAATATCTGGAGCCGTGACCTCATCCGCCCCCCTGCTCGAACTCGACCAAGTCACCATCAGCTACCGCCGCCGACGCGACCAGGTCGATGCCGTCCGCGGCGTCTCGCTGGTGATTCAGCCCGGCGAAGCCTATGGGCTGGTCGGCGAATCCGGCTGCGGCAAGTCCACGCTCGCCATGGCCGTGATGCGCCACCTGCCGAAGAACGGCATCTTGAGTGGCGGCCATGTCCTGTTCGAGGGCCGCGACCTGTTCCGGCTCGGCGAGGCGGAGTTGCGCCGGGTGCGCGGCGGCCGCATCGCCATGGTCTACCAGAACCCCGGCGGCGCGCTGAACCCCACCCTGCGGATCGGCGAGCAGGTGGCCGAGGTGTTCCGCCTGCACGCCGGCATGAACCGCCGGAACGCCGCCGAGGCGGCGCTCGGCATGCTGCGCCGGGTGCGGATCGCCGACCCGGAGCGGGTCGCGGGCCTGTACCCCTATCAGCTCTCCGGCGGGATGCAGCAGCGCGCGGTGATCGCCATGGCGCTCGCCACCGATCCGGCCCTGCTGGTCCTGGACGAGCCGACGACCGCGCTGGACGCGACTGTCCAGGCCGACATCCTGGACCTGTTCGCCGACCTGCGGGGGGAGATGAACGCCGCCATCCTGTTCATCAGCCACAACCTGGCCGTGGTCCAGCAGGTCTGCGACCGCATCGGCGTGATGTACGCCGGCGAGCTGATCGAACAGGGCAAGGTCTCGGAGGTGTTCAAGCGGCCGCGACATCCCTATACCGCGGCGCTGTTCGACTGCATCCCCGATTTCGGCGTGCGCAAGCGCGACCGCCGGCTGGCCGGGATCGCCGGCGGCGTACCGGACCTGGCCGACCTGGGCACCGGCTGCCTGTACGAGCCGCGCTGCCTGATCTCCCGCCAGGTCTGCCGGGTCGAGCATCCCGACCTGCTGCGCGCCGGCACCCGGCACCTCAGCCGCTGCTTCTTCCATGGCGAGACCCCGGCGCCCGGCAGCGCCGCCCGCGGCCGACCGGAGCCGGTGCCGGAGCCGATCCAGGGCATGCCGCTTCTCAGCCTTGCCAGCGTCGGGCGGCGCTTCGGCCGCGCCCACATCCTCAAGGACATCGACCTGGAGATCGCGCCGGGCGAGACCTTCGGGCTGGTCGGCGAATCCGGCAGCGGCAAGTCCACGCTGGCCAAGGTGATCGCCGGGCTGGTGCCGCCCAGCGCCGGGACCGTGGCCCTGGCCGGCGAGCGGGTGGCGGGACAGGCCGGCCGGCGCACCCGGCGGCAGCGCCGCGACGTGCAGATGGTGTTCCAGACGCCGGACACGACGCTCAACCCGCGCAAGCGCGTCGCCTCGATCCTGGGCCGCGCGGTCCGGGTGCTGGCCGGCCTGGGCGGGCGGCGGAAGCGCGACCGCTCGGCGGCCCTGCTGGGCGACGTGCAGCTGCCGGCGGAAATGATGGGCGCCACCCCGGACCGGCTGTCCGGCGGCCAGCGCCAGCGGGTCGCCATCGCCCGGGCCTTCGCCGGCGACCCCCGGCTGGTGATCCTGGACGAGCCGACCTCCGCCCTGGACGTGTCGGTCCAGGCGTCGATCCTGAACCTGCTGCTCGACCTCCAGCGGGAAAGCCAGGCGGCCTACTTGTTCATCTCCCACGATCTGGCTGTGGTCCGCTACCTGTCGGATCGGATCGGCGTGATGTATCTGGGCGAGCTGGTGGAGGTCGGGCCGACCGAGCGGGTGTTCCGGCCGCCCTTCCATCCCTACACCCAGGCGCTGATCGAGGCGGTGCCCCGGCTCGGCGCCGCCGCCCCGGAGCGCGCGGTGAGCCTGGACAGGCCGGCGCCGAGCCCGGCGGACCGGCCCGAAGGCTGCCCGTTCCAAACCCGGTGCCCGCGGGCGTATGATAAGTGCCGGAACGAGGCGCCGCCCTGGCGCGACGCGGGAGGGGGACACATGATCCGGTGCTGGGTGGCGCTCGACGCGTTGGAGGCGTCACAGGTGGCAGGGATGTCGGCGACGCGGAAACCCAGGCGCGCCGGAGCGCCGCAGGCGTCCCTGCCGATCGGCCGGCGCCCATGAATCCTGCTGGCGCGGGCTCCCAAGCAGCACCCATCGCCCTCGCCGTCCGGCGTGCCTCCCTGCCGATGTACGACCTGCCGGAACTGCGGGACGCCCACGCGGCCCTGTGGAACGCCGTGGCGGGACACATGGACGAGGCCGGGCTTGACGGGGTGCCCGGCCTGCTGACCTTCGACGGCGAGCCGGCCGACCTGTGGCAGGCGCCCGACCTCTTCCTCAGCCAGACCTGCGGTCTGCCGCTGGTGACCCGGCTGGGCGGGATGGTCAGGGTCGTGGCGACGCCGCGCTACCGGGCGCCGGGATGCAGCGGCAGCCGCCACCGCGGCTTCATCGTCGTCGGCGCCGACAGCCCGGTTCAGCGGTTGGTCGAACTGCGCGGCAGCCGCTGCGTGATCAACGGCTGGGACAGCAACACCGGCATGAACATGCTGCGCGCGGCGGTCGCCCCCCTGGCCCGGGACGGACGCTTCTTCGGCTCGGTCTCGGTCAGCGGCAGCCATCTGGCGAGCCTGAACCAAGTGGCCGACGGCGACGCCGACGTGGCTGCGGTGGATTGCGTGACCTTCGCCCATCTCAGCCGCCACCGGGCAAGCCTGGTGGAAGGCGTGCGTGTCCTCGCCGTCACGGCAGCCACGCCCTGCCTCCCGCTGGTCACCGCGGCCGGCACCGACGACGAAACGCTGGCCGCCCTGCGGGCAGCGCTCCAGGCTGCTGCGGCGTCACCCGGCCTATTGGCAGTGCGCGCCGAACTGCTGCTCGACGGCTTCGACTTCCTGCCCGACCGGGCCTACCGGGCCGTCACCGGCTTGGCGGCCCAGGCCGCGGCGGTGGGGTATCCGGAGCTGGCGTGAGGGGGGCGGGTTTGCGAAGACCCTGTTTCGATATCGAAAATGGAATCGTCACTACCATGATCGTTATCGATGTCCGATCGAGAGTAGCAGCTTATGTCGGATTCGATCACGATCTCACGGGCGTTCCACCAGCCTGCCCTTCCACTCGTCGCGATGCGTTGGGCCACGGCCCAACCTACGGTTCGATGCAGGGCCGGTTCGATGCAGGGCGGAGGTGATGCAAACCGTCGATCGTAGGTTGGGCCGTGGCCCAACGCAACGACCCGCCTGTAACAGCCGGGTCAGGCTGATCGGGTACCGCTTTCGATCACCCGCCTCCCGCTCCCGTCATGGCCGACCGGGCCGTCTGCCGCGCCTGCCGGACCTTGTCCAGGCAGGTCACGGTGTCTCCCCGCTCGGCGGCGGCGCGGCCTTCGCGCAGCATCGCGGACATGTCGTCGCGCTGCTGTGGCGTGATGGTGGCGCCCGCGCGGGTTCCCGGCTGCTGGCCCGGGTTCTCCCCCAGGGGTATAGGCTCGATACCGCGGTCGGGCTGCTCGGAACCGACGCCGCTGCCGATGCTGGACGGCGCCACCGTGCCTCCCGACCGTGCCAGATCCCGGGATATCGCCTCCCGGCTGGTCGCCGAACTTTGGGCCCAGTCGGCGTTGGGCGTTCCACCACCTTGCGGACTGGCCCCGGCCTGGTCGCCCGCCGGCCCGCCGCCCTGCGCGAAAGCGGCTTCCAGCCGCTGTATCTCGTCCAGGCAGCTGTCCTGCTGCGCCACCGCCGGACATGCGGCGCCGGCCGCGATAAGGCCGGCCATCGCAAGGACCGGGGCAAGGATCGGGACACGCATGGAACCACTCCTCCGCTCAACTCCGTGCATCAGGTCGCGTCCTTCCGCCGGGCCTTGGCCATCCTGCTGCTGTTGGCGGCACCCGGCGACAAGGGAGCCTGCGGCGACCCGGTCGCCTCCATGCGTCCGGCGGCAACGGCCGACAGGTTCGGTTCGACGTCGAACTCCCGGCCCGTCGCTGCATCCTCGGCCGCCAGTTCCCGGCAGGCCTGTTCCCAATGCTCGTCGTTCCGGCCTTCGGGCTGTCCAGCATGCTCCCATATCTCATGGGCGCGCCGCCGGATGCGATCTTCCAGGTTCCCAGTCATCGCCAGTCCTCCGCAAGCGTTCAGCCGGCTTTGCCCACGCCCTTCATGACGTCGGCCATGGTCTCGTACTGGCCGTCGGGCATCTTGCCGATCAGGTCGACCACGCTCTCGTCGGCGCCCTGCTGCTTCGCGTGCTTGACCAGATCCTCCTTCCCGGCGGGAAAATCGATCCCCTTCAGGTGATGGGTCACGTCGGTCGGGGAATGTCCGTCCAGGCCCTTGCTCATGTCGAAGTCTCCGGTTGAATTTCCAACTTGCGATCCTGACAACAGGTCTCGCGCGGGATCGTCCCGGGAGCCATTCGGACGAGGGGTATGGCGCGTTCCGTGCGGCAAGCTGATGCGAATGCCCGAACCCTTCCCGCAGTTTCGGTCGTCATTCAACTCGGAGATCAGTTCAGGAATACGATTGATCAGGTATGTTACGAACAAAGTCGCAGTTACATAAACTCTCAAACACTTCAACGTTACGCGCGTAATCGAGGATATCGCCAAGACAAACCATGGCGTCGCGTTTTACAGGGGCACGACCTCGGCCAGAACAGCTTCGGCCAACCGAGGGCGCAAGGCCTCCCGATCCACCAGGTCGACTGAAATCCCGAGAGCATCGCTGAGGTCGATCTGAAGTCCTGCGAAACCAATCAGATCAATTCCCTCGCCCAATCCGATCAGCAAGTCGAGATCGCTTCCTTCGCGCTGTTCACCCCGGGCGTAGGACCCGAACACACCCATGGAACGAATGGGGTAACGACGGCGCAACGCCGGCTGCAACGAGCGCAGTTCAGTCAGGATATCGTCAAGGGTGCGCATGCCGGCCTCGATCGGAACGGACGCTCGGCATTGTAGCGTAGCTTCTTCAGGCAATGAAGCCTGCCGCGAAACCGCCAGGCGGCGGCACGGATGCCGCCGCCATCTTGCCTCAATGCGCCAGGATCTGGCTGAGGAACAGCTTGGTCCGTTCCGACTGCGGGTTGTTGAAGAACTCGATCGGCTCGTTCTGCTCCACGATCTCGCCGCGGTCCATGAAGATCACCCGGTTCGCCACGGTGCGGGCGAAGCCCATCTCGTGGGTCACGCAGAGCATCGTCATGCCCTCCTGGGCGAGGCTGATCATGACGTCCAGGACCTCCTTGATCATCTCGGGGTCGAGGGCGGAGGTCGGTTCGTCGAACAGCATCACCTTGGGGTTCATGCACAGCGAGCGGGCGATCGCCACGCGCTGCTGCTGCCCGCCGGAGAGCTGGCCCGGGTATTTCCGGGCTTGGTCGGGGATGCGCACCCGCTCCAGGTACTTCATCGCCATGGCCTCGGCCTGGTCCTTGGGCATCTTGCGGACCCAGATCGGCGCCAGGGTGCAGTTCTCCAGCACGGTCAGGTGGGGGAACAGGTTGAAGTGCTGGAACACCATGCCGACGTCGCGCCGCACCTGGTCGATGTTCTTCAGGTTGTTGGTCAGCTCGATCCCGTCCACCACGATCCGGCCGCGCTGGTGTTCCTCCAGCCGGTTGATGCAGCGGATCAGCGTGGACTTGCCTGAGCCGGACGGGCCGCAGATCACGATCCGCTCGCCGCGCGCCACGGTCAGGTCGATGCCCTTCAGCACGTGGAACTCGCCGTACCACTTGTGCACGTCGCTGAGCTGGACCGCGATGTCGTTGCCAGCCTCGGGCGCCGCCGTTTGTCTCGCGTCGCTCATGTGTCGTCTCCCGGTAGAATGCGTTTATCGCTTGTGGCCGCGGTGCAGTTCCTGCTCCAGCCACTGGCTGTATTTCGACATGAAGAAGCAGAAGACGAAGTAGATCACCGCCACGAACAGGTACGACTCTTTGTAGAAGCCGCGCCACGCCGGATCGGTCAGCGCCGCCTTCGACGCGCTCATCAGGTCGAACAGGCCGATGATGATCACCAGCGAGGTGTCCTTGAAGAAGCCGATGAAGGTGTTGACCAGCGGCGGGATGGTGATCGACAGCGCCTGCGGCAGGATGATCATGCGGGTCTTCTGCCAATAGGTCAGGCCCAGGCTGTCCGCCGCCTCGTACTGGCCCTTGGGGATCGCCTGGAGGCCGCCGCGGATCACCTCCGCCAGATAGGCCGACGCGAACAGGATCAGGCCGATCTGGGCGCGCAGCAGCTTGTCGATGGTCACGCCGGTCGGCAGGAACAGCGGGAACATCACCGACGCCATGAACAGCACGGTGATCAGCGGCACGCCGCGGATCAGCTCGATATAGACCACGCAGATCGACTTGACGATCGGCAGGTCGGACCGCCGCCCGAGCGCCAGCAGGATCGACAGCGGGAACGCCACGACCAGCCCCACCACCGACAGGATCAGCGTCAGCGGCAGGCCGCCCCACAGGGTGTTGCGGACGAACGGCAGGCCCAGCACGCCGCCCCACATCAGCACGCCAACGACGACCGCGGCGCCCGCCCAGACGGCGGCGAGCCAGGGCCGCCAGAAGTTGCGGTTGCAGCTCAGCGCCAGCAGCCCGACGATGATCAGGATCGAGGCGATGGGCCGCCACTGCTCCTCGTAGGGGTACAGGCCGAACAGGATCAGCCGGTACTTCTCGTGGATGAAGGCCCAGCAGGCCCCGCCCGACGCCCGGCAGGTCTGGTTGGTCACGCCCTCGCCCGGCAGGACGCTGCTGAAGAACAGCCAGTCCAGCAGCGGCGGGATCACCTGGTATCCCAGCCACAGGATCAGGATCGTCAGGAGCGAGTTGAACCAGCTGTTGAACAGGTTCGCCCTGACCCAGCCGAGCGGGCCGAGCGCCAGCGCCGGCGGCTTGACGACCTGGGAGCCGGCGGATTCGGACGGCACGGAACCGGAACCCTGGAGGGAGATGTGGTCTGCCATGTCAGCGCTCCACCAGGGCGATTCGGGTGTTGTACCAGTTCATGAACAGCGAGATGCCGAGGCTGATGGTCAGGTAGACCGCCATCATGATCGACACCGCCTCGATCGCCTGGCCCGTCTGGTTCAGGGTCGTGTTGGCGACGCTGACCAGGTCGGGATAGCCGATCGCGACCGCGAGCGAGCTGTTCTTGGTCAGGTTCAGGTACTGGCTGGTGGTCGGCGGCACGATGATCCGCAGGGCCTGGGGCAGCACCACCAGGCGAAGCACCTCGCCGCGGTGCAGGCCCAGGGCGGAGGCCGCCTCGGTCTGTCCCCAGTTGACCGCCTTGATGCCGCTGCGGACGATCTCGGCGATGAAGCTGGCGGTGTAGATCACCAGTCCCAGCAGCAGCGCCGCGAATTCGGGGCTGATGTTGATGCCGCCGCGGAAGTTGAAGCCCTGCAGTTCCGGAATGTCGAGTTGGGTCGGGGCGCCCCCGGCCAGCCAGGCCAGCAGGGGCAGCCCGAGCAGCAGGCCGATGGAGCCGAGCATCACCGGGAACTGCTGCCCGGTCGCCTCCTGGCGCTTGCGCGCCCAGCGCGCCAGCAGCCACACGCCGGCGATCGCGGCCAGAAGGGCGACGCCGACCCAGGTCCAGGCCGGATCGTCGCCCAGCCCCGGAAACTTCATGCCGCGGTTGCTCAGGAACACGCCCGTCACCGGGTTCAGCGCCTGGCGCGGCCCCGGCAGGCTCTCGCTGATCACGGCGTACCAGAAGAACAGCTGCAGCAGGACGGGGACGTTGCGGATGACTTCGACATAGATCGAGGCCAGCTTGGCCACCAGGAAGTTGGTCGACAGCCGGGCGATGCCGATGATGGTGCCCAGGATCGTCGCCAGGATGATGCCCAGCACCGCCACCTTGATGGTGTTGAGGAACCCCACGAGCAGCGCCTGGCTGTAGCTGCTGGCCGGCGAATAGGGAATCATCGTCTCGCCGATGGCGAAACTTGCCTCGCGGTCCAGGAAGGAGAAGCCCGTCGCGATGTTCTGCCGCGCCAGGTTCTCCAGCACGTTGGACACCAGGTACCAGCCGAGCAGCACGACGCCGCCCAGCACCAGGATCTGGAAGAAGATCGCCCGGACGTTCGGATCGTTGATCAGGGAGCGGCGCGGCGCCTGGGGAGCCATACTCCCTGGGCCTCTGGTCGATATTGCCAAGGATCTCTCCTTTCCCGGTTGAAACGGGAGCCCGGCCCGGACCAATGGCCTGTCGGATGGCCTGGAGGAGAGCGGGCCGGGAAGACGGGCGGAAACAGGTGTTGGAAAAGCGGGACGCCGCCGCCGTCCGCGTTCTCGCGGCGGCGGCGGCGCGCCGGATCAGCGGACCGGCATGGCGTACATCAGGCCGCCGTTGGTCCACAGCGCGTTCGGGCCGCGCTCCAGTTTCAGCGCCGTCTTGACGCCGACGTTGCGCTCGAAGATCTCGCCGTAGTTGCCGACGGTCTTGATCACGTTGTAGGCCCACTTCTCGTCCAGGCCGAGCGCCTGTCCGACGCCCGGGTTCGATCCCAGCAGCCGCTGGATGGTCGGGTCCTGGCTCTTCAGCATCTCGTCCACGTTGCCGGAGTTGACCCCCTTCTCCTCCGCCTCGATAGTGGCGTAGACGGTCCACTTGACGATGTCGTAGAACTCGTCATCGCCGTGGCGCACGGCCGGGCCGAGCGGCTCCTTCGAGATCAGCTCGGGCAGGATGATGTAGTCGTCGGGGTTGGGCGCCAGGGTCGAGCGGATCGACGCCATGCCCGACGCGTCGGTGGTGTAGACGTCGCAGCGGCCGGAGAAGAACGCGGCGTTGACCTCGTCGAAGGACTCGATCACGACCGGCTGGAACTGCATGCCCTTGGCGCGGAAATAGTCGGCGAGGTTCAGCTCGGTCGTGGTGCCGGGCTGCACGCAGACGGTGGCGCCGCTCAGCTCCGCGGCGCTCGACACGCCCAGCGCCTTCGGGACCATGAAGCCCTGGCCGTCATAGAAGGTGGTCGGCGCGAAGTTCAGGCCGAGCGAGGTGTCGCGGGTGAGCGTCCAGGTCGTGTTGCGCGACAGGATGTCGATCTCGCCCGACTGCAGGGCCGTGAAGCGCTGCTGCGCGGAGAGCGGCGTGAAGCGAACGGCCTTGGCGTCGCCGAAGATGGCGGCGGCGACCGCGCGGCAGAAGTCCACGTCCAGCCCGGTCCAGTTGCCCTGGCTGTCCGGGTTGGAGAAACCGGGCAGGCCGGTGTTGACGCCGCACTGTACGAAACCCTTCTGCTTGACCGCGTTCAGCGTCGGTCCCGCGGATGCGGCGCCGCTTCCCAGAGCGATCGCCAGCGCTGTGCCCATCGCGGCAATTATTTTCGTCTTCATTGGACCTACCCTGTTTTCTTCGAGCTTGCATGACTTGGCATGGCGGGCAGCCGGGAGAGTCCAGCCACCCGATCAAGTTCTAGCAATGTTTGAGCCATATGGAATAGCTTTTGATTGATGCTGACCCTACAAAAGTGCATGACCCCGGCCGCGCCGCGGCGCATCGGCCGGTTCGATCGATAGCGCTGCCGCGCAGCACCAAGCGACCGCGAACGGGGTTGGCCGGAGCCCGCGGGAGTGACAGACTGCGCCTTCGTCCAGCGCCTCGTCGCCCGCCCAGCGGCGCGCCGGGGACGACACCGCCCATCTTCTCAGCAGAAGCCATGAAAAACGCCAGTCCAGACACCATCCTGACCCATGCCGGCAACGACCCGCAGGCCAATTTCGGCATCGTGAACCCGCCGGTCTACCATGCCTCGACCGTGCTGTTCCCCACAGTGGCGGCGCTGGAGGAGGCCGGCCACTCGTTCGACGGCGTCCGCTACGGCCGCATCGGCACGCCGACCTCCCAGGCGTTCGAGGCGACGGTGGCCCGGCTGGAGGGCGGCTTCAAGGCCGTGACCGCACCGTCCGGGCTGGCGGCGATCTCGACGGCGCTGCTGGCCTTCGTATCGGCCGGCGACCACATCCTGGTCACCGACAGCGTCTACGGCCCGACCCGGCTGTTCTGCTCCGACATGCTGAAGCGGCTCGGCGTCGAGGCGGAGTTCTACGATCCCCTGGCCGGGGCCGGCATCGAGCGGCTGATCCGGCCCAACACCCGCGTGGTCTTCCTGGAATCGCCCGGCTCCCTGACCTTCGAGGTGCAGGACGTGCCGGCCATCGCCGCCGCCGCGAAGAAGGCGGGCGCCATCGTCATGATCGACAACACCTGGGGAACGCCGCTGTTCTTCAAGCCGTTCGACCACGGCGTCGACCTGTCGATCCACGCCGCGACCAAATACATGGTCGGCCACTCCGACGCGATGCTCGGCGTGATCACCGCCGGCACGGAGGAGGTCTGGAACCGCCTGAAGCGCAACGCGGTGCAGCTCGGCACCTGCGCCGGGCCGGACGACGTCTATCTGGGCCTGCGCGGATTGCGCACCATGGGCGCCCGCCTCCGCCAGCACCAGGACACCGCCCTCGCCCTCGCCCGCTGGCTCCAGGCCCGGCCGGAGGTCGCCCGGGTGCTCCACCCCGCCCTGCCCGACGATCCCGGCCACGCGCTCTGGAAACGCGACTTCACCGGCGCCTGCGGCCTGTTCGCGATCGAGCTGAAGCCCTGCTCCGCGGCGGCGGTCGCCAGCTTCCTCGACGGGATGGAGCTGTTCGGGATGGGCTACAGCTGGGGCGGCTACGAGAGCCTGATCCTGCCGATCCATCCGGAGAAGCTGCGCACCGCCACCCGCTGGCGCACCGACGGCCCCATGGTCCGGCTGCATGCCGGCCTGGAGGACCCGGACGACCTGATCGCCGACCTGGAGCGCGGGCTCGCCCGGCTGGCGGCCGCGGCATGACCATGGACGCCGGCACGCGCGAGGTGCTCGACCTCGTCAGCTTCGACGCCAACGGCCTGGTCGCCGCCGTCGCCCAGCAGCACGACACCGGCGAGGTGCTCATGCTCGCCTGGATGAACCGCGCCGCGCTGGAGGAGACGCTGGCGACCGGGCGCGTCTGCTACTTCTCCCGCTCGCGCGGCAAGCTGTGGCGCAAGGGCGAGACGTCCGGCCAGGTCCAGCACCTGAAGGAGCTTCGGGTCGACTGCGACGGCGATGCCGTGCTCCTCCTGGTCGACCAGACCGGGGTCGCCTGCCACACCGGCCGGCGGAGCTGCTTCTACCGGGCCGCACGGCAGGGGGGCGTCGAGACCATCCTGGACGTGGAGGCGGACCCCGAGAACCTCTACGGGACGAAGGCCTAGACAACCCGAAGGAATGCGGAGGAATGCCGCAAGGGACGCATTAAGACTTCCGAAAGCCTAATACCGGCCAGCTCGGCTGACTTTCTTCGAAAACCTTCGATAAGGTTCCCTGCTGTTGATCTAGATCAAAGTAACGCCCGTCGCCCTGGTATAGAAACACTCTTGTCTCTAACCCTCCCTGTAATCGCCTTTCAGCCAGAGGTTCTTCCAAGAACCTCTGGCCTTTTTCTTTGGCGCCGGGAAAAGACCATACGATAAGTAAGGCGATGGCTTGCCTTCTCCTATGGGAGCAGCACAAAAAAGAGGTGACAGCAAGCTGTCACCCGAGGCGAATGCGCGATGAGTAGAGGATGCGAACGGACCTTCACTGCCATGGGCTCTCAGTGCAGGTCAGGTCATGTTCCGGTCGCAGGTGTAAATTAACCATAACACGCCAACCCGGACACTGCGCACCCGGAGCATCACAGGTTTGTCACACTACCCATGAATTAGCCATGATTCACCCGGTCAGCGCCGCCCGAGATAACGCAGCAGGGCCGCCACCAGCGCCAGGGGAACGACCACGACCGCGCCGACCAGGACATAGGGAAGCGCCCATTCCGCGACCCCCGCGAACAGGCCGAAGACATCCAGCACGGTGTCCCAGGTGTCGTGGAGAATGCCCATCGGTTCGATGTCGAGGAAGGACAAGGCCAGCCCGACGACTAGGGAAAGCACGATGATTCTGACGATCCAATTCATCGGGGTGGAATAGCTCCGTCGATTAGCGTGATGGGGACCCGCCGACAGGACGATCCGCGAGGCATACGCGAGAAAACGTCGTCGGTGGGTGGAATAATGGAGTGGCTTCCGCTGTTAAAAAGGGGTACCGGGCGGGACTTGTTCCGTCCGGCGACAAGACGACGCAGCGGGGGAGCGGATGGTGGTGGAACATGAACACTGGGCGGTGGCCAACCTCCTGATCGGACGGTACGGCCGTCTCGCGGCCCGGCAGGCCGAAGCGCGGATCGAGGATGCCGACGCCCGCGGCGACCGGGAAGGCCGGGAGATCTGGCGCAGCGTCCTGGGTGCGCTGGACAGTCGGGCTCCCCGCCTCGAACAGTTCCGGTAGTCATCGGACCACGGAACGGGGGTCCAAGGGTTCCGGAGTCAGCGGAAGCAATCGCCCTGCCCGATAGATAAAATTCTAATATCATTATCCTTTATTGATTCACGCATTCACCGAAATAGCATGCATCGCACCGTCCACCGGGCAAGCACGCAACCGGCAGGATGGGAATACAGACTGTTCCTTAAACTGCCATGGGCCGCTCGGCACCCTCTGTCCTTTGGCATAATACGAAATGCATAGGAGGAACAACTGCGTTCGAACCATCCAAGATCGCCCGCGACGCCGATTTTTCATCCCCAGAATCTGGGGATAACTCTGTGGACCGAGACGCTCCACCCTAGCCGGATCCTGCCACTTGAACCAGATGCCTATTTTTTAGGCACTTCTTTGTTTTCGGGGTGTCAAGCAAAAGATTCAGGTTTCACTTGGAACCGCCTCAATGAAGAATCAGTATTCATGTGCCGTCCTTACAACACCATGAGAACATCTCCGCCCCGCGAAGAATACAGTTGACAGCCGGCGCGTGCGCCTGTGGACGGCCGGCCCCGCCCCTTCCGGCCGTCCCCTCGGCCATCATCGCCGCCGCGGCCCGAAGCGCTTGCGCGGCGCCCCGCGGAAGCCCGGCGGGGGCTTCCCGCCCTTCCCTGACGATCCGGCCCCGGCCGAGCCGGCGGATTGCTTCGGCTCCCGCTCGCGGCGTGCGCGGGAGGCGAGCAGGTCCCCCAACCGGCTGCCGATCAGCGCCCGCCGCTCGCGCACCCCGTCGCGGTCGGGGAACAGCGCCCGGAACCGGCGCGCCGCCCAGTAGTAGAGGTCGCAGGCGCGCGACAGATCCTCCAGCGCCTGGTCGTCCAGCCCGTCGATCCGGCTCGGCACCACATGGCCGATGGGCATCGGCTCCGCGGCCTCGACGGCCTGGAGGATCGCCCGGAACAGCCGCATCTCGGCCTCCTTCTCCAGGTCGGCGGGGACGAACAGCAGGCTCAGCTTGTCCGGAAAACCCAACGACCGCTCGTCCAGCAGCAGCGCCAGGCGGCGGAGGGCCCCCAGGTCGCCGATGCGGTAGAGCGATCCCGCCGTCCTGGCGTCCGCGAACCAGTCGATCAGCAGGGTCATCGCCGTCGTGCCGCTGTACTCCGCCAGCCGGGCCAGCATGGAGCGGGTCGGCCGGACCGCCAGCGACGCCTGCGGTCCCAGCCTGGCGTCGGGCCGCTCCATCAGCGCCTTGAGCGCCTGGGGCGTGTTGCGGGCGACAACGCCGAACTCGCCGGCCTCGAACTGGCCGAAGCGCCCCGCCCGCCCGGCGATCTGGCGGATCTCCACCGGCGACAGCGGCCGGACCGCGGTGCCGTCGAACTTCTCCAGGGCGGTGAACAGCACGCGGCGCACCGGCAGGTTCAGCCCCATGCCGATGGCGTCGGTCGCGACGACCACGTCGGCCAGCCCGGACAGGAAGCGTTCCGCCTCCAGCCGGCGGACGTCCGGCGCCAGGGCTCCGTAGAGGACGGCGGCCGTCAGCCCCTGGGCATGGACCGCGTCGCGGATCAGGTGGACGTCCCGCCGGGAGAAGGCGATCAGCGCGTCCCCGGCCTCGACGTCGGTCCATTCCAGCCGCTTCGGGATCATCGACAGCGGCGCCTTGCGCTCCAGTTCGACGACCTCCAGCGGCTCGCCCAGATGGGCCGCCACCCGCTCGACCAGCGGCCGGGCCTCTGGCGCTCCCAGCAGGTAGACGGTATCGGCGGGAACGCCCATCAGCGCCGCGGTCCAGGCCCAGCCGCGGTCGGGATCGGCCAGCATCTGGACCTCATCGATCACCGCCACGTCGACCGGCCGTTCCGGGTCCATCATCTCGATGGTGGAGGCCATGTGCCGGGCGTCCGGCGTCCGGATCTCCTCCTCGCCGGTCAGCAGCGTCGTCGGCGTGCCGTCGCGGTTCAGCCGGTCCATGACCTCAAGGGCCAGCAGCCGAAGCGGCGCCAGATAGACTCCGGAAGACGCCTCCCGCAGGGCTTCCATCGCGCGGTGGGTCTTGCCCGAGTTGGTCGGCCCGACCACCAGGACGAGGCGCCGTCCCATGCCGCGCGCAACCGGGAAGAGAAGCTCGTAACGCGAGAAATCGAAATGCCGGTCGATGAAGGCCCGGCCGCGCGCCTCGGCCCTGTCGCGCCGCCACGTGTCGAATTCCCGGTCCCAGCGGCGCAGGATCTCGTCGGCGTCCTGGTGGTTGCGGCTCGTCCGGCCGAGCCGCTCGCACAGCGACCCGAAAGTCCAGCCGTCCTCGGCGGTCCCCGCCTCGTCCGCGTAGCGCCAGAGCCGTTCGGCCAGCCGCGCCGCGTCGGCATGCAGCCGCTCGGCCAGGATGCCGTCGGCGACCAAGCGGTCGCGCAATCGGATATGGCCCTGCCCGGCATGGTCCTGCCCGGCATCGTCCAGCCCGGCGAACTCGTCCACGTCGATCTGCCGGGAAACTGCGAAACGGATCGGCTCCGCCATGCCGGTCCAGGGCAGCGCGTCGGTCATGACCAGCCGGACCCGGTCGCGCCCGTCGCCGGGATGGAGCGAGACGTGCCCGGCCGGATCCAGAACGCGGCGGGACGCGGCAAGCAGCCCGTTCCGCCGCCTCGCCCGGTCCAGATGCCCCTGTATCTCGCGCACGACGGAGTCGCGCCGCTCGGCCGGTACCAGCAGGTCGCGCTTGCCCTTGGGCAGCGGCAGGCCCAGGGCGGCCAGTCCGGACGCGGCGGCCATCTCCATCCGCGCCAGCCCGGCGTCGGCGAGGGTCAGGCAGTCCGGATGCAGGCGGGCGATCTCGTGGATCAGGTGCGGGTCGGCGTCCTCGGGGAAGTCCCGGAGGTCCATTTCTTCAGCCATCGTTTTCAGCTACTGCCTTCGGCCCCTTCGGGCGTGCCTTCGGATCGGGAGCCCCGAAGATGCGCATCGGGATCCGGCCAGGTCAACCGGCGGCGCCGCAACGGGCCGAAGTCAGGCGCTTCCCGACGTCCCAGATCCCGGACGAAGCCGCATCTCCCGTTACAATTGTTACAGATCTTCAATATGGATGGCACCTTCACCAATAACTTTTCGTTCGTCCAAGCACACATTCATGATCCGCGGCAGAACCGCCCATGAATAACTCCCGGACCTTATTTCCCTCGCCAGGCCAGCAGACTTGTTATTCATTCCAGGAACGAAAAAAATCCGTGTGCGCATAGGCAGTTTACCGTACGGCGATTATAACGAAAGACATGTCGAAAATGCCCCGCATCGCGCGCATTATTCCCACGCATTTAAGGGGTAATACGTTCGATCCTGGATCGGACCGGAATTTAGGGGATGGATATGGATGTCGGCAGCGATCGCGATGAAGTCCAGCGTCTGAGCTTCTTGCGAATTGACCAGAAGACCCGGGACACCTTGAAGGAGTTCGCCTCCGAGTTGGAGGAGCTTCTGCCGCCGGCTCTGGATCAGTTCTATCGGCACATCCGCGAATATCCCGAGCTGAAGTCGATGTTCTCAAGCGAAAGCCGGATCGAACATGCGCGGTCGGCGCAGCTCAAGCATTGGCTCAACCTGTTTTCCGGCAGGTTCGACAGCGAGTATTTCGCCTCGGTCAGGCGGATCGGGCTGACCCACAGCCGGATCGGGCTGGAGCCCCGCTGGTACATCGGCGGCTATGCCTTCACCGTCAATCACCTCTACGATTCCGCCACCCGCAAGTTCAGCAACCGGTGGCGGCCGGAGGTTGCCCGGGCGAAGCTGTCCGACCTGCTCAGTGCGCTGAACAAGGCAGTGATGCTCGACATGGACCTCGCCATCTCCATCTATATCGAGGAGAACAAGGCGGTCTACGACCGGCAGCTCGACCAGCTCGCCGAGAGTTTCCGGAGCACGGTCGTCGGCATCGTGGAGGCCGTCGGCGGACAGGCCAGCCATCTGGACGCCACCGCCGAGGCGATGTCCGCAGCGTCCGAGGAAACCAGCCGCCAGGCGATCGCCGTGGCCGCCGCCGCCGAGCAGGCGAGCCAGAATGTCGAGACCGTCGCCGCCGCCGCGGAGGAACTGTCCAAGTCGATCCAGGAGATCACCCGGCAGGTGACCCGATCGTCCGACACCTCGCGCCGGGCGGTCGCCGACGGCCAGCGGACCGACGGGCTCCTGCACACCCTGTCCACCGCCGCCGAAAGCATCGGCGCCGTCGTCAACCTGATCAACGACATCGCCAACCAGACCAACCTGCTGGCGCTCAACGCCACGATCGAGGCGGCCCGCGCCGGCGAGGCCGGCAAAGGCTTCGCCGTGGTCGCCAACGAGGTCAAGCAGCTCGCCACCCAGACGGCCCGCGCCACCGGCGACATCAAGGGTCAGGTGGGCGAGATCCAGGAGGCGACCCAGGGCGCGGTGGCCGCCATCCGCAACATACTGGGCACCATCACGGACATGGACCAGATCTGCTCGCTGATCGCCGCCGCGGTGGAGGAGCAGGCCGCGGCGACCCAGGAGATCGCCCGCAACGTCGAGCAGGCGGCCACCGGGACCCAGGAGGTGGCGCTCAACATCGCGGGCGTCACGTCGGCCTCGTCGGAAACCACCAGGTCCGTCTCGACGGTGCGCAGCACCGCCGGCGAGCTCAGCGGCCAGTCGGCGGCGCTCCAGCGGGAAGTCGGCAACTTCCTGCGGTCGATCAAGGCGGCGTAGCGACCTTATCCCTCCGCGGGATATACGCGCAGGATCTCGCCGTCGGAGTGGTCGGTCAGAAGGTACAGCGCGCCGTCGGGCCCCTGCTTGACGGCGCGTATCCGCTGGTTCAGGTCCTCGAACAGGCGCTCCTCGTGGGTCACGCGGTTGCCGTCCAGCTCCAGCCGGGCCACGTCCCTGGTCGCCAGCCCGCCGTTGAAGACGCTGCCCTGCCACGCCGGGAACGCCGACCCCGTGTAGAAGGCCATGCCGGACGACCCGATGACCGGGGTCCAGTGATACACCGGCTCCTCCATGCCCTCGGCCTGCTGCTTGCCGGTTCCGACCGGGCTGCCGTCGTAGTTGACGCCGTACGACACCACCGGCCAGCCGTAGTTCTTGCCCGCCTCCGGGATGTTGATCTCGTCGCCGCCCTTGGGTCCGTGCTCGTTGACCCAGAGCGCGCCGGTTTCCGGATGCAGCGCCGCGCCCTGGATGTTGCGGTGGCCATAGGACCAGATTTCCGGCAGGGCGCCCTGCCGGTTGACGAACGGGTTGTCCTCGGGCACCGATCCGTCGGGGCGGATGCGGATGACCTTGCCCAGGTGGGAGTCCAGGTCCTGCGCCTGGGTGCGGAACCGCTCCTCCGACCGCTCGCCCAGCCCGATGAACAGGTATCCCTGATTGTCGAACACAAGGCGCGAGCCGAAATGCTTGGTGCTGGGCAGCTTCGGCTTCTGCGAGAAGATCACCCGCACCTCGGACAGGCTTCGGGCGTCGGGGCTCAGCACGCCGCGCGCCACGGCGGTCGAGTTGCCGCCCTCCCCCGGTTCCGAGAAGCTGAAATAGACCAGCCGGTTCTGCGCGAACTGCGGATCCAGCGCCACGTCGAGAAGGCCGCCCTGTCCGCGGCTGTCCACCTGCGGGATGCCTCGGATCGGGTCCGACACGGTGCCGTCCGCCGAGACATGCCGCAGGTTCCCTCGCTTCTCGGTCACCAGCATGCCGCCGTCGGGCAGGAAGGCCATGCCCCACGGGCTGGCGAGGCCGTCGGCGAAGGTCGTCACCTGCACCCGGCCCTTCTCGGTCTCGAAGGTTTCGTCGACGGCAAGAGCCGGGTTAAGGCCGGCCAGCGCCGTTGTGGCGAAGAAGGCGGCCGCGATGGCGGGGGCGACGTTGCGCATGGGAGTCTCTCCTCGTCTCGTCGATCTGCAGACCTAGATAAGGGCGAAGATGGATTGAACAATTGCGCCGTCATCACAACCAAAACCATCATGTTCCACTATGTGGGATGGCTGCAATCCATTTGACATACCGCCGCAACGCTTCCTACCATGATCCCCGGCCATCATCCCAGGCCAAGGCGGGAGCGGATCTCCACGATGAAGGGCGATGACGCGGCTGTCCTGGAACAGCCCCAAACACCGGACGGGATACCGGACCGGACCCCGGAAAAGCGCCAGGGGACCGGCACCCAGACGCTCCTGAGGGGACTTGCCCTGCTGGAATGCGTCGCGGAAGGCATCGGAGACGTGAAAGGCATCGCGGCGCGGCTCGGCACGCCGCGCAGCACCACGCACCGCATGCTCAACAGCCTCGTCGCCGAGCGTTACCTGCACCATGTGCCGTACAAGGGCTACCTGCTCGGGCCGAAGCTGATCCAGCTCGGCATGCGGGCCTTGGAGCATCGGCCCCTGGTGGCGATGGCCCGCCCCCATATCGAGGCGCTGGCGCGGCTGACCGGCGACACGGTCCATCTCGGCGTGCTGGAGGATGGGGAAGTCTTCTACCTGGACAAGGTCCCCGGCACCCGCGGGCTGGAGATGCGCTCGCGCGTCGGCCTCGCCATGCCGGTGGCATCGACCGGCCTGGGCAAGAGCCTGATGCTGGGATTGCCTCCCGACCGCTGGCCCGACCTGTACGAGCGCGCCCGCGCGTTCGCCGCCAAGGTTCCCGACCGTCCGCCGCTCGCCCCGTGGCCGGAGTTCCGGCGCCGGCTCGCGGATTACGCTGGGCAGGGCTGGTCTTTCGACCTGGAGGAGAACGAGATCGGCATCCGCTGCGTCGGAGCGCCGGTGCGCGACGTGCGCAACCAGGTAGCCGCGGCGGTCAGCGTGGCGAGCGCCGTGCCCTTCATGCCCGAGGACAGGATGCGGGAACTCGGACCGGCGGTCCGCGACTGCGCTGACGCGATTTCGAAGGAGTTGGGATGGAGACCAGAGTGACCGCGAATCCGGCATCCCCCGCGCTGATCGCGCTGGACTGGGGAACCTCCAGCCTGCGCGGGTACCTGATGGACGCGGGCGGCAAGGTGCTGGACCGGCGCGCCACCGCCCACGGCATCCAGAACCTGCCGGTGCCCGGCATACCCGGCTTCGAACAGGCTTTCGCCGGCCTCTGCGGCGCGTGGCTGGAGGCCTACGGCAAGCTTCCCGCCGTGGCCGGCGGCATGGTCGGCAGCGCCCAGGGCTGGGCGGAAGCGCCCTACGTCCCCTGCCCCGCCGACACCGGCAGCCTCGCCGGCAAGGCCGTCGCGGTGGACAGCGCGTCGGGCGTACGGTTGCTGATCGCGCCGGGCGTCATGTTCGACCCGCCCGACGCCGACCCCGACGTGATGCGCGGCGAGGAGATCCAGATTTCCGGCGCGCTCGCCGACCACCCCCACCTTGCCGGCCGGGCCTGCGTCGCGCTGCCGGGCACCCATTCCAAATGGGTCCAGGTGACCGACGGCCGGATCGCGCGGTTCGCGACCTACATGACCGGCGAGCTGTTCGCTGTGCTGTCGCGCCACTCGATCCTGGGCCGGCTGATGCCGGACGCCCCCGCGACCGCCCCCGCCGACCAGTCCGCGGCCGACGCCGCCTTCGCGGCCGGCGTGCGGACCGCGCGCGACGGCCTGCCCGGCGACCTGGCGCACCAGATCTTCGCCGCCCGCACCCTCGGCCTCACCCGCCGGCTGCCGCCGGAGGTGCTGAAGGACTACCTGTCCGGCCTGCTGATCGGCAACGAGCTGGTCTCCGGCCTCGCCCGCATGCGCGACACGCTGGCCGGCGACACGCCGCTGCTGCTGATCGGCGACGCCGGCCTTTGCCGGCGCTATGTCCGCGCCCTCGACCTGCTGGACACCGTCCCGGCCGCCCTGCTCGACAACACCGCCCCCCGCGGGCTCTTCCAGTTCGCCGTCGAGGCCGGACTGGTGACCTCCCCCGTTTCCTCCGATCGGAGCGACATGCCATGAACACCACCCCGGCCCCGACCTCCCCGGACCTGCCCCCCTCGGACCTCAGGGCGCGCCTGGACGGCGCCTTCGCCGCCCTGCCGCTGGTCGCCATCCTGCGCGGCCTGACCCCGCGCGAGGCGGAACCCGCCGCCCAGGCCCTGTACGACCGCGGCTTCCGGCTGATCGAGGTGCCGCTGAACTCGCCGGAGCCGTTCGACAGCATCGGCGCGATCCGCAGGCTGCTGCCCCCCGACGCGATCGTCGGCGCCGGGACCGTGATGACCGCCGACCAGGTGAAGACGCTCGCCGGCCTCGGCGCCGACATCGTCGTGATGCCCCACGGCGACACCGACCTGATCCGCGCCGCCAAGTCCGCCGGCCTCGCCTGCCTGCCGGGCGTGACCACCCCGACCGAGGCCTTCGCCGCCCTGAAGGCCGGCGCCGACGCGCTCAAGCTGTTCCCGGCCGAACTGATCAGCCCCCGCATCGTCAAGGCGATGCGCGCGGTGATGCCGCCCGACGTCCGCCTGCTTCCGGTCGGCGGCATCGCCCCGGAAACCATGCGCGACTACCGCGACGCCGGCGTAGCGGGCTTCGGCCTGGGCTCCGCCCTCTACACCCCGGGCATGGCCGTCCCCGACATCGCCCGGCGGGCGGAACGCTTCGTCGCGGCGTGGCGGGAGATCGCGTAGTGGCTCGACACAGGGGTTTCGATTGATTTGTCGTAGGTCGGCCTCGGCCGAAGGCCGACGCCGACAGCGTGGCCGGAGCGTTGACGCAGGGTGTCGGCGTTCGCCCTGACGGGCGAAGGCCGACCTACCGTATAAAAGGGGTCAGAGTTGATTACCTCCCCCTCCTCCCGCAGGTCGGCCCCGGCCCACAGGGCCGAGGCCGACAGCCTACGATGAAGTCACCGTTCCCGGAGCGCGATCGGCCATCTTCGAAAATCGCGCGGACGGCTTCGCCGGCTCAGGCGAAAAGCTGGCCGAAGTCGCCCACCCCCGTCACGCCCACCAGCGCCACCGAAGCACCGTTGAACTCCAGCACCGTCGTGTCGGCACCGCCGGCACCGTCGGTGTCCCGCTCGGTCACGTCGCGCAGCCGCAGGCCCCGGTCGATCTCCAGCCGGTCGCCTTCCGAAAGGTCGAAGTCCAGCACCATGTCCTTCCCGCCTCCCCGGGAGACCACGAAGATGTCGGCCCCGGCGTCCCCGGCGAGCCGGTCGTCGCCCGTGCCGCCGTCGAGCCGGTCGTTGCCCGAGCCGCCGAACAGCCCGTCCCCGCCGTTGCCGCCGAGAAGCGTGTCGGCACCGTCCAGGCCGCGCACCACGTCGTTGCCGTTTCCGGCCCGATAGGTGGTGGCGAAGGCGCCCGCGTCCGTGAAGGAGTCGGCCTTGTTGGTGCCGGATACCGTCCGGATCGGATTGCCCAGGTCGAGGCCCGCCAGAAGGGGATCATGGTCCGACACCCGGGCCGCGACCGAGCCGTCGAAATAATCGGGATCGCGTCCGAAATCCAGGTTGTAGTCGAGCGCGTCGGCCTCGTCCGCGTTGATGTGCCACTCGGTGATGCCGGTGACCTGATCGCCCAGCGTCTCGTTCGCCAGGATATAGTCGAGCGAGCCGATCTGGCCATCGAACACGTAGGAGTATGGGTCGTCGATGCGCTCCTGCAGGTTCTCGTATCCGGCACCTTTGAGGACGTCGATCGGGTCCTCCCGGAAATAGGCGTTGAGATCGCCCAGGATCATCCTGTCGCCGTCGTCCGTGCCGGTCGGGTTCGTTTCCAGCCACCCGGCCAGGGCTTCGGCGGCCAGTTCGCGCTGGTTGTTCCAGCTGCCCGCGCCGTCTCCCCGATCGGCATCCTCGCCCTGCCCCGATCCGCCCTTGGACTTGAAGTGATTGGCGACCGCGGTGAACTGCTCGCCCGTCCCGGCCTCCTCGAAGGTCACGGCCAGGGCGGCGCGGCTGGTGTTCTCGCCGTTGAAGATGCCGCCGACGGTGCTCTCGGCCAGCAGTTCCGGCCCGACGTCCGAATCGTCCAGGACCGCCACGCCGGTGTCCCCGGCGATCCGGACCTCGTCCGGCTTGTAGATCATGCCGACGGCGATCGCGTCGCCGCCGACGAAATCCTGCCCCGGCCGCACCCAGTCGTAGAGCGTCGTTCCGGCCGCCGCGTTCAGCTCGCCGACCAGGTATTCGACCGCGTTGCCGGACGATCCCTCGATGAAGTCGTTCTCCAGCTCGACGAGGCCGAGCACGTCGGCGTCGAGCCCCAGGATCGCGGTCACCAGCTTGTCGGTCTGGCGCTCGAACTCCGCCGGACTGTTGGCCCCGCGCGGCTCGAAGCCGTTCTCCGTGGTATTACCGCCGGCATCCAGCGTGGTGAAATAGTTCAGGACGTTGAAGCTGGCGACCTGCAGCGTGCCGCCGACCGGATCGGGCTCGGCCGGGCGCTCGTTGACGGGCACGAAGGAATTGTCGCCGTCCTCGACCGAACGGACGCGATAGGCTCCCGCCGGGCCGAAGCCGAGCACGCCGGTGAGCCCGGTGACCGTGTCGCCCATGCGCGGCGCCGTGGCGGTGCCATAGCCGGGTTCGTCCGGATTCGAAGCGGTCGGGCCCGCGCCGTCGTCGTCGGGGTCGAAGCCGTCGAGCAGATCGATCGGCTGGTTCTGGCTGTTCAGGCCGTCGTCATAGGTGATCGTGCGGGATGCGACCTGCTGGAGATGGGCGGCGTAACCAGCCGGATCGGGCTCGTTGGTCTGGGTGAACTGGTAAGGACGATCGTCCGCCGACTCGTCGACCCGTCCCGCCAGGCGATCGCCTTCGCCGGCATAGAGTTCGATCTCGTTGAAGCGATCGAGGTTGAACTGCTCGGTCACCGCCAGCGTCTGCGGGATTGTGACCAGCATTCCCTCGTACGCCTCCAGGTCGGGCAGGAAGCCGCTCGACACGGAACCGGTGGTGCCGGCGGCGGGCAGGTTCATCCCGGCCGCCAGCGTCCCGACATCGGCGACGGCGCCGGGCGTCACGACCTGGATATCGGCGGCGTCGGCGACGCTGACCTGCGTCTCCCCGTTGAACTCCACCACCGTCCCGGTCACCCGGACAAGGTCGCCCTCCCGCACGTCGCTTCGCAGGTCGCCGGTCCCTTCGAAGACGAAGATGCCCTCGGACGTCAGGGCATCGGCGTCCCGGTCGGCCGCCTCCTCCATCAGGTAGAAGCCGCCGATTTCCCGCCGCGCGTCGGCATCGCCGTTCTGGAAGTCGCCGACCACGACGGCTTCGACCGTGACGGTGCTGCCGGTCAGCGGGCTCGCCGCGGCGTCGCCCTGGACCTCGCCGATCCGGGAGACCTGAACGTCGTCGTTGACGATGGTCGCCGTGGCGGAACCATCGGCGATCCGCGCCTGTCCTGCCGTGACGGCGAGGTTCGACAGGGAAAGCGAGAAGGTCTCGTTCGGCTCGGGCACGGCATCGTCCGCGATCGCCACGGTGACCTGCCGCGAAAGCTCCCCGCCCGCCTCGAAGGTCAGCGTGCCGCCGACGGCGGTATAGTCGCTTCCGGCCGTGGCACCGCCGTCCCGCGTGGCATAGTCGATCGTGAAGGCGCTCGCGGCATCGGAACGTGAGACGGTGAAGACCGCCGTCCCGTCCGCCTCGTTCACCGAGACGTCGCCGACCGACACCTGCGTGGTCCCGTCATCGGGCAGGCCGTTGCTGGTGACCCGGATGTCGTCGATGCCGACCCACTCGTCGTTCCCGACGGCATTGGTCGTGATGACCCTCACCTGAAGCTGCGGCTGGTCGTCGGCCTCCGCGGGGAGCGTCACCGTGACGGGAACCGGCTGGCCCAGCAGGTTCGGCCCCCGGGTCGCGTCGGCGAGATAACCGCCCTGCACGTTCGCCCACTCCCCCGTCTCGCCGAGGCGATACTGCACGGCGATCTGCTGGACCGCATCGTCGCCGCCGATTTCGAGATCGCGTGCGGTAAAGGACAGTTCGAGTCCTTCCCGCCCGCTGGAATCCAGGTGGATGACGATGTGGGGCGCGTCGGCCGTTCCCGACCCGGTGAGCGCCACGGTCGGATCGGCTATCTCGAACTCCGCCACCCCGCCGGTATTGAACCCGTCGGGATTGGTCTGGTTGGCATTCACGTCGATCACGTCCGCCGCGCCCGCAGCATCCGTGAGCGTGCGCGGGTCGACGCCCGTCGCCGACGAGAGACCGTCGCCGCGATAGCCCACGATCGATGGCACGCCGGACCAGTCGTCGTTCATGCCGATCAGGCTGGTGTCGGTCCAATCCTGCGTGAAGGGATTTTCGGACAGCCGGTGATATTGGTTGGTCATTCTTCCTCAGCCCTGTCTGTTCGACGCCCAAGGGAGCGTCCATGGCCGCGCTGCGGCGGCCTGAATGGTGTTTGCGGCCCGAAGCCCTGGCGGGACATGCCGGCTCTACTGAAAGATCGGAGACAAGCCCAATTGACGGCAAATCGTCTCTGCTCCGATCACGTCCTTCTTTCCGGCATCGCAGTTCCGGCCAGCGGAACCGAAGACACCTTTTAAAGAAGATATGTGACAGGGCGATGATCACTTGAGCATGGGGACAAATTTTTCTGTATTGAATAGGCTATCTGGCAACGAGAACGGTATGTTTTACAGAAATTACCTAAAATTATTGCCTGATGGAAAGAGCATACTGTTACACAGCCGGCAAACGCGTCGCCATTGCCCAAATGCACGTTCTTCGGCGGTTCCAGGTTGGATGCGTCCTGTCACCGAAAGCGATGTGCTAACCTGTCCGGCATGCGTCGGTGCGGAATCGGAAGGCGACGATGACAGCGCGTTTCTCACACCGACTGATGACCGTCGAAGAGTTCCTTGACTGGAATGATGGCCGATACGAACTGGTCGATGGCACTCCGAGATTGATGGCACCGCATTTCGATGCCCATGGAGCGATACAGGGCAACCTGACGGCCTGATCCGCAACCATCTGGCGGCACGCGGCGGGCCTTGCCGTCCCGTCATAGAGGGTGGGGTCAAACCCAGGATCCAGGCGAAATTCAACTATCGCAAGCCGGACATCGCGGTAACCTGCAGCCCGCATGTTCCCGGGGGCGTCATGGTCCCCGATCCCGTGCTGATAATCGAGATCCTGTCCACCAGCGAGGCCGAGACCCGCGAGAACATCACGAGATACATTTCGCTGCCATCCGTTCGGGAGGTCGTGCTGTTCCACCCGGAAAGCAGGCTTGCGGAACGGTGGTGGCGGGACACGGACGGCTGGTCCGAGGATCCCGAGTTCTTCACGGGATCCATGAGGCTCGACGCGATCGACCTGTCCCTGGGTTTCGATGAAGTCTACCGCTGGGTGAACTTCCGGAAATGACATAGGATTTACTAGAGACAGGCATCTACACACTGAAACTATATTTACTCAGCCGCAGATCAACACAGATCTTGTTTTGATGATCGTCAACCGATACGAAGTGAGAGCACAGCATTAAAGATTGTATTCCTATGATCGGAATGATAGGATCAATCCCGGCGGATAGCCGGGATCTTTCAAAGCGTGCATCAGAAAAACAGGCTCTGACGGCGAGGCGCATCGGATGCTGACATTTCGCACCGGATGTTGACATTTGCGGCCAAGCGGAGGGGGGGCCACCATTCGCAGCGGGGAACTGGCGCCCCTCGGCGCCGGCGCCACCCCCACGAATGATGACACTCCCCCACGCCAGGGGGCGTCGTCACGCCGCCGGCAGCAGTTCCTTCGTGTACAGGGTCTGCCCGTCCAGGTCCTTCAGGGTCACCAGCATCACGCCGTCCTCGCCGATGTCCACTTGGCCGAAGAACTGCATCCCGGCCGAGGGAGCCAGGTTGGATTGCCCCTCCGGCGGCGCCTTCACGTACATCAGCTGCGGGCCGAAGGTGTCGTCCAAGGGGTTCGGGCCGAAGGTGCCGGCGTTCAGCGGGCCGGAGACGAATTCCCAGAACGGCTCGAAATCCTGGAACTTGGCCTTGTTCGGGTCATAGAAATGAGCGGCGGTGTAGTGGACGTCGGCGGTCAGCCACACCGTGTTGCGGATGCCGTTGCGCCGGATGAAGCTCAGCAGGTCGGCGATCTCCAGCTCGCGGCCCCGCGCCGGGCCGTCGCCCTGGGCGATCGCCTCCGAGCCGGTCTTGTCCTTGCCGTTGTCGTAGACGACCAGGCCGATCGGCATGTCGGCCGCGATCACCTTCCAGGTCGCGTTCGAGGCCAGCAGGGCCTGCTTGAGCCAGCGGATCTGCTCGGACCCCAGGATGGCGGTCTCCGGCCCCATCTCCTCCTGGAGGTTGGCGGTATTGGGGCCGCGATAGCTTCGCATGTCGATGCGGAACACGTCGAGATGCGGGCCATAGGAGAACTTGTTGTAGATCCGGTCGCGGTTTTCCGGATCATGCCGGATCGGCATGTATTCCAGGAACGCCCTCATGCCGTTGGCGGCCAGCACGGCGGCGCTCTTCTCCTTGTAGCGCTGGTCGGCGTCCATGCGCTTTTCCCAGTACCAGTTGTTGGTCGCCTCGTGGTCGTCCCACTGGGCGAACATCGGCACCTCGGCGTTGAAGCGGCGCAGGTTCTCGTCCATCAGGTTATAGGCGTGGGCGCCGCGGAAATCGCCCAGCGTCTCGGCCACCTTGGACTTCGCCTCGGTCGTGACGTTCCTCCACACCCCGCCGCCCGGCAGTTCCTTGGTCTCGGGGATCGGGCCGTCGGCATAGATCGTGTCGCCGGAATGGATGAAGAAGTGCGGCTCGGTCCGGCGCATCGCCTCGTAGATCCGCATGCCGCCGAAATCGGGGTTGATGCCGTATCCCTGCCCGGCCGTGTCGCCGGACCACACGAAGCGGACCCGGCCATTGCTCGGCGCGGTGCGGAACTGGCCGGTCACCGGCTCGCTGAAGCTCTTGAGGTCGGACAGGTCCTGGAAGCTGACGCGGTAGAACACCCGCTGGTCGGCCGGCAGCCCGGACAGGTCGATCCGGGCGGTATAGTCGCTGTCGGTGACCGCGACCGGACCGCTGAAGCGCTTGGCGTTCCTGAAGCTTTCGGTCGTCGCGACCTCGACGATCATCCGGGCCGGCCGGTCGGCGCGGCTCCAGACGACCGCCCGCCCGCCTGAAAGATCGCCGGACTGGACGCCGTAGGGCATGGCGATGCGGCGGCTGTCGGCGGTGATGATGGCCGGGGCCTGCGCCAGCGCCCGCCCGGCCGCCGACGCCGCGACGAGGAGCCCGCCGCCGGCCAGTGCCGAATTGTACAGGAACGAGCGGCGGGTAACCCACCGTTGGGGCTCGGGCAACTTGGACATATCGCGGATTCTCCCGTTCCGGTTTATTGGTCCGCGGAAGCTATCCGGTACCCATGACAGTTTTTCATGCGAGCCCGGCACAAAGGGCCTAACACTGATGGCTGACGTCCGGTTGTGATCGCGGGATTCCGCCGCCCGGTCCGCGATACCGCAACTCCGGCCGTGCCGCGATCATGTCGGAGTACAGCCAGGCCATCCGGTCGATGTACCAGAACTTGCCGCCGATCACGAGCGTCAGGCCGAGCGCCGTCGGCCAGACCGCGAGGCGCGCCACACCCCACACGACGACAAGCCCCCCGGCCGCGGTGGCGGCGTTCAGCAGATGGGGCACCAGCCGGTGATGTTCCGGGACGGGAATGGTGTTTCGCAGGGTCCAGAACCGCTCGCCGAAGACGCCCCGGGTGATCCAGGCGCTGTCGGACCGCGCCGGCGGAAACGCGTGTGGGTTGAGCCAGGTCCAGGCCAGGGCCGCCGCGACCGGCAGCAGCGACCACCAACCGATCCAGGCGCGGCTCCAGAACGCCAGGACCAGGAGCGGCAGGACGGTGACGAAGCGGGTCCAGCCGCTCCAAGGGTTGGCATGGCGAGCCCAGGCCGCGTCGTCGAGGGCGAACAGGGCGGCGATCCGCCCCTCGATGGTCATGCCGGCTCCCTCAATCACCATGCAGCGGCATCGTGACGGTCACCCGGGTACCGCCGCCCGTCCCGCCATGGCCGTTCGAGCCCTCGATCTCCAGCACGCCTTCGACCCGCGTCGCCAGGGCGCGGATCAGGTTCATGCCCAGGCTGTCGGTCGCCTCCTCCGGCATGCCCTTGCCGTTGTCGGTGACTTCGAGCCTCAGGCGCTCTTCCGGCAGGACGGTCAGCGACACCCGGATCTCGCCCCGCGCACCGTCCGGGAAGGCGTGCTTGAAGGCATTGGTCACGATCTCGTTGATCAGCAGGCCGAGCTGGATCGCCATGTCCAGCCCCAGCGCGACGTTCTCCGTCTCGACCATCAGCTCCGGCCCGTCGCCCCGCGCGGTGAAGGAGGTCCGCAGATGGGCGCACAGGTCCCGGACATAGCCGGAGAGATCGACCCGGGCCAGGTCGTCGGACTGGTACAGCTTCTCGTGGACGATGCTCAGCGAATGGATGCGGCTGCGAACGTCGTCCAGCTCCTGGCGGACCAGCGGGTTGGTGGACTTGCGCGCTTTCAGGCTGACCAGGCTGGAGATGATCTGGAGGTTGTTCTTGACCCGGTGGTAGACCTCCTTCAACAGCACTTCCTTCTCGACGACGCTGGCGCGGAGCGCCGCGTTCGCCTCCAGAAGCTCCTCCTCCCGCTGGCGCAGGTCGTTCAGGCTGCTCAGCAGTTCCTGGTTCTGGCGCTGGACCTCCTCGACCGGGTCGAGCGGCTGCTGGCGGGCCAGTTCGTCCATCAGCTTGTTGATGAATTCCGGGACCGCCATTCCCAGCGGCTTGGACAGGATCCGGGTCAACCGGACCGTGGTCCCGTCCCCGGACGTCTCGATGTCCAGCCGGTCCATCAGGCGCCGGGCGCCGAGCAGGCCAAGCCCCATTCCGGTGCGCGAGCGGTAGCGGCCGGCCAGGATGTCGTCCAGTTCGGCGATGCCCGGCCCCCGGTCGCCGACCTCGATCACCAGGGCCACCTTCCCGGCGATCTCCTGGATGCGGAAATCGGCCTTGCCGCCGTTGGCATAGGCGTAGGCGTTGCGGCAGACCTCCGACACCGCCGTGGCGATGCGGGTCTGGTCCTGGACCTCGAACCCCATCCGGTCGGCGACCAGCCGCGCCCGCTGCCGGGCGTGGACGATGTCCCGGTCATGGCGCACATGGACCGTGAAGAGCGGCCAGGTCAGGGGTCTCTGGTCTTCACTACGACGATCAGGTTGTCGTCCCGGACCCGCTTGAAATCGCGGTACAGCACGGCCGCGATCATCGTCGGGTGTCTTGTTGCCAGCCCCGGGTAGCTGTCGATATCCCATTTAGTGCTCAAACCGTCCGAATGGAAAACCGCCAGCAGATCGCCACCGTAAGCATACTCGTATTCCTTCACCTTCGACATATTATGCCCGACGACGCCGTTTTGCGACACCGTTCGGGTCTGCCCGTCCCGCCAGCGGAAAAATCCCGCGATGTTACCCACCCCGGCGAACCGGAGCCGGCGTTCGACCGGTTCGATCCGCACCACGGCGACCGCCGCGCCGCGCGTCCCGCGCAACGCCCGATGCAGATCCTCGACCAGCGGCTCGGGCATCCGTTCCTTCGATTGCCTGAAACCTGCACGGGCGGCGTCGGCCGCGTCGGCCGCGCCGAGACCATGCCCGAGACCGTCACACAGCAACAACAGCGTAGCGCCGCGATCGGTCACCCGGACGGACCAGGTATCGCCGCTCACCGCCTCCCCGATGCGCGGAAGGCAGACCGCCCCCACCTCCAGCCCGGGAAGGTCGGGCGCCGGCCGGCAGCCGCCCGCCCGCACGCCGCAGACGATCGCGGTGCCGTTGCCCGGCTTGGAATAGATATCGAAATGGTCGGACTGGCGCCGGATCGCGCCCAGCCCGGTGCCGGGGCTGTCGCCGCTGGTGACGCCGTCCCGCAGGCAGTCCTGCACGTTGGCCATGCCCGGACCGCTGTCCAGGGCGATCACCGTGACCTCGCCGCTGGTGCCCGACGACCGGGCGTCCAGCAGGATTTCCCCGCCGCCGCCGTGGCGAAGGATGTTGGTGGCGGCCTCGGTCACCACAAGTGCCAGGCGGGCGCATTCCTGTTCGCCGAGACCGGCCGGGGACGCCAGCTGCACCGCCTTGCGGCGTGCCTCGGCGACCTGGGTCTGTTCCCGGATGGGGACCGAAACTACGGCCGTTCCGTCCATGATGCGACTTTCACTATGGTTCCTTCGCCCGGCGCGGACCGGATCTCGAACTCCTTGCAGAGGCGCTTGGCACCGCTCAACCCGAGCCCGAGCCCGCCGCCCGTGCTGTAGCCATCCTTCAACGCCAGGGCGATGTCGGCGATTCCCGGCCCCCGGTCGCTGAAGATCATCTCGACCTTGCGCTTCGACATCCGGCCGACGATGGCGATCCGCATCTCGCCCCCGCCCCCGTAGTCCAGCGTGTTGCGCGCCAGCTCGCTGGCCGCGGTGACCATGCGGGTGGTCTCGATCTTCGAGGCGCCGATGGTCGCCATGGCTGCGGCGGCCACCCGCCGGACCCGGCTGACGTCGGCTCCGGTCTGGATCGGGATCACCTCGCCGTCGGCGGCTCCTCCCTCGTGCCCCGGCTCAAGCCTCATGGAGGCGCGCGGCCTCCTCGGCGGCGCCCCGGCGGATCAGCTCCATGCCGCGGTCCACGTCCAGGGCGGTGCGGACACCCTGGAGCGACATGCCCAGCTCGACCAGCGTGATGGCCACCGCCGGCCGCATCCCGACGATCACCGTGGAGGCGTCAAGGATGCGGGCGATCGCCGAGATGTTGGCGAGCATGCGGCCGATGAAGCTGTCCACCACGTCCAGGGCCGAGATGTCGATCAGGACGCCCTTGGCGTGGGTCTTCGCGATCCGCTCGGCCAGATCGTCCTTCAGCGTCATGATCATCCTGTCCTCCAGGTCCACCTGGATTGTCAGGAGCAGGCAGTCGCCGATCTGGAAGATCGGGATGCGGTTCGGCTCGAGGAAATGGGTCATGTCGATCCTGCCGCCGCTCACTGGCCCGTGAAGGTGACGCCGGTGCGCTTCAGCGCGTGGGCGAAGGCGCTCTGCAGGTCGGCCTTGGTCGCGACCTGGGGCAGTTCCACGCCCAGATGCACGATGGTCTGGGCAATCTGCGGCCGGATGCCGCTGATGATGCATTCAGCCCCCATCAGCTTGGCCGCGGCGGCCGTCTTCAGCAGGTGCTGGGCGACCAGGGTATCGACCGTGGGCACGCCGGTGATGTCGATGATCACGATCTCGGCCTTGCTTTCGACGACGGCTTCGAGTAGATTTTCCATTACGATCTGCGCGCGGGAGCTGTCCAGCGTGCCGATCAGGGGAAGCGCCACGATGCGATCCCAGAGCTGCACCACCGGGGTTGACAGCTCCAGCATCTCCTGCTGCTGGCGCTGGATGATATCCTCCCGGCCGCGCAGATAGATGTCATTGGTGTACAGGCCCAGCTTGTCGAGCAGCACGGTCGCGGACCAGGCCTCTTCGACCAGGATCTGCGGGTCGTCCTTGTACTGGTCGCGCAGGCATTCGAAGATCGGCTGCTTGAGCGCCAGGATGAAGGTGGCGGTTTCCGTCGGGGTGAAGCCGTGATCGACCCGGTAATTTGTGACCTCGGTCAGCATGTCCCGGACATCCTGCCACTGGTCGCTTTCGATGTCGAAATTGACACCGTTCTTGGTCGCTGCGGTCAGATGGGTCAGGAAGCTGCGCGACTGGCGGCGGATCTCCGCTTCCCGCATCAGGTCGGCGCGAAGCACACCGACATCGGATTGGGCTGCGATCCAGTCGGTCAGGATACGGTCCTGGTACCGGCTCAGGAGAGCCGGGAGCTTGCTGCCGGAAGAGTCGGGCATCTTTTCTTCTTCTCGTCAGTTCATCTTCTGGGGCGGATGCACCGCCAGCGCCTGACCGATCGCGGTTCGGAGAACCTCCGGCTGAAACGGCTTGGCGATCAGGAAAGCCGGCTCCAGCTGTTCGCCGGTCAGCAGGCGTTCCGGGAATCCGGTGATGAAGATCACCGGCAGGTTGGTCGAGCGCAGGATCTTCTGGACGGCCTTGATGCCGCTGTCGCCGCCCTTCAGCTGGATGTCGGCCAGGATCAATTCCGGCGCGGTCTCGCGGGCGAGCCTCAGGGCCTCCTCCTCGCGGGCAGCGGAACCGCAAACCGTATGGCCCATGTCGGTCACCAGACCGGCGATGTCCTCGGCGATCAGGGGTTCGTCCTCGATGATGAGGACACGGACGGAGGTCTGCTTGGACAGTTCGGCCCGGGCGGATTCCAGCTCGACGCGGATTTCCTCGGTGGTGACGTTCAGGATGCGGGCCGCCTCGTCGAAGGAAAATCCTTCGAGCGAGATCAGCAGCAGCACCTGCCGCTGGCGCGGCGGCAGCCGGCCGACGCCCTGGATCACCTTGGTGCCCGGGGTACCTTCGGGAAGGTCGGGCACCGCTTCCGGGAACGTTTCGTCCACCAGGGACCAGACCTCATGGAACAGCGCGAACAGCTCAAGCCGGATATTGCCGGCGGGATCGATGCGGTCGGGCTCTGCCAGATAGGCTTCGAGGCACACGCGGACATACTGGTCGCCGCGATCCTGGGACCCCAACAGGGCTCGGGCATAGCGCCGCAAATAGGGAAGAAATTTCACAATCTCTGCGGAGGATTCCGGCATTCTGATCTCAACGGTCCATCATGAAGCTGATCTGTCCGCCTTGTGTCCGGCGGGGTTCGATTCCGAAAGTTCCAGATAACATATTCGCGTATCCGCCGGATCGGGGGTATTCGGCCTAAGCCCTTTCGCAGCGGATATTGGTCGCGATCCGACCGGCAACGCCTCAGGTCATGAAAGGTTGCAGCCACGCGCGAATTGACACGGGCTCCGCCGGAGAGCAATGGTCGGAACGCCCGCCCCAGCCGCCCCGCAGCCAGCGAGAAAGCCGCCTTGCCAATCACTTCCGAGGTCGACCTCTACGATCCGGTGAAAGCCTTCCTCGAAGCCCAGGGGTACGATGTCAAAGGCGAGGTTCGGAGCTGCGACCTGGTCGCCGTCCGCGCCGGCGAGCCGCCCGTTTTGGTTGAGTTAAAGCTGCGGTTCTCGTTGTCGCTGGTTCTCCAGGGAGTCGACCGGCTGGCCCTGTCGGACCGCGTCTACCTCGCGGTTCCCCGGCCCGCCGGCCGGCGGGCGACGGGGCCGAACGCGAACGACGGCAATGTCCGCAAGCTCTGCCGCATGCTGGGGCTCGGGCTGCTGACGGTCGATCCGGCAGCCCGAGCCGGCCGGCAGGTGGAGCTCGTGATCGAGCCGGCGCCCTACCGGCCGCGGGTGAACGCCAAGCGCGCCCGGCTGCTGCTGAAGGAGCACGGTCGGCGGCTGGGCGATCCCAACCGCGGCGGGTCGAGCAAGGTCAAGATCATGACCGCATACCGACAGGAGGCCTTGCGCTGCGCGGCCCTGCTGAAGGCGAACGGCCCCATGGCCGTCGCCGCGCTGCGCCGGGACGGCGACGCTCCGGGCGCCGCCGGCATCCTCCAGCGAAACGTCTATGGCTGGTTCGAGCGGGTCAGCCGCGGCACCTACCGGCTGACCGAGGAAGGACTGCGCGGGCTGGAGCAGTTCGCGCCGGAAGAATCGGCGGCGGAACTGGTCGAACAATCCGCGCCGCGGTGATGTTGATTCAAGAGGAGGAGTGCATCACCGGGAGGCTGGACGATGGGCAGCACGGATTTCGCCGAAAAGCGCCGGGTCATGGTGGAGCGCGACATCGTGCCGCGAGGGATCGACGACGCCGGCGTGATCGCCGCCCTGGGCCGGGTCCCGCGGGAACTCTTCGTCCCCGACTATCTGGCGGAGCTGGCCTACGACGATTCGCCGCTGCCGATCGAGCAGGGCCAGACGATCTCGCAACCCTTCGTCGTCGCCCTGATGATGCAGGCGGCCGAACTGGTCCCCGGCGCCAAGGTGCTGGAGATCGGCACCGGCTCGGGCTACTCCGCCGCCACGCTGGCGGCGATGGAGTGCGAGGTTTATTCGATCGACCGCCACGCCGCCCTGGTGGAGGCTGCCCGGACACGGCTGGAGCGGGCCGGCTGTGCGGGCATCCACCTGCGGGCCGGGGACGGTACCCTGGGCTGGCCGGAGGCGGCGCCGTTCGACGCCGTCATCGTGACCGCCGGCGGGCCGCGCCTGCCGGAGCCGCTGTCCCGCCAGCTCAAGATCGGCGGGCGGATGATCATGCCGGCCGGCGCGGAAGCCGGCGGCCAGCACCTGATCCGGCAGCGCCGCACCGGCGAGGACACGTTCGCCGAGGAGGATCTCGGCCTGGTCGCCTTCGTGCCGCTGATCGGCGCCCATGGCTGGCCGGAAACGACCCGCACCGAGGCCAGGCGCCGCTCCCCGGCCCTGGCGCCCGAAGCCGCCGGGCGGATCCGAGACGCCGCCGAACCGCTGCCCGACGTGGACGACGAACGGTTCGGCGTGCTGTTCGACCGGATCGCCGATGCCCGGGTCGTGCTGCTGGGCGAGGCGACCCACGGCACTTCCGAATTCCATCGCGCCCGCGCGCGGATCACCGAGCGGTTGATCGCCCGGCACGGCTTCACGATCGTGGCGGTCGAGGCCGACTGGCCTGATGCCGAACAGATCAACCGGTACGTCCGCAATCGGCCTCCCGGTGTGTCCGACGACGCGGCCTTCTCGCGCTTTCCCGCCTGGATGTGGCGAAACGAGGAGGTCGCCACCTTCGTCGACTGGCTGCGCCGTCACAACGACGGGGTTTCGGAGCCCCAGCGGCGGGTCGGGTTCTACGGCCTGGACCTCTACGGCCTGAACGGGTCCATCGCCGCCGTGCTGGACTATCTGGAAAAGGTCGATCCGCAAGCCGCCGGGATCGCGCGCGAACGGTACGGCTGCTTGGCACCGTGGCGGCCGGCACCCGAAACCTATGGCCATGCGGCCCTGGCCGGCGGCTTCGACTCCTGCGAGAACGCGGTGCTGGAGGTGCTCCGGAACCTGCTCGACAGGCGGCTGTCCCGATTGGCCGCAACCGGGGACGAGGGTTGGCTGGGCGCTTGGCAGAACGCCCGGCTGATCGCTTCAGCGGAGGAGTATTACCGCACGCTCTACCATGGCGCCACCAACAGCTGGAACCTGCGAGACCGCCACATGTTCGAGACGCTCCGGTCGGTGATGGAGGCCCGCGGACCTGAGGCGAAGGCTGTGATCTGGGCCCACAACACCCATGTGGGCGACGCCGCGGCCACGGAGATGGGCCGCCGAGGACAGGTCAACCTGGGCACTCTCTGCCGCGAGGCGTTCGGCACCGGGGCGGCGCTCGTCGGGTTCGGGACCGACCGCGGAACAGTCGCCGCAGCGTCCAGTTGGGGTGGGCCGATGGAGGTGATGGAAGTGCCGCCGGCGCACCCGGACAGCTACGAGTATCTGTGCGCCCGCACCGGCAAGCCGCGCTTCCTGCTCGACCTGCGGCCCGGCCGGAACGCGGCCCTGGCCGGGGACCTGAAACGGTTCCGGCCGGAACGGGCGATCGGGGCGATCTATCGCCCCGGGGCCGAGCGGGAGAACCACTACTTCCAGGCCTCCTTGCCCGGCCAGTTCGATCTCTACGTCTGGATCGACCGGACCTCCGCGATCCGGCCCCTGGCGCCTACTGCACCGCCGCTTGGCCGAACAGGAAGTTGGGCAGGAACAGCGACACCCACGGCACATAGGTGATGATGATCAGGAAGACGAACAGGATGCTCAGCCACGGCAAGGCCGCCTTGACCACTTGCATGATGCTCATGTCCGTGATGCCGGCCGTGACGAACAGGTTCAGGCCGACCGGCGGGGTCACCATGCCGATCTCCATGTTCACCACCATGATGATGCCGAGATGGATCGGGTCGATGCCAAGCTGCGTCGCGATCGGGAACAGGATCGGCGCCAGGATCAGGATGATGGCCGACGGTTCCATGAAGTTGCCGGCGACCAGCAGGATGACGTTGACGACGATCAGGAACTGCCAGGGCTCCAGCCCGGCTTCCGAGATGCTGCGCGCGATGTTCTGCGGGATCTGCTCGGTCGTCAGGACATGGGCGAACAGGAAAGCATTGGCGATGATGAACAGCAGCATGATGGTGACGCGGCCGCTGTCCACCAGCACCTTGGGAACGTCCTTGAACCCCATGTCGCGGTAGATGAACAGGGCGGCGACGAAACCGTAGACAGCGGCGACCGCCGCCGCTTCGGTCGGCGTGAACACGCCGCCATAGATGCCGCCCAGGATGATGACGATCAGCAGCAGGCCCCAGATCGCTTCCTTGCCGGCCTGCCCCAGCTCGGCCAGGGAGGCGCGCGGCTGGCGCGGCAGGTTCTTGTAGCGGGCCACGACATAGATGGCGCCCATCAGCATCAGGCCGAGCAGCAGCCCGGGGATGACGCCGGCCATGAACAGGCGGCCGATGGAGCTTTCGGTCGCGGCGGCATAGACGACCATCACGATCGAGGGCGGGATCAGGATGCCCAGCGTGCCCGAATTGCAGATGACGCCGGCCGCGAATTCCTTGGTATAGCCGGTCCGGACCATGCCGGCGATCACGATGGAGCCCACCGCGACCACGGTCGCCGGGCTGGAGCCCGACACGGCGGCGAACAGCATGCAGGCCAGCACCGAGGCGATCGCCAGGCCGCCATGCAGGTGGCCGACCGCCGCGATGGCGAAATTGATCATGCGCCGGGCGACGCCGCCCGTGGTCATGAAGGAGCCGGCCAGGATGAAGAACGGGATCGCCAGCAGCGTATACTGCTCGAAGGTCTGGAAGAACTTGAGCGACAGCGACGCCATGCTGTCGTTGGCGAACAGCAGGATGGTCAGCAGCGACGACAGGCCCAGCGAGATCGCGATCGGCATGCCCAGCAGCATGAAGACGAACAGCGTGACGAAGAGGAATACCGTGGTCATCGCGACGTCCTGTCCAGTCCCGGGTTGCCGCCGGTGAGGCCCTGTTCCTTCAGCACGTCGGCCGCCTCGTCGGCGAGTTCGAAGCCCGAGCGCCGGCCGGTCAGGATCGCGTAGGCCTCCTGGGCGAGCCTGAGGCCGAGCAGGCCGAAGCCGATCGGCAGGATGACGGTGAGCATCCAGCGCTCGACCGGGATGTCCTCCGCCTCGATGCCGAGGCGCATCAGGCGGCTGATATAGCCGTAGGAGCCCCAGGCCATGATGCCGGCGTAGAGCAGGCAGAAGCCGATCGCGGCGAGGCCGGCCAAGCGGCGCAGGCCGGCGGGCAGGCTCTTGACCAGCAGGTCGATGCCGATATGGGCATGGACGCGGACGCCGTAGGAGATGCCGAACAGCACCATCCAGGCGAACATGTAGTTGGTCGCCTCGACGCCCCAGATGATGCCGGAGTTGAATCCGTAACGCAGGACGACCTGCGCGAAGGTCAGGATCGTCATGCCGGCCAGGAGAAGGGCGATGAAGCCCTCCTCCAGATGGTTGATCAGTCGGGTCACGACCCCTCTTCCCATATAGGTGTGGTCCGGGAGCCCCGATTGCCGAGGCCCCGGCGGATCGTCACTTGGCGGTGTTGGATGCGTTCGCGGCCTTGATCAGGTCGGCCCCGATATCCTTCTCGAAGGTGGCCCAGACCGGAGCCATCGCCTTGCGCCAGGCCTCCGTCTCCTCCTTGGTCAGCTTGAGGATCTCCGAGCTGCCGCTCTCGGCGATCCGCTTCCGGTCCCGCTGGTTGAGGTCCTCGGCCATCTTGTTCACCTCGACCGTCACCTCGGCCAGGATCTTCTCCAGCTCGGCGCGGACGTCCTCGGGCAGTTCGGTCCAGAAGTCGGTGTTGGCGACGACCATGTAGTCCAGCGCGCCATGGTTGCTCTCGGTGATGTACTTCTGGACCTCGTAGAACTTCTGAGAGTAGATGTTCGACCAGGTGTTTTCCTGCCCGTCGATGGCGCCGGTCTGGAGCGCCTGGTAGACCTCGGCGAAGGCCATCTTCTGCGGGTTGGCGTTCAGCGCCTTGAACTGCTCCAGCAGCACGTCGGACGCCTGGATGCGGAACTTGCGGCCGGCGGCGTCCTCGGGCTTGCGCAGCGGGTTGTTGGCGGAAAGCTGCTTCATGCCGTTATGCCAGTAGGCCAGCCCGATGAAGCCCTTCTTCTCCATCGAGGTCAGCAGCTTCTTGCCCTCGGGGCTCGCCTGGAAGCGATCGACCGCGGCGATGTCGTCGAACAGGAACGGCAGGTCGAAAACCTGGAGCTGCTTGGTGTATTTGTCGAACTTCGACAGCGAGGGCGCGATGAGCTGGACGTCGCCGAGAGCCAGCGCCTCCATCTCCTTCGCGTCGCCGAACAGCTGGGAGTTCGGGTAGACCTCGACCTTGACCTTGTCGTCGCCCAGGCGCTCCTTGACGAGCTTCTGGAACATCAGCGCGCCCTGGCCCTTGGGCGTGCTGTCGGCTACCACGTGGCTGAACTTGATGGTTACCGGCTTGGCAAAAGCGGTTCCGGCGGCGAGAATGCCAGCAAGGGCGATGGCGGTAGCGAAGAGACGCATGGACTTTCCTCCGAAGGGGATTTTCTTCAGTATTCTGCCAATAGGGGTAATGGAGCGGGAAGCGGTTTGCAAGCAATGTGTTCGACCAGCCGGCAGGTGCTTCACTTGCTCGCAGTGGTTTTATTCGTAGCGTCTGCAACGGTTGCCAAGGCCAGGGACGCGGACCGCGACCATCTGCCCGGCATACTCGGGCGCGACGACCGCACCCCTCTGGACAACCAGGATTGGCCTTGGTCGGCGATCGGCCGGGTCAACCGGACCATCGGCGGGTTCTGCACCGGCACGCTGATCGGGCCGCGTCACGTACTGACCGCCGCTCACTGCCTGTTCAACCGGCGCACGGGCCGGCTGATCGGAGCCGGCGACATCCATTTCCTGGCCGGATACCGGCGTGGCGCCTACCTGTCGCACTCGGTGGCCCGGAAAATCTTCGTGGGGGCCGGATATGACTACCGCGCCCCGTTCGAGGCGTCGAACCTGGCAGCCGACTGGGCGATCCTCGAACTGGCCGAGCCCATGGACATCAGGCCAGTCCCGATCCGGAAGGAGCCGCTGCCCGCCGGGGTCGAACTGGTCCGCGCCGGCTACGGCCAGGACCGCGCCCACCTGCTGTCCATCCACGACGGCTGCGCCCCCCGGCCGGGCGCCTCCCCGCCGGGCCTTCTGCTGCATACCTGCGACGCGACGCATGGGGACAGCGGCTCTCCCCTGCTGCTGCGCGGCGCGGACGGACCGGCCATCGTGGGCCTCGACGTCGCCGCCGGGCGGCTGGGCGGCACGCTCGCGGGACTTGCCGTCCCGGCCACCAGCTTCCATACCTTCGCACACGCCGCGCTCTCGGGCGCAGGCGGGGACGACGAGCCGTAATCACAACGAACAACGAGGGGGACACGCCGCATGGCGCCACGGATCGACTATTTCTTCACGCCCATCTCGCCCTGGGTCTTCCTGGGATCGGAGCGGTTCCACGGGATCGCCCGACAGGCGGGCGCCGAAATCGCCTACCGGCCGGTCGATTTCGGCCGCATCTTCCCGGCGTCCGGCGGGCTGCCCCTGCCGAAGCGCGCGCCGCAACGCCAAGCCTACCGGCTGGTCGAACTGAAGCGCTGGTCGGAACACCTGGGCATTCCGCTGACCCCGCAGCCGTCCAACTTTCCGCAACCCGACGAACTGGCGGCACTGACCCTGATCGCGGCGGAACAGGCGGGCGCCGACATGGCGGCGCTCTGCACTGCGTTCGGCCGCGCGGTCTGGGTCGAGGACCGCGTCCTGTCGGCGCCCGAGACCCTGGCCGACATCCTGTCGAGGCACGGCGCTTCGCCCGACCTGATCGACCGGGCGCAGTCCGACGAGGTGCGCGCCCTTCGGGACGCCTACACCGAGCAGGCGCTGTCGGCCGGCGTGTTCGGGGCGCCGACCTACGTGGTGGACGGCGAGCTGTTCTGGGGCCAGGACAGGCTGGATTTCCTGGAGCGGAAACTCTCCCGCTCCTGAGGCGGGAGGTTACCCGTGTTCGGGCCTACCTCCGGGGCAGGCCCGAACCGGGACGGGGAGGTCAGGCGGCCATGCGGCGGTACTGGTTCTCGATCGTCTCGATGCCGGCGCGGAATTGGGCAAGCGCTGCCTCCGCATGCACCTTGACCAAATACCAGGCATCCTCGGAGGCACGGCGCGCGTCCTCCAGCCGGGCCTCGCAACGGTTGCGCAGACCACGCAACTCGTCGAGCGAGCGTTCCAGAAGGAATTTCTGATCACCCGGCACCCGCTCGGCGACGGCACGCAGATTGTCCAACCGTTCAGTCAAGGCCTTCATTTCAAGCGACGAAGCCGATTCGAACCGATCCCTGCTTCGATGTGTCATGAGACCCTCCCAACTACACTCCTCATCGATCATTCACCTGCATTATCCGGGCCACCGCTTCCCCCGCGCCAAAGGCACTGACCGGCGCCTTGGTTGCGCCTGTTATTAACCATTCCGTCGATCCGGTATTCCATGCCGCGCTCCGCAGCCCTCGGCCGCGGGGACAGGGCGGGATCGACCCTTGGCGGCAACATTGTTTCGCAGGCCGATCGTTACAAGTCCCTTTAAGGCCAAGCAGAGATCACAACAATAACTTAACTGCTTTTTTCCCGTGCCCTCCTGAACTCGTTGCCGTCGGCCAATAATGGATCAATACTAAAGTAATGATCAGGCTTCCAGCCCACCTCCAACGATTGCTGCAATGCACAATATGAGGTTGAGTATGGCCGTATTCTCAATGCAAGACTTCGACGGACATGAGCAGGTTGTTTTCGCATCCGATCCCGAATCGGGATTGAAAGCGATCATCGCCGTCCACGACACCGCCCGCGGCCCCGCCCTGGGCGGTTGCCGCATGTGGAACTACGCGAGCGAGGACCTTGCCGTCCGCGACGTTCTGCGCCTGTCCCGCGGCATGACCTACAAGAACGCCCTGGCCGACCTGCCCTTCGGCGGCGGCAAGTCGGTCATCATCGGCGACTCCCGCGCGGACAAGACCCCCGACCTGATGGCCGCGATGGGCAGGGCGGTCGAGCGCCTCGCCGGCCGCTACATCATCGCCGAGGACGTCGGGACGTCGGTCGAGGACATGGCGACGATCCGCGGCGTCACGCGGCACGTGGCCGGGCTGCGCGACGGCAGCGGCGATCCCTCCCCCGCCACGGCGCGCGGAGTCTTCATGGGTATCCGGGCCGCGGTTGACCACCGGCTGAGGCGGAACAGCCTGGACGGGCTCCGGGTCAACGTCCAGGGCCTGGGGCATGTCGGCTGGGACCTGTGCCGCCAGCTGGCCGAGGAAGGCGCCCGCCTGGCCGTCAGCGACATCCGCCGCGATACCGTCGAACGGGCGGTCGAGACTTTCGGGGCCACGCCCGTCGATGCGGAGCAGATCTTCGACGTGGAAGCCGACGTCTTCGCCCCGTGCGCCCTGGGAGCGGTGATCGACGACGGCACCCTGCCCCGCCTGAAGGTGGCGGTGGTCGCCGGGTCGGCCAACAACCAGCTTGCCGAAAGCCGTCACGGGACCGAACTGGCCCGGCGCGGAATCCTCTATGCGCCCGACTTCGTCATCAATGCCGGCGGAGTCATCAATATCAGCCATGAGTTCGGACGGAACGGCCGGGGCTATGACCGCGCGGCGGCGTTCGCCCATGTCGACCGTATCCACGATACGTTGCTGGAGATCTTCCAGCGGTCCGATGCGGAGGGGATTCCAACAAACCTCGCGGCCGACCGGATCGCGGAGGAACGTTTCCGCCCTTCACGGGTTGCATAGGCTCGCGAGGCGCACCAGGGAGGTGCCGGAAGGGGCGGGAGCTATTCGGCCGCGATGGCGGCTTCTTCGGGAACGGGAGCGGAGCAGGTGTTCGCGCAGGACAGCGTGTTGCGATGGTCCGTCACCATCTGGCGCACATAGGGGACGCATTTCCCGCATTGCGGCTTGCACCCCATGCAGGTGAAGAAGCCCGCCGCGGAGCAAACGCCTTCGGCGAGAGCCTGCTTGACCTTCTTCTCGGTAAATCCGTGGCAGATACAGACATACATGATCGTTTGAACCCAGCCGATGTTGCTCCAATGGTTAGAGCAGTTGAGAATGAGTGTCAATCGCTTAGTTGATCGTAATCCGCCCTGGTCGAGATCGCCGCACCTGCCTGGATCATAAGCATGTCGCGGATGAACACAGCACTAACGCGAAGCATCAAAAGGTCGTCAAAAAAGGCCTGAGGCAAAAGTGACATAGGGGAGGTCCGACGAGCCATGAGGAAAATTGTCGCGGCGGCGGCTCTGTCGTCTGCCCTCGTTTTCTCCGGCGCCGCCTATTCGCAGGGCGATCCCGGAAAAGTCGCCATCTCGATTTCCTGCGGCTCGGTCGGCATCGAATTCAAGGTCTGCAGCACCGGCGTCGAAGCCTGGGCCAAGGCCACCGGCCACCGGGTCCAGCTCGTCTCCACCCCGAACGACAGCAACGAGCGGCTGGCCCTGTACCAGCAGCTGCTGGCCGCGAAATCCGGCGACATCGACGTCTTCCAGATCGACGTCGTCTGGCCCGGCATCCTCGCCAACCACCTGATCGACCTGCGCGAGTTCGTCGACCCCGGGGTGCTGGACCAGCATTTCGACGCGATCGTGAAGAACGACATCGTCGACGACCGGCTGGTCGCCATGCCCTGGTTCACCGATGCCGGGCTGTTCTATTACCGCAAGGACCTGCTGGAGAAATACGGCCGCCCGCTCCCCACCACGTGGCAGGAGATGACGGAGACCGCCCGGATCATCCAGGAGGGCGAGCGGGCCGCCGGCAACGACCGGATGTGGGGCTACGTCTTCCAGGGCCGCGCGTTCGAGGGACTGACGGTCAATGCACTGGAATGGCTGGACAGCTTCAACGCCGGCACGATCGTCAATGGGCAGGGCGAGATCACGGTGAACAACCCGCGCGCCGCCGACGCCCTGACGCTGGCGGCCTCGTGGGTCAACGACATAGCGCCGCAGGGCGTGATCAACTACAGCGAGGAGGAGGGCCGCGGCGTCTTCCAGTCCGGCAACGCCGTCTTCATGCGCAACTGGCCCTATGCCTGGCCTCTGCTGAACGCGGAGGACAGCCCCGTGCGCGGCAAGGTGGCGGTGGCGCAGCTCCCCAAGGGCGGGCCGGACGGCAAGCATACAGCCACGCTGGGGGGATGGCAGCTCGCCGTCTCCAAGTATTCGCAGCATCCGGAGGTCGCGGCCGACCTGGTCCGCTACCTGACCAGCCGGGAGGAGCAGAAGCGCCGGGCCGTGGTCGGCGGTTTCAACCCGACCATCGACGCCCTGTACAAGGACCAGGAGGTGCTGGCCGCCAACCCGTTCTTCGGCGACCTGTACGAGGTCTTCGTCAACGCGGTGGCGCGCCCGTCGCGGGTGACCGGCGTGCGCTACAACCAGGTCTCGGCGGAATTCTGGAACGCGGTCCACGCGACGCTGTCCGGCCAGACCGACGCGAAAACGAGCCTCGCGGACCTGGAGCGGACGCTCGACCGGGTCAGCCGCGGCGGCCGGTGGTAGGAGGCGAGGATGACGACCGTATACGACGCGGGACGGGCCACGAATCCTGCGGCGCGCGGCGGAGCCGCCGCTCCCCAAGACTCCCTGCTGACCCGCCGGCGCCGCCGGGCGGCCTGGCTGTTCCTGGCGCCGATGATCCTGGTGCTGGCGCTGGTCGCGGGATGGCCGCTGCTGCGGACGATCTATTTCTCCTTCACCGACGCGACGCTGTACGACCTCGAATACCACGAGTTCATCGGCCTGCTGAACTTCTACTATCTAGCGATCGACCCGCACTGGTGGCGCGCGGTGTGGAACACGGTGTTCTTCGCGGTGGTGTCGGTCAGCATCGAGACCGTGCTGGGCATGGTCATCGCGCTGACGCTCAACACGCACATGCCGGGCCGGGGCCTGCTGCGGGCGGCGATGCTCATCCCCTGGGCGATCCCGACGGTGGTCTCGGCCCAGATGTGGGGCTGGATGTACCACGACCTCTACGGCGTGATTAACGAGATCTTCCTGTTCGTCGGGCTGATCGACCAGCCGCGCGCCTGGATCGCCGACCCGGACCTGTCCATGTATGCCGTCATCGCGGTCGATGTCTGGAAGACCACGCCCTTCATGACGCTGCTGATCCTGGCGGCGCTCCAGCTGCTCCCCGGCGAGGTCTACGAGGCCGCCCGGGTGGACGGGATCAACCCGGTCAAGGTCTTCTTCAAGGTGACCCTGCCGCTGATCAAGCCGGCGCTGATGGTGGCGATCATCTTCCGGACGCTCGACGCGCTGCGCATCTTCGACCTGATGTATGTCCTGACCGGCAACAGCCGGGCGACCGCGTCCATGTCGGTCTATGCGCGCCAGCAGCTGGTGGATTTCCAGGACGTCGGCTACGGCTCCGCCGCCTCGACCTTCCTGTTCCTGATCATCGCGGCCTTCACCGTGATCTACATCACCGTCGGCAAGGTGAATTTCGACCAGGGAGGCAAGTGAGCCATGCGCAGCCGCAAGATCGTCGGCCGGGTGCTGTTCTACCTCCTGGTCGCCTTCATCGTCGTCTATACGGTGTTCCCGTTCTACTGGGCGATCGTGTCGTCGCTGAAAGCGGGCTCGGGACTGTTCCAGGTGGAGTTCTGGCCGGCCAATCCGGCCTGGGACAATTATGTCGGCGTGTTCCAGGGGCAGCCGTTCGGCCGCAACATCCTCAACTCGGTCATCGTGGCGGTGTCGGTGGTCGTGCTGTCGCTGTTCCTCGCGGTCACCGCCTCCTACTCGCTGGGCCGCGTCCGGTTCCGCGGGCGGACCACCCTGCTGCTGGTCGTGCTCAGCGTCTCCATGTTCCCGCAGGTGGCCGTGCTGTCCGGCATGTTCGAGCTGATCCGGTGGCTCGGCCTCTACAACAACCTGCTGGGGCTGATCCTGTCCTACATGATCTTCACCCTGCCCTTCACGGTCTGGGTGCTGACCACCTTCATGCGGGAACTGCCCAAGGAGCTGGAGGAGGCCGCGATCGTGGACGGGGCGAGCCCGTGGGTCGTGATCACCCGGGTCTTCCTGCCGCTGATGGGGCCGGCGCTCGCCACCACCGGCCTGCTCGCCTTCATCGCGGCCTGGAACGAGTTCCTGTTCGCCCTGTCCTTCACCCTGTCGAACGAGATGCGCACCGTCCCGGTCGCCATCGCGCTGATCACCGGCACCAGCCAGTTCGAGCTGCCCTGGGGCAACATCATGGCGGCCTCGGTGATCGTCACGGTGCCGTTGCTTGTGCTTGTCATGATCTTCCAGAGAAAGATCGTCTCCGGCCTGACCGCCGGCGCGGTGAAGGGCTGACGGGGCGATGCAGGGAGGGAACCGACGATGACGGAATGGTGGCACGGCGGGGTGATCTACCAGATCTATCCACGCAGCTTCAGGGACAGCGACGGCGATGGGATCGGCGACCTGCGCGGCATCGCCGAAAGGCTGGACCATGTCGCCGGCCTGGGCGTGGACGGGATCTGGCTGTGCCCCTTCTTCAAGTCGCCGATGAAGGATTTCGGCTACGACGTGGAGGACTACCGCGCCGTCGATCCCATGTTCGGCACGCTGGAGGATTTCGACCACCTGCTGGCCCGCGCCCACGGCCTGGGCCTGCGCGTCGTCATCGACATGGTGCTGAGCCACACCTCCGACCTGCACCCCTGGTTCCTGGAAAGCCGGGAGTCGCGCGACAACCCTCGGGCGGACTGGTACGTCTGGGCCGACGCCCGGCCGGACGGCACCCCGCCGAACAACTGGCTGTCGGTGTTCGGCGGCTCCGCGTGGGCCTGGGAGCCGCGGCGCAACCAGTATTACCTGCACAATTTCCTGACCAGCCAGCCCGACCTGAACCTGCATGACGGGCAGGTCCAGGACGCCGTGCTGGATGCCTGCCGGTTCTGGCTGGACCGGGGCGTGGACGGCTTCCGGCTGGATACCGCCAACTTCTACATGCACGACCCGGAACTGCGCGACAACCCGCCCCGGCCGAGCGGGTCCGGCGCGCTGGAAGGCGTCGCCTCGGTCAATCCCTACGGCATGCAGCGGCACGTCTACGACAAGTCGCGGCCGGAGAACCTGGCGTTCCTGCGCCGGCTGCGCGCCCTGATGGACCGCTATCCCGGCACCATGACCGTCGCCGAGGTGCATGACGACGACAGCACGATGCGGAGCGCCGAGTATGTCGGCTCCCCCGACCTGCTGCATACGGCCTACGGCTTCACGCTGCTGACCGAGCGGTTCGGCGCCGGGGTGATCCGGGGCGCGCTGGAGTCCTTCGAGCGGCAGCCGGGCGCGGGCTGGCCGGCCTGGGCGTTCGGCAACCACGACGTGATCCGGCCGGTCACCCGCTGGGGCAAGGGAGAGGGCGGCGACGGGTTCGCCAAGCTGCTGGTCGCCCTGCTCTGCTCGGTCCGCGGCACCGCCTTCCTGTACGAGGGGGAGGAGCTGGGCCTGCCCGAGGCCGACGTGCCCTTCGACAAGATCCAGGACCCCTACGGCCTGCCGTTCTATCCCCGCTACAAGGGCCGCGACGGCTGCCGCACGCCGATGCCCTGGCGGCACGACCATCCGGCCGGCGGATTCACCGACGGCACGGCCGAGCCCTGGCTTCCGGTGCCGGAGGAGCATCTGCGCCGGGCGGTGTCGGTCCAGGACGGCGACCCCGGCAGCGTGCTGAACTTCACGCGCGGCTTCCTGCGCTGGCGGCGGGAGCACCCGGCGCTGGTGACCGGCGATATCCGCTTCATCGACGCGCCGGAGCCGGTGGTCGCCTTCGTCCGGAGCGGCGGAGGCGAGGAGGTGCTGGCGGCCTTCAACCTGGGCGGGGAACCGGCGGCGCTCGAGGCGCCGGGCGGGGTGGAACCGCTGTCCGGCCATGGGCTTACAGGCGCCCTGGACGGAGGGATAATCCGGCTGCCGGGGCACGGCGCCTTCCTGGGGCGCCTGTCGGGGACCGACAATAAAACGACGGGAGGGTAATCCGCCAATGGCCGACGTCACGCTGCGCGACGTGCGCAAATCCTTCGGGGGCCTGGAAATCATCCATGGCGTCGATCTCGACATCAAGGACAACGAGTTCACCGTGTTCGTCGGCCCCTCGGGCTGCGGCAAGTCCACCCTGCTGCGCCTGATCGCAGGGCTGGAGGACATCACCAGCGGCGAGATGACCATCGACGGCGTCCGGGTCAACGATCTGCCGCCCAAGGAGCGCGGCATCTCCATGGTGTTCCAGAGCTACGCGCTCTACCCGCACATGACCGTGTACGACAACATGGCGTTCGGCCTGAAGCTGGCCAATTCCGGCAAGGACGCAATCGACGCCAAGGTGCGGGAGGCGGCCCGCATCCTCCAGATCGAGAACCTGCTGACCCGCAAGCCGCGCGAGCTGTCCGGCGGCCAGCGCCAGCGAGTCGCGATCGGCCGGGCGATCGTGCGGGAGCCCAAGGTCTTCCTGTTCGACGAGCCGCTGTCCAACCTGGACGCGGCGCTGCGGGTGCAGATGCGGATCGAGCTGGCGAAGCTGAAGGAGGACCTGAATGCCACGATGGTCTATGTCACCCACGACCAGGTCGAGGCGATGACGCTGGCCAACAAGATCGTCGTGCTCCGGGCCGGGCACGTGGAGCAGGTCGGCTCCCCGCTGGAGTTGTACCACCACCCGCGCAACCTGTTCGTCGCGGGCTTCATCGGCAGCCCGAAGATGAATTTTATCGAGACCACGGCGAGCGGGATCAACCGCGACAGCGCCACGGTGCGGCTCCCGGGCGGCGGCACCCTGACTGTCCCCGTCCAATCGGCCGGCCTGGCGCCCGGCGCCCCGGTAACGCTGGGCTTCCGCCCGGAGCATCTGGTCTCGGCGGACCCCCAAGGTGGCGGGGGCGACGCCGTGATGGACGGCAAGGTCTTCGTGGTCGAGCGGCTGGGCGGCGAAACCTACTGCCATGTCAGGACCGCGGACGGCCAGTCGATCGTGCTGCGCACCGACGGCGAGGACACCGTCCGCCCCGGCGAGCAGATCCGCATCGGCATCCCCGCCGGAGCCTGCCACCTGTTCGACCGCGACGGCATGGCCCTGGACCGGCTGGAACGCCACCCCATGGCCGATCAGGAGATGCCCCGGCACGCGCATGCGTGAGGCGGGGTGCCGAAGGTTATCGTCGCCGCTCCGGCCTTGGAAAGCGAGGCGTAGGCGCCGGCATGAGCTCCTTCATCATCATGACCGGACTTGATCCGGTCATCCACGCGCGAACTTCCTTCCGTCGGTTTGCGCGTGGATGCGCGGGTCAAGCCCGCGCATGAAGGGAAAAATGGTTCGCGGAAGGAGAACAATTTCCAGCACTGCGATCGTAGTGCCCAGCAGCCGTGAAACAGTCCTTCGGAACGATTGATCGCGGCAGGCGGCTGGGCTATGCGGGTTGACCGTCTGTCAGGAGCCTGCAGCACCGTGGAAGACCTGTCACCGCAAGCCATCCCACCGGCCGAAACTCCGGGCGAGCCGCTGGGCATGACCGGCTATCTGGCGCCCGAGGGGTTCGTGGACGAGCTGATCTCCGAACTGGGGGATGTCGCCGAGGTGCATGACCGGCTGGTCTTCGCGCCTGGCCCGGCGCGGCCGGTGAGCTGGGTGGAGAATGTCTGGTACGACCCGGTGCGGCTGCCGGTCGCGTCGATCAAGTCGGCGGCGCGGGAGCTGCGGAGCATCCAGCGGAACTGGGCGCTGTGGCCCGGGCCGCACAACGGGCGGGCCAAGCTGATCCAGGAACAGCTTCCCCATGTCTCGGCCAAGCCGCTGGTCTTCCCCTCCCCGACCCCGACGGCGCCGCTGGGGTCCTGGATGATGGAGAGCGCGACGGCGCTGATCGCGTCGGCCCGCTGCTCCAGCCCGTTCCGGCACGGCGCGGTCGAGTTCGAGGAGAACAAGACCGTGCCGCCGACGCGGGCCTACCTGAAGCTCTGGGAAGCGCTGACCCTGGCCGGCAGCATGCCGGGTCCCGGGTCGCTGGCAATGGACCTGGGGTCGTGTCCCGGCGGCTGGACCTGGGTGCTGCACGAGCTGGGCGCGCGTGTCATCAGCGTGGACAAGGCGCCGCTGGCCCCGGCGATCGCGGCGCTGCCGCGGGTCGATTTCCGCCAGCAGAGCGCCTTCGCCCTGAACCCGTCGGAGATCGGGCCGGTGGACTGGCTGTGCTCCGACGTGATCTGCTATCCGGAACGGCTTCTCCGGCTGGTCCGCGAGTGGGTGGACAGCGGCCTGTGCCGCAACTTCATCTGCACCATCAAGTTCCAGGGGCCGACCGACCATGGGGTGACCCGCGAGTTCGCGTCGATCCCGGGCAGCCGCGTCGTCCACCTGCACCACAACAAGCACGAGCTGACCTGGATGCTGGTCAATGCATGACGCCGTCCCACACCCATTCCGCCACGGTCAGCTCGGCCTGGCGGGGCATTGTGCCCGGATGGTGGTAGCGGTAGACCGCCAGCGCTGCCTCGAAGGCGTAGCGCTCCGGCTGGCCGCAGCGGCGGAGCTCGGTGTAGGCGCGCTGGACGGCGGGGCGGCAGCAGGACGACTCTTCGCCGCAGACCGACATCTTCTTCGAGGGGTTTTCGCTCATCGCTCGCTCCGCCGGAATGGGGTGCTGGGCCGTGGTCATTTCGCGCCGCGCCGCGCGGAGCCTTCCAGCGGCACGCCGTAGAGTTCGAGCCGGTGGCCGAGGAGCTTGTACCCCAGATCCCTGGCGATACGCTGCTTGATGGCTTCCAGCTCTTCGCAGTTGAACTCGACCACCTCGCCCGACTGGACGTCGATCAGGTGATGGTGGTGCTCGTCGCGCGCCTCCTCGAAGCGGGCGCGCCCGTCGCCGAAGTCGAGCCGCTCGATGACGCCGGTCTCCTCCAGCAGCCGTACCGTCCGATAGACCGTGGCGATGCTGATCCGGTCGTCGATGTCCGCCGCCCGCTTGAAGACCTGCTCGACGTCGGGATGGTCCGTCGCGGCCGACAGCACGCGCGAGATGACGCGCCGCTGCTCGGTCATCTTCAACCCCTTCTCGACGCAGACCTGCTCCAGCCGAGACAGCATATGGGCTTCGTCCTTCGGGGCTCTCGTCATGATCCATCCATGCCGCAACAGGGTCCGGCCACCAGGAGGCGGTGGGCCGGAGCATGGCTGAAATCATAGGCCCAGATCGCGGCGGCGCGCCAGTCCATGCACCCATGGTTGCCCGTGCGACCGATGCCCGCACCGCACCATGGGCTCCTGCTCCCTCCGGTCAGCCGAACAGGGCGTCGATCGCGGACTGGTTCAACGGGTGGGGCGGCTCCTCCTCCTCGGGGTCGGCGGCGGGCGAGCCTTTCCGGGCCGGTGCCGGCGCCGGGAGATCAGGAGGTCCGCCCAGGGCGGCGGCCACCGCGGGCGGAGCGGTCGCAAGCCCGGACATCAGGTCGTCGACCTCGTTCTGGCGGATGCCGTCCAGGGAGGGGCCGTGGAGCAGATGGGCGTCCGGCCTGGTGTCCACCGGCTCGCGCGGGACGTCCTCCGCCCTGATGTTGTCCACGCCCCAGATGGAGATCATCGACCCGATGCGCTGCTCGATATAGCGCAGGACGTTGATGACCTTGGTCGTCCGCTGGCCGGTCAGGTCCTGGAACGAGCAGGCGGTGAAGATCTCCATCACCTCCCCCTCGATCCGGGAATAGAGCTCCGCGGTGTCGGCGCCTTCCCGCAGCTTGCCGATCATGTCGAGGATGCGCTCGGCCGAGGTCAGGATGTCCGAGGAGGCGCGCTCCGTCGAGACGATGATGGCGTCCAGCTCGTTGGTGGCCGTGGAGAAGCGGTCGCTGCCGTCCTCGGTCGGCCTCAGGGCCGCGATCTCCCGCCGGGCATGGGAGATCGTGGCGCTCATGTCCTGCAGCTCGTGCCGCAGGACCTGGACGCGGTTGACCATGTTGTTGGCGTCCGCCTGCTGCTTCCAGAGATCGCGCAGGTCGGCGACCAGCGACCGGACCTCCTCCGCGACGCCGGTCTGGGCGCGCCGGGTGTGCTCGCGCAGGAACAGGCGCCCCCGCGGCGTCCGGGAGATGAACTCCTCAATCTGCTGGAAATCGCCCTCGGGCAGATGCCCACCTTCAGTCATGACCATCCTCCAGGCCCCTCGACCGCATCCGCAGCCGGTCGAACGGGTCAGTTCATATAGCTGGCGCCCGAAGAGGTAATCAATATTCCCCAGGGCGTCGCAAGTGGAAATCTTCTTGGTCCGCGTGTGAAGAGGGCCTTTCAGCATAGGCATCGGCCACAGGTCCGGCCGGGTGGGCGGATGGATGCACCCTGTTTGTGCCGTAGTTTCAGCGTTTTTTAATAGACCACCATTAGGTTGTTGTACCATACGCTGCATGCGGGGTTCGACGGGTGCTGGAACTGGATCTGAGGGTGGAGCGCCAGAGCGCGGCTCTGGGGGCGCTGGCGCGGCACGACTGTTTCGTTCGTGCCGACCTGGCCGTCTGCCTGCGCCGGATCAACTGCGTCGCGGCCGAAACGCTGGAAGTCGCCCGGTCCAGCATATGGCTGCTGAACGAGGACGGCACGTCCCTTGTCTGCGCCGACCATTACGACGTGTCCAGCCGCGTGGACGGGACCGGGCAGATCCTGGAGCGGGCCGACTTTCCCCATTATTTCCAGGCGATCCTGGAGGATCGCGTGATCGCCGCATCCGATGCCCAGAGCGACCCCCGGACCTCCGAGTTCACGGAGAACTACCTGATCCCGCTCGGCATCGCGTCCATGCTGGACGCGCCCATCCTGTTCGGGGGGCGCACCGTGGGCGTGCTGTGCGCGGAGCATGTCGGCCTGCCGCGCGGCTGGCCGCGCGACGAGCAGATCTTCACCGCCTCCCTCGGGGATTTCGTGGCCATGGCCCTGGCCGCCGAGGAGCGGAACCGTGCCGAGTCGGCCCTGCGCCGGGCCGAGGAACGCTATCGCAGCATCTTCGAGAATGCGATCGAAGGGCTGTTCCAGATGGGTCCGGACGGCCGCTTCACCGACGTCAACCCGGCCATGGCCCGCATGCTGGGCTTCGCCGACGCCGCCGGCTTCCTGGCCGCGCGCGGGCCGGTCGGCGCGCCGCTGTTCGTCGATCCCGGCCGCCGAACGGAGCTGATGCGGCTGGTGGACGCCCAGGACCGCGTGGTCGGCTTCGAGGCGGAACTGTACCGCCGCGACGGCCCGGTGATCTGGGGCGGCTTCAGCATCCGGACGGTGCGCGGCGCCGACGGCCGGGTCCTGCGCCTGGAAGGATCGCTGGAGGACGTGACCCTGCGCCGCCGGGCCGAGGACCAGCTGGCCCACGTGGCTCTCCATGACGGGTTGACCAACCTGCCCAACCGCGCCCTGTTCATGGACCGCCTGACGCAGAGCCTGGCCCGCGCCCGGCTGTCGCGGGTCGGAACGGCAGCGGTCGTGCTGCTCGACGTCGACCGGTTCAGCCTGATCAACGACAGCCTGGGCCACGCGGCCGGCGACCGGCTGCTGATTGACCTGGCGTGCCGGCTGTCCGCGCGCCTGCGCCCGGGAGATACCCTGGCCCGGCTGGCCGGGGACGAGTTCGCCGTGCTGGCGGAAGGGCTGGCGGACCGGGACGCGGCGCTGGAACTGGCGGAAAGCTTGAGGTCGTGCGTGGCCGGGCCGTTCGTCGACGCGACCGACCAGGAGCTCTTCGCCTCGGCCAGCGCCGGCGTCTGCTTCGATATCGGCGGCAGCCAGGGTCCGGATGACATGGTGAGGCATGCGGGCACCGCGCTGCACCAGGCCAAGGCCCAGGGACGCGCCCGCTGCCTCGCCTTCACCGACGACATGCGGACGGAACCGCTGCTGACCCTGAAGCTCCAGAGCGACATGCGGCGCGCGATCGAGCGGGACGAGTTCCTGCTCTACTACCAGCCGATCCTGTCGCTGCCGGACCGCCGTCTGACCGGGTTCGAGGCGCTGATCCGCTGGAACCACACCCAGCGGGGGCTGATCCCGCCGGCGACCTTCATCCCCATCGCGGAGGAGAACGGCCTCATGACGGCCCTCGGCGACTGGGTCACCAACGCGGCCTGCCGGCAGATGCGGGCCTGGCAGGACCGTATCGGCGCCCCGGTGCCGCTGTCGCTCAGCATCAACATGGCGCCGACGCAGCTCATCCACCCCGACGCCTTCCCGCTGCTGGACCGCGCCGTCGCGGCGAGCGGCGTCGATGTCCGCAGGATGAAGCTCGAAGTCACCGAGACGGCGCTGGCCGGCGACGCCGAGCTGCTCCCGCAGCGGTTGCGGGCGCTGAGGGAGCGGGGTTTCCAGATCCTGATCGACGATTTCGGGACCGGCTATTCGTCGCTCAGCCGCCTCCACCGGTTCCCGATCGACGGGCTCAAGATCGACCAGAGCTTCGTCAAGCCGATGCTCTACGACCCCGACAGCGCGGCCATCGTCCGGACCATCGTGGCTTTGGGCAAGGCGCTGGACCTGGACCTATTCGCCGAAGGCGTGGAGGACGACGGGACGGCGGCGGAGCTGGGCCGCATGCAGTGCGACTTCGCCCAGGGATACCTGTTCGCCCGGCCGCTGCCGGTGGATGCCGCCGACGCCTTGGTGACGGAACTGGCGGAGAGCCCGGTCCGGACGCTCAACCCAGCCTGACCGCCGTGCCGTTGATGCTGACCATCAGCATCCCGTTCTCCTTGCCGAGCACCTCGTAGTCGAGATCCACCGCGACCACCGCGTCGGCGCCCAGGCGCCGGGCGGCATCCTGCAGGTCCGCCATGGCATGTTCGCGCGCGTCCTTGAGGGCGTTCTGGTAACCGCCCGACCGGCCGCCGACGATGTCGCGGATACCCGCGAAGAAATCCCGGAAGACGTTGACGCCGATGATCGCCTCGCCCGTGACGACGCCCAGGTAATCGACGACGCGGCGGCCCTCGACCTGGTCGGTAGTGGTAATGATCATCGTGAGTTCCTCCGCAGTTTCATGTGAATGGCCCCCGACAGGGACGTCCGCCCGAAAGGATCGCGGGCATCCACCGGAACACCCGGTCGGCAAGTAAAGATCCGGAGGCCCTTGTTGGGCGAGACATTTTGACGCTGCGTCAGCACTCCGGCTACCCCGATCGCGGCGATTGGGTGCAAATTCCGATATCCCTAGAAAAGTTGTGGTTTGGCGCCGCATCTCGGCTGGGGACGTCGAGGATAACGGTACCCGCCCTGAAGAAGGTCCCCGAGGGTACCGGGCACGGCTGCGGAATGCGGCCGGCGCCTCGCCGCAGATGTGCCCAACGGAGGAGACCCATTCTCATGAACCAAAAGCAGCAGGGGCCGAAGCCGGGAGACAGGCTTCTGACGACGGCCACCCGCCTGTTCTGCCGCCACGGCATCAACGCGACCGGCATCGACAGGATCCTGGCCGAAGCCGGGGTCGCCAAGATGACGCTGTACAACCAGTTCGGCTCGAAGGAAGGACTCGTCTTCGCCGTCCTGGAACGCGAGGGCGAGGCTTGGCGCCAATGGTTCCAGAAGGCCGTCGAGGAGCTCCCCGGCTCCCCCGCGGACAAGCTCGTGGGGATCTTCGGCGTGCTGGAGAACTGGTTCAAGCGGGAGGGCTTCTACGGCTGCGCCTTCATCAACGCGGTGGCCGAGCACAACAAGGAGGATCCGCGCATCCGCGCGCTGGCCCAGGCGCACAAGAAGAAGGTCCTGACGGTGATCCGCGCGCTCGCCGACCAGGCCGGCGTGCTGGACCCGGAATCCCTGACCGACGCGATCGGGATGCTGGTCGACGGCGCGATCATCGCCGCCGTCATCACCGGCACGTCCGATCACGCCCGGCGCGGGGCCGACGCGACCCGCATGCTGCTGACCTCCCAGCTCCTGGCGAAACAGGCGCCGGCGAACCACGCCCACGCGGCATAGGCGCCTGCCCGCGCATCCGGGGCGGCGAGACGCCGCCGCTTCCAGAAGCGGCTACTGGCCGGCGGCGGTGGTCGCGTCGCCGAGCCATGCTTCGGCGGCCGGATGGAGGGGAACGGACAGGCCGCTCTCCGCCCGGCCGCGGGAGATCAGCGCCCCCGCGGTGCTGCCCGCCGCCAGGAAGTCGATATCCTTGAACACGGTATCCAGCAACGTGGTCACTTCCACGTCGGGCATGGTCCGGCGCGCCACCAGCAGGGCGGTTACCGCGACGGTCGGGACCGGTTCGGTCTGCCGGGGATAGGTTCCGGCCGGAAGGGTCAGCGGCACCAGGTTGCCGTCGGACTGGTCCAATGCCTGGATGGCGTTCCGGTCGAGGGGCAGGAATCGGATCCCGCGTTCGGCGGACAGCCGCTGGAACAGCCGCGCCGGCGCGTTGATGACGCTGACAACGGCGTCCAATTGCCCGGCCAGCAGCGCCTCGACCGCCCGGCCCGGCCCCATATTGGTCACCTCCGCGAAGTCGTCGGGAGCGAGCCCGTGGGCTTCGAGGACGGACCGGGCGGTCAGCAGCGATCCGGAGCGCGGGAGTCCCAGGTCGATCCGCCTGCCGCGCAGGTCGGCGACCGTTCCGATCTCCGCGTCGGCCCGGACGATGATGTGCACGGGTTCGGGGAACAGGCTGGCCAGCGCCCGAAGCTCGGGGTCCGGTCCTGCCCGCTCGAACAGGCCGTCGCCCCGGGCGGCCATCGCCGCGATGTCGTTCTGCGCCAGCGCCACGTCGGCGGACCCGTCCTGGATCAGGCGCAGGTTCTCGACGCTGCCGTCGGTCGAAACGCCGGCCGAGCGCACGCCGTCGGCCGAGATGGAAGCGGCGATGGTTCGGGCGATCAGGTTGTATTCGCCCCCTTCCGGCCCGCCGGCGACGACGAAGGCGCGCTGGAGCCGGTCGAGCCGCAGCGTGATCTGCCGGTACGCTTCGTCCAGTTCCTCGGTGATGATCGCCCGGGCCTGGCCGGCATCGTCGGTCGGCGGTCCTTCGAACAGGGCCATGATCTGGTCCACCAGCCCGCGGGCGATGGCCGGAGGCCCCGTGTTGTCCAGCGCCGGCGGCTGGCTGACCGGGGATTGGGCGACCACGACCGGCCGCCAATCGCCGTTGGTCCGTTCGAACCCGACGGAGCCGTTGACATCCACCGTGTCCCCGGTCTGGTTGCCGTCGCGCCGGATGCCCTGCAGCCCGTGTTCGGTGGCGCCCAGCAGGTTGGCGAGGGCCGACACGTTCAGCGCTTCCCAGTCGCTGAACGAGTAGTCGCGGAGCACCCGGAGGTCCGCGTTGTAATAGACGATCCTCCGCTCGACGCCGTTGGGGTCGGCGGGCAGCGGGCCGCTGCCGACCCGGTTGAACCCGGTGATCTCGAACAGCGGATCGGGGAAGGTGGTGTCGAGCGCCGTCTGGACCGCGCTTCGGACCGCCGCCTCGTCCGGCACCTTTTCGCAGGCGGTCAGGAATCCGAGGGCCGTGACGAGCACCAATGCCCGCGCCAGCGGGCGGAACAGCCTGTCGATCATGGCGCGTCCTCCGTCAAAGGCCCAATTGGGGCAGGCTCATGAAACCCTGGATCACCAGCGCGTTGGCAAGGTCGATCAGGAAGGCCCCGACGATCGGGATGATCAGGAAAGCCTGGGGCGAATGGCCGTAGCGGCCGGCGACCGCCTGCATGTTGGCGATCGCGGTCGGCGTGGCCCCCATGCCGAAGCCGCAGTGGCCGGCCGACATGACCGCGGCGTCGTAGTTCGACCCCATGACGCGGAACGTCACGAAATAGACGTATGCCGCGATGGCGACGGACTGGGCCGCCAGGATGGCCAGGATCGGCAGGGCCAGCGACACCAGTTCCCACAGCCGCAGCGCGATCAGCGCCATGGCCAGGAACAGCGACAGCGACACCGTGCCGAGCAGGTCGATGGTGGCGCCGTCCACCTGGCGCAGGCCGGACAGGCCGAGGCCGTTGCGGATGACGACGCCTGTGAAGAGGGTCCAGACGAAGGCGGGCAGCGTCAGGTACTCGTTCTTCAGGACCTGGCCCAGGAAGGTGCCGACCATCACGCAGATCACGATCAGGAACAGCGTCTCCAGGAGGCTTTCCGGGCTCAGGCTCCGCACCTCGTGGCCGCCCAGCTCGCCGGGGGCTCCTTCATGCACGGATTCGGCCCGCGCCTTCAGGTTGTTCCGCGAGATCAGCCGCTGGGCGATCGGGCCGCCGATCAGCCCGCCAAGCACCAGGCCGAAAGTGGCGCAGGCCATCGCGACTTCCATGGCGCCCTGGAGATTGTAATCCTCCCCGAAGCGGGTCGCGTAGGCGGCGCCGGTCCCATGCCCCCCGGACATGGTGATCGAACCGGCGAGCAGGCCGGTCAGCGGATGCATGTCGAGGCTGATCGCCGCCGCGACGCCGACCGCGTTCTGGATCACCAGCATGACCACGACGACGGCGAAGAACACCAGGACGGCGCGCCCGCCCTGCATCAGGGTCTTGATGTCGGCGCTCAGCCCGATGGTGGCGAAGAAGGCCAGCATCAGCGGGGTCTGAAGGGACATGTCGAAGCTGATTTCCATGCCGGCGCCGACCCGCAGGCCGGTGATGAGGAGCGCCGCGAGCAACCCGCCGACGACCGGTTCGGGGATATTGTACCGCTGAAGGAAGCCAACCTTGGAGATGACCATGCGGCCGACCAGAAGGACCACGATGGCCGCGACCAGCGTGGATACGACGTCGATTTCCATTCCCATCCCCCTCCCTCGCCCGGTCCCATGCCGTACGGCATAGGCTGTTCCGGGGACTGCGTTGTCCCCAGCTAACCCACGGACGAGGGTGGAAGTGGCAGGAGCGCCGCAAAAGCGGCTGACTTTCCGCCGAAAATAGCCTTATTTCCCGCCTGCCTCTTTCGTTTCAGGACCATTGGCCGTGTCAGGGCCGCCGGCAAGGTGCCGCCGTTCGATCCCGCGGCAGTCGGCCAGGTCGGCGCCATCGAATTTCGCTTGGTCAAGCGTCGCCCCGGTCAGGACCGCGTGGCGCAGGTCCGCCTCGCCGAAGTCGGCGCCGGTCAGGTCGGCCCGGGTCAGTTCAGCCCCGGCCATCCGGGCGCGGCGCAGCGAGGCGCCGCGCAGGCGGGCGTTCCACAGGCGGGCGCGCTCCAGGTTGGCGGACAACAGCCGGTTGCCGGCGCGCTCGTTCAGGCGGACGGAATCGAGGACCGCGCCGGACAGGTCGGCGTCGGCAAGGAAGGTCCGGCGCAGGGTCGCCGCGCGCAGGTCGCAGTTCTGAAGGTTGGCGTCGCGCAGGTCCGACATGGTGAGGTCGACCACGGTGAGAACGGCGCCGGCCAGATTGGCCCGCCCCATGGCGCAGTTGGTGATGACGGCACCGCCGAGATCGACCCCGGGAAGCTCCAGCCCCGCCAGGTTCAGCCCGGTCAGCTCCAGCCGCTTTCCCTGCTGGCCCTGGGTCCTGATCCACGATCCATGGGCCCGCAGGAGGTCCGAGATCGAGAACTCCCCGGCCGGCCGGGGCAGGTTCTTCGCCCCGTCGGCGACCGAGAGGATCTGCGCATCGACCACCGCCCCCATCAGGTCGGCGCCCTGCATGCGGGAATTCCGCCAGTTGGCGCCCTTCAGCACGGCGCCGTGGAGCGTGGCGCCGGACAGGTTCACCTCGCTCAGCTCGGCGCCCTCCAGCACCACGCCGGTCAGGTTCGCGTTGCGGAAATCGACGCGGGCGAGCTTGGCGCCGACCATCACGGCGTCCGTCATGTCAGCCTGCATGGCGAGCGTTCCGGCGATCCGCGCCCGGGTCAGGTCGGCTCCCTTGAAGGTGGCGCCGACCAGCTCGGCCGGCGACGCCTCGAACGAGATGCGGTTCTCCTGGTCGAGCTTGGCGAGCGAGCCTTCGCGGATATTGGCCAGTTCCAGCACGGCGCCGGTCAGGTCGGCGCCGCGCAGGCAGCAGCCGCGCAGGTCGGTGCGGCTGAGGTCCGCCTTCTGGAGCTGGGCCAGCCGCAGGTCGGCGCCGTACAGGACGGCGTCGCCCAGGTTGATGCCGCGCCCGTCGATCCCCTTCAGCAGCGCGCCGGTCAGGTCGGCCCCCGACAGGTCCGCGCCGGCGAGGCTGAGGCCGGACAGGTCGTGGAACGCCAGGTTGGCGCGGGCCCCGTTCGCGGTGCCGCGCCGGAACCGCGCGTGCCGGGCGATGGCGACGCCGAGCTGCGCCTGGTCCAGCCGGACCCAGGTTTCGGGCGTGTTAGCGGTCATCGACGATGTCCCAGGGTTGGAGTTGGCGCTGGGTCCCGAGCACCCGCTCGATCGGTAGCCGCACCGTGACGGTCGTGCCGATGCCGACCACGCTGTCGATGTCCAGCGTGGCGCCGTGCAGGCTGAGGAACGAGCCGACAATGGCGAGCCCCAGCCCGGTACCCTCCTCGCCCGACTGGCGGACGTTGCTGGCCCGGCCGAACGCCTCGAGGACCCGGGGGATCTCGCCCTCGGGAATGCCGATGCCGGTATCCTTGACGGTGATGCAGACATCGCCGAAGGCGTCCACCAGGGTGCCGATCTCGACCATTCCGCCGCGCGGGGTGAACTTGACCGCATTGCTCAGCAGGTTGACCACCACCTGCTTCAATGCCCGCTGGTCGCCCATGACCACCGGCACCGGTTCGGGCCGAAGGGCGATCATCACTCCCTTGCCGGCGGCCTGGTCGCGCAGCAGCCGGACCGAGGCGTCGACGATCCGGCAGAGGTCGAGTTGCTCCTCCTCCAGCACGTAGCGCCCCGCCTCCACCTTGGAGAGGTCGAGGATGTCGTTGATCAGCGACAGCAGATGGCGGCCGCACTGGTCGATGTCCTCGGCGTATTCCTGGTACTTGGGCGAGCCGAGCGGCCCGAAATACTGGCCCTTCATGATCTCGGAGAAACCGATCACCGCGTTGAGCGGGGTGCGGAGCTCGTGGCTCATCTGGGCCAGGAACTCCGACTTGGCCTTGCTCGACTGCTCGGCGTGGAGCAGCGCCATGTCGGCCTCGCGGCGCACCTGCTCCAGCTCGACCGAGACGCGGACGAAGTCGTCGAACCGCTGGTCCAGCCGCGTCCGGGCGGCGCGCAGCTCGGCTTCCACCGTCCGCTTGGCCGAGATGTCCGCGACGACGCCGACATAGCGCCGGCGCCCGCCGGCCGTGAAAGCGGCCATGGCGATCCGGGCGGGAAAGGCGGAGCCGTCGCGCCGCCGTGCCAGGAACTCGGTGCCGACGCCCGGGTCGCCGGTTTCCGGATCGGGCTGCAGCAGGCCGAGGGCGCTGGCCCCGGACAGGGTCTCCTCCGCCAGCAGCATGCCGATGTCGCGCCCCCGCAGTTCCGCGGCGGTCCAGCCGAACATGCTCTCCGCCGTCGGGTTGAACTCCTCCAGCACGCCATCGTCGCCGACGGTCAGGATGCCGACCAGCGCGACCCGCAGGATCGTGCGGAGCTGATCCTCGCGCTGCGCCAGCGCGGTCTCGGCCCGGCGGCGCGCCGTGACGTCGGCCTGGGTCGCGACGAAGCCGCCGTCCGGCAGGTCCTGGCGCCACACGTCGAGGATCCGCCCGCCGTGTCCCGCGATGTCGATCCGCGCGGGCGGCGGGGCTGACAGCCACCTGTCCAGCCAGACCATGTCCTCGGCGATCCGCGCGTCCAGCACGGCCGCGTCGGACCTCCCGGCCAGCGCCATGGACTGCTCGACCCGCCACCGGACCAGCCGCTCGACCGGGGTGCCGGGCGCGCCGAGGTCGCGGGGAAATCCGTGGAGCGCCAGGAAGCGGTCGTTGACCAGCCTGACGCGGCGCTCGGCGTCGAACACGACGATGCCCTGCCCGATGTTGGCCAGCACCGTTTCCAGGAAGGCGGACTTCTCGGCCAGCGCCTCGCGCGCTTCCACTTCGACCGTTATGTCGGAGATCGTCCCGACGAACCGCCTGGCCTCGCCGCCGGCATCGAAGGACGCGGCGCCCCGCGCGACCAGCCAGATCCAGCGCCCCGACTTGTGCCGCATCCGGAAGGCGACCTCGTAGAACGGGCTGCCGCCGGTCAGGTGCCGGGCCAGGGCCTCGTCGACCCGCGTGCGGTCGTCGGGGTGGATGCGTTCCCGCCAGGCGGCGTCGCTGAGCGTCAGCTCGTCCTCGGCATAGCCCAGCATGTGGAGGTAGGCCGGGGAGAACCAACGGTCGCCCGTCACCAGATCGGCGTCCCAGATGCCGCAGCCCGCCGCCGAGGCGGCCAGCCGGAAACGCTCCTCGCTGTCGCGCAGGGCCTTGGCGGTGCGCCGCCGCTCGGTGACGTCGTTCAGCAGCAGCAGTATGTAGGTGTGCCCGTCCAGGCCGACGAAGGGCTCGCGGATCACCTCGACCCCGCGGGTCCGGCCGAACCGGGTGACCAGCTGGCGCTCGCGCAGGCGGGCCCGCTTGCGGGGGGCGCCTTGCCCCCGCGCCTGGCCGGGCTGCGCCGACGCCGCCTCGCCGGCCAGCAGGGTCTCGATCGGCCGCCCCAGGAGCTCGGCCATCTCGAAGCCCGACATGCGGCACAGGGTATGGTTGGCCTTTATGCAGATGCCGTCCTCGCGCGTCACCGCCACGGCCATCGGCACCGCCTGAAGGAGCGTGTCCAGCAGTTCGAAGCGGCCGAACAGGGCGCCGCTCCAGGGGACCAGGCCGACCGGCTCGCCGCCGGCGGGGGGGCGGCGCATCCGGCTCTCCGGCAGTCCTGCATTGCGCTCGCGGGGGAAGGTTACGGTGACCGTGCTGCCCTCGTCCGGCGCCGTCTCGATCCGCAACTCGCCGTCGTGAAGCTCCACCAGCCGCTTGACGATCGCCAGGCCGAGCCCGGTGCCTTCCCGCCGGCGCGTCAGGGACGCCTCCAGCTGGCTGAACGGCTCCAGGGCGCGGGGCACGTCCTCCAGCCGCATCCCGATCCCGGTGTCGCTGACGCTCAGGATGACCGACTCGTCCGGCCCCACCCGGGCATCCAGCCGGACCGTCCCGCCGGCCGGCGTGAACTTGACCGCGTTGGACAGGAGATTCTGGACGATCTGCCGGATCCGGGTCTCGTCCGCGCGGATCAGCGGGCCGGGCTGCCCGGCATCGCACAGCACGGTGACCCCGCCGGCCTCGGCGGCGGCGGCGGCGACCTGGATCTGGCCGCGGGCGACCTGCGCCAAGTCGATGGTCGCCTCCCTCAGCGCGAGCTGGCCGGCGTCGATCCTCGACAGGTCCAGGATGTCGCTGATCAGCGACAGCAGGTGGCGGCCGCTGCCGACGATGTCCTGGACATAGTCGCCGTAGCGTTCGTTGCCCAGCGGGCCGAACAGCTCGTCGCGCAGGATCTCGGCGAAGCCGATGATCGCGTTCAGCGGCGTGCGC